>NZ_PNMA01000003.1 GCF_013823385.1 Hyphomonas sp.
CCGGGAGCAGGGCGCTTGATGCGGCAAAGAAACCGCCGGCAGCCGCCGTGCGGAGGAGATTGCGTCGTGTGAGCATGATGCGATTCCTAATGTTAGAATCGCCTGCCGCGGGCACTGGAGGCGCCACGCGTGGCAGGCGGCTCGGTCAGTGCTGACTGTGGTCCATCTTGCCGTGGTCCATGCCCTTCATGCCGGTGTGATCCATTCCCGGCATAGTACCATGATCCATGCTACCCGTGTCGCAGGATTTGCCGCTCGCTGCCGCGAGCGCCATCGCCGTCCCATGCATCTTGCCCATGCAGGCGTCGTGCAGGCCTTTCGGTGCGTCGAGCGAACACATCGCTTCAATCCTGTAAGACTTTGACTTTGTGTCCTCAGTCAGGAGGAAATGGACGCGCTCACCAGCTGCGAAAGCGGACAGGTCAACACCTTTGGCGGCCTTGAAGTCCATCGTCATGGCGTCCCAGTTCAGGGCGGCGATGGGCGTGTGATCGATCGTTGCTTTGGATGCCTTGACGTCGAGCCCGGCGACCGTGCCTTCGCCCATCGGCAAGCCGCAATGGTCTGAGTGCTGCATCGCGGCACTGGAAGTGTCGCCTTCAAGCGCAAAGGCTGGCGAGGCCGCAAGCACAGCGGCAGCCGCAAAAATGGAGTGGGAGAGTTTCATTTGGAAGTGTCCTTGAATTGATTGATTATTGAGCGGGTGCGGGTCGCACACGCTGAACGGATGAAACAGGCTGCGCGGCCGCGAGGCACGGGCAGTGTCATCGCAGGATCAATTCTGCAGGCGGACTTTCAGTTGTAGCGGCGTCAGGGGGGGCGGGGTGCTCCAGCCAAAATGCGCATAACGCCAGTCCAGAAGAACGGGCAGGGCGCGGATCGCGGCCTTCTGGATAATGAACGGCGGAAGTTCATCGGCACTTTGGGCCGCTTGCACTATCTGAGGAGAGGCAGACACCAGGGCGGCATGATCGCATGTGCAGCATTCCTCTTGAGGGGCCCCCGGATCATGGCTTGCCTGGTTGGACGGGGCGGGTTCATGCTCGTGGCAGTGGGCCTCGGCGCCGGTGTCACGCGCGATGGCTGGAGTGGCTGAAGAGAAAACGGTCGCGTGCGCACACAGCTGTCCGGCGCTGAAAACAAACAGTGTGAGAACCACTAAGAACTTGCGGGCAGTATTAAACATGCTCGAGTTGACCTTGGCGCAATCACTGTTAAATATACCCCAGAGAGGTATAAGTCAAATGCACCATGCTCCGTCTAAATCAGTTGTAACCCGCCTGAGGAGAATTGAGGGTCAGGTGCGCGGCGTGTCTGGAATGGTTGAAGAGGGCCGGTACTGCATCGACATCCTGACACAAATCCAGGCTATCAAGGCTGCACTTGCCAAGGTGGAAGACGAGCTTCTGAAAAACCATGCAGCCCACTGCGTTGAAGAGGCTATCCTGGACGGCGATGCGGAAAGCCAGAGGCAGAAATTTTCTGAACTCGTTGACCTTTTCGGAAAGTACCGGACATGAGCGGGACAGGGGGCTCCTGTCGATCAGCGCTGCAGAACGCAGCTCGACCACGCAGAATCAGATGACCCGCTTGAGCGCGCGATAATCTCCGCTGGTCTGCCAGATCAACGTAACGCTTAGATCGCTGTGGTTGCGCCATAAACAGCCATACGAGCCATTAAATGCGGCGGTCTGTTCGCCGCAGTCTGACGCCTCCGGCCGGCCACCCCATCGTCTTGCTGGTTTGAGTTCACGTGTCCCTAGTCTACGCGCCAATTGTAACGTGGACAGTGAGGCATTCTCCGAGGTCAATCAAATGCAGCAAAATGCATTCTTTGTCCGGTTGGAGGCTTTTGGCGGTGTTAGCAACCAGAAAGCTTCAAAACCGGGATACAAACCGGATACAAAATGAGATACATCTTGCAGTATGAAATCTGGTAAGTGATTGTATTTATTGGAGAAGTAGCATTGTTTTGACGCGCGTCACTCGCGCCATTTCTCACGAAATGACCTCCCTGTATTGATTTGATTTCAAACGGACTTTCGGGGTCCGTTTTCGCCTCGCTGCATCGGGCGGAAGTCCGCAAACCAGATTGGGCCCTGCGGCCGAGGTCCTGAACACGCCGAAGCCAATCCGTGGCCCCCCGCAAAAAAGGCTGACCCCCGGTTCACACAATCACATCGTCCACCGGGCGCCGCATCGACATGGGCATGGGCGCGGTTCTACCGAAACGGATCACGAGATTGGGGCGTCGTCCCGGCATGCCCAGCCAGTCTGCGAAAGCCGGGCGCAACTCAGCCACTTCGATCGGCATGTTCATATGCGCATGACGGATGCCCAGAACGGTTGCCTGAAGGGCAAAGCGCTCGAAACTCCTGCCAACCTGTATCCAGCCTTCGGGCCCGTCCGTTTCGGCGGCGAAGACCACAACCCCCGCCGATGACCGCATCTGCCGCGTATATTTCTTGTTTTCGGCCTCCTTGGTGAAGACCCGGTCGAACAGGAAACGGCCGGCCCATGTCGGCAATGCCGGGTTTCCGGAGCATTTTGCGAAAAGCCCATCCCCCGTTTCAATCGCGCTGCCGGCATTGAAGCGGATCCAGCTCTTCAGTTCCCGGACGAAAGCCGGGTCATCCATCTGGGCGCTGTTGCCCTGGACTATGAATTCCAGAACCGCCTCCAGCTTGGGGCGTTCGGTAAGAAAGATCGCCTGTACACCGGGCATCGATGCCGCGCGCCGGAGCTGCGTCAGGTCTTCTGCCCCAACGTCCTCGCCATCATAGTCCGAACGGGTGGACTGGCGGGCCGGGATTGCATTGCAAAGTTCCTGGTCACGCGCCGGGGCGTGGCCGAGTGAAACCTGGATGCGCGTTTCCGTCTCTTCTGTCTCGACCCTGATGTCTGCAGGCCGGCCGCTGGCATTGGCCGCGATCAGGAGGTTCTCTGCTGCGCAGCCAAGCGTGACGAAGATATGATGATCGTCCGGGTCAACGGCCGGTGTTCTGCGCGAAAAGTCCGGCAGAATGTCTATGGCATCTGCGCCAAGGCGAAACTTCCAGGGCTGGGTATTGTGGGAATTGGGCGCGAGGGTCGCAAACCGGACGAAGTCAAGAAGGCCCGGTTCAGAGGGAAGCGGGGCCCTTATCGCACTGGCTGCGCGTTCATAGCTGTTCATGCTGCTGCCTCCACATCCGCTGAGCGCGGCAATTGATGTGGCCGCGCCCCCTGCAATGAGAAATTCTCGTCTGGACCACATTTCAGCCTACTCCTCGCGCCCGCTTCCAAACAGGATCTGTGCCAGGCGGGCTTCCATATCGGGAAGTACGGGCTGGTCACTGTTGATGATGCCGATGTCGGTATTGATCTGGAATGCCACCGCCGTGTCATAGGCAGGATAATATTGGAGGCTCGACACGTAGCCCGGTATCCAGCCGTGATGGCCGTAAACCGGCCCGAAATCGCTCTCTGTACGGATAGAGATACCGAGACCGTAGGAGGATGCCGTATCGCTTTCCGGAACAGGAACGCCTTTGAGCGCCTCCCTGTAGGCCGCCTCTGACAGGATGCGCCCGGAGAGGAAGGCGCGTCCCCAGACTGCCAGATCCCTGGCATTGGCGTAGAGGCCGCCGCCCGTCCATTCGATCGCGGGATTCCAGAGCATGACCCCGGCGTCATCTGTTGTGTAGGACGGCAGTCCAAGCCCGGAACCGGTCTCCACATAACCCCGTGCGAGGCCCGGCAGCGATGTGGAGTTTGACGGCCCTGTCGAGGAAAGTCCCAGCGGAGCGATGAAACGTTCGCGTATCACATCTTCATAAGGCCGCCCGGTGGCGCGCTCGATGACAAGACCGAGCAGCAGGTAGCCGGTGTCTGTATACGCCCATCCCTCGCCAGGCGGAAAAAGGGGCTGCAAATCCAGAACAAGGCCAATCAGCGCCTCGGCTGTGGCGCCATCCACCCTGTCCGGCAATAGCTCGGCGAAGGCATCGAGGTGGACATGGTCCGGCAAGCCGGAGCGGTGCTGCAAGAGATGGCGGAGGGTGATGTCATTGGCGCTCGGCAGGCGATCGAACCAGTCGCGGTCACCGAGCCATTTGGAAATGGGGTCATCCAGGCTGAGCTGGCCCTCATCACTCAGTTGCAGGAGGGTGGCGGCCACGAAGGTTTTTCCGATACTGGCGGCGAGCATCGTGGTGCCCGTGGACATGCGGCGGTTGTTTTCCCGGTCGGCAAAGCCCAGCGCGATCGTCAGTACGCCGTCTGGTCCAGCGACTGCGACGGTCATGCCGGGTAGGTCATAGCCGGCAATGATCGCTGTGGTTTCGGTCGTCAGAGTGGCTTCCACATCTCTTGGGCGAGGACCGGTCACGCAGGCGGTGGCCAATCCGGCCAGACACATGATGGCTACTCGCAGGCGTGGATACGGTCTCTGCGGCGCCATCAGCGGGAAGCCTCGGCGGCCCGGCTTGCGGGAAGAATTTCTTTCACGGCCTGCTCACGAGAAAACAGTGAGCGGCGGTTGAGCCAGACGATGAGAACGCCGGCCAGCACATAAACATACATGTCGTGCGGCTGAGCATCCGGCCAGAGAGGGTTGTTCATCTGGAAGTGAAACAGCATGGCGAGCAGGAGGCTGCCGCGCGTATCATTGAACAATGCCGTGAGAATGAGACTGCACGCGAGGGATCCCAGGAAGAAGGGTAAAAAGCCCCACGCGGCCTGCGGCGTACCGCTCAGCATGAAGGCGGGCAGATGCCAGACCGCCCAGATAACCCCGAGGATGAGGCCGGCCCAGAACGGTGCAAGGTGGCGCTGAAGGATCGGCAGCGCAAAGCCGCGCCAACCGATCTCCTCCATGGGCCCGAGGATCAACATGAAACCGATTGCCGGGAGAAGTGCCGGCAGCGGTTCCGTGAACATCGGCGCAGACAGCGCGTTGCCCTTGATCAGGGCGCCGGCAAAGGAGATGGCCGGAAAGCCAAGGAGCAGGAATGCATACCACCAGGGCGAAGCGCGCCACAGAAACAGCCGTGACAGAAAACGTCCAAGCCCCGAGAAGCCTGATGTAATCGCGACCAGCAACAAGGCCGCAATTGCCGGCGCATAAACGGCAAGGATGAAGAGGGGATGATGCCCGCTCAGCGCGCCAAACCGGGCAACGACCCAATCCTCCGCGAAGATGAAGACTGCAAACAGCCCCCAGGCGAGCCCGAAGACGATCATCAGAAACGGCGCCAGATACACTGAGCCTATCTCGAACGGTGATGGTCTGCCTGTCTGGCGTTTCATGGCCTGTTCCCACCGATGTCTGACGGGGGGCATAGTCCACCCTATGAGCATGAATGTCTTTAGGGGGAGTCCCTGATATTTCCCAGCCCCGGAGAGGGCTCTGATGAGAACGGTACATCGCCTGGTGGGAAGCCTGAGTTATTTTCCGGGCAGTCTGACACGAACACGGAATGCAGGCACAGATAAACCATCACGACACGAACAATAATTTCGACCGAAAGTTCAGTGCTGGAGGTTTTATAGTATGGCGGTGATATGGCGCGCCGGTTGCGACTGCCTCTGCAGGATACCCACATTGCGGGATCGTAAGAAACATTGAAGGTAGAATATGCTAATATGCATCGCGTAACAGGTCAGTAGTTGCGGCCGGCAACAGAAGAAGTCCGGTAATGGCAAAATTCCGTTTACCTCATGAATACGTAATGCGGCTCAATGCAGAGCTGCGGTCTCGCCACGCGACCTGGATTGAGGGGGAGCGGCCGGAAAAGATATCCAAGGCCTTTGTCGCCGCTGCTTCCATGGCGGACCTCTTTGAGATGAGGGTTGCGGAGCTGGCGCTCTCACAGGGCGGAGAGAAAGTCAGAACGCTCGCGCAGACGCTTCTGCAGGAGCGTCGCCAGCAGGCTCAGCGTCTGCGGTCCACCTTGAAAATAGCGGCGCTGGGGGATGCTGAACACCTCGTCCCCTACCAGCTTGACGCCCGCCGGGAACATCTGGTCGATCGCCTGAGCGATACGGGCGATGAAGAAGATTTCGGCGCTTTGTTTATCCGCCAGCAGCGGGCTTCGCATGAAGAGGCGGTCGGTATCTTTTGTTTTTATGCGGTATATGGCGAGAACGAGGCGCTGAGAGCCTTCGCTCGCATTACATTGCCTTTTCTGGAGCGGCGGCTTGATCAGGTGGCGCAGTTGACCTGATGCAAGCTGCGTTTCTCTGAGGGAGAGGTGTGTACTGATGAAATCAGGATGGAAGATTGTCTCATGTCCCGGAATGCAACATCTGCATTTTGCATTCTTCGGGGGGCCGCGCAGGGGTTGACCTGCCGGGCAGATGAGCGCCTCATGCAAGCATGTTAGTCAGCTTTTTATCCGGCTCGCCGGCGCTTGCTGTCAGCGCTATCAACAGATCTCTTGCCGAGGCCGTAAAACTCCGGCGCGGTGCCGGTGTGTCTCCGGAAACTCCCATAGGGATTGATGACGATGCTCTCGTTATCTGCAGGGGAGAAGGGGGAACCGGGATGGAGTTCATGCGCTGGGGTTTTCCGCCGCGTAGC
This sequence comes from Hyphomonas sp., assembly GCF_013823385.1. GTDB lineage: Bacteria > Pseudomonadota > Alphaproteobacteria > Caulobacterales > Hyphomonadaceae > Hyphomonas. Next base: position 6,563 of record NZ_PNMA01000003.1, read on the forward strand.
CTGACTAACCGGAATGGCTGGAACCCGCCTATCTCCCAGGTGCACGATCTGGAAGACCGGTGGTGGCAAGAGTTGAACCGGCCCTATCTGATGCAGGCGCGTCATCGCTGTCTGGTTCCGGTTTCGGCATTCGCGATCACGCAAGGCAGGCGCCGGAAGTGGCTCCAGCCGGAACGTGGTCTGGGATTTCTGGCCGGCTTCTGGCGTCCCTGGGAAGGCGACACGCGGCTTGTATCCTCTCCTGGCGAGACGGAGCGGCGCCGCATGCATAGCCGGTTGAGCCTGTTCGCCATTCTCGCCGTGCAGCCCGTGAAGGGAGGGCGTCTGCGCTCGGATGCTTTGCCCGCTGTTCTCACCGATCCTGTCGACATAGCCGAATGGATGGAGGGCGGCGAAGAGAGCCTGTTAAACATTCCGGATACTGAGAGAAACGTCGTTACAGGAGGTGACCTGGCCTAGGCCGGCTGCTGGCGCGATGATCTCAGGCTTCCATCGCCATATCCGTGGAAAATGCCAGGACCGGGATATGAGGGTTTATCCGGCTCGGTCACGTACCTGCTCAGCGCCCATTGCGGCGGCACAATGGGCGCAGCAATAGATGTTGCCGTTTTCTTCGACTCCATGACCGATGATCCGGCAGTCGCAGTGGGGGCACACGGGCGCGAGCTTCTGGATTGCACATTCGAAACTGTCGAAAACATACGCTTGACCCGCCAGCCTTACCTCGAATCTTTTGTCATACTGATTTCCGCATTGATCGCAGGGTTTCATGGGTTCACTCCTGTCTGCCTAAGGATTAATCGAGATATCATCCCGCAGTGGGAATTCCTTCCGCCATTCTGGATTGCTGGCGCAAAATCTTCAGTGCGCCCTCGGCCATGCCTTTGAACTTGGGATCGCCTGCAAGAGGCGCCACGAGTAGCATCGTGGGATCATGCGCCACTTTTAGGGCATGATAAAACCGTGAGCGGGTGAGGGTGGAGTAGAAGATGTAAAGCCCACTGCCGAGCGCGACGCACCGTTCTGTGCTCGCGGTTAGCGCCGGATCAGGGTCCAGGAAGACAAGATATTGCTGCGTACGGTGATCAGGCATTGTGACCGCTCACGATCCAGCCCGTGACAAGTGCCAGAGCCAGCAGAAATGCCAGCACAACGATCTTGGCCGATCTTTCTCCGAGGCTTTCCCGGATCCAGCTTCGTTGGTTGCGGGGTGTTCTGATGAGTTCTGCGTCGATCTCCCTTTCCGTCAGCGCAGGTGTTGTGCCGGCGGCTTCATCATCTGTTCCAAGCGGTGCTGCGGCCGGATCAGGATAATTGACCTTATCTCCAGTATTGCCTGAGTCGATGGCATGCCTCAGCCGCGCCGCTGCCGATGTGGGGCTCGGAGGGGACAACTTCTCTGGCATGGGGACGCTCCTGTTCATTGTGCCGACCTACGCCTGCGCCCCGCCAGGGTTGCATTACACATAAGCAATAGAGGTTGTTGCGAGGGCCATGGAGGGAACTCTCTGTCCGTCCGCGCGTCGATGGAAGACCCTTGCGCGGGAAGGTCCCGTTTCTCGCCCGGCAGGAGGAAGAAGCACGCATGATATCCCGGAAAAAGCGACGACTCTGGCCGATGTCCTGGCCAGCTCTGCTGGCACTGTCCGGCGCCGGACTGATCGGCTTGTCGGCTCTTGTGCCCGAGGCAGGAGCGCAGGCGGCCAGCGTTCATGGCTGGGCCGAATATGCCGGACGTGTGCTGATTGTGTGCGCAGCCGGATGGATGATCGCGCTGCTGACAGACTGGCGCCTCGCCGCTGCAATTGAGCGCGCCGATATCAGCGTGCCGGATAACCTCGCCGCCCGCAAGCTCCGGACACGGATGCTGGTGATCCGGCGGGTCGCAGGCGTTCTGCTTGGGGTCATCACGCTATCTGTTGCCCTGATGTCCATTCCAGTAGCCAGGGAAGTGGGCTTGTCCCTATTTGCCTCTGCCGGGGTAGCGGGAATTGTCGTCGGGATCGCGGCTCAGCCGGTTCTCGCCAATCTGATCGCCGGTCTTCAGATCGCCATTACCCAGCCTATCCGCATTGATGATGCTGTGGTTGTGGAGGGCGAGTGGGGCTGGATCGAGGAAATTGGATTGTTCCATGTCATCATCCGGCTCTGGGACGAACGCCGCCTGGTCACCCCTCTGGCCTATTTCAATCAGAACCCCTTTCAGAACTGGACCAAGCAAAACGCTTCCATCATCGGGTCGATCTTCTGGTCTCTCGATTACAGAGCCCCTCTGGAAGAGATGCGGGTGTATCTCAAACGATGTTGTGAAGACCATCCGCTCTGGGACGGCAGGGTTTGTGTGCTGCAGGTTACCGAAGCGCGGCAGGACCGGATCGAGCTGAGGGCTCTGGCGAGCGCCCGTTCGTCTCCCGAGGCTTGGGATCTGCGCTGTGACCTGCGGGAAAAGATGATTGTATGGCTGCGCGCCCAAGCCCCGTATGCGCTGCCGGTTCAGCGGCTGGAGGGTCATTTTTCCCGGGAACGGGGTGACGGCGCCCAACGGGGCGATCGAGACGAGTTGCGCAGGATGCCCGATACCATGGACACCGGCGATGACTGGAAACCATCCGGCGCTCCAGGCGTTGGGAGGGAAAGGAGAACTCCTGATGAAAAAGACATCCCTTGACCGGATGGCGATGCCCCGCACGTCTCTCAGTTTTGCGCTCCAGTCGCTTGCTTCGGCCGGGCGGCGTTGGCGGCAGATGATCCCTGGAGCTGAGCCGGTGGCGCCGCCTGGAGAAGAGGTCAGCCATTATAGTGGCTGCCGGGAGGATGTCGTTCTCGGTGGCGCCCCGGAGACTCCGGTCGGAAAGATCCCGGATGAAAGCCCTTCGGCAAATCGAGACGCGCCGGGAACGGATCAGAAAAGGAGGCGCTAGGGCGGCCACCAGATCGGCGTGGCCTGAAGGCATGGGCAGCATGGAACCGGGAAGAGGCTGAGGCATTGTGAGGGGCGTATAAAGGGAGTTTGAAGAGCGATCATGATCCTGCGATATTCACGGTCGGTTTCCCGATGAAGGAATTTCTCGGTTATGCCGCGATGCTGACAGGAACAGCTGCCGCAATCATGGTCTCTGCAAATATCGGGCGGCGGGTCACGGGTTATGGCTTCGTGATCTTCACGGCTTCTTCCCTTACCTGGATTGCCTATGCTCTTCAGGATGGCGAAACGCCATTGATGCTGCAGAATGCCGTTCTGACGGCCATCAACCTCGCTGGCATTTATCGGTGGCTGATTGCCAGGAAGGAGCCGTCTCAGTAACCGCCCGGCGGATCGCTTGCCGGAAAGGATTCGTCTGCCGCCTCATCGATGTGATCCCATTCGGTTGGCGGGTCTTTCATGGCTTCCGGGCCGGCATCCCGCACGGGAGGCTGGGCCTCCTCTGTTGTCCTCCTGCCGTGGTTTTGGTTCCAAAAGCCGGCCAAAGCAGCCTGTAAGCGTATGAACATGGCTCTGTTCTCCAATGTGGGGTCAATAATCCGTGTGCCCCGGAAGAATATACCGGCTAACGACGAATGCTATGATCAGGCCAAAACCTACCAGGAATGCCAGCAGTGTAAGCATGGGAGGTGGGCGTACCGGCTTGCGCTCGGTGTCCAGCTCGGCCGGGCGTACCTGGCGTTCCGGAGGAGAGGAGGGCGTACGGGGATCTTCCGGGGGAGGTATATGGGACATGTCATGCTCCTGCGCTGCGTGGGCCGAACGGCTGCGCCGCTTATTTGTTGCGTTAAATATTTGTAGGAAGGGTGCGTGGGATGATAATAATGAGTGTAATCCGTAGGCAGATTAAAATTTCCATTCTCACCAACTGTTCATTAGCGCCGAGGGAACCAGATGCGAACTCCATCGTTCGTTCCGGTGATTGCCTCTCCACAGGAACGGCCTTTATGATGGGGCGGATACTGAAATGGGATATGACCTGCGAATATCGTGCGTGGCCGGATCAGGATGATGCTCTGGCGGCAACAATCCGGCGCCACTTCCAGTCAAGGCACAGGGAAGACAGAACCGATGACTATCTCCTGCCGGTGAGCCGATGTTCTCTCAGCTTTCTCCCCAAGATCCGAGCCGGAAAGAAGTTCGAGATAAAGCAGAAGATCCGGACGGAGGGCGCGATTGAAATCTGGCGGCGCATCCTCAGCGAAAGTTTCCCGCTTCACCCTAATGCTCAGCGTGTCCTTGAGGCCGTTTATCCGGGTGCCCGGTTTTCCGGCGGCGCGCTGGATACGCCTGGGCGGTTGGTTGGTGCGCTTATGCCCAATGCCTTTATCTGCAGGGTCCGCAAAACACGGCTGACATTCCGGAAGGGTGCCTGCAAGGCGGAGATTACGCAAATTGAAGCGCTGGGAAAGGAAACACTGACGGTTGCCCTTGAGTGCAGCAAGCTTGCGCCCTTGGCGGATTATCTCCAGAAGCAAGGCAGTTCACTGCTTCCCAATATTGATTATGGGACCTGGCTTCGGGCGCAGCTCAAGCGCCATCATTCCTTGTGCACTATGCAGTAGCCGCTGGGAAGTTCCTGCATGACGAAAACTTCACGTCACCCCGCGCAACCCTCGCGGTCTGCACGCATTGGCTCCCTGATAGGTTTCAACACTGAAGGAGACCCCCATGACACTGCAGCATGAGAAGATGAAGGAAGGAAAGCTCCCCGGAAACGAGCATTCGCTTGATCCTAAGCCGGACTGGGAACCCCGCTATCGCGGATCAGACCGGTTGCACAACAAAGTGGCTTTGATAACCGGCGCCGACAGCGGAATTGGCCGGGCTGTGGCTGTGCTGTTCGCACGGGAGGGCGCCGATATTGCCATAGCCTATCTCTGCGAAACAGAAGACGCGGAGAAGACAAAACAGCTGGTGGAGGCGGAAGGGCGCCGCTGCCGGCTTTTTGAAGGAGATCTGGGCGACCCGGAGTTCTGTAGGGCCATCGTGTCGGATGTAGTCGCGGATTTCGGCCGGCTTGATATTCTTGTCAACAATTCCGGGGAGCAACATCCGGATACGGATATAACCGATATTTCGGATCACCAGCTGCACCGGACATTTCAGACAAACATCTTTTCCATGTTCTATCTCACGCGGGCCGCCAGGCCGCATCTGGGCGAGGGGGCGAGTATCATAAATTGCACCTCTGTTACCGGGTATGCGGGCAGCAGCGATCTCCTGGACTATTCTTCCACCAAGGGCGCCATCACCGCCTTTACTCGTTCTTTGTCAGAAAACCTGGTGGGCGACGGTATTCGGGTCAATGCGGTCGCGCCTGGCCCGATCTGGACACCGCTCAATCCCTGCGGAGGGGCGTTGCCTGAAAAGCTTAAAGACTTTGGAGAGAGCACGCCCATGGGCCGGCCCGGCCAGCCCAATGAGGTGGCGCCCTGTTTCCTGTTCCTCGCTTGCAGCGATTCAAGCTATATGAGCGGGCAGCTTCTTCACCCCAACGGCGGCATTATCGTCGCGTCCTAGCAGGTGGCGCGGAGCAGGGGGGCTCCAAACCCTCTCCAAACCCTGCGGGTTTACTCACTGTTTGCTTTGAAAAGTGGCGAACGGCCCATCCGCTGGCCCGGTCGCCGCCTGGCCGAGGGAAGCCAGACCGCTGATCCGGATAGCCGCTGCTGATTCCAGCGCGCGAAGATAGCTGTCGGCCCACCAGTCGCCATTGCTGCGCCGGAGAATATCATACATCTGCTCATGCCGTCTCCGGCGTTCCTGAACGGGCATCTTGGCCGCCCTCCGGATGCCGTCTGCCACCGAGGCAGGATCATGAGGATTGATCAATACGGCGCCGCTCTCAAGTTGTTCTGCCGCGCCCGCAAACTTTGAGAGGACGAGCACGCCGGGATCATCGGGAGCCTGGGCGGCGACAAATTCCTTGGCAACCAGGTTCATGCCGTCATTGAGCGGAGTAATGAGGGCGATATCTGCGCGCCGGAGCAGGCCGGCGATTGCCGAGCGCGGCACTGCCCGGTGTATATACTGAACCGGCACGTAGCCAATGTCGGAAAATTCGCCGTTTACCTCTCCTGAAAGTTGTTCAAGCTCCCGGCGCACATCCATATAGGCGCCAACATCTTCCCGTGTCGGCGGGGCGATCTGGACGAATGCTATCCGGTCCTCATCTGCCCGATGGTCCCGAAGATACGCCTGGAATCCCCGAAGGCGGTTGGGGATGCCCTTGGTATAGTCAAGACGGTCAACGCCGATCATCAGGCGGTGCTGAGAAAGCGCGGGCGTTTGCGTACGGATGGCCTCCTCGGCCATGTCACGAAATCCCTCTGCATCAATGCCGATAGGAAAGCTTCCAACACGGATCATCTCATCACGCCATCTGATGCATCGCCCGGAAATAAGCTGCGCTGCGCCGGCGCTGCGAAATGTATCCAGGAACCGGGCGACGTCACGCGAGGTTTGCAGGCCGACCAGATCATAAGCCGCAAACCACCTGAGAAAGGAATCGCTATGAGAAAGGGCCTGAACGCTACCCGCATCCGGAAAGGGGGTATGAAGGAAAAACCCGATGGGGTTGGTCACGCCGAGTTCGCGTAGAGCGGCAGCGAGAGGTATCAGATGATAATCGTGAATCCACAGAATGTCAGTCGTCCGCAAATGCGGTTGTGCGAGTCTGGCCAGCCTTCTGTTGACGGCTTCATAAGCTGCCCGTTGACCGGAGCTGACATCAAGAAGGTCGACCCGTCCATGAAGCATCGGCCAGAGGACGGAGTTGGCGTAACCGAGATAATAATCCTCATGTTCGGCCCGGCTGAGGGGCATCGTCAGCCTGTCAAAGGATTCGCCGGGCCTCGGAATAAGCGTATCGGGAGGCTCGTCATCTCCAGCCTCGGTGCCGATCCACAGACCGCCGCGGCTGTCCATGGTGGATTTGAGGGCAACGACAAGGCCCCCGCTCGGAGGACCATCTGCCGGAACGCGGTTTGAAAATATCACAAGTCTGGACATAAGCTTCTCCAACGGACCAGCCTGTCAGATCCGCTCTTTTTTACGGATGAGGATTAGGGGAGTTGCACCCGCCTATGTTAATTTTTGGAAATTAGATCTTTATACGGAAAAAAGATCCGTGATTATCTCACAATGTATTGGGCGTCGTATCGGGCGTCGCAGCAGATGTGTGGACCTTCTGACCTACATTTCCGCTTTTCTCGGGAACTTCTGAGTGCGTGATGCGCTTACTTTCTTTTTGTGAAAGCGCATATGCGAACCCGGCTTTATGATCTGTGCGCTCATTCGCCCCGCCCGCCGCAGCGCCGGCGCCTGCCGGATGTATGTGTGCTCAGGAACTGACAGGAACTGATGGTCTTTCCCCGCTTATCGGCCGACATGGCGCTTTTTCTGGATTTTGATGGTACGTTGTCGCCCATCCGCGCAGATCCCGGCAGCGTCTACCTGCCGCCAGAAGGCGCCGGGATTCTCCTGACGCTTGCCGCCCGGCTGCGGGGGGGCCTCGTCATTCTCAGTGGCAGGGACGTGCGCGATCTCGCGCTTCGTGTTCCTCAGGGGCTCTGGCGCGTGGGCGGACATGGCGCGCAGATATGCGCGCCGGGGGCTGCCCCATCAAATGCTCTGAAGGCTGCGCCCGCAGAACTGGTGCAACGGATTCAGCAGATTGCGGATCCTTTCCCGGGCGTCGTTGTGGAGAGCAAGGGCGAAGTGCTCGCCCTGCATTTTCGCAGCGCGCCCGATGCCGGCCCTCAACTTGAGGCAGAGATATCGGCAGTCATTGCCGGTTTCAGCGAATACTCCCTGCAAACCGGAAAGATGGTCATCGAAGCGCGCCCGGACCATGCCGACAAAGGCAAGTGTGTCACGGCTTTCCTTCAGCGCGGAGAGTTCGCCGGGCGAGCCCCCCTCATGATCGGTGACGACACCACCGACGAAGCGGCGATGCGCGCCTGCCTGCAGGCGGGGGGTACGGCGATCAAGGTAGGCCCAGGCGCCTCGGTGGCGCCCTTCCGGCTCGACGGTCCGGACGATGTGTGGAATTGGCTTCGGGAGGGACTGACGTGAACAATCTCGAACTTGGAATTATCGGCAACGGCACGATCGCCGCCCTGATCAACGCAGCTGGCGAAATCGGCTGGTTTTGTCTTCCACGGCTGGATGGAGAGCCTGTCTTCAACAGCCTTCTGGGTGGGCGCGGCCGGTTTTCAGTCGATCTGGCGGGCATTAAATCATGCCGGCAGACTTATCAGCGAAACACCGCAATTCTGGAAACAATACTTGAGGCAGAAGATGGCTCGGCCATCCGGATTACCGATTTTGCGCCCAGGTTCACTGATCGGAGCCGCATGTTCCGGCCAGCCTCGATCGTGCGCCGCATAGAGCCGTTGCGCGGCCAGCCCCGCATCAGTGTGAGGATCAATGCCGAGACCGGCCGTGGCAAAACCCCTATGCCGGTGCGCCGCGGTGTTTCCCATATCTCGTTTCTGGATGACGCGGCCGGCTTCCGGATTACGACCGATGCACCGCTTGCCTATATCGCTCAGCAAACGGAGTTTGTACTCGACCGCGCAGTAAGCTTTGTGCTCGGTCCAGACGAACCAGTGTCTGAGGCGCCTGAAAACATGGCGCTCGACTGGCTCGCCCGAACCAGGGAACAGTGGCAGGACTGGTCACGCCGTCTTGCGACTCCGCCCAAATGGCAGGCAGCCGTAATCCGAGCGGCCATAACCCTGAAGCTCTGCGTATATGAAGAAACCGGGGGCATCGTCGCCGCACTGACGACAAGCATCCCGGAACATGCCGGATCATCCAGAAACTGGGACTACCGGTATTGCTGGTTAAGGGATGCTTATTTCACCGTCACCGCGCTCAACCGCCTATCGGCGATGGGTACGCTGGAGCGGTATCTCGCCTATATCCGCAACATCGTTGCGCGCACGCGAGGCGGTCATATCCAGCCTGTATATGGCATCGCGCTTGAAGAGGCGTTGACGGAGGAAATCCCCGGCTATCTTCCCGGCTATCGCGGTATGGGGCCTGTGCGGTTTGGAAACCAGGCAGCAGAACATGTTCAACACGACGTCTACGGACATGTGGTTCTTGGCGCGGCGCAAGCCTTCCTGGACGAGAGGCTGCTGACGAAGGCGGGGCTGATCGAATTCGAACATTTTGAAGCTGTGGGGCAGCGGGCGTATGAAGTCTATAACACGCCGGACGCCGGTATCTGGGAGTATCGTGGACGTGAAGCGGTGCACACCTCCTCCGCAATTATGTGCTGGGCGGCCTGTGACAGGCTGGCACGCATTGCCCATGCGCTCGGCCTGACCAAGCGGAGTACGCACTGGAAGGGCCGCGCTGCAGAGATACATGCCGCCGTGGTGCAGCAGGCCTGGAACGAGAAACGCCAGGCATTCACCGGCGCATTCGGGGGAGAGGCGCTGGATGCTTCGGTCCTGCTCATGGCCGAGATCGGATTTCTGCATCCGATGGACCCGAAGTTTCGCGCCACGGTCGCGCGGATCGATGAGGAGCTCCGCGTCGGAACACATGTCTTCCGATACAGGGTCGCCGACGATTTCGGCCTTCCGCAGACGGCTTTCACAGCCTGCACCTTCTGGCATATCGATGCGCTTGCCAGAAGCGGTGAGCTTGAGAAGGCGCGCGAAATATTTGAGGCGGTGCTGGCCCACCGCACACAGCTCGGTCTCCTGTCAGAGGATGTAGATCCTTCAACCGGCGAATTGTGGGGAAATTTCCCGCAGACTTATTCCATGGTCGGGATCATCAATGCGGCCGCGCGGCTCAGCCCGGAATGGGACGAGGTGATCTGATCAACCTCACCAGGCCCGCTGCCGCTCCCTGCTGCGCAGATCATTCCGCCATGACGTGCGATGAGCGAAGGCACCGCGGCCGTCAACGCTCAGGCCTCGGTGTTAGGCACGTCAAGGCAGTTCCGGAGCATTGCGCTGCGATGGATCCCGGCTGAAGGCCGGCGCGGCAATAGGGGTGCCCTCGCTGGTCCGATGAGCATGGGCCGCCGCCGCCCACCATTCCAGCTGCGCCAGCGCTCGGCCAAAGTATCCGTGCCAGGCGTCTGCATCGATCTGCTCAAGGAAGTCACCGTCTGCGGTCAACACTTCCTGCGCCTTGGGAAGGTGGATCATTGCCGAGACCGGCAGGCAGCCGAGTTCCGAGAGGAATGCCCGCATACCTATGGCGGCGCGGGCGCCGCCCCATTGACCCGCTGAGTAAGTCACGATCGCGCTCGGCTTGTATGAAAAGAGCGAACTTCCGAAATGGTTCAGCAGATGGGCCAGCGCCGGGCTCATGGAGTGATTGTATTCCGGGCTGACCATCACATAGCCGTCAGCATCCGCGATCTTCCCGGCCAGCTCTGCAAGGGCGGCTGGCGCGGCGTTCGCGGCATAGGCAAAGTGAGGTTTGAAGACTGCCGGCAGTTCGATTGCCAGGGGGTCAATCAGGTCGACAGAATGCCCCATGGCGGCGAGCTGGCTCTGGCATTGCCGGGCAACGCGCAGGCCCAGTCTCGCGGGCCGCGGCGGCGTGCTGTCGCGGGCTGATCCGAGGAAGACAAGGAACTTGCTGATGGTGATCACCTTCCATCGTGAGGGCGCTTTGTGACGAATGGCGCGTACCGCACCCATGTTATGGTTCTGTATAGCCCCGCCTGATGATCTCGGCCATCGCATCCCGTTTGAAATCGGCGCGGAAGCTACCTTCGCCCCCACTGGCCAGATTGTCTCAAATCCAGGGCGAAGGCCTCTGCAACTCCTCCGCCTCTTTCCTCTACTGAGGCAGCGCGAGGCTTGGGTTTGTGAGGGCCTCAAAGTCGTTCAGATGTCCGCTGAGCTGCCCGTCATTGCTGACAACATGAACATGGATCTTCCGCCCTTGCGGCATGAAATACCTGTCGGGATCGGCCGGATCGAATATCCCGATGAGCGTTACGTCTGCCTGTTCAATGCGGCCAGCGGCGCCCGCAGGCCGTCCGACAACGCTCCATTCGCCGCCCATGAGCGTGCCCGAGAGCTTGAAGGGGATGGCCTCGCCCGGACAGCCATGGGAAGGCGCAGCTTGGGCGAGCAAGGCTTCCAGCGCGGCCATGCCGTTTACCGGCGTTTCAAGCGCGCGTGTTTTCCACGCCTCTGGTGAGGCGGTCACAAGGAACATGGCGCCGGCGCCTTCGCCGGGAGTTGTCACATTCACGGCCGACTTCGGGCCGGTAGCCCGGGCAATCTGCCAGACGCCGTCGAGCAGGGTCAGTTCCGCCTGATAATCCGATCCCGGACCGTATCCGATCGTGGTCTCTGAGACAGGAACTTTGGAAAGAGAAACGGCAACGCGGCCTGGATCGGCCTGCAAGTCAGCGCGGGATCCAAAAGCATGAATGGCAGATGCGCAGACAGCCTCAGCCATCACTTCTGAAGGCGGCGCTGGCGTAGCGCACGCCGCGAACACGGTGAAACCCAGAAGAGGGAGAACCCTGACGCCGGGCCTTGGCTGAATTTCTGGTCCACGCGAGTGGGTGCGCGGGAAATATTTGTGCTGCCCGGTCCAAACTCTAGTATTTCCGGGAGGTGTCGAGACAAGAGCCGTCATGTTATGTCCTTGCGTTCCTTTGGTCGAAGCGGTGATCCGTGATCTGTCGGTCCGGTTGTATGGAATAAGACCGATCCAGATGATTTCGGTGCCAGGAGCAGCCCTGGTTAGAGGGAGGACTGGTTGACGCGCCTGGACAATTCGGCCGGGCTTTCCTTGCGCTCGGAGTAGCGATCAACGAGATAGTCCGCCCGGTCGCGCGTAAGCAAGGTGAACTTTACCAGTTCTTCCATCACATCCACGATACGGTCATAGTAGGGCGAAGGCTTCATCCGGCCCGCTTCATCGAACTCCAGAAACGCTTTGGCCACGGAGGACTGGTTCGGGATGGTGATCAGCCGCATCCAGCGCCCGAGAATACGCAGCTGGTTGACCGCATTGAAACTCTGGGAACCGCCGCACACCTGCATCACGGCAAGGGTCTTGCCCTGCGTCGGGCGGACACCGCCGAGCGCAAGGGGAATCCAGTCAATCTGGGTCTTCATGATGCCGGTCATCGCGCCATGCCGCTCGGGCGAGCACCAGACCATGCCTTCCGACCAGATGACGAGGTCCCTCAGCTCACGGACTTTCGGATGATCATCCGGCGCGCCATCCGCGAGCGGCAGGCCTTCGGGGTCGAAATGCTTGGTTTCACACCCGAACCGGCGGAGAATGCGCGCGGCTTCTTCATTGGCAAGGCGGGAAAACGACCGCTCACGCAATGATCCGTGCAGCAGCAGGATGCGCGGCGGGTGCGTTTTGATCTCTGGCGCAAGGAGGGCTTCGCGGTCCACTGGGTGGAAGCTTGACTCGTCGAGCGCGGGCAAAGTGTCGCCGGAATCAGCCAACGCGCTCTCCCTTTTCATTTATGATCATCTCGCCATCTTCCTTGTAGAGCGGTCCCGGTGGCATCTTTTCCAGGAGGTCCAGAACCAGTTCGCTCGGACGGCAGAGGCGCACGCCCTTCGGGCTGCACACGATGGGCCGGTTCACCAGCACAGGATGCTCCAGCATGGCGGCCAGGATCGCCTCATCGCTGACACCAGGCTCAAGCAGGCCAAGTTCCTTTGCGGGCGATTTCGTCTCACGCAGCGCGCCGCGCGGCGTAAGGCCTGCAGCGGCGAAGAGGCCGAGGAGTTGTGGCCGCGTCCAGCCTTCCTTGAGGTATTCGATAACCACCGGCACCTCGCCGCTCGCCTCGATAATCGCGAGCACATTACGCGACGTGCCACAGTCAGGATTGTGATGAATGACGATCATGGGGGCTCCGGCTCACTGGATGTCTGATTTGCGCCGGATCGTTCCCTGAAGGTCGAGCGCGGCAGCGGCGGTGTTGGAGATTGTTCCGTATTTCCGCACATTCTTGTGCAGCAGTTCGAGGCGCGCGTCCGGCTCGTCCGTGTCGATCACGAGATCATAGGTTACCGACAGAATTTTCGGAGGTGCGTCCTGCCGGACGCCATGCAAGCGCACTTCCGCCCCCTCCAGCTGAAAGCTGAGCAGGGGAGTGACGCGTTCGATACCCTTCAGCATGCAGGCTGCGATGGATGCCAGGAACAGTTCTGCCGGATTGAATGCGTCGAGGCGGCCCGCGAGGTCGGTGTCGAGGACAAGCACAGCCTCCTTGGCGCGCGCCTCGCTGCCATGAGCGTCCACGCGCCGGGCGGACACGGAATATTCCAGCATGACGTGCCTCTAATTCAGATGCTCGGCTTCAAATTCGGCGAGCTTGGAGTGAATAATGTCCCTTGCCCGCGCGAACCGCTTGCGCATGTCCTCAGGCGTCAGCGATGGGTCGTCACTGGCCGGATCATCAATCGGCCAGTGCAGGCGCTGGGTAGCGCCGGGAAGCCAGGGGCAGATTTCTTCAGCGCATAATGTAATGACGAAATCGAAATCGGCCGCGTTCATCCCATCTACGGATTTCGAGGTGTGGCCGGTGATGTCGATGCCCAGCTCAGCCATTGCCTCGATGGCGTAAGGGTTCGGACGGGTGGGGGCCGACCCGGCGCTCGCAACTTCGGCACGCTGACCGAAACGCCGGCGCGCAAGGCCCTCGGCCATCTGGCTGCGGGCGGAATTTGCCACACACAGAAAGAGAATTTTCATCGGCGTCTCCATCAGTCTTCGGCCGGGAATGCGGCGCGCGTCCGGTTTGCCAGTGCCACCAGGGTCAGCATCACCGGCACCTCCACCAGCACGCCGACCACCGTTGCCAGCGCCGCCCCGGAATTAAGGCCAAACAGGCTGATCGCCACGGCCACAGCCAGTTCAAAAAAGTTCGATGTGCCGATCAGCGCGCAGGGCGCGGCTACCTTATGCGGCACCTTCCACGCCCAGGCCGCGGCATAGGCAATGGCGAAGATGCCATAGGACTGGATCAGGATCGGTACGGCAATCAGCGCGATCACCAGCGGAGAGGCAATGATCGTCTCGCTCTGGAACCCGAATAGCAGCACAACGGTTGCCAATAGTCCGATGACGGAGAGCGGCTTGATCTGCTGGGTAAAGCCTTCCACTGCGCCCGTGCCGCCGCGCTTCATCAGCCAGTTGCGCATCAGCACCCCGGCAATCAGCGGGATCACCACATAGAGCAGCACCGACAGGATCAGTGTTTCCCAGGGCACGAAGATGTCTGTCACGCCCAGCAGCAGCGCCACGATCGGGGCAAAGGCAAACACCATCACCGCATCATTCACGCTCACCTGCACCAGGGTATAGTTCGGGTCGCCCTTCGTCATTTGCGACCAGACGAACACCATTGCCGTACACGGCGCCGCGCCCAAAAGGATAAGCCCTGCAATATAGCCTTCGGCATCCTCGGGTGGGATCAGCCCGGCAAACACGTGCCGGAAGAACACAACCCCCAAGAGCGCCATGCTGAACGGCTTGATCAGCCAGTTGACCACCAGCGTGATGATCAGGCCCTTGGGCCGGTCGCCGACGCGCCGCATGGCGGAGAAATCCACCCCGATCATCATCGGCCAGACCATCGCCCAGATCAGCACGGCGACGGCAAAGTTCACATTTGCATATTCCAGCGCGGCGAGTGCCTGAAAGGCGCCCGGGATGAGCAGGCCAAGGCCAATGCCCGCAAGAATGCAGAGACCTACCCAGACAGAGATAGCGTTCGAAAAGGCCCATGAAACTGTTACCGTAGATGTTGGGGGGAACTAAGATCGTCATTAGACAGACGAGCAGCTGATGATCTGCGCCTCAGCAGCAGGAAGCCTTGTTGACGGCATCAAGAACCGGTTCGCAGATTTCGGGGCGCCCGCTGCAGCAGTCCTGCATGAGGTAGAGAATGAGGTCTGTCATGGCGCTCGTATCAGCCGAATAGATGATGGACCGTCCCTCGCGGCGATGCTGCACCAGGCCTGCATGGCTGAGGATGGTGAGCTGCGCCGACAGGGTGTTGGGCGGAATGTTCAGCTGCCGCGCAATGTCGCCGGCGGCGAGCCCATCTGGCGCTGCCTTCACAAGCAGACGGAAAACGGACAGGCGCCCCGCATGCGCGAGCGAGGACAGCTTTTCGATAGCGTGTTCTGATTCCATATTTCACGAATACAGGAAATATAAATCGGCGCAACAGCTGAGTCACTCATTCTTCGGTGTGAAGTCACCGAGGAGATCAGCCCGCGTGGCGCGGAGAAAATCTTTTGATCCTGAAGCCAGCCGCTCCAGGAACGGATCATGCTTCTGTTCATCCGCGATAATTTCCGGTGGCTTGCGGCCGGTTTTCTGCGCACCCTGTTTTCGTCCTTCGGGCGGGCATTCTTCCTCGGCCTTTCCGGCGACGAGACCCGAGAACAAAAGGGAATGGAAATTGAGCGCGCTGTTTGAAGAACTGGACTACTGCCCGACTGAGATTGGCGCTATTTCCCTGCGCCGGCGGTGGGAGCCAAGGCTCGGCAAAGACATCTACGAGATCAAGCTCGGGGACGAGCATCTCATGTCCGACGTGTTCACGGTTTCCGAGATCGCTCTGGCCGATCTGGCGCTCAGCGCGGTGTCAGGAACTGGTCTGCGTGTTCTGGTCGGCGGTCTGGGAATGGGCTACACGGCGCTCGCGGCGCTGAAAGACCCCCGTGTCTCGAGCGTTGCCGTTGTCGAGCTTCTGGAGCCTGTAATCGACTGGCACCGGCGCGGCCTGCTCCCCGTGGGAGACGCGCTGCATAGAGATCAGCGGGTACGGTTCGTGCAGGGCGATTTCTTCCAGCTTGCCTCCTCGCGCGATGGCTTTGAACCAGATCAGTCGGCCCGTGGATATGATGCGATCCTGCTGGATATCGATCATTCCCCAGAGATGCTGCTCGATAATCGCAGCCGGGGCTTTTACCAGCCAGAAGGGCTCGCGGCCCTGTTGCCGCATCTGCGGCCAGGCGGCGTTTTTGGGCTATGGTCCAATGAGGCCAAAAGCGGTCAGTTTACAGATCGTCTTAGAAGCGTGTTTCCAGAAGCCTGGGCCGCGCCGGTGATCTTCCGGAATCCATATGATTACTCAGAGATCGAACAGACGGTGTATATCGGCCGCGTGCCGGTCCGGGATGACGGGCGCAAAGTTTGACTTCCCGCCCGTCAGGAAGGGTCGCAGCTCTCTTACCAGCCTAGCGGAACAGCAGCAGCGGGATGGGGCAGGACCGGATCAACGAGGTTGTGGTCGAGCCGATGATCAGGCTGCGGATGCGGGAATGTCCGTAAGCGCCCATGATCAGGAGGTCGGCGCCATCATGCCCGGCTTCCTCGGCGATGATCTTTTCGGCATGGCCCGGCCGCGCTTTCGCGGCGGCGTCATAGCCTGCTTCCTTGAGGCGCGCGGCGGCCGCAATGCCCGCCTTGGCGAGGTCTGACCCGGCCTCGGCAACGCTGAACACCGTAATCCGGGGCCGGTCCGCCATCGGGGACTGGATGAGGCTGTCCAGCGCCTTGCGGGCGCTGACCCCATCATCAAACGCAAATACGGCGTGCTGAATGGGCTTGAACGCGCGGCTGGCGATCAGGACGGGCCGGTGAACGGCGCGCACGACCCGCTCCAGGTTTGAGCCCAGATGCAGCTTTTCAAAGTCGGCGCCTTCGCCGCGCTTTCCCATCACGATCAGATCGCCCGCCCGCTTGACCAGCGAGTCGGCAATCTCGCCGGTGCGCAGGGCGAGGCTGACATCCTGTATACCCTGGCTTTCCAGCCGCTCATGGGCCGCATCCAGAATGGCGCGCCCCCGTTCCTTGGCCAGCTGCGCCGTGCGCGCGTCATGCTGGGCCAGTTCGTCCAGCAGGGTCGAGCGGGCGCCGAGGCCGATGGAGCCGGAGAGATCAGGAGGGAAGGAACTGGACCGGGCCGAGCTGAGAACATGTAGAAGCTCGATATCGCCGCCATACTGGCGAGCCGCCCAGGCGGCGTGATCGCAGACGCTGTGGGTGTAAACAGAGCCGTCGATGAGTGCGAGAATATGGGTCATGTCTGTTCCTCCCTAGTGCGACATCAGCTTGTCGAGCGCGCCGGGTTTGTCATGCAGGGCAAGCTTGTCGACGATGGTTTCGCTGGCTTCGTTGAGGCCGATGATTTCCACCTTAGCCCCTTCGCGCCGGAATTTCAGCACGATCATGTCGAGTGCAGCGACGCTGGAAACGTCCCAGATGTGCGCCTGGCTGACATCAATGATCACCTCATCAAGCGCTTCCTTCAGATCGAAGGAGGCATTGAAGGCTTCCACTGAGGCGAAGAACACCTGGCCTTCCACGATGTAGCGGCGTGTGCGGCCATCGGCTGAAAGTTCGGAAGTGACGCGGAATATCTGCGAGATCTTGCCGGCGAAAAACACGCCGGACAGCAGCACCCCGATCAGCACGCCGATAGCGAGATTGTGGCTGACGATAACCCCGGCAACGGTAGCGATCATCACGATGGAAGAACTGCGCGGATGAACGCGCAGGTTTTTAAGCGACGACCAGCTGAACGTGCCGATCGACACCATGATCATGATGGCCACGAGGGCGGCCATCGGGATCCGGCTCACCCAGTCTCCCACGAGGAGGATCATCAGCATCAGGAAGAGACCCGCCGAAAGCGTGGAAAGCCGTCCCCGGCCGCCGGATTTGATGTTGATGATTGACTGGCCGATCATGGCGCAGCCTGCCATCCCGCCGAAGAAACCGGTAACGGTGTTGGCAACGCCCTGACCCACGCATTCGCGGTTCCGGTCGCTGGGGGTGTCGGTGAGGTCGTCTACGATGGTCGCCGTCATCAGGGATTCGAGCAGGCCGACGACCGCGACAGCGAGCGCATAGGGGAAAATGATCTGCAGGGTTTCAAAGGTCAGCGGAATGTCCGGGATCAGGAACATCGGCAGCGTGGCGGGCAGCTCTCCCATATCCCCGACGGTGCGGATATCGAGCCCGAAACCGATAGCGATGGCAGAGATGGCAATGATGCAGATCAGCGGCGAAGGGATTGCCCGCGTCACGAAGGGGAAGAGGTAGATGATGGCGAGACCCAGCGCGACCAGAGGGTAGGTCAGCATCGGCACCCCGATGAGCTCGGGGATCTGGGCCATGAAGATCAGGATGGCGAGCGCGTTGACGAAACCCGTAATCACCGAACGGGAGACGAAGCGCATCAGCTGGCCGAGCTTCAGGAAACCCGCGCCGATCTGGAGGAGGCCCGCCAGCACTGTGGTGGCGAGGAGGTATTCGAGGCCATAGTCGCGCACCAGCGTGACCATCAGCACGGCGGTGGCGGCGGTGGCTGCCGAGATCATGCCGGGGCGCCCGCCCACGATGGCGGTGATCACGGCAATGGAGAAGGATGCGTAGAGGCCGACCCTGGGGTCAACGCCCGCAATGATCGAAAAGGCGATGGCTTCCGGAATGAGGGCGAGGGCCACAACAAGCCCGGCGAGCAGGTCGCCACGAATATTGAACAGCCATGTCTCTTTGAAAGACTGGAAACTGAGAAATGACATTTGGATCACATCCGGAACTGAGCGGCGGGCTCCTACTACAGGGTCCGGGCCCCTGCAGGCGACTCCAAGCCGGCGCTGAAAGAATGGGCGCCGATGCGGGCAAATGCCGTTCGTGCTGCGGCGCAACAGAGGCGCCGTAACGTGGTTTTCCAAAGCTGGCAACCCTCAAGGGCTGCTCGGGCGGGGCGGGCGTTATCCCTGTTCTGCAGCAATTTCGCCCTAACCCGGAACCTAAGCCCGTCTGAGCCGTTAGGAACGAAACACAAGATGCAGGCACTTCCAATCGGGGTGACCTGATGCGCGCGTCTTGACCAGTGCCAGGCGGAAAGAGGGGAATGTGTGATGAGCGTGGTTCAATCGATCAGGCCGCAGGCAGACGCCCACACCGCATCCAATAGAAAGCCGGACGCTTTGCAGCGGTCTCGACAGGGTCATTGGAATGGCTGAGTTCATGCCATATTGCGGCCCGCCGCCTGGGGCGGACACTCTGCTGGCCAACTGGAATCTTGATCCGCTCCCGGTATTCCTCGTGCTGCTGGTATTGACGGGCGGGCTCTATGCTCCGGGCGCAGTTGGCGTGCCCGCACGCCGCCCGGCCTATGCCACAGTCGCTGCGCTCGGCCTGGCGGCTGCGTTCATCTCGCCCCTGTGCGCGCTGACGGTCGCGCTTTTCTCGGCGCGCAGCCTGCATCATCTGCTGCTCCTCTGTCTCGTGGCCCCGGCGCTTGCGCTCGCCTTCCGCCAGATCCGCCTCCCCAATGGCGCCGGCGCCGCTGCCTTCGCAGCCATGTCTCTGGTTCTCTGGAGCTGGCACGTCCCTGCCATCTATTCGGCAGCCTGGAACAGCCACTTCGTCTACTGGGTCATGCAGTTCCTGCTGCTTGCCAGTGGCTTTGCGTTCTGGGTGTCAATCTTCAGGCTGGAAGGCGGCGCCGGCCACATCCGGGCCGCGCTCCTGCTCGCTGCCCTGGCCGGTCAGATGGGCCTGATCGGCGCGATCCTCACCTTCTCCGGAAATATTCTTTATCCTGAGCATATATTCCTGACGGATGCATTCGGGCTCACTGCGCTCGGGGATCAGCAGCTTGCCGGGCTCGTGATGTGGGTGCCGGGCATGCTCCCCCTTGCGATCATCGCCGCAATGAGACTGCGCCGGGGCTGGCGGGAGGTCTCGGCCGCATGATCGCCCTGTTGAAAGCCGGGCACATCGCCTCGCTGTCGGTCTGGTGCGCCGGTCTTCTGGCCTTGCCCATCATCCTGCAGGTCTATGGCCGCCGCCGTGAAATCAGCACCCAGGCCGGCTTCACCGAGTTCCGTCTCCTGCTGCACGCCGGCTATACGCGCGTCGCCACGCCTGCTGCGGTTCTTGCCATCGCTTTCGGAACGGCTCTGATCGTGCTGCTCGAGCTGCGCGATGCCTGGCTGATGGCAAAGCTCGCTGTCGTCGCGCTCATGGTCCTGCTGCATGTCTGGCTCGGCCACCTCATCCTCAAAACCGCCGAGGGCAGGGGCAGCTATCAGATGCCGTCGCCGGTCCTCGCGCTGCCAATCGGCCTCGTCCTCATCACGGTCGTTCTGCTGCTGGTTCTGGCCAAACCTGATCTGACACCCCTGCTTCATCAGTTGCCGGAGTTTCTGCAACAGCCTCAGGGCCGCGAATTGCCCCCTGATCTTGTCCCGATATGATAGTCAAAGACGAGCTTGCCGCCATGCCACCCCGTCACCGTTGTCATTCCCGCAGCCAGAATGGATACCAGCAGCCCGCCGGGCAGCACCGCGCTTTCGGGCGCGCCGATGCGGATGATCCAGTTGGCGCTGAGAATGGCCAGCAGCATAACCGCCAGAATGAAATGGCTCCAGCTTGCCGTGCGGTTGCGGATGCCGCGCACCAACAGCAACTCGGCCGTGCCGGTTATGCCCGCCGCCACGCCCATGAAGAACGCACCAAAGGCCGCATACCCCGCCGCGCGGGCCCAGAATTCGTCGCCCGTCCACAGGAAAAGAAGGTCAGCGCCCAGAACACTCATCGTCAGGGCAATCGGAAAGGCCACCAGCATGGCGTGCAACGGGTGGCCGGAAACGGCGATGCGCGATTCTGTCTCGTGCAGTCCGCGATGCTCCTCAATCGGATCGCTGAGTTTTTGTTGAAGTTCGTCCATTGCGCGCCCCTGTCTTGTAGGATGATGTCGATACTCAAGCGCATGGCGGCCGTATCGGTTCCCTTATTTGCGGCGCAGGCCTGCGCAGCGCCCCTGTCTACCCTTGATCCAGCCGGCCCATCGGCCGAGGCGATTGCCTGGCTCTGGTGGGTGTTCCTCGCCGGCGCAGGCGGGCTGACCCTATTCGTCATGGCTCTGCTCGCGCTCTCCTTCGGCGCCCCCCGCGCCGTCTCGGAGCGGCGCTGGACCTGGGGCCTCGGCGTCTGGTTTTCCCTCGCGATACTCAGCGCCATGCTGGTCGCCGGCGTCGCCGTCGGAGAGCGTCTTCTGCCGAGGGACACAGCCCTGGAAGTTCGCGCCCACGCCCAGCAATGGAGCTGGACCTTCACCCATCCCGGCCCGGACGGCACCGTGATCGAGACCGGCCGCGATCTTCACATCCCTGCGGGACAGCCTGTCGACGTGCGGATAACCTCCGCAGACGTCATTCATTCCTTCTGGGTTCCGCGTCTGGCCGGAAAGATGGATGCCATTCCAGGCCGGGAGAATGTCCTGCGCCTCCAGGCGGCCAGCCCCGGCATCTATGAAGGCCGGTGCGCGGAGTTCTGCGGCATCGGCTACGCCACACATCGCTTCCGCGTTATCGCCCACGATCCGGCAGACTGGCCAGCCAGCGTGCCGGCGCAGGCGGAGGAGGCGCCTGAATGACCGAAAATTCCATGCCCCCCGCAGACCACCTGGCAAATCCCCCGCAACCGGCGCTCCGCCTTCACCGCGAGCTCACCCGCGTCTGGAGTAACGCACCGGGCATCCGCGGCGTGTTCACCGCTGTGAACCATTCCACCATCGGCCTGCGCTTCATGTGTACGGCGCTCATCTTCTTCGGCATCGGCGGCCTCCTCGCCATGCTCATCCGTACACAGCTGGCCACCCGCAAGGGCGCCTTCCTCGATACCGAAATCTACAACCAGATATTCACGATGCATGGCAGCATCATGATGTTCCTGTTTGCCATCCCGATGCTGGAAGGGCTGGCGATGTATCTCCTGCCCAAGATGCTGGGAACGCGGGATATGGCCTTTCCGCGCCTGTCGGCCTTCGGCTACTGGTGCTACCTGTTCGGCGGGTTGATCCTCATCGGCGCGCTGCTGATGGGCGTCGCCCCGCGGGACGGATGGTTCATGTACACCCCGCTCTCGGGCAGCACCTATTCGCCCGGCATCAATGCTGATGTCTGGCTGCTGGGCGTTACCTTCGTCGAGATTTCCGCGCTCGCGGCCGCCGTTGAAATCACGGTGACCATCCTGCGCATGCGGGCGCCCGGCATGAAGCTCACCCAGATGCCGCTGTTTGCCTGGTACATACTCGGCGCGGCCGTCATGATGCTGGCGGGCTTCCCGCCGCTGATCCTCGGCTCGGTCCTCTTGGAGATCGAGCGCGCCTTCGGCTGGCCTTTCTTCGATCCTGAGCGCGGCGGCGATCCCTTGCTCTGGCAGCACCTTTTCTGGCTGTTCGGGCATCCCGAAGTCTACATCATCTTCCTGCCCGCCGCCGGGATCCTGTCTACGGTCATCCCCGTCCTCAGCCGTACACGGATCCTCGGATATGGCGCCATCGTCGCCTCCATCCTGGGCCTCGTATTCCTCAGCTTCGGCCTCTGGGTGCACCATATGTTTGCCGTCGGCATTCCGCATATGGCGCTGGCCTTCTTTTCTGCCGCGTCTCTGCTGGTCGCCGTGCCGACAGCCGTTCAGGTCTTCGCCTGGATCGGCACAATGTGGAAAGGCAGGCCCCAGCTGAAGCTGCCGATGCTTTATATCCTCGGCTTCTTCTTCACCTTCGTCATGGGCGGCCTGACCGGGGTGATGCTCGCCATCGTGCCTTTCAACTGGCAGGCTCATGACACGGCCTTTGTCACCGCGCATCTCCACTATGTTCTGATCGGCGGATTTGTGTTCCCGATGATGGCCGGCCTTGCCTACTGGCTGCCGATGATTTCTGGCCGCCGGCGTATCAAGGGCCTCGGTGAACTGGCTTTCTGGACCATTCTGGTCGGATTTCACGGCACCTTCTTCATCATGCACCTCACGGGGCTCGTCGGTATGCCGCGCCGGATTGATGTCTATCCGGATCATCCGGAATGGGAGATGCTGAACCTCGTCTCCTCGGTGTTCAGCTTCGTCATGACCTTCGGATTTGCGCTGTTCGCGCTGGATTGCATCCTTCAGGCATGGCTCGGAAAACACGCGCGCAGGGATCCCTGGAAAGCGCCAACGCTTGACTGGGCAATGGCCTTGCCACCGCCTGCCTATAATTTTGCCTCCCTCCCGCGCCCCGATATGACCGGCAGCGAATATGCAGGGGGCGCCGAAGTGGCCCTCACTCTGGCGCGCGGGGAAGGCGTTCTGCCGGGCGCCCCGCGCGGGCATCGGGAAGTTCTGGTCACGGGCATAGGGCACGCAAGCCCGCAGCATGTCGCCATCCTGCCCGCGAATACGGCGCTGCCCATCCAGTTCGCGGCCTCCATCGGCGTCTTTGTGCTGATGATGTTGTTCGGCCTCTACTATGTGGCGCTGGCCGCCTTGCTTCCGGTCCTCTGGTTTGCCTGGCGCTGGGCACGCGCCCTTGTGCCCGCTGGAAGCGTCCCGCCAGTGGAAATCGCGCCCGGCCTCCAGCTGCCAACCCATTACGATAGTGCCGCTACGCTCACCGGCAGCGGCCTGGCATGTTTTCTGTTCGCCAACGGAACATTTTTCGCTTCGCTGATATTCGGCCTCGCCTTCATCACGCTCGTGTCGCCCGGTCCGGCGCCGCCGCCTCTGGAAGGGCAGGCTGCTGTATCTGCCATGCTGATCGCCGGCGGGCTGCTGGCGGCGGCTCTGGCATCTCTTGTGCCCGGCCGCGCGCTGAAAGAGGTCTCGGAGGCCGGAAGTCCGCTGCGCCTGATCGCCTTTGGGCTCGCCGCAAATCTCGCCGCCCTGGCGGCGCTCGCCGGTCTCGCCATCTGGCAACTCGGCGATCCCCGGGTTCACGCGCAGACTGCAGTTCGCGCGGCCCTGCTGGGCTATGTGGCGCTCCAGCTGTTCATCACCGCCATCTTTGCCGCGTTTGCCCTGGATCAGGCCCGGCGGGGGGAACTCGCCGCCGGCCATCTCGGCGCGCTCCGCCACTGGAACCTCTGGCAAGGCTACACGCTCGCCATCGGCGCTATCTCGGCAGCGGTCATCTGGGCGCAGGTGCTCAGCCAATGAAGGGCAGGGGGCTTCTCTGGCTTGGCCTCGTCGCGCTCGGCCCCGCCATCTGGGCGGCGGCCTTCACCCTGGTATACGCCCTCCACGGCGCAGGGTGCGCCGCAGGGTGGGCGGGAATTGACGCTGGCCCCGTCAGCCTTCACCGCCTCCTGATGCTGCTCGGCTGGCTGGCCGGTATCACGGCGGGCGGCTGGCTTCTGCTGCGCCTGCCTGCCGGCAAGGATCGGGAGACATGGCTCCCCCGCGCCGGCGCGCTGATCGGCCTCTTCGCGACGCTGTTCACCCTGGTGCCCGTCCTGTTCGCCAGCAGCTGCTGATGTTTTTGGGGCAGGGCGTCCCTTGGAGGCAATCTGCGTCCGTCTGAGGTCCTGTTTTGGCAGGGAATTGTCCCGTGCTGTCCGGAAGTGTCCGAAATTGTCCGGATTTGTCCATCGCCTGACCGCGCCTGGCGCCAAAAGAAATCCCGCCAGCGGGGGCTGGCGGGATAGGTATCCGTCCGCAGAGGTCTGCCTTCAATTCCGAAGGCAGACCCATTTGCGGCTGGTTATTCTGAGAGAACCCGCAGCCTCACGCCGATCGTGCGCGGCGTTGGGCCAGAACCGGAAAGAGGACCATTGGTGCCCAGGAATGTCGGGCCACGCTCGTCACCCAGGTTGTTTCCAATTACCGCAAATTCATACCGTTCAAACCGCAGACCCAGGGTCATGTTGACGACGTCATAGGGATTTGCGGTCAACCCGTTTGCCTGCAGGCGATCGCCCGAATGGCTGAACCCGATATTGCCAAAGCCGGTAATGTCGTTGCCCAGATCGCGGTTGTAGTTGATGTCGAACCGGTAGTTCTGGTCCAGCGTGTTCACGAGGCGCGAGCCAGGCCGGAACATCGGCAGGGCCGCCTGAACGACCGGATCGACGGTATCGTATTTGCTGTCATTGAAGTTACCCACAGCCCCAAGGCTCAGGCCCTCAATCGGCGTATCCCAACGGATTTCAAGGTCCACACCCTTCGTGGTGGCGTCGCCGAAATTGGTGAAGCCGTTCACATCGGCAATCGCGCCGGGGGTGTTGGTCTGGAGGTTGGTGTACTCCAGCTGATACAGGTTCAGACCAAAATTGAGACCGAGCTCACGGCTGCGCCATTTGAGGCCGAATTCGTAGTTCTTGGACGATTCAGGGTCCAGAGCCACATCCGTTGGAATGCCTGCATCCACAAGGGATTGAACCTGCACGCGCGACTGCACGATACCGGGACGGAAGCCGGTTGCCGCCGATACAAACATCGTCAGATCGTCGGTGGGAAGATAGGAAATATTGACCCGCCAGGTGGTCACTTCCTCTTCGGTCGGGATCGATGAGGTCGCGTCTTCAAATGTGCGCGTGTCGTAATATTGGCGCAGGCCCACCAGAGGCACAACCTTGCCCCCGAACAGCTCATAGCTGACTTCACCGAATACGGCGAAGTTCTCAGTCAGCGTATTGTTGTCTGCATTGATCACGATCACTGGCAGGGTCAGCGTGTTGAACTGAGGGCCCTCACCATCCTGATAGGCTGCGCCAATGAGCCAGTGCAGGGGGCCGTCCCCGTTGGAGTTTGCCCGCACTTCCTGCGAGAACAGTTTCGGGCCGAACTGGCTGGAGAACGATCCGGCCGGAGAAAGCGGGATGTTGATCCCGAAATCGCCTTCCAGATGGCTGGTCGCGCTGGTGATGGAGAACTTGTCGAAATCCACCGTGCCTGTCAGGCTCATCAGGGTGAAGTCCCCGTTGCTGAAGCCTTTCTGCCCGGCGGTGTTCTGGAAGTAGGGCGGGTTCACGGATGCCGTGAAGCCGGTGAAGTCCTGCCTCGGCTGGAAGTTCCAGTACTGCGCGCGAAGGGTCACGTTGTCCGCAGGCTTGTACATGGCCACGATGCGATAATCGTCATTCTTCGCGCCGTTCACATCCTCTTCGTCCGGAGTGCCATCATAGGGGCCATAATAGGCGTCAGCCCAGCCCGGATTGCGCGAATGACCGCCGCTGACGCGGATGGCGAGCTTGTCCTTGATGATCGGCACGGAAAGCGCGCCGGCCAGACCGTAATTGTAGTCTTCTGCGCCTCTCGTCCGCGAGGTTTCTGCTTCGGCAGAATACTCAACCTTTTCGAGGTTGGGGTCGCGCGTGTGGAAAATGAAAACACCGCCGGAAGAGCCCTGACCATACAGCGTGCCCTGCGGGCCGCGCAGAACCTCCACGCGCTCCATGTCCAGGAAACGCACCGGAGGGGCGATGCCGAAATTCGGCACCACAAAAGGAACATCATCGAGATAGTACCCGATCGGCGAATCACCGTTGCTGCTCACGGCGCCGCGGAGATTGTAGATACGGGAACTGACCGACTGGCGGAACCCTTCAAAGGCGCCAGGGACGGTCGATACAAGATCGTCGACCGTGGTGATGTTACGCACCTTCATCTCTTCCCCGGAGAACGCCTGAATGGCGAGGGGGACGGACTGGAGTTCCTGCGCCCCGGTTTTGGACGCCGTGACGGTGACTGTACCGAGCGCGTATTCTTTGTCTGTTGATGGGGACTCTTCCGATTGGGCGTTGGCAGTGCCGGCAGCCACGGAAAGAGCGAGAATCAGCGAGATCGCTGAAGCGTTGCGGAAACGATGCATTACTTCCTCCCAGAAGTCATTTTTTCAGAACTATACAAACGTTTGCATAGCGCGCTCGTCAAGCTATTCCAAGATGGCACAGCAAATAAACTGACCTGAGTGTGGCATTTGTATCTGTTGCCCCGTGACAGGGCTGTCTCTCATGTTTTCCGGCGCCCGCAGACCGCCGGTGCTAAGCCTCATCTGCGAATATTATGGCGCAGTGCAGCAATAGATATGCTGCCGGGCGCAGGATCAGGGAACGGATCATCCCTCGCGAGAGCGCAAAACGGACTCAGGCACGGTCTCCGGCTTGCCTTGTGACGGCAACGCCCTTACGCGTTTTGCAAACGGTTGTAATAATTCCGATCTGGGAGGCTCATTTGACCACAATATCTTCAAGCGTTTCTGCGCTGCGCGGGGCAGCCGTCGCAATAGCTTTCGCTGCGGGATGCGCGCCAATGCCGGCGGCCCTGGCGCAGGGGGCGGGATTGAAAGCCGGTGCTTCGAAGGTCGATATCACGCCCTCTGGCGACAAGCTGCCCAGGATATTCACAGGCATTCTGGATCCGATTCACGTGCGGGCGATCGTGCTGGAAAGCGGCGCGCAGCGAGCCGCGATGGTAACCGTGGATGCCGGGGCCATTCCGAACGAAATCTGGCAGCGGCTTACCACCAAGGCCGAAGCGGAATTGGGCATTCCGGCAGACCAGGTCATTCTGACGGCAACTCATACGCACAGCGTGCCTTTCGGCTGGAGCGTCGGCTATGAGGAGCAGTTGTATCAGGCTGTGGAAGAAGCAGTGGCCGCGCTTCAACCTGCCAAAATGGCTTTTGGCACGGGCGTCTCCTACATCAATGTAAACAGAAACATCATCGATCCCCAAACAGGTCGCTGGTGGGAGGGGCCGAACTATCGGGGGCCCTCTGACAAGACTGTCGCTGTGCTGAGCTTTCAGACGCTCGAAGGCGCGCCCATCGGGATTTACTATAATTACGCCGTACACCCGGTAATCACCGGAAACCTTGATCTCATCAGCGGCGACATTCCCGGTGCAGCATCCGGCTATATTGAGGAGTCCCTTGGGGAAGAGGCTGTTGCGGTCTTTTCCTATGGCGCCGCAGGTGACCAGAACCCGATCTTTTTCCAGCAGACTTATGATCTCCGGGAAATCCGGATCGCCGATTTCGCCGCGCGTGGAGAGGATATCAGCAATGCGATGCCGCCCGGTGGGCAAGGGATGGACAGGTCAAATCCAAAAGTTGCGATGCTGATGGAGCAGCAGAAGCAGATGAACGCCACAATGGGACAGATGCTCGGCGAAGAAGTGCTCCATGTTCTGCGTTCCGGGCTGGCGCGGCCGGTCACGCAAGCTGCGATTTCCGGGGCTCAGATGACGGTCAGCTGCCCTGGACGCAATCGGCTCGACAAGGGGCGTGCCGGCTATCCGGGCGTCTATGAGGACGCTGATCCTGTGCCCATGAAGCTCAGCCTTCTGAGAATCGGCGATACCGTGATCGGAGGGATCGACGCTGAAATCTTCACAATGATTGCTCAGAGGTTCAAAGCAGAGTCGCCCATCAGGAACTCAATCGTTGCGACTTTGACGAATGGCATGGCCCGCTCAGGGTACATTCCCAATGATGCGGCGTTTGCTCAAAATACGTTTGAGGTTGTT
Organism: Hyphomonas sp.; assembly: GCF_013823385.1. Classification (GTDB taxonomy): domain Bacteria; phylum Pseudomonadota; class Alphaproteobacteria; order Caulobacterales; family Hyphomonadaceae; genus Hyphomonas. Next base: position 34,842 of record NZ_PNMA01000003.1, read on the forward strand.
TCCTCCCGGCTGAAGCCGGGCTGTGCGGAAACGGCGATCGTCAATGGCTTTCTTGATCTGATCGAGGACACTGGCGCCTCATCCGACTGAACTGCGTTGTGCTTTTCAGGATGCCGTATGGGGCCAGGATCTGATCCTGTCCGGCATTTCTGGGAGCTTTGCTGGCGTCTTGCTTCAGATCCCAAGTGCGGAATGAGCCAGCGCAACTGCGCCAAGAGGTCCGGCTTGGCTGCCAAGCCCTGCTGGCCGGATGATGGTGGCAAAATCCTCCGCTTGCGGAATAGGCAGATACCCCGCGAGGAGTTCCTGCGTGCGCTTCTGCACCATGGGAAGCAGGAAAGGCCGAGACGTACTGACACCGCCACCAAACAATACCCGCTCTGCTGATGTTGTAAGCAGCAGCGTGGAAACCAGTTCAGCGATATCATTGGCAATGAGACTCCAGAGCGGATCTGCGTCGCCCACTTCGGCCATTGGCCGGCCAAAGCGCGCTGCCAGAGCCGGGCCAGAAATCAGCCCCTCAATGCAATCCCCATGGAAGGGGCAGACACCCGAGAATGTGTCGTTTGCAGACCGGCGCGTGCGGATATGTCCGATTTCCGGATGCATGTAGCCATGCACCGGCTGCCCATTGATAACCAGACCTCCACCCACACCCGTGCCAATTGTGATGTAGCAGATGCTGGAGCAGCCTTGTCCCGCGCCCCAGCGATATTCGGCGAGCGCTGCGCCATTTACGTCGGTGTCGATAGCCCAGGGGCATTCAAAAGAATTGACAAGTTGTGCGGCGACATTGGCATTGGTCCAGTATGGTTTGGGCGTTTTCAGTATACTGCCGAAATTGTCCGATTGTTTCCGGAGTTGGACGGGGCCAAAGGATGCAATTCCGATCGCCGAGAAGGGCTTCTCGGCATACCAGGTGTTCAGTTGGTCACGCAGACGCGGCAGCGTTTCTTCCGGTGTGGTGGTAGGAACCGATACCTGATCCCGCACGGTGTTCCCGTCCGCCACAATCGCAATGGATTTTGTGCCACCAAGTTCCACGGCGGCAACACGTGTTTCTGCGACCATTCTGTGTCATCCCTTGCGAAGGAGAGGGTAAGGTGAGCGCTCGTTATGTAAGGCGCGGTGCGATGTCTGGGTTGGGGCCGTCAAGTCTATGCATTAAACTTCGCGGAGCTCTGTCAAACTCGCATACGCGACTATTTCCCCAGGTGCTCGTCAAAGAAATCGATCATCACCCTGTAAGCGTCCTGAGATTCGGGAACATCCGGGTTGCTGTAAAACCCGTGAAACATGCCCTCCCATACATGCAGGTCTGCCTTTACGCCAAGCTTTACCAGCCTGCTGTGGGTGTAGACTGCTGAGCTGAGCTCAAATCCCCGGGTGCCGGTGATGATCTGTGTCGGGGGGAATGCTGCCAGAACGTCATCGTGGTGAGCGGGGGCGACAAGCGGGTCGTACGGATCAACCTCCGAAAGGTAGGGCATCATGGAACGCTTCGGGGCGCCGGAGGTGTCAGGCGCCGGCCTAGGCGCCATGAAGCGTGCTTCGCCAATGGCGGTGGCGGTGTAATTTGCGTCGCCGCCGAAGCCGTTCACCGGCGCGGCGGATCCGGCGCAATAGATGCCCGCTGCGCCGGGCATCGGCAAGCCGTGCTTCTGGAACCAGGCCAGAGACATGCCGGTCAGCATTCCGCCCGCCGAGCAGCCGAAGATGCCGATATTTTCTGCCGGATAGGTCTTCAGGAGTTCTGCGTAGACGGCGGCGACATCTTCGCTGGCAGCGGGAAACTTATATTCAGGCGCCTGACGATAGTTGACCGCAACGACCCGGTATCCTCCCAGCGCGGAGATGGGCATCGACTCCACTTCGGCGCAGGCGGGCCAGCAGGTTATGAATCCGCCGCCGTGCAGGTTTATCAGCACACGGTTCTGATTTTTCGGTTTGATGCCTTCTGAAGGGGTATAGTCATAAACCGGAACACCGCCGATTTCGGTTTCCACTTTCTGAACGGCAAAGAGCTCTCGTTGCCGATCGATGTAACTCTTCAGGAATGCCGGGCCCCCGATGCCTTCGACTTCCTTCAGCAGTTCGGGATTTTTCATCGTCAGCAGGTGGTCAACGAGATATGCCTTGCCTTCCGGGCTGAGATATTCGGACACCGGAACCGACATTGCAGGGACATGCACGACGCCGTCAGGATCGACGCTTACCTGAACGGTGGCTTCGGGGGGCTGCGGGAGAGATTGATGCGCGCATGCTGCGAGCAGGCTGGCGCAGGAAGCTATAAGGGGGAGTAGCAGGCGGCGCACGGGCATGTTGCGTTCCGGGAACAGGACTTTCATTTGATCCTCCGATGTCATCCCTGAGCGGATGGAAAATTGTTTCAGATTATATCTCTTGGGCCTGACCAAATGCCCGGCGCAAGGCATTCACCTTCGCGTTGGTAAAGCGTTTGGCGATCATGGTATCCGCAGCAATTCTGTCAAAGCCATGGAAGGCGCCGGGCACGACCACCAGTTCAACCGGCACGCCAGCCTCAATCAGCCTGCGCCCATATTCGATGTTTTCACTGACAAAGAGATCAATTCCGCCGACGCCAATGAAGGCTGGCGGAAGCCCCGTCAGATTCTCAATGCGCGCGGGGACGCCCGTGACAGGTACGCCGCTGCCGCCGGGTGGTTGTCCCAGAAAAGCCTCCCAACCGAAACGGTTGGATGCGGCATCCCAGCCGAAGGCGCCGATAAACGGGGGCGGCATCCGCGTGCTGCCCGTGCGATCATCCAGCATGGGGTAGACGAGCGTCTGGAAGGCCACGGGCACTTCTCCCCGGTCACGTGCAGTGATTGCCAACAGGGCCGAATGACCCCCGCCGGCGCTTTCGCCGAGAAGGGCGATGCGCGCGGGATCGGCGCCAAGGGGCTCAGCATTCTGGTAGAGCCACAGCAGCCCGGCATAGTTGTCTTCAATTGAACCCTGATAGCGTGTTTCCGGCGCCAGCCTGTATTCGACGCTCACAATGACGCAATCGAGGTCGCGCGCCAGCGCTTGCAGATGGCCGACCTCCCATTCGGCCTTTCCCAGTATGTACCCGCCACCATGCGAGTGCAGTATGGCAGGGCGGGAGGCCCCAGGCTTTGCGTTGATAACGAAGAGTTTCACATCGGGTGCATCGCCAGGCAGGCGCGCAAATTCCTCCAAGACGGCAATGTCAGGCAGGCGGGGAGGCGCAAATGCCGCTCCAAAATTGCGAGCGGACTTAAGGCTTTCGGCCGAATAGCTGGGAGGTGGTCCATTCTCCAGCATGCGCGCAGCGATTGCGCGCAATTCCGGGTCCACATGGCTGAGCGGATCCCGCGCCAGTGGCGGGGTGGGACCGGCAGGCTGCGGCTCGATGGCCGCACACGAAGGCGCCCCCATAGTTAGGACGCCCGCCATGCCGAGGCCGGCAATGCCGAATTGTCTTCTCGTGAGGTGCGCCGCCATGTTTCCTCCTTGCCAGCCGTTTATCGGCATTTGATATTTTGTCTCTGTCTTGCTGCCCATCCGGGTGATTGCCTCGTCAAGATGGATCGAGGCTCCCATTCGAGGGCTTCTGAAAAACTACAATCAGAATCCAGTTTGTGCAAACGTTTGTATTTGGAGCGCAAGACGGCATCAATCAGTGATTTCGGCAAAACCGAGGGTGCTCCTGACAGTATCTGCCCTTGGCCAGTGGGGGGATCGCGTCTAAATTCAGGCGTGAACTGAGCGGGATGTCCGATGCTGAAGGCGGGAGTTTGGGTTTAACGCTACTGGCATAAGCCCTTGTGCATCCTTTCGGGTGTAAGGTGGGCTGACGCCATCGCTGATGGCAGGTTCATTGCATGTCTTGGTTTTTCAGGGATCCGAAATGAATAAAAAGATCACCATGATAGAGCTGGCGAAGATTGCGCGCGTCGATATTTCGACCGTTTCGCGCGCTTTGAGCGACAGCCCCGTGGTCAAGGAAAGTACTCGCAAGAGAATCCAGCGGATTGCCAGCGAGGTCGGATATGCTGTGAACGCGCCTGCAAGCAGCCTGCGGCGAAAGTCGGCCCGCGCTCTGGGAATGGTTATCCCGTTGAACCCGGAAACGGATCAGACGATGTCCGACCCGTTCTTTCTGGAGATGGTCGGCGGTGTCTCACAAGCTGCTGCGGAGCTTGATTACGACCTGGTGGTGAGCGTTCCGCGCGAAGCGAGCCATGCTGCTGAGCAGCGTCTTCTCAACACGGGCCGGGCAGATGGGATTATCGTTATCGGCCAGGCGGCGAGGGCTGCTCATCTGAACGAGCTTGCCGCGCGAAACGCGAACATCGTTGTCTGGGGTGCCCGAATGAAGGGGGCCAAATATACTACAGTCGGCAGCGATAACGCCAAAGGCGGGTATATCGCAGCGACCCATCTTTTCAGCCGTGGCGCACGGAACATCCTTTTCCTCGGCGATCCGGGGCTGCCTGAAGTGAAGCTCCGGTATGAGGGATTCAAGAAGGCGCACAAGGAGGCGGGGGTTACTCATGACCCGTCTTATCTGCTGCGCATGAACTTCGGCGGACGCACGACATATGATCAGGTTCTGGAGTTCTTGCGTGCCGGAAACCGGATAGACGGCATCTTTGCCAGCTCGGACATTCTCGCAAATTCCGCCATGCACGCACTGGTCGCCGAGGGGCTCAGCATTCCGGAAGATGTGAAGGTGGTGGGCTATGACAATATCGGGCAATCATCCATGATGACACCGCCCCTTACGACTGTTTCTCAGAGCATTGCCGAAGGCGGGCGTTTGTTGGTGGAGCTTCTTTTGGCAAAGCTGGAAGGCGGAACCGCCAACTCCTGCTTCACCAAAACGGAATTGATCATACGCCATTCCACCTGATTTCACTGATCAGTGTGAAGTTTGTTGTGTTGCTTCCCTGGCCGCTGGGCGGGCAGCGCCGATCTTGAGGGAGACGGGAGGCGCAAAGGTCAGTTGGCTGCCCGGAGATGCATATTCAGTATAGGGTGCAAGCAGAGTCACGCTGTCGCTGGAGCATGCGCTTTGCAGGAAACTCGCGCCAAAGAGATGCTCTGTTCCCGGGATTATCGAGTCATCACGTTCAAACGCGCTGACCCAGGGCCCTCTCATCGAGCTGGACTTGTAGAGGCGTAAAACCTTTGTCACGTCTTCTGCAGGCTGGCTCTCATTGATCCGATCACATGCAGAAATCAGCATGAACCAGGTCGAACTCTTCTGATCGTAGTGAAGCTTGGGCACTTCGGCCTGTGTGAAAGCTTCTGTATCGGGCAGGAGAATTGGAGGGTGAAGCCCCTCAATCTGAAAGCTGCCGCCTTTCTGTCTCACCGTTGCGTGAGCCACAGCGCCCTGCGCCGGCGCCGCTTTTGCAGACCAGAACACCTCCAGGGTCTCAGCGTCACCAGCGACAATGAACGGATCACGCCAGGCAAGGATCGGCCCGCCCTCTTCGCCGTCCTTGTGGCCCAGCATATCCTTCGCAGGCAGATAATATCCTGCTGACCGGATACGATCGTAGTCGCGCACAGGGCAGGACAGGGCTGTTTCTGGCAGGGTGTCGAGCCGGATTCCGCTGCGGGAGTGACCAAGGCAGATCGTTTGCAGGAATGGCTTGTCTGTGCCCGCTTCCCGCAATCCGGTGAAACCGCACACCCAATCGTCCTCCGAGCGCGCGAGCATTCCGCCGCTCCAGACATTGCGTGCGAAGGCGCCATCTCCGATGGTATGGGGGGATAGATAGGCGCCATGGTCTTGCCAGATGCGGCCTGCATCCCTGGAAGAGAAATGCCGTATATGGAAGGCATAGTCGTTGCGTTCTTCGGCAAGCACTGGGTTGCCTGCGGCGTCCTTGCGGCTCAGGGCGAGGCAATAGAGATGAGTGGTGCCTCCGGTTTCCGCTGTCCATGAGTCCCACAGCCAGAGGTCTGGATGCGAAATGCCATTTTCAAAGAGAAGGGAGGACGGCGGTGGAACCGGAACCGGCTTTTGAAGAGTCATTGTGATACTCAGTAGTCGCTGGAATCAGCATTGGCCAATGCGCCGCCAGCTGGATCGGCGATCAGATTGTAAAGTGCCAAGGCAAAGAGAAGCCCCGCGAAGACGGTGGCCAGGTGGAAGCCAACTGCCATGTCGCCATTTCCGGCGACATCACTCACATATCCCATGAGCAGGGGGGCAAAGGCTGCAGAGACGGCGGTGAAGAAAAGGATGAGGCCGGCGGCCGCTCCGTGCTTGGCTTTGGGCAGGCAGCTGATACCTTTCGAGTTGAAGGTGGGGTAGATCATTGACATGAAAAGCCCGGACAGGGGCAGCAAGAAAACAGCGACGTCTCTTCCAAACAGTGTACTGAGCAGGAAGCAGACGAAGATAGCCCCGGTGAAGGCAGCCATGACAATCTTCCAGTCAAAAACCTGAAGAATCCAGAGCGCCAGGAAACGGCCCACAGCCCGCAAGATAAAGAAGATCATCACGGCATACGCCGCCACCGCCATCGCGAGGGGTGTGCCCGTGTAGCCCGAGAACAATGTTGGTGCCCAGACAAAGATTGCGACTTCGCATGCAACATACAGTGCGATAGCCAGAGAGAACCCCATGGCATGCCGGTTGCCCATCAATCGAACCGCGCTCAGCATGTCCGCTTTGGAGGCTTCCAACTTGCGCGCAGGCACCGGAAAACGGGTTCTCAAGGATGCGAGGATCATAACCCCGCACATGGCGGCTGCCAGTAGGTAGAGCCAACGCCAGGACAGCCCGGCCGAATCAAGCGTGACAACGATCAGTGGGCCAACAATAGCGCCAATGGCGAAAAAACCTTCGCACGCATTCATGCGGCGGGTGTGGTCGCTTGTGGAGGCGGATATGTCACCGATGAGTGCGAGGATGGCGGTTTTGAAAACCCCGATCGCCAGGCCTCCTGCAAACAGAAGTGCCAGATAGAAAGAAAATGTGCTGGAGCCGAAAAACACGGCAGAGGAAATCCCATAAACGGCAAGTCCCAGCACAATTGCATTCTTTCTCCCGAGGGAGTCTGCGAGGAACCCTAGCAGAATGCCACTGAGCGCGATGCCCACCATCGTCGCCCAGTGGAACAGGCTCGCCTCGGTGTTCGACAGGCTTAGCTCAATCTTGGCTATGCTGATGATCTCGCCGACTGCATCGGTTGTCATCGCGAACATGAAAAACATGGCGTATGTCAAACCAGTGACCAATCCATAGCGGCTTGCAGGCCGATCGATGGCTGCTGCGGAGCTGTTGGGTGCAGTCATTCTTGGATCCTCGCCTTCACTTGATGGTAGATGCGGTACAAACGATTGCAAATATTTTCCGGACTTGGCCGTCCATATTCTGCAGCCGTCGTGTTCAAAATTACGTGTTTTTGTGTCCGGCGTGTGGAGGGGGGGCGCAGCCCAGCCCTAGCGAAAGAGATCAAGGTCTATGGCGTCTGCCATGGCTTTGTAGCCAGTATCGGAGGGATGAATGCGGTCTCCGGCGTCGTAGGCTTTCAAAAGATAGGCCGGGTTCTCTGGATCTCGCACGGCAGCGTCGAAATCGATCACGGCATCAAAGGCCCCGCTATTGCGGATCCATTCATTGATCTCATTGCGGATCACATCCTTTTCCTCTGTCGCGTAACCGGGAAAGGGCGATCCAAGATCTGGCGTCAGGGTCGCTCCAATTACCCGGATTCCCTTGGCGTGGGCTCGCTGGATGATCTGCGTATAGGCCGCGATAATGTCTTGAGCGCCTACGGCAGGGAAGGGCTCGCTCATTCCCGGCAGGGTAAGGCCGCTCAGCCCGAGATCATTGATGCCCTCAAGAAGGATCAGGTCGGTGACGCCTGGCATCGCCAGAGCATCGCGGTCCAGCCTGGCAAGGGCGCTCTGGCCGACGCTGTCTTGCAGCAGGCGGTTGCCGCCGATGCCGTGATTGACAATGGCGACGTGGTTCATGCCCTCGGCTCGCAGTCGCTCAGCCAGATAGTCCGGCCAGCCGCGCATCAGCGGATCCCGGCTGCCGGTTCCATCGGTGATGGAGTCGCCGAAAGCGACAATCACGCGGCTTACCTCAGGATTGTCCACATGGATGGCCGTCACCAGCGGCCGGGCCACCAGACTTTTGCTGCCTGTCAGTTCTGCAGCGGCTGTCTGGTCGCCGCCGGGCGCGACCGCCACGATCAGCTGCGGGTCTGCCTGGGGAACCTGAACCGGTTCACGAAGGTACAAACTGACGGCAACAATGCCGCCATCCGGAATGGAAAGCGCTACCGGATCGCTCCAGAGAGGCGCGCCAGCGGCGAGGGAAAGGCCATCGGCCGCACCAGAGAATGTCAGTTTCTGGGGGCTCTCAATGTCGATCTTGCCTTCCTTTACAAGGGCAATGGTCGCGGCGCCGACGGACACTTGGGGAACGCTTGCCCCCCCATCGAGGACGATGCGGACCCGCTCACCCCCGGCGCTCACCCGCATCTGGTAACGAACCGTTCCCTCAAGAACCACCGGAACCATTCCCGGAGGGGCAGAGCCGGCCGCGAGAGGAAGGGAGGGGCTGCTGGCCCAGCTAGCCACCCAGTTTTGACCCGCCGGTGTGTCGTCACTGGGGGCTGGCGTTATCGGTGCCGTCTGGCATGCGGCCAGCAAAAGCGCCGCGCCCGCCAAAAGACCTTTGAACCAATAAGCAGCACTGCCGGGGCGTACGATAAGGGCGGACATTTGCTTCTCCAATATGAGACGTGAACGGATGGTCAGGCCTGCTACCAACGGGGCGGCGGGGTTACTTCTGCGCTTTGGCAATTGCCTGCCGGGCGGCTTCCTGCATGCGGGCATATCCCTCGCGATGCGGGTGAACTCCGTCATGGGTCAGGTTTTCAGACATTTTTGCGCCATCGTCCGTCAGCAGGCTGTGGTAATCCACAAAAACCGCATCTTGTTGCGCGGCGTACTCTTTAATCCATTGATTCAGAACTGAAATTCTTTCGGGAGGATTGAGTTCGGGGCGCCAACCGAAGGATCCTGCGGGCGGTATGCTCGCTAGGATCACACCAATTCCGTGGCTTTGCGCCAGGGTGACCATTGCCTCGATATTGCCCTTGAAGGCTTCGTCGCTCACATATCCGGTGTTTTCCGCCAGGTCATTGGTGCCGGCCATGATGTGGACAACTTCCGGATTCAGCCGGACGACATCCTGCCAGAACCGGACCAGCATCTGGGATGAAGTCTGACCGCTGATACCGCGGTTGATTACGCCTGGCTCGAACAGTTCCGGATCGCCAATGCTCCAGAATTCGGTAATCGAGTCTCCGAGAAAAACGACCTTTGGTTTAGGTCCGGCCATGACAGTCAGATTATCATTTTTGTACTGACAGAGATTCCCCCAGTCATTCTTCCGGCGGTCCATATCAAGAGATTGCACCTCCTTCATTTCCGGTTCGCCGAGATAATGAAGGTGGCTGAAGTCGCTTACGGGATCGAGCATGTCGAGGATGAGATCATCCAGGAATGTGCGGGCCTCCGGGCTCAGCTGCACACATACCTGCGGGTCTTGAGGTGGGGGTGGCGCGCTCTCGCATACCCCTGCCAGCCCCGTAAGTGCGGCAAGCGAGGCAAGGAGGGCAAGACCCCGTCCAACGACCGCTGATGGTCGCTGGCCTACATCCGGGTTGAGTATTGCCGAGGGGGGCTTGTCTGCATCAACCAATTCTATTCCTCCCGGATGTGCTGCTTTGCGCAGCTTATCTGCTTAGGGCGTTCAGAACATGAGCACGCCGGACAAAGGCGACCAAAATTGCCTGAACGCAACTTTACGCAAACGTTTGTATTCTGCGCGGAAAGAAGATTCAATCCCTTCATGCGTCAACCGGTATATCGTAGGGGCAAGCTTCTGGGGAAGTATCCTGAGGTTTAACACCCGATTGCGGCGGTGCTCTCAGGGAACCAAAGACCAACGGCCCAGGAATTCGTATCTCGAATGTCCGACATGGCTGTGCACAAGCGCGATTTCCGTAACCGGTATCGCAATGGGCTCGATGGGCTGCGGCGGGATAATCGTCTTGTCCCATACGAGCGTAATATGTGGACTTATCCTTTGACCCGCGCGTGGCGGCTCTCCCGAAAGGACAGAAAAAGTTTCACCCATGTGTTTGGCAAGGCGAGTGATATGGGGTGACGGGCGCTGCGCACATACGACGAAAGGTTTCTTGGCTCTTCTGTTCTGATAACTCATGACCATGTCGAGCTTGAGTTCGAATTGCTCGAAACGGAAGGCCCCGCCTATGATCTTTGACAAGTGGGTCACCCGGGGTGGAAGGCGCCTTCCTCTGAAAACAGGGTGCAGGGATATGTGCAAGCGGTCAGGCGGGATGGGCGCGCTGCGGAGTTTATAACGGTCCCGGAAATGGGCGCATTTCTCGGCCAGGAACGGAATTGCGCAGGGAGGGGCCATGAGGGCGAAGAAGAGGTTGTGTTCCTGCGCCTCTTCATCTGGTTGGGGGTAAGGGTCAGAGGAGCGTGGCATCAGTGAAAATCCCGGCTGCGCGGGATCACGCGAACATCGCGTGGATGAACGCCTGCTGTTCTTTTGGGCGGCCCTTTGCGCTCAGCGATCGGGCGGGCCACTTCATCGGGCCGTGCGAGCACGCCTTTCAAGGGATCGCGCAGCGTATCTTCCGAGAGCAGGTTCAGTTCGCCTGTGCAATCGATCAACTGCTCGGCGACAATATGAGTTACATTGTCGGCTGTCTGAACCCGGCCCTTCACGTGGATAATCCGTGAGCGCATGACCACTGCGCGAAACCGTTCCATCACGCGTGGCCAGACAACAAGATTGGCAATCCCGGTTTCATCCTCCAGAGTGACAAACACAACACCGCTGGCAGTTCCTGGCCGCTGACGCACCAGAACGATGCCGGATGTTTGAACCCGGCGGCCGCTGGGAAGAGCGGTCACGGCCTTTGTGCTGAGGATACCCCGTCGCTCATGCAGGGGACGCAGGAAATGCATCGGATGGTTTTTCAGAGACAGCCGGGTGGTTTGGTAATCTTGGATGACATGCTCTGAAGGTGGCATCTGAGGTAGCTCCACGGATGCCTCGGTGCCCTGTTCGGCAAGATGCGCCGCGGTGAAGAGAGGAAGGATATGTTGGGAAGGCTCGCCTCGCACTTTCCATAAGGCAGCGCGGCGGGAGAGCCCCATTGAGCCAAAAGCATCTGCCGCCGCCAGCCGCTCTGCAACTGATCTCGGCAGGCAGGCGCGCCGCATCAGTTCCTCAGGTGTTGCATAGCCCGCTCCCCGGCACATCATCAGATGCTCCATGTCAGCCTGGCTGAGCCCGTCTACCTGACGGAAACCAAGGCGTACGGCAAAAATGCCTTCGCAATCTTGGAGGGGTTCGAGCGTGTTGTCCCAGTCGGAGTAATTCACATCCACGGGGCGTATCTCAACCCCATGTTCCTGAGCGTCCCGGACGATCTGCGCCGGCGCATAGAATCCCATTGGCTGACTATTGAGCAGGGCAGCACAGAAAACGTCCGGGTGATGACATTTGATCCAGGAGGAGACATAGACAAGCAGCGCAAAGGAGGCAGCATGGCTTTCGGGAAAACCATATTCCCCAAATCCCTTGATCTGCTCGAAGCATGATTTTGCGAAGACGGGATCATACCCTCGCTCAATGAGTTTGGAGACCAGTTTTTCCTCATACTGATGTATGGTTCCAACATTCCGGAAGGTTGCCATCGCCCGCCTTAATCCATTGGCTTCATCGGGCGTGAACCTGGCCGCATCAATGGCGATCTGCATTGCCTGTTCCTGGAACAGGGGGACGCCAAGTGTTCGGCTGAGAATGGATTGAAGCTCATCTGCCGGCCCCTGGTCCGGGGCGGGGCTCGGATAGGTGATGGTCTCAATCCCCTTGCGGCGGCGCAGGTAGGGATGGACCATATTGCCCTGTATGGGCCCTGGCCGCACGATGGCGACCTCGATTACCAGGTCATAATATGTGCGCGGTTTCAGCCGCGGGAGCATCGCCATCTGGGCGCGGCTTTCCACCTGGAACACGCCTATGCTGTCTCCCTTGCAGAGCATGTCATAGGTGGCCTCATCGCCCTGTTCGATACTGGCGAGCGAGTGCGTGATGCCCTTGTGTGCTTCCAGAAGATCGAACGCCTTGCGGATACAGGTGAGCATGCCCAGGGCGAGCACATCCACCTTCATGATGCCGAGCGCATCAATGTCGTCCTTGTTCCATTCGATGAATGTGCGGTCTTTCATTGCCGCATTGCCGATCGGTACGGTTTCGATCAGGGGCCCGCGTGTCAGGACAAACCCGCCCACATGCTGGGAGAGGTGCCGGGGAAAACCGAGCAGTTGGCGCGCCAGCTGAACAGCGCGCCGGATCAGGGGATTCCCCGGATCCAGCCCGGCTTCGGCAATGCGCTTGTCGGGCAACGTATCACTCCAGCTGCCCCAAACGCCATTTGCAAGGGCAGACGAAATATCATCGCTAAGCCCGAGCGCCCTGCAAACTTCCCGGATGGCTGACCGGGACCGGTAGGAGATAACGGTGGCCGTCAAGGCCGCGCGATGTCGGCCATATCGTTCGTAGACATACTGAATAACTTCCTCTCTCCTTTCGTGCTCGAAGTCCACATCAATGTCTGGCGGTTCCTTTCTCTCAGGCGAAAGAAAGCGTTCGAAGAGAAGTTTGGTCATTGTCGGATCGACGCTGGTAATACCCAGACAGTAACAGACTGCAGAATTGGCCGCCGAGCCGCGTCCCTGGCAAAGGATTCCCTGATCACGTGCCCAACGGACGATATCGTTTACTGTCAGAAAATATGGCGCATAGGAAAGCTGCGCGATGATCTTCAACTCGCTGCGAATCTGGTCGGCGACCTTTTCAGGCACGCCCTCAGGATAGCGCATCTTGGCGCCCTCCCAGGCGAGGCGTTCAAGATGGGCCTGCGGTGTGGAGCCGGGAGACACCGGCTCATCAGGATATTCGTAGGAAAGCTCGTCCAGACTGAAGCGGCAGCGTTCAAGAACCTCCACCGAGCGAGCAACCGCCTGCTCAAATCCTTTGAACAGGCGCGCCATCTCTCCGGCGCTCTTGAGATGCCGCTCCCCATTCGCTTCGAGAAGAAAGCCCGCCGTTTCAATCGTGTGGTGTTCGCGAATGCAGGTCAGAACATCCTGCAAGGGGCGTCTTTCCGGCACATGATAAAGCACATCATTTGTCGCGATCAGTGGCGCGCCAGCCCGGTTTGCTATTTCCGCCAGGCGGGAGAGACGCTCGTGATTGCGGCCTGCATAGGCGTGGCGAGCGGCCAGATATGTTCGTCCTGGTGCCTCTCTGGCAATTGTCTCCAGTGTGATCAGAAAATCTGTAGAGGGAATATCTGGGGGTGTGACAATCAGGATCATTCCCTCGCTGGCCTTCAGGATGTCCGTAACCGTAATTTGGCAATCGCCTTTAGGCGCCCGGAATTTACCTTCCGACAGCAGGCGAGAAAGCCGGCCATAAGCCGCTCTGTCCATTGGATAGGCAAGAATTTCCGGGCCATCTTCCGGCACAAGGCGCGCGCCCACCACCAGCCGCAAGCCCGCTTCCTTTGCCGCTACATGGGCTCGCACAACCCCGGCCAGGGTATTCCTGTCGGCCACGCCAATTGCAGCAAGCTTCAGCTCTGCTGCGCGCGCGATCAATTCATGCGCGTGGCTGGCGCCCCGCAGAAAGGAGAAATTCGTTGTCACGGCCAGTTCGGCATAATCGCTCATGCAAATAATCCCTGAACGAACCAGTCTGGCGTTTCACCGCGCCCATCCCCATAAAGCCCATCCCGGTAGACCCAGTATCTCCGGCCGTCTTCATCCTCCACGCGGTAATAGTCCCGGGTTCGCGGCAGGGGGGCGGTTGTACCTGCCTGGGGCGGCAGATGGGTCCACCATTCCGGCGCAATGCGTTCGGGCCCATCGGCGCGGACAACCCGCCGAACCTTGCGGCGCCAGACAAAGCGAAGAGGCGGCCCATCGGGCACCTCCGCAATCACCTCAACTCTTTCGGGCTGTGTAAGAAGGCGTGTTGGGCGCAGGCCCGGCAGATTTTCAGGCGGGGCGGCGCCGTCCATATCCTGTCCCGCAAACGGCACGGTACTTTCCGCCATGAGAACAGGATGCCGCGCCTCTGGCAGCGTGATCGTGACGGCGCCCTCGCCAAGGCGGGCGTTGATCCGGTCGGCGAGTGCCGAGAGCGCTTCCTCGTCGAGGTCGTTTCCGGAGAGATCCCCTGAGAGCGGGCGGCTACCTGCCGTCATGGGGCCGGTCCGGGAGGCTTCCAGAAGCAGAAGGTCAATTCCAAATCCGGGATCAATCTGGGCAGTCTTCTCACCAAAAAGGCGCAATACATGTTCTGCGGAGCGCACGGGGCGGGCAGCATTGACGCGTATGGCGCTCATGTCTCCATCGGAGCGGAATGCCTGAAACAGGAAACTCTGCGCGCCGAGGCCATCAGCAGACAAGTACCCGCAAAGTTCTTCGGTGAGCTTTATCAGGCCGGCATCTATCCCCGCAGCATCTGTCAATGGTTCGGGGCAGGCTAGCCTTGCAAAATGATCCGGTGGCGGACGAAATGGCGCAAACGGCTCTGATCGCAGGCCGAGCGCCTGATCCAGGCGGAGCGTGACGGCATCTGCGGCCTGCCGGGAATTGAACCGGCGCTTGAGCGCCTTGCGGTCGATATCATAGAGTTGGCCGATGCGCGTCAGACCAAACCGGCGCAGCAGGGTAATTGCCGCCTCAGAAATGCGAAGGGCGCGTATGGGGAGGGGAGCAAGCCCCGCGCGTTCCGCGCCGCTGGAAAGAAGCGCTGGCTGGCCTTCCTCGGCTGCGGCGTGCGCCAGGGCCCAGGCTCCGCCGACGGTTCCGGCGATCCCGAGCCGGTGGCCATATCCCGCCCGCGCGAGCCGGACGGAAAGCTCTCTGGCCATTTTTGCCTCACCCCCGAAGAGGTGGTCGCAGCCCGTGATCTCGAGGATCAGCCCATCCTCCCCTTCAATCGCGACCAGCGGAGAGAAGCGGACCATCCAGGCGGCCAGTGCGGAGAGAGCTTTTCTGTCGCTCTCCCGGTCAATCTCTTCGGCGGCAATATCTGGCAGAGTGGCGCGGGCATCGGTAAAACGCAGGCCAGGGTGAATGCCGGTTGCAAGGGCCGCCTGATTGGCGGCTGCCACAACAAGTCCGTGGGGAGATTTCTCATGCAGGATGAATGGCCGCAGCCTAGCCGGTTCTCCGGTTTGGGAAACCGGGATGGGGCGGCGCCTCACCCGGCGCAGGCGATCCAGTGACCATTCCGGGAACCATATTGAGAGATAGCGTTTCATCATTCCATTCCAGATCAAATGCCTGTCCCACCAGGGCCGGCGCGGCGCGGCAGCGTTCGAGATGGACACGCCAGCGCGCATGGCCCGGCGCGCGAGGATCATAACGGTTAGGCGCTGAGGGCTGAGGGCCTACACGCCAGCGCGTGGTGGCAGCGGTCGCGCCTTCGCAGATGTGCGGCAGAAGCAGGGTAACCGGTACACCGTGGCGTTCGGAGGCAAGGGTCAGGCGCCGGGTTGCGGTGAAGTCTGCGCTGTCCACTTCCGCGATCACATGGCTGACAACCCCGGACACGACAGCCTCCTCGACGGCCCAGAGGGCATCGGTGGCGTGCCGGGTCACAAGGCTTAACCGGCGGGCTTTTCCGCCAGTGGCTTCCCGCAGCGCCGCCTCGGGAACTCTCCCCATGTCGCGTGCAGTGCTGGCCTGGGTCACCCATAGCAGGATAGTCCTCCGCGGGGGGCGGGGAGCTGCGGCCAGCAGAAAACCGGTTGCGGCTGCCCGGTCTCCATAAGCCGCCTCGGCGATTTCATGCAGCCCGTGCTTGTCCAGCCCATAGGGAAAGCTGGCCTCCCGTGCGGGCGGGGCAGTCAGCGGGCCAACCAGGCCTTTGGACATGAGCGTGGCGAGATCCATATGTTCTTATTTTGTTCTTTTGCGGGGGAGTCAATATCCCTGACGCCAAATGCAGGGGGCGGCGTTTCAAAAATATGGCTGGCGCGAAGGGGCTGGGGCAGGGCGTTCTATGGGCGATCTTCGGCTGGTTGAGCAGATGCCAGATATTTCCGGATCAGTAGAGCCGCCCGCGCGGAAGCGGTGTCAGCTCCTGAATTGATGGCGGCGGCAAAACCGCTTGTCTGAAGCGCCACAAATCTGGGATGTTGAGACGCCGCAGACCGGATCAATGCAGGGGCTTCCTCAGCCGAACTGGCAACCTCGCCGAAGGTCCAGTGGCGATAAAACGGGCTGTCTTTCCAGTCCGCGTCATGCGCATTCAGAAAAACGCAGGGCTTTGGTGTTTGCAGGAACTCATAAACCTGGCTGCTCACATCCCCCACATAAATGTCGGCTGTCCGAGTGTAGTCCATGTTGATGGAGTGAAGGCTGCCGCCATCAAACCTCAGATTTGATGCCTGAGATAATCGGGAAAGTTTGTCGAACAGATGTCTGCCTTTGCCGCGTAGCCTCAGATGGGGAGCGACGATGAAATTGAACTCCGGCATCGTCGCAAACGCCTCCACCAGAGACGGCCCAAATCTCAGCCATGAGCCGAGATGGGCATCAAAGTGTGGATTGTACAGCGCCACCGGCCGGTCATTTTCAAAGAAGCGCGGAGGCGCCGCCGGTAGCACGTCAAACTTGCAATAGCCTATGACATGGCATGTATCGGCTGTCGCCAAGCCATAGCGCAGAAAGGCATCACGGTCCTTCTGACCCGCAACAAAAACCAGATCAAAGAGCCGTATACGGTCTTCATACCCTTTTTCCCGATCGCCGGCACCGTGAAGGATATGGATAAGCTTTGGAGACTGCTTGCCGAGCAGTTTCTTCAGGGCCGTTGATGTGCGTTCCGGCGTCAGAACGGCATCGTATCCGGAAATACGCCGGAGGCTTAGCAGAAGGTTGGGAAGGCGTGGCGGGCACCGATAGAGTGGCTGCCCCTGATAGAACAATGGCGTTCGCAAGACGTTGCGTGAAAGCTCTGGTGCGTGTGCCCTGATGAGATCTTCATGCCAATCTGTTGGTACAAGGATATCTGGGATCACGCCGCTGCGAGCAAGTTCTCTGGCAACTCCGAGAACATGTAACAGCTGGTGCGCCTCTCCAATCGCCAGCACGAGGATGCGAGGCGATGGGACGGATTTTCCGGGAGAGGGAAAGCCGGACATGCGAGCTTTAAAAACCGCTATTCTTCAAACCTTCGAAATCCGCCACCGTATCCACCTCAGCCCAGCGATGGCCCTTGATCAGCACGGTCTCGACGCCGCCTTCGGTGCTTGCGATGGCGTTGATGGCTTTCAGGAACCAGGCCTGAACGCCGTCCTGAGTGCGCATCATCTGCTCCAGCTTGCTGCGGAAAATCTCCGGTCCTTTTCCCTGGAAGCGCAGGATACCGATGGACTCTGCATCTGTTTCATTCGGCAGCAGGGTCTTGCCTATGGCGGTCAGGGATGAGCCGGAAAGTGATACCTTCATATCGTCGGGATCGTAGCTCGTCTTCTGATCAATTGTCACCAGGATTGGCGCGGATGGCGCGGCAATCACTTTCTCGATCAGGTCCAGCTTGAACAATGTGTCCCCGTTGATCAGCAGGAAGTCGTCATCCATCCGTTCCCGAACCATCCAGCAACTCGCAAGATTGTCGGCAACTTGAAAAAACGGGTTGAAGAACGGGGTTGCCTTCAACGGGCCGCTGCGGCCTGCAAGCTCGGCTTCCACCAGATTGGGAAGGAACCCGGTTACAACCGTTACGACCCGGATTCCAGCCGCCTCGAGTGTGTCCAGCTGATGTCCCAGCAGAGTGGTGCCCTGCACCGGCAAAAGACATTTCGGACGGGATTCGGTGAGAGGCAGAAGGCGGGATCCGCGGCCGGCACTCAGAAGGATGGCTTTCATTTGGAAGCGTTCACTTTGTCAGAGAGGAAACCGATTTCAGGCAAGTTCAAGTCAGCGATTGTCAGATTCCTTTCGCGGGCGGCCTTCCGTAATCCCGAAGAGGGATTGACGGCAATTCCGTGATCGGAATTCAGAAGCATATCAAGATCGGAGACGTGATCGCTGTAGGCGAAAGATGATCGTTCAATTCCATGGGCCTCAATGCGCCGGAGCTTTTCAGCCCCATAGCAATTGGCGCCCAGGAGCCGCGGGGCAGGGTTATCTTCCTCAGAAGACCAATCCAGCCGCGTCGCGATGACTTCATGAAATCCCAGCGCGCGGGCCAGTTTATCGGCAACAAGATCGACAGAGGCCGTTGCGATAATCAGCCGGTCGCCCCGCGCTGCATGCCAGCGGATCGCTTCAACGGCGCCCGGCCGCAGGCCGGATGTGACCTCCCGTTCGATGAAGGCCTCCGCCGCAGCTTCCAATTCTTTCCTTGAGAGATGGGACAGCGATCTGAGGCTCACGACCTTCACTGAGTCCCGGCTCGCTAAACCAAGTTTGTAGTTCGCGCCCTGCACAAGGATACGGACAAGGTGAAACAGGAATGCTGGCCGTTTCCGGTTCACGAAAATCAGGAAGCGGGTCCAGGTCGGAGCCCGTGTGATCGTCTTGTCGAGATCGAAGATGGCGATCGCTGGCATGAGTTTCAGATCTCCAGCCAAGATGCGGGTTTTGATTTCCGGGCCATCGCCTGCACCAACCGTCCCCCGTGGAAAAGCAGGCAGACAAGCGTCCAGGCCGCAATTGCGACAAAACCCCATCCCGGCTGGCCGAAAATGACCGCCGCCATGAAGATCAGCATGTTGGGATTCCGGCGCGCGGTGATCTCCCGCATGAAGCTGTCGATGGGTTGCCAGACATGGATGTGGAATCCAAACCGCCGGATGAACTCGCCTTCTTCAAGCCGGTTCAGAACATATCCCGCAAGGATCATTGCCAGAGAGCCGGTCAGCAATGTTTGCGAAGGTCCGCCGGCCGCGCCCTGCAAGCCAACAAACATCGCCCAATACCAGAAGGGGGGGTGGATCAGGTCGATCCCGTGGTCATAGATATTACCCCAATTGGAATAGGTCATCGTGGTGCGCGCGAGTTTGCCGTCCACCGTGTCCAGGAATGTCATGACCCAGGCCGCAGCAAGCCCTGCGGCCCACGCCCCGTTCCAGAACAGCCAGAAGACAATTACGACGAAAACTAGGCTCGCCGTGGTCACGGTATTGGGCGAAATGCGCAAAAATGCACAAAGGCGGGTGACGTGAAATGCTGGAACAGGCCACGCATATTTGGTCACCAGATCGGTTACGCCCTTGTAGGATCCCTTGAACAGCACGCGTTCAATATTGATCGTCTTCTCGCGGCGCATCGACAGGACGTAAGGCACCTCACGCTTGCGCAGGCTCTTGTTATAGGCGTCCGCAAAGTCATGCATGTCGCCGGGCGTGAGACCGGCTGCCTTCAACGTCCCGCGGTCCGTGATCTGGTGCTCAAACAGCGCCATAACAGAGGTGGGATTCACACCTGCGGGCAAATGTACCGCAATCAGCCGCTCGCCCATCCCGTCCTCCGATGGTGCCAGCAGCGCAGCCCCCGGCTGGGCCAGAAGGTTGCGCTGCAGCGATGGGGACAACACCCATTCAAGACCAGCCAGCAACTGGCCTTCTGCCTGATCCACGCCTGAAGCTCCCGCCTTGGTCCAGGCACGGCGTTGCCATTCCCGAAGATCAAGTCCCCAGAGCTTTTTGGATAATTCCCCAAGCAGGCGAACCGAGACGGCGTTTGATGTCATAAGGCGAATAACTCTAAAGTGTGCAGCTGAAGGTGGGCTCAAGGATGAAGCCGGCAGAAGGAGAAAGAGCGTCATGCATCGCAATGCAACCTTTGAAACATTTGGCGGCAGCCGCACTCTGATTTGCGATTACACTCACTGGAGTGTTCAGGTGCGGCCAAAGCAGGTCACTCTTGGCGCCCTCATTATCCTGTCCCACAGCGAGGCCACGGCATTCTCCGCGCTGCCCACCGAGGCCTTTGCCGAACTCGCCACTGTTGTCAAAGATGTTGAGGCCATGTGCGCTGACACGTTTGGCAACACGAAGATCAATTATCTGATGTTGATGATGGTGGATCCCCATGTCCATTTTCATGTTCTTCCGCGTTACGCTGGCCCGGTGATGTTTGAAGGAACCGCCTACACTGATCCCGGCTGGCCGGGACAGCCGGTCCTCTCGGTCTCAGAGGGGCTGCCGGATGCCGAGCGCGTCGCAAACCAGCTGCGGGCAGTGTGGCCCAATCCTCGGGCATGATCGGCGGCACGCAACTGCATCTTCAGCCCTGCCGCCTGGCAGCAATAATGCTGCGGACCAGATCAAGGTCGGCCTGCGAGTCGACGTCGATGGCGGCTTCGGCAAAGGGCATGACGACAACGCCAGCGCGCGCCCCAAGCCGCGCAGAAATCAGCTCGAAAGCCCGGTGAACAGCGGGCCTGCCGATCAGCAGCCGAAGCGCCGTCACCGGACCAAAGCGCCAGGCGATCTTCAAGGGTTTCTTCCGGTCCTGCTCGGCCTGCTGCCAGAACCGGATGATCTTGAGCGCGTCCGGTGAATTGATGAAAAACAGGTTGCAACCCGACATCGGAGCCCCCCCGAAGGGGATATAGGTGCGCCGGGTTTCCGGATAGCTTGCCTGGATGGTGTCTTTCGCCGCCAGGCCCACAGTTAAATCCGCGCCGCTGCGAATGGCTTCCTTAACGAAGTAGTCCACCATCTCTGCTGTCAACAGGGCATGATCGCAGGTTGTCACAAGGAGGGGCAGTTGAATCCCGCCATCAATCGCGCCCAGCAGGCTGGATGCGGGGCCGCCTGATACCGATAGAGCTTCGTTCACCGCGATTCCCGCGCGGGTTTTTTCGAGCACATCTGGGGCGAGACCGGACACATAAGGTGCCGCGCGCAGACGGCCACTTTGCGTCAGGGCACGGAGCACTCTTGAGAGCATGGGCGCTCCGCCAATATCGATCAGCGCTTTGCTTTCCACGCCATGGGCCGTGGCAAGCGCATCCCCGCTCGCCCGCGCGCCGGCCAGAACAAGCGCATACGCCGTGTCACGCGCGGTTGGGTCGCTCAAAGGGGTTTTCCGTAGATTCGATAAGTCTTGTATCGGGGCGTGTCGAACAGCGAGATGATGTTGATCAGATTGGTGTTTGTTTCCAAAATCCACGAGGCTTCAATATTGCGCACGCCTCGGGCGTGCTGCGCGGCCAGCGTCATGCTGCAGGTTGCCGCCATGGTCTGCACCCCGCGGCGCGTCTTGTGGAATTTCCGGCGCATTCCAGCGAGCGGTATCCGCGCTGTTTTCGTTCCCGCAATCTTCAGCCGGTGCAGGAACTGAACCCAGCCGAATGGCAGCAGCCGCCCATTGAGCCCCTCCGCAGCTTCGAAAATATCGGGCAATACGAGTGCAAAGCAGGCTGGCTCCTCATCAATCAGCCCGATCCATAGGTTATCGGGGCTGATGAGGGGTTTCAGCTCTTTGGCCATATGTGTGATTTCGGCCTTACCAAAGGGCACAAAGCCCCAATTATCCGACCACGCATCATCGAAGATGTCGAGGATCTGATTGATTTCATTCTCATAGTTGCGGCTGTCCAGGCTGCGGATTCTCAGTCTCGGATCCCGCTCAAACCCTTCAATCAGCCTGCTCGCAATCGGTGGTGGTTCAAATGTCTCATCCATGCGGATCATGTAGGCGAACATGTCCATCGCCTTTGAATAGCCAGCCTGCTCCAGAGCCGGGGCATAGTCCGGCCGGCCATGCAGCATCATCATCACGGGTGGGGTATCAAAACCATCGACCAGAAGGCCGCATTCTTCGTTCACGGAGAAATTGAACGGACCTGCAATCCGCAGCATGCCCCTCTGGCGCAACCATGCTTCTGCAGCCTTCATCAGCGCAGCGATGGTTTCCCCGTCTTCCTGCAGGGTATCGAGAAATCCGAAATGACCGGTCTGATCATTGTGCCGCGCCAGATGGGCGGGATTGATGAACACGGCAATCCGGCCAACCGCCTGCGCGCCGCGCCAGGCAAGCAGTAACTCATGCGGCATCTGTGCGAGCGCCGGGTTGCGTCGGGGATCGATCTGCGCAGCGCGCTCAAATCTCAGTGGGGCACGCCAGGCTGGCAGGTGGCCATATGCGCGGAAGGGGAGATCCAGAAACGCACGCCGGTCCGCTGCGCTTTCCACCCGCCGCACCGTGACAGGTTCATTGCCAACATGGATATTCTGAATTGGCGCATGGATGTTCATTTGCGCAGCTCAAGCCGGACCGTCGTCATCTCTTCCCCGGCCTTGAAAGCGGCTTCGTCGAACGTGGGCATACGCAGTTTAAGTTTCTGGTTGTTGGAAAGCGCAAAGGGTTCGGCAGGAAGCTTGTTCCAGTGCCGGGCGAGTTCCCGGTCACCATTCACGTCATGATAGGCTGCGACCGCATACGT
Source organism: Hyphomonas sp. (assembly GCF_013823385.1). Taxonomy (GTDB): domain Bacteria; phylum Pseudomonadota; class Alphaproteobacteria; order Caulobacterales; family Hyphomonadaceae; genus Hyphomonas. The sequence continues at coordinate 57,394 of NZ_PNMA01000003.1, forward strand.
CCCCGAGGAGGCCAGATCGAAGCAGACCCGCTGAGACCCGTTCTCGGCAGGTACCCGCACCCGCTTCAGGCGAGAAGCCTTTTTCAGGAAGTCGCGGTCGCTCGGCTTGTACAGCTCGACGGTCAATATCCCCTCGGCGTAAACACCGGTTACGACAACTTCAATCTGCGGGCCCCCGTTTCCACAGACTGCGCCGGCCTCATCGGCCCGAATATTCAAGACATTTAGGGTTTGCGCCGCAGCTGTCTGGCAAAAGATCGCCAGCATCAGCATCAGAACCTTGCCAAGCTGCATTAACACAGTCCTATTGTGACACATATGCTTCAGTTTGTTAGTAGCGCTAAGCCGGTGCAGGGATCAATGGACTGTCACATGCGATGCTATAACAAAGTCAGCCGAGTGCGATTGGCCGGGGGAACAGCTAATGATTGCCAGGCTTGATCGCTACCTGATCCGTAGCTTTCTTGGCATGTTTGCTGGTCTTACCGTACTGGCCATGGCCCTCTTGCTGCTGGAGCGGCTTATCCGGATCACCGAACTGGTATCAGGCTCGGGCAACGCCCTCCTGTCGGGCTCTTTGCTGATCGCCAATCTGATTCCGCATTACCTGAATCTGGCATTGCCGGGCGCGTTCCTGATCTCGATGATCCTGACCATCGACCGGCTCAGCCGCTCAGGCGAAATCGTGGCCCTGATGGCGGCCGGGGTTTCGCTTTACCGGATTGTCCGGCCTTTCATGGGCGTTTCCCTCGTTCTGGCGGCTGCGTCCCTCCTCATCTCAGGCTTCCTTCAGCCCCTGTCGCGCTACTCCTATCGCGAGATTGTCTATAATCTTCAGCACCAGTCGGTGCTGTCGGTGTTTCAGGAACAGAAGTTCGTTCAGTATAACGACCGGATCATCTGGACAGACAGTGTCCAGCCATCCAGCCGGCGGCTGGGACAAACCTTCATTCTCGAGACTGAACCTGACGGAACACGCACCGTGCTGACCGGCCGCACCGGCCTTTTGCAGGAGCCTCGCTCGGGAGAATGGGAAATCATTCTCCAGGAAGGTGCGGGCGCGACATATCGCGAAAGCGATGCGCCGGATGCGTATGACAGGATCGAATTCGGAGAGCTTATCTGGCCGGTGATCCCGGATGCCGGGCAATACCGCGAACGCGGCAATGACGAGCGCGAGCTGTTCCTTTCCGAACTGCTCAGCCCATCGTTAACTGCCAAGGGAGAAGGCATCGCGCCCGCCGTTGCCGCCTCAGCATTTCATGACCGCACCAGCCGCGCAGCCCTTCTGCTCGTCATGCCCCTCATCGCCATCCTTCTCGGTCTCAATCTCGGCCGGATCGCCCGCTCCAGCGGCGTGATTCTCGGTATCCTCATCCTGCTGAGTGTCCAGAAGGTTCTGGAGTTCACTTTGGTTCAGACAAGCGAGGGCGTCATCCCTCCCTGGGTGGGCTTCTGGCCTGTCGTCGTGCTTGTCGGGCTCGTCGCGCTTGTCCTGTTCCAGCGCCTTTCCGAGGGCCGCGTGCTAGCTGGCGCCCGCAGGATCGTTGCCCGCCAGGGAACCGACTATGCTAGCGCCCTCGCCAGGAAGCAGGCCCCATGACCAACCGCCTTACCCGGTATCTGTCCCTGCTTTTCCTGCAGCGATTGCTCGTCGTCACGCTGGCGCTGGTTGCGCTGCTGGGCGTCCTGGACGCGCTCAGCAACGCCGACAAGCTGCCGGCAGGCGCCGGGTTTGAAGGCCAGATGCGATACATGTGGCTGCGCCTGCCGGCCCTGTTCGACCGGATCGTGGTGTTCGCCTTTCTGCTGGCTGCGCTTCTCACCTACGCCTCGCTCTTCCGGCGCAATGAACTCGTGTCGATCTCTGCTTCCGGTATTTCCGTATTCGGACAGATGAGGACACTGGCGCCCGTCGTCTTCATGGCGGGTGTCGTCTCTGCTTTCGTTATTGACACCGCAGGCCCGCCTGCCAGCCGGGCTTTGCAGGGCTGGCTCGGCGCCGATGCGCTACAGGAAGATACCCAGGCTCCTGAAAAGCTCTGGCTTTCCGATGGCCGGCTGCTGATCGAATTAAGCAGCATGCAGAATGATGAGCTAAGCGGCATCACGATTTTCGAACGCAATGCCGAAGGGGCCGTCGTTTCCGTCACCGTGGCCGAAACAGCTCGCCCCGCAGAGGGGGGCTGGCAGCTTTCCGAAACCAGCCAGCGGCGCTTCGATGGCAATGCGCCCCGCGAGATGCCCTTCTGGCCAAGCCAGCAAACGCCGGAAAGCCTCCAGCTTCTGCTTGCGCCGCCGCGAGATCTTGCCGTCGCAAATCTTCTTGCACTCAGTGAAATGCGCGGATCGGGAAGCCGCCCCTCCGGCGCTTATCTTCTCTGGGCGCTGAACCGTATACTGCTGCCTGTCACCGCAATTGGCTTTCTGTTCCTGGCGGTGCCGATCATGCAGGTCTATGGCCGGCGCTCCAATGCCGATCTCGCCGTCGCAGGCGGCGTGGCCGCTGGCTTTATTTACATGGTGGTGGACGGCATCCTGAAAACCCTGGCAGAAAACGGCAGCCTCAGTCCCATATTGGCCGTCGCGCTTCCAATCATCTTCCTCTTCTGCGCCAGCTTGTGGTTGGCATTGGACCGCGAGGTCAGAAAATGAGCCGCCGGATCGGCTTCATCGTCAATCCGCTCAGCCATACAGTCCAGCGCAAGGGCTCAACGCTCGAGCGGGTCGCTGCGCGCGTGGAAGATGCTGTCCTGATCCGGATCAATGACTTTGCACGCCTGCCTGAGCAATTGCGCGAACTTGCGGGAGAAAAGGTCTCAGCCGTCTTCATTGAAGGCGGGGACGGTACCCTTCAGGCCGTATTGTCTGGCTGGCCGGGCCTCGCACAAGGAGGCGGACAATTACCGGACCTGGCGATACTGCCCGGAGGCAGCACCAATCTCGCTTTCAAGGTGGCGGGCCTGCGCCGCAGCGCGGCTGATGATATTGCCGCGTTTATAAGATCCTATCGCGCGGATGGCCTCACCACGCGAACAAGCCTCCCAGCGCTCCGGATCGAAAGTCCCAGCCTGCCGGCGCCGTTGGTCGGTATGCTGCTCTCCACCGGATCACTGGCCCGCGCGATGATCTATACCCAGAAACAGATCCACGGGGATGGTCATCGCGGATCGCTCGCCGTTGCCGAAGCAGCCACGCGTTTCGTTCTGTCGCCAGAGGCTTATCTGGATACGGATGGGGAACCGCTGCTTCGCGCCGGTGATTTCAAGGCAGACAGCGCAGCATTCCGCCTGCAGGGGGCACATGCGCTCAGCCTCATGACGACCCTTCCGTATCTCAGCCTCGGTCTCAAGCCATTCTGGGGAGAGGCAAGCGGGCCCATTGCCGTCACCTATGCCCAGTGGCCCATCTCTGGCTTCCGGGCCGCCTTCCTGAAGATTCTGACGAATACCACTGGCCCGGAAATGACCCGTCATGGCCTCACCAGCTACCGGACAGACAGTCTCAATCTCTGCTGTTCCGGGCCGATTGTGTTGGACGGAGAGCTGTTGCAAATCCTGGATGATGCCCCCATCAGGGTCTCCTCCACCCGCCCCATCCGGTTCTTGCGATGATAACGCCTGACGCCCGTTTGCCAGCCCTGCGTGCCCTGATCCTTGAGGACCAGATTGATCTGGGTGAAGGTGCGCGCGAAGTCGCGCAAGCCATCTGTGAACGTCATAAAGGCGCGGTGCGCGGACTGGTTTTCTACGGGTCCGCCATGCGTCAGGGCGAAGTGGCAGACAAGATGTATGATTTCTATGTCATCGTTGATCAGTACAAATCTGTCTACGGATCTGGTTTGAAGCGTTTCGGATCGTGGTTGCTGCCGCCGGGCGTGCACTACATGCAGATCACCGGTGCTAACGGCAAACGCCTTCGGAGCAAGTATTCCATCGTTTCGGAGAAAGCGTTTCAACGGCGCGCGCGGGGCGGTGCGTTCGAGAGCATGCTCTGGGCACGTTTCGCTCAGCCTTCCGCCGTGCTGTCAGACAATCCTGAAGTGCGCGCACAGCTTCTGGATACGCTGGCCCTCGCCTGCGCGCATTTCGCTAACGAAATCCGCCCTTTGCTGTCAGGTCCAGTTGCGCCCCTCATGCCTTGGATCAGAGGTCTTAGCGAGAGCTACAAAACGGAACTAAGGCCGGAGCGACCGGACGCACGCGCCAGCGAGATCGTGGCCCGGTTTGAGGGCCGGTATCGAAAGCTGTCGGAAATTCTGTTCGCGTCAGAGCTGGAAATACCACCAAAACCCGGCCGCGCCCGCGCGTTTCTCTGCCAGGGGAAATGGATACTGCGCCGGATCATTGGCAAGCCCGTGGGCGCGCTGCGCGTCTTGAAGGCGGCTGCGACATTCGATGCCGGCCTCGACTATATTCTTGAAAAGGTCGAAAGCCATTCCGGCGTTCGCATTTCGGTGACGGAGGCAGAGCGCCGCCGTCCCTTGATCCATGCGCCATCCCTGGCCTGGCGGCTCTACCGTGCTGGCGCCTTCCGCTGACGGCGCCAGCGTGGGGGCGTTCTAAGTCAGATCACGGAATGCCGAGACAATCGCATCGATCTCTTGTGCAGAATGAGCCGCCGACACGCTGAGCCGGAGCAGGGATTTCGCATGCGGGGTTGCAGGCGGGACGGCGAGGTTCACATAGATGCCAGCCGCCAGAAGCTGGTTCCATTCCCGCACAGCCGTCAACTCGTCCGGGCGCGGCAGGGCGATGATCGGCCCCGGCGGAGATGCCGGCGCGAAACCCGCTTCCGCCAATCCGGCATGAAGCTGGTGCGCCCGTGCCATCAGTTCACGGCTGAGATCGGGCCCATTCATCATCTCGCCCATTGCCGCGCGGGCGGCGGCGACGTTTGAAGGGGATCCCGACGCCGTGAAAAGGTAAGGCCGGCTCACCAGCCGCATCAGATCAAGGCCGGAATGGCGCGATACGCAGAAGCCGCCAATCGAGGCAAAGCTCTTCGAGAAGGTGCCGGAGAGAAAGTCGATCTTGTCGAGCACGCCAAGCGCGTCGGCAAGTCCGCGCCCACGTTCGCCATAGCAGCCAACCGAGTGGGCTTCATCCACATAGAGATAGGCGCCATGCTCATGGGCCACCGCAACAAATTCATCCAGCGGCGCCACATCGCCGAGCATGGAATAAAGCCCTTCCACCACAACAAGGCGCGCGCCTTCGTCAGGCAGGCGTGCCAACCGCTTGGCAAGGTCTTCGGGGCTATTGTGCCGGAAGCGGATGGTTTCAGCGTCGCTCAGACGGCACCCGTCATAAATGCAGGCATGGCTGTCGGCATCGATCAGCAGATGGTCGCCGCGTCCTGCCAGCGTACTGATCGCGGCGAGGTTTGCCTGGTATCCGGTGGTGAAGACGACCGCAGACTTTGCGCCGAAGAAGGTCTTCAGGTCTTCTTCAAGATCGATATGCTCGCGGAAAGTTCCGTTCGCCAGCCGGCTGCCGGTCGTCGCCGTTCCCTGGCGGGCAATGGCGTCGATGGCGGCAGATTTAACGGCCTCGGAGAATGTCAGCCCCAGATAATTGTTCGTGCCGGCGAGGATGATTTCCCGCCCGTTCACAAGCGCGCGGGTGGGTGACAGGATCTCGTCAAAAGTCATGCCGAACGGCAGCTTGCCAAGCGACAACACTGCTTCGGCGCGTTGCCCGATCTTCTCGAACTTCTCGAAAATGTCGGACTTTTTGGCGTCACTATCGAACATTTGCGAGCTGTCCTATCTTTGCAACGAGGTCTTGAACGGTGTCGATATCGGAAGCCGCCTCGACGGGCAGGGAGATATTATAAAGATCCTCAAGTTCCATCACGATGTCGAATATCTCGACAGAATCGATCTCCAGATCGGCCCCTATACGCGTATCCGGACGGATGGCGGCCTGAGTGTGGCTGCGTGCCGAGAGCACTCTGGCAACGTCTTCAAAGATCGTTTTCTGATCTGTTCCTGAGTGCATCTTTACGCTCGTTTCTTTCCAAACTTGTACATTTCCCTAGCAGACCGCCGAAAGGGGGCAATACATCGCTCCAGCGTTACGTCCAGCGGGGTGGGATCCGGAATCTGGGTGTCCGCGAGCCAGTCGCCAGAGAGCAGTTCCTTCACCTTGCCGCTGGAAAACACCTGCGGCTCTCCGTTCAGCTTCACAGCAAGGTCTGCCGCCTGACCAGCCACTTTCATCAGTAGGGGAGGCATCACAATGCGGCGCACTCGGCGGAGCAGCACGCGCTGCGCGCTCTCGGCGATATCATCCCAGCTGAGGTTTAGGTGGCCGGCGGGAGCCATGGTTCGAATGCCGCTCGCAGTCTTGTGGGCACAGGCGGCAAGGCATCGCGAAGCATCGGCTACATCAATCACGGAAAAACGGAACTTCGCCGCCGCCCCGCTGGGGCTGGGCAGAAAACCTTTGGCCAGAGCCGAAAACAGCGCCTGTGTCGCCTCGTCATCCGGGCCAAGAACGGCGGGGGCGCGGAAAATGGTAAGCGCCATGCCTCCTGCATTTTCGATGGCCAGTATCTCACTGTCAGCCTTGGAGCGCGCATAGTCCGAAGCATCAGGCCGCTGTGCGGTAAGGGAGGAAACGTGGATGAAGTGCTTCACCCCCGCTGCCCGTGCGCGCCGCACAAGTTCACCTGTGCGAACGGCATTCACCTCATGAAATGTCGCGGTATTCCTGGCCTTGGTTGCGCCGGCCAGATGGATGACAATGTCTGTGTTCTGCACAAGTGAGGAAAGCGCTTCCCCGGAAGAGAGATCGCCCGTGATCCATTCCACGCCTGCATGTGCGGGCAGGGCTCTCCCCGGTATTGCGCGGGCCAATGCGCGCACGGGCTGGCCGCTCTGTAGGAGGTCCGTCAGCAATACCTTGCCGACAAATCCCGTGGCGCCGGTCAGTGCGATGAGCGGCCGATCCTTCATGGCGTTGACAGCGCGCTATCAGGGTAAGGCGGCGGCCCGGCTAGAGGCCTCCGCCTTATCCTGGTTGATCAGCCCCGACAGATACGCATTGCGCGATGCCGCCCGGCTGAGCTTGCCGGAGCTGGTCAAGGGAAGCGTCTTTATACTGACGAGTTCAACGCTCACCGGCGCGCCTGCAACTGAGCGCGCAGCCGCCGCGATGTCGCCCGCGAGCGTCTCGCGAGTATCTGTCTCCTGCGACCGGCACTCGACAAGCAGAATAATCCTCGATGCGTCGGCCGTCTCCCGGATCTCGAACGCCGCCGATCGCGCCACGAGCCGTCCGCCGACTTTCTGGGCGACCCACTCGATATCTTGCGGCCAGATATTGCGGCCATTGGAGAGGATCATGTCCTTTGAGCGGCCGGTGACAACGATTTCATCGTCCAGCCAATAACCAAGATCACCCGTGTCCAGCCAGCCAGACTCGTCCGTGAGCGGTTGAAGATCGCGGTCTGCCCGGAAGTATCCCGCCGCCAGAGACGCGCTCCGGATCAGGATCCTGCCGACCTGTCTGAAGCCAAGATCAGCTCCGTCTTCGTCAACGATCTTGAGTTCCGTGGAGGGCAGGGGGCGCCCGCAGCTGACGAATGACCGGTCGGCCCCGTCCCGCGTCAGGTCTGATGCCGGCACGGCACGTCCCGAAGCCTGCATCCGCGTAACATCAACCCGGTCGCTATTCAGCCCGGTATCCAACGGCGCAAAGCTCACCGCCAGTGTGGACTCGGCGAGACCATAGCTGGCGACAAAGGACGTGCGGCGAAAACCACAGCCCGCAAAGGTTTCGCTGAACTGGTCGAGCGCATCTGCCCGCACCATATCGCCGCCGATGCCCGCAGCCCGCCAGCTGGAGAGGTCCAGTGCTTCGCCGCGATGCCGCCGCACGCAGAGTTCGTAACCAAAGCTCGGGCTGTAAGAGAGCGTGCCCTTGTTGGCGCTGATCAGCTTCAGCCAGGTGCCAGGCCGGCGGGCAAAATCTGTCGGCGAGAGAAAGTCGATCGAGAGCTGTGAGTAGAGCGGGGCAATGAAGAACCCGACGAGGCCCATGTCATGATAAAGCGGTAGCCAGGAGACGGCCCGGTCGCCTGCGCGCACCTGCAGGCCTTCCTGGATGATCGCCCGGCAGTTTGCCGAGAGGCTCGCCTGCGTGGCGACGATGCCCTTCGGCTCGCTGGTGCTGCCGGACGAGAACTGTATATAAGACAATTCATCCGGACCGTGAGGAATTGGTCGTGCCGTTTCCAGGGGCAGGTTGTCACCGCTGAGGTCGAACAGGTCAATGTCCTGATTGGCGGTGGCCGACCGCAAGATCTCGTGCAGGGCAGGGGGCGCAAACACTGCCGAGAGGCCTGCACTGCGGACCATATTGCTGACCTGCCACTCATAAGTCTGGCGCCCGCCAAAGGCTGCCGGCAGACTGAGGGGCGCAGGCACCATGCCCGCATACTGGCACGCCATGAAAGCGGTGACGAAATCGGGAGAGGTCTCGGCCAGCACGCCAATCCGCGCGCCTCGCTGAAATCGCGCGGCCATACGGCCAGCGATGTCCAGAGCCCTCTCGCGCAGCTCGCGATAGGAGAGGCTTCGGGTCAGCAAGCCCTCTGAGTTGTAGAAGTTGACACCGCTCTGGCCGGTCGCTGCGTAATCTAATGCGTCGCAAGTCGACTGAAAGGTGCCGAGACGCGCGGGTATCCCCGCCTCTGTCGCAGTTGGTTCCAAGTTGAAAGACCCCTGAACGTCTACTCTGCAGACCGCTGTTCCCGGAAATGGTCACAGGCCGCTCGTATGAATTCACGTGTCCGACATTTATCGTCAAGATGAATAGAGTTCTTTTGTTGGAAACTTGCTGCTTCTTTTGACAAACCTTACGATAGTCTGACGAAGACTTGTAGTTACGCTCCGAAAACACGTAACTTTGCTCCGGAAAGCGGAATCATCCGGCTGCGGAGAGACCCCAGCTTCCGGTCACTCAGGAGCTTTTCAGCGATCGCTCTGCTTCCGGAAAGCGGCGTAGAGCAGAATGAGCATGAGCAGGGATGCCCCCGCCGTTGCCACCGCGGCGCCAAGGCTTCCATAGACCAGCACGGCGCCAGCCAACACGGCGGCATAAACAATCGACACCATGCCCCGCACCCAAAGCACGGTGCCTGGCCGCCCCAGCGCCACCAGTGCCGGCTCGATCGCCACGCCGCTCAGATCAAACACGGCCGCCACCGAAAGGATCAGCAGAACCGGGAAAACGAACAGGTAATCCTCTCCGCCCACCAGCCGCAGAACGCTTTGCCCGGCAACCAGCACCGCCACCAGCGCAATTGCCCCCGCCAGCGCGCCGATCAGGCAGGCCCGCAGCACCGTCCTGTTGATGGCGGCTCTGTCGGCAATCGCCAGCTTTGCAAATTCCGGATAGATCGCCCGTGCCAGCGCAATTGTCGGCTTGTTCAGCGCCCCGACCAGCTGCGTGGCAATCCGGAAACCGCCAGCTGCCACCGCGTCCACAGCCCAGCCTACAGCCAGCACCGGGAATTGTTTCCAGATCAGGTTAAGCGATGTGTTGAGATTGGTTGTCCAGGCAAACACCCAGAGGCCCTCATTCTCTGCCACCACACCGCTGACGCGCGGTCCTGCTACTGGCTCCCGGAACCGCTTGCGTATCTCCCGCACGCTCGCCCACCACATCGCTGCGGTCGTCACAAGTTCCGCCACCGCCCAGGCTGCGAGGTATCCCGCAATCGACGCGCCACTCGCCCAGGCTATCAAGGCGCCAGCCATCCGGGTGGCGGGCAGCACGGTTTCGGCATAAGCGGCGACATCAAACCGGTCGAACAGACGCAGCACGCCGGTCGGCGCCCCCCGCACGCCGAACAGCAGCGACAGGCAGAACAGCGCCGCCAGATCCTGTTCGGGCCGCGACCAGCCAAATTGCCCGCCAATCAGATATACCCCGGCCACAGAGAGAAGCGTGCCGGCCAGCGCTGCGCCAAGGTCCAGCAGGGTGGCAAAGACAATGATGCGCCGCAGCTTGTCAGGCGCCGCTTCTGCCTCATGCTGTGCGCCATAGCGCACCACTGTCTGCCAGGATTGGAACTGCGCCAGATTGGTCACTGCCTGGCCGTATGAGAGGATCAGCGCGAAGATCCCGAACTGTTCGGCGCCCAGGCTCCGGGCGGTCAGTGCGAGATAGAACAGGCTGAAAAAGCCTCCGGCGCCCTTGCCCGCCAGCAGCCAGCCCGCATTCCGGATCGCCCGCCTGATCGGCCCTTCAGACTTGGTTCCTGTCGTGGCCACCCGAAAACCTTCTTTGTCAGACCGAACATGGTTTTATGCCTCAGAACGGATTCCGATAGTCATCCGAAGAAAAATCACGCCTCTGTGGAAGTCAGTGGCATCTAACCCTGTGAATCGATGGATTTGGCGGTTGACGAGACCGTATCCCATGGATAAATCCCCGCCTCTCTACCCCGTGCCCAGATGGCGGAATTGGTAGACGCACTGCTTTCAGGTAGCAGCGCTGCAAGGCGTGGAGGTTCGAGTCCTCTTCTGGGCACCAAACTGCTCTTCGGGGCAGCTCATTGCGTCCGAAGACAGGACCAGAAATCAGCAAAATCAATAACTTGTGCTTTTCCGATGCTTGAGGCTCTTGGCTGGCGTCTGCCTGCAGTCAGCTGATTTTCTGGTATCGTTTCTGGCATTCAGGGGATCCGTATGTCGGGGTGCCACCAGAGATGCTGCTGACCCACCCGAAAGTTCGATCGCCCCTGGAAGCTTGAGCGCACTTGATTGAACACCCGACTGGACGAGAGAAGCCAGGGAGCCCTTGCTGTAATCTCCGGTCTTCGATACCGCCGAGACTATCATAGCTTTTTCCTCTCAATCTGCCCGCATAAAGTGATTGGAGGCTCAGCTGGCAGCAGCGCTAGAGGCTTGCGCCGGGATCATTCTCGGGAGCCAATCACTTGGACATAGCCCTCGCAACGCTTTTGTCGCCGATCGTTCTCTTCTTCCTTTTGGGGCTCGGCGCCGCGTTGCTGCGTTCCCAGATGACGATACCGGAGGCCTTTGCCAAAGGCCTGGCCATCTATCTGATGATGTCGATAGGCCTGAAAGGCGGCGTTGAAATCTCCAAGGGCCAACTCGGTTGGGATGCCGGGCTGGTGATGATGTCAGCCGTCGGATTGTCCTTTCTCCTGCCCGTGATTGCTTTCGCGTTGCTGCGGCTGACTACACGGCTCGACCGGATCGATGCGGCTGCCGCCGCCGCGCATTACGGGTCAATTTCGATTGTCACCTTTGTGGCTGCGGGACAGGCCATCGCGGCCGCAGGGCTCGAAGCGGCAGGTTATCTGGTGGCCGTGGCAGCCTTGATGGAGGTTCCGGCAATCATCTCTGCGCTCGTCATCGCCAATCGCGGCGGCGTCAGTTCGGAAGTGGTGGCAGGCTCCGACAAGGGAGAGCTTGCCAGAGAGGTGCTGCTGAACGCGTCGGTGGTCGTCCTCCTCGGCGCGCTTGTGATCGGGTGGATCACCGGCGAAGCCGGCATGCAGTCTGTCGCCCCGTTCTTCGTGACGCCTTTCCAGGGGGTGCTCTGCCTGTTCCTGCTGGATATGGGGCTCTCCGCCGGGCGCGGTCTCCGGAATGGCTGGCGCCAGCTTGGCCCCGGAACAATCGCGTTCGGCGTATATATGCCTCTGGTTTCGGCGCTCCTTGCCACCGGGGTGGCGGCCCTCAATGCCATGCCTGCAGGCGACGCGGCGCTGCTGATAACCCTTGCCGCCTCGGCATCCTACATCGCCGTCCCGGCCGCCATGCGCCTTGCCATGCCGAAGGCCAGGCCCTCCATTTATTTGACATTGTCGCTTGGAATAACCTTCCCGTTCAACCTTATCCTTGGACTGCCGCTATATATATGGCTGGCGAAAATGGTGTCTGCTGGAGTGGCCTGATCATGCATGTGCGTTATCGCTGTGAACTCATCATTGAGCGGATGGCCGCTCCGCGGGCCTGCCGGATTCTGGAAGAGGCGGGGCTTACCGGCTATACTGTCTTGCCGGCCATTTCCGGGCTCGGGCGGCAAGCCCGCTGGAACCGGGATACGGACATTTCCGCCTCAAGCGACATGGTGGTCGTCGTGTCAATCGGTGCGCAGGATCAGATCGAAGCCGCGCTCAAGGAGATTGAAAGCCTGCTGAGCAATCACATTGGTGTGCTGAGTATCGGTGAAGTAAAAGTGCTCCGTCCAGACCGGTTCTGAAAACAGAATTTCCGGTGCCGCCCCGCGTGGAGGCGGCACCGGTCATTCCGGCGCGGCAGGACGGGATCAGAAGGGCCTTCCCACAATCAGATCGGGAGAGCCTTCTATTCAGCCCGGACAAGCGCCTTGCGCAGATCCCGAAGCCGGCGGCGGCGGCGCCAGGCGCGGCGGTCGTGCGCGCTGAAGCGCGGCGGCGCCGGGTCGTTGCCGGTGGTGGGCACAGCCGAATTGAAGTTCCTCTCGTCAGACAGGGGAGCCGAGACAGGGAATGAGGGGGACATTTTTATCTCCTTTCTAGCAAACCACTCTTGGTCTGCACGGGAGATGGGGTTGAATTGGAATAGCTCCAATCTAACTATTCTCTCGATCTGATAGGAGAAAGCTATCAAATGCGCCCCACATTGCGACAGATGCAATATCTCATCGCCATCGCGGACACCGGCAAGTTCGGGGATGCTGCGCGTGCCGTCAATGTCAGTCAGCCAAGCCTGTCTGCTCAGATTGCGGAAATGGAAGCCGGGCTTGGAGTAGCGCTGGTCGAACGGTCGCGCCGCGGGGCGATGCTCACCCCGGCCGGGGAAGAACTTGTCCGCCGCGCCAGGATCATACTCCGCGAGGTCGAAGATCTGAAGGCCGTGGCGAAGCTCGGCCGGACAGAGCTTTCCGGCCGCCTGCGTCTTGGGGTTCTGCCGACGATCGGGCCTTATCTTCTGCCGCAAACTACCGGCGACCTGCGGGCCCGCTTTCCGGCGCTGCGCCTGAGCGTCCGGGAGGAGCGAACAGTCGATCTGGATGAGCATCTGCAGGCCGGCCTATTCGACACCGTGATATCGACGCCGGAAGATCATCCCGATACAGAATATGCGCACCTGTTTACCGAGAGGCTTTATGCGTGCGCCCCTCCGGAGGATGAGCTGACGCAGGGCGAAGGCCCGATCCGGCTTGAACATCTCAGGGGGCGGCAGCTGCTGACGCTCGGCCAGGGGCACAGGTTGAGCGAGATCACCCAGGATCTGGCGACAGCGGCCGGGGCCGCCGTCAGTTCCGAATATGAAGGCACGTCCCTCGACGCAATCCGTCTCATGTCGCAACTGGGCGCCGGTATTGCGATTCTTCCAAGCCTCTATGCGCTTTCGGAGGCCAAGCGCGACCGCGGGCTTCACGTCCGTCTCATCGATCACCCAATGGCGCGGAGAGATATCGCACTCATCTGGCGGGAGACTTCCCCTCTTGCCGCAAGTCTTCTGTCACTATCCGGCTGCCTGCAGAACGCCGCCAGCAAACTGCTATGATCTGTCGCCGGAACAAAACTGCGACGCCTCTTGCGCATGTGCTCATGTCCCGCGCATTAGAAACTAAGATACGCATTTGGAAAACAGCTTTGAGCGGAACTCACAATGAATATCGACTGGCTTGAGGATTTTCTGGCCCTGATCGAGGCTGGCGGTTTTGCCCGGGCGGCAGAGCGCAGGGCGCTAACCCAGCCAACCTTCAGCCGGCGCATAAAGGCGCTGGAAGAATGGGCCGGTGTCACGCTGGTTGATCGGGGTACGCATACAATAAGGCTGACCCCTGCCGGGGAAAGTTTCAAACTTGTTGCCGAGCAGACAACCCGGCGCCTGCAGCTGGGCAGGGAAGAGGCGCGCGCCATCGGAAAAGCTTCGTCTGAAACTCTGCGATTTGTGGCAACCCATGCCCTGTCGCTTACGTTTTTTCCCGACTGGTTGCGCCAGCTTGAGAAAGACGAACCCACCAACGTTACCGTTGAGCTGACGGCAGATCACATGGTCGCCTGCGAAAGGCTGATGGTCGAAGGGCGCGCCCAGTTTCTGCTATGTCACCATCATCCGGCGGCCCCGACCCGATTTGGCAAGGATTTCCGCTCAGTTCTTCTTGGCGAGGACGTGCTTCTGCCGGTGATCTCCCCTCAACTGGCTGCAGAGATGCCGCCCGAAGCCGCGCCTCAGCTTGCCTTTTCCGCCGAGTCCGGGATGGGCCGCATCCTGGCGGCGGCATGGGCTATGACGGGCAGTGCGCCGCCGTCGAGGCCGGCCTTCACTTCGCATCTGGCAAGTGTCCTGACCGCCATGGCCAGAAATGGCCGCGGCGTTGCCTGGACGGCGCTCAGCCTGGTGAGTGACGATATCGAGATGGGCACGCTGATGCGCGCTGGCACACCCGCTCAGGAGATCCCGATCGAGGTCCGCCTGTGGCGGCCGGCGGCCCGCCAGTCACCGGCTGCAGAGGCTCTCTGGGCGAAGATCCTGAAAAGTCAGAAGTCTGAGCAGCCCTGAAGGCAGCAGACCAGATGAAGTCAGAAAAGATGGTCCGTGTGCGGTGGAGGAATTGCGGCTCAGGAATCAGACAAGCGCGTTCAATTCATCGTCTGCTGGCGCCAGCATGCTCAGCGCCGCCATGTCCCGCACCGTCCAGGATCCTTGTGACTTTGCGATCACGTTACGGCGTTTCAACGCGGATATCTCTTTCTGCACGGTCTGGCGCGTAAGCCCAAGGAAACTCGATAATTCAGCAATCGTGATCGGGACATCAATAGTCCGGCGAGACCCGATCTGGGGCGTCTCGCTCATTTCTGCGAGGTTTCGCAGAACCAGCGCAACGCGCTGCGCAACCGTTGTTTCATTCTGTTTCTCCCGATAGGCAATCATGGAGCTCAGAGCCTTCGCAAACTTGCGGCACAGCGCTTCAGGAATGGCCGGATGCGCGCGGTAAAGCTCGTCGAAATCCTCCTGCTTCAGAAACCCGATCCGCACCGGCGTGGCGGCGATGGTCGTATGGTGATGCGGCCGGCGCGCGATCAGGGTCGATTCTCCAAAGCAGTTGCCGCGAATATAGATCAGGAGGAGAGACTGTTCCCCGTCGGGACGGTCTGCCAGCAACTTAATATAGCCCGACTGGATCTGGTACATGCCTTCGGCGGGCTGCCCGCTTTCCTTGATGACGTCCCCAGGCTGGAGATCCCGATAGGAGAAACGTTCCCTGACGGCCGCTCGGGTGGCGTCTGGCAATTCATTGATCCAGTTCAGCTGACCGGCAATATGCATGACGTTCTCCAGACCAAGACTTGCCGCCGAAGCGGGCTGACAGAACGCCTTTTATCTCAAAATGTAAAATCCTTGCCACGGAAATCCCAGCCGCCTGTCCTAAGAGCGTACTGATGGCGGGCTACACGCCATACTGAAAATCTATCGGGAGGACGACCTAATGAAACCACTTGCGATCCGCCTTGCGGCGGGCGCCTGTTCTGTAAGCGTGATGGCTTTCTGCGCGTCCGCTCAGGCACAGGGGACTGCCGGGCAAGCCGGTGCTGAGACGTCCGTGATCGAAGAGTCCGCTGAGGCTGGAGAGAGTGCCCGGACTTTGGCGACGGTCACGGTTACGGCACAGCGCCGGAGCGAGAGCCTCCAGGAGGTTCCCGTGATGATCACGGTGTTCGGCGCAGACGAAATTGCAGCCGCGCGTATCCAGCAGATTGACGACATCGTAACCCGTACGCCGGGTTTGAACTTCGACGCCTTTCCCGCCTCTCAACCCCGCCTTTATATCCGCGGAATCGGCTCGGCCGACCGGGGCGCTTCGGGAGATCCAAGCTCGGCGGTCTTCCTTGATGAGGTGTATCTGGGCCGGCCCGCTGCGGTGGCGTTTGATGCGTTCGATGTCGAGCGGATCGAAGTGCTCAAAGGGCCCCAGGGCACCCTTTACGGACGAAATGTCGTCGGCGGCGCCATCAATGTCATTTCCAAACGGCCCGTCACCGATCAGTTCGGGGCAGGCGCTACCGCAACGGTCGGCAATTATGGCCGGCTTGACGGGGCTGGCTTCGTCAACATCCCGCTCGCGGGCAACACCAGCGCGCTCCGGCTCAGTGGTTCCTACCGGTCCAATGATGGCTACGTCGAAAACCCGTTTCTCGGGCGTGATGTAGATGACCAGGAGACGGTCAGTGGCCGCCTGCAATTCTACGCCGAACCTGCAGACAATCTGCGTGTGCATTTCACGCTCGACGGCACGCGGGACCGCGCAACCGGCACGGCCAACCATGTGCTTGAGCTGGATGAATCCAATCCGTTGTCAAACTTCTACAGCCAGAACTTCGATCCGGATGTTACCTATGGTTCTGACCCTGGCTTCCTGAACCGGGATACCTGGGGCGTCCGGGGGGAGGTGGCCTATGATTTCAGTTTCGCCACCCTCACTGCGCTCGCCTCTTACAGAGACCTGGACTATGGCTTCCGGTATGATTTTGATGGCGGCAATGCAGATCCGGCCTCGCCCGGCTTCAACGGCGTTAATATCGGCGGTGGAAATGATGAGGTTGCGGAGCTGTCGAGCCAGGAAATCCGCCTCTCGTCATTGCCGGAAAGTCCTTGGACATGGGTTGTCGGCCTCTATCGATACAATCAGAGTGTCCAGCGATCAGACATACTCACGCTCGACTCCGCCCTGATCGCTCCCATTGAGCTTTATGAGGCCTTCATTGCCGACGCTGAACTCGACAGTCATGCTCTGTTTGGGGATCTATCCGTTCCGCTTACGGATAAATTGACCGCATTCGGCGGGCTTCGCTATTCCAGGGATGAGAAGACCCAGCGCGTGTTCAACACCGACAGCGACGCGCCGCTGAGGGCCGATGAGTTCTTTGACGCGACCGCTTCGGCTGATTTCGAGGACTGGACCTACCGGGCCGGTCTCGAATACCAGCTCGCCCGGGATCATATGGTCTATGGCAGCGTTTCCAGAGGCTTCAAGAGCGGCGGATTCAACGGCGAGCCGCCAGATGCAATCGCGGCGGCCACCCCCTTCGATCCCGAAGTGGCCGTGCAATACGAGATCGGCCAGAAAAGTACTTTCCTGGATGGAAGGATGATCTGGAACAACTCGCTGTTCTACGTCGACTATACGGACCTTCAGACAACCCAGAGCGTCGATGGTGTCCGCCTGATCACGAATGCGGGCGAAGCCCATATCCAGGGCTATGAAACCCAGTTGCAGCTGACCCCGTCGGAGAATTTCACCGTTGCCATGGCGTATGCCTATACGGACGCGGTGTTTGACGACTTTGTGGAAGATGGCGTCGATTATTCCGGCAACCGCATTTCCCGCTCTCCGGAACACAAACTCACCCTGTCCCCGGCCTACACGCGCACTCTGGCAAATGGGGCCGGTCTGACCCTTGCGGTAGACTATCAGTACACAAGCAAAATATTCGACGACAACAGCAACCAGCCCCCGGAGGTCCGGGACGCGACCAGTTTTGTCGATGCGCGGATAGTGCTGGACAATATCGGCAGGGGAATGGGTCTTTCCATCTGGGGAAAGAACCTTACCGACGAGCGCACGCGCACCTTCCAGGGCAGCTTCCTCGGGGCCACCTTTGGCGCCTTCAATCCTCCCCGCACTTATGGCGTTACCCTCTCCTGGGATTTCTGATGACCCGCGGGAGGCGTTCAGGCGCCTCCCGTTTTTTTTACCTCAATCAGGTTTGATATGCGTGATGAACTGAAACTACCGGTCAAGATCCTGGTGCCCTGCGGGTCTCTGGGGGCAGGGGTACGGGAAGACGAAGTCGAGTATGGGCTGGCCAGGGGCGCCCATGCGATCGCCACTGATGCCGGGTCCACCGACAGCGGCGCCGCCTATCTCGCGACCGGAAAATCCAAGAACAGCCGCGGCGCCGTCAAGCGCGACCTGATGATCCTGATGAAGGCGCATGCGCGCACCGGCATACCTGTCATCATCGGGTCTGCCGGCCAGGCCGGGGGTGACCTCAATGTGGACTGGACACGCGACATCCTCCTCGAGGTTGCCGCCGAACTCGGCCTCTCGCCAAAGATCGCGCTGCTTTACAGCGAGCAGTCGCGCGAGACCATAAAGGCTTTCAACGCCGACGGCCGGATTTCGCCTCTGCCGCCGCTCGGGCCGCTTGATGACGCGGCGGTGGACGCCTGCGCGCATATCGTCGCGCTGATGGGCGTCGAGCCCTACATCGCGGCGCTCGAGCAGGGCGCGGATGTGATCCTCGGCGGGCGCTCCACCGATCCGGCGGTCCTGGCAAGTTTCCCCATCTGGAAAGGCGCAGGCTGGGGCCCGTCCTGGCATGCGGGCAAGGTCGGCGAATGCGGCGCGCAGTGTACGGAGAAACGGGATTCTTCCGGCGTCCTCCTGAGTGTTGGCCGGGACGGGTTCGATGTCGAACCGCTCGCCAAGGATAATTACTGCGCGCGCAACGGGGTATCCGCGCACATGCTCTACGAGAACACCGATCCCTACCTCCTGACCGAGCCGGGCGGTCAGCTCGACGTCAGACAGGTGACGTATGAAGAACTCGGCGACGGGCGCTCCGTCCGCGTCACCGGCGCCGTCTGGAACCCCCGTCCGTATACGATGAAGCTGGAGGGCGCGGGCGGGGGAAAGTTTCAGACGATCATGCTGGTCGGGATTCAGGATCCCGATGTGCTCGCCGATGTCTCCGGCTTTGAGAGCCGCTTCCTGGACGCGCTGTATGCGCGCGCGCGACAGACGCTTCCCCCGGAGGAGCAGGACGACTTCCATATCTCCATCCGGATGTATGGCTGGAACGCCGTCGATGGCAGGCCGGTGCCGGAAGGAACACCGCCGCCGCGCGAACTGGGCGTGCTGTTCATAGCCACCGCCCGCACGCAGGATCTTGCCAATTCCATCGCGCATGCCTGCAACCCCTACTTCTTCCATTACCCCGCCCGGATGGACAAGGAACTGCCAAGCTACGGCTTTGCCTTCTCACCGGCCGATGTACCGCGGGGGCAGGTCTATGAGTTCAAGCTGAACCATGTGGTGTCAGTCAGTGACCCACTGGAGCTTGTCCGGTTCGAATGGGTGCAAGCGGACGCGCAGACCCAACCAGCAGGCGGCCAGGAAAATCACTATGCCAAAACTGAGTGACGTTTCGCGGCATGTCCGCTCAAAACAGGCGGGGCCTTTCTGGGTCACCATTGATATCTGGTTTGACGGCGAGGAAAATTTTGAGCGCTACAGGGAGAGCCGGGGGCTTTCTCCGGAGGTGTTTGCCAGCCTGTTTGGAACAGATCCCGCTCTGGTCAAAAAGATCCCGGTGCCGGAACTTCACCTTGTGAAAATTTCCTATCCCCGCGCAACGCCGCAAGGCGGGGTGGTCGAACGCGATATGCATTCCGGGCAACAATATGTGCGTCTTCTGGATGTTGAGCTCGGTTGAGCCGGCCCGCATAACCCCCGAAGATTTCATCAGACGTCAGACAGGAATTATCCGATCATGAATGTGTCAGCCAGGGCCGCCGAAATGTCTATCTCAGATGCCGAGTGGAAAGTCCGCTGCGACCTTGCTGCAGCCTACCGCCTTGTCGCCATGTTCGGCTGGGACGACCTTGTGTTTACGCACATATCCGCGCGTGTTCCGGGGCCTGAGCATCACTTCCTGATCAATCCCTATGGATGGCTGTTTGAGGAAATCACCGCGTCCTCGCTCCTCAAGGTCGGGCTGGATGGCCAGAA
Organism: Hyphomonas sp.; assembly: GCF_013823385.1. GTDB lineage: Bacteria > Pseudomonadota > Alphaproteobacteria > Caulobacterales > Hyphomonadaceae > Hyphomonas. Next base: position 77,169 of record NZ_PNMA01000003.1, read on the forward strand.
GGTGGGCGCCGCAGACGGAATGGTCAATCCGGCAGGCTTCACGATCCATTCCGCCGTCCATGAAGCGCGCGAGGACGCCCAGTGCGTCCTGCATCTGCATACGGTGGACGGTGTTGCTGTCTCCTGCCAGGAAGGCGGGCTGCTGCCAGTCAACCAGACCGCCATGCTGCTGAACGGCCAGCTTGCCTATCACGATTATGAAGGCGTCGCGCTCAATCATGATGAGCGCCCCCGCCTGGTCGCAGATCTCGGCCAGAGCAATGTCATGATCCTCCGCAATCACGGCACGCTGTCGGTCGGTCATTCGGTGGGCGCGGCTTTTTCCTTCATGTACCTGCTCGAGCGGGCCTGCTCGATCCAGATTGCCGCGCAGGGCGGGGGCAAGCTCATCATCCCGAAAGGCGAGATCCAGGCCGTCGTCGAGGAACAGTCCCGCAGCATGGCTATAGCTGCTGATAGGCTTGTCTGGCCCGCGCTGCTGCGCCGGCTCAGCCGGGTTAATCCGGGCTATGATAGCTGAACTCTGCCCTCGGGCAGCGCCGTACAAAACAGCGCGATTGGAATGCCTTCCAGAATCGGACCGAGAATGCCCGCCAAATCATCCAAACCCGGTCGCCTGCCCCTCTACCAGCTTCTGGCCTATTGCAGCCTGACGATCCCGATCACCGCTGTGGGCATGCCGGTCACTACCTATCTTCCGCCGTTGTATGCGGGGCAGGGCGGGCTGGGCCTGGCCACCATCGGCCTGATCTTCATGGTCGCGCGGATATGGGATGTGATTACCGATCCCATCGTCGGCATTCTTGTAGACAGATACCAGTGGCGGCACGGCCCGCGGAAACTCTGGATTGCCTTCAGCGTTCCGCTGCTCTGCGTCACCGCTTTCTTCCTCTTCATGCCGGCGAGAGACGAGCCCGCCAGCGCGCTGGCGCTCCTCTTCCAGCTCCTCATTCTCTATACGGGCTGGACATTTCTTCAGACCACGCACCAGGCCTGGGGCGCAGACCTGACGCCGGACTATGATGAGCGCTCAAAACTCTTCGGCTACCGGGAAATGATGAGCGCGGGCGGAACACTGCTCATCCTTTCCTTGCCAGCTCTCCTGGGGTCATGGTTTGCCTTCGATGCCTATGCGGAAGTCGCTTCCATGGGCTGGTTCCTGGCACTGATCCTTCCCCTGACGATCCTCATCGCTTTCAGCCTTGTGCCTGACAAGGCACTTGCGCCGCTTCCCAAGCAGCGGCCGAAAATGGATCTTTCCCAGGTCCTCGCCGGGATGAAAGAGCGGGCCATCTGGCGTATTCTGGCGGTCGAGATCTGCGTCGGGATCGGCGTGGGGGTCACGGCTTCAACCTTCCTGTTTGTGGCACGTGGCGTGGTCGGCCTGCATAGCGGGGCCAGCAGTGTGCTGCTGATCTTCTTCGTCGCCTCCATCGTTGGTATTCCAGCCTGGCTATGGGTCAGCCGGCGCCTCGAAAAGCACACGGCGCTACAGCTGGTCTGCGTGTATTCGCTCGCCTGCAATCTGGTGCTCATTCCTATGCTGCTGCTGGGCCATGCCTGGCTGTTCATTCCGATGGTCGCCCTCCTGGGTCTCAGTTTCGGCGCGCCTCAGGCGCTGCTGCGGTCGATGATTGCAGACCAGGTCGACCGCGAGGAGGTCCGCTCCGACCTCAACAAAGCCGGGTTCTACTTCGCCTTCATGGGAACCTCCTACAAGGTCGGCCAGGCCGCCGCGATCGGGGTCAGCTTCCTGTTGCTCGCCCTGATCGGTTTCAATCCGGAAGTTCCTGAGAATCCGGACCATCGAATCGGGCTGATCCTGGTTTTCACGCTGGTGCCGGCCATCATCTTTGCCCTGTGCATTCTGCTGTGCCGGAACTATCCGTTGACGCGAGATGCCCATGAGAAAGACCGCGCCATCCTGCGCGCCCGGTTTGCGGCGAAGACATTGTCGCAGGATAGCTGAAAGACGATCAGCGCCCGTCCACAACAAGGCAGGCAGCCGGCGGCGTGCGCCCGTCGATCACTTCGGCTGCGCACAGCGCCGCAATCATATTGGTGCGGGCCAGCGCTTCCTGCGTCGAGGCGCCTGCATGCGGCGCGGCCACAACATCATGGCGCGCGATCAGCGCATCGGTGACGTGCTGTTTCGACGGGTCGCTTTCACTCTCATATACGTCGAGGCCCGCGCCCAGAATTTCGCCGTTTTCAAGCGCCGCAAGAAGCGCCTGATCATCCACAAGCCCGCCCCGCGCGGTATTGATCAGCACGGCGGAAGTCTTCATCCGGCGGAAGGTTTCTGCGTTGAACATGTGGCGCGTATCCGGGGTCAGTGGCGCGTGAACGGAGATATAGTCCGCCTCTTCCAGCAGAGTTTCAAAACCCACATGCCGTAGCCCGAAACGCTCGATATCTTCCTGCGCCAGGCGCGGCGCGCAGACCAGAATTTCGGCCTCAAACCCGCTGAGGCGCTGCGCAAGGCTCCTGCCTATGCGCCCGAACCCCACAATGCCGGCTTTCTTCCGGTAGAGTTCGGTGCCCACCAGGATCGTCCAGTTGCCGGCATTCATGGCGCGCTGGGCCTCCTGAAACCGGCGGCCGATGGAAATCATCATGCCGATCACCTGGTCGGCAACCGAGGCGTCATTGCCGCCCGCTGCAATCGCCACAACCCGCCCCAGATCTCTGGCGGCCTGAATGTCGACCTTTTCATAGCCCACCCCGCGGCGGGATATCACGGCCAGATCGGGAAGGGCCTGAAACACCTCGCGGGTGATGCGGGCATGACCGACAATCCAGCCACCAGCGCCGGCCAGCAAGGTGCGGATATCGTCCACGTCCAGATCGCCTTCGCCCTTGCCCTCGGGCGGTTTCGCGATGGCCACCTCTATGTTCCTGTCCTGAAGAAAGGCGATGGCCGCATCATCAAAGAATTTTTGCGTGACGACCACCTTCCGGGGAGGATTGCTCATGTCGATTGTCCTTGAATGTCTTCAGGCCAGCCAGGCGCGCGCGCCCAGATAGCGGGATTGGAATGCTTCGATCTCGGCGCGCCATTGCAACGTCATCCCGACGGCGTCGAGCCCCTTAAGGAGCATGAATTTACGCCGCTGGCTGATCTCAAATCCGGCCGTGCCCGTCTCTGCCTTGATGGTCTGGGCTTCCAGATCAATCGTGATCTCCTCGCCATTCGCGGCGCATTCGGTCAGCATGCGAACGGTAGGGTCATCCGCTTCAATGGCCAAGAGGCCATTGCGGGCGCAATTGTCAAAGAATATTCCGGCAAAGGAGGGCGCGATAATTGCCCTGATCCCGAATTGCCGCAGCCCCCAGACAGCATGTTCGCGTGATGATCCACAACCGAAATTGGCCCCGGTCACCAGAAACGCCGCCCTGGTCCAGGGCGCCTGGTTCAGCACGAAATCCGGCCGCACCGCGCCTTCTTCGTCAAACCGCAGATCATGGAACACGCCCCTCTCAAGGCCGTTCCGGTCGATGCCCTTCAGGAACGTCTTGGGCATGATGACATCGGTATCGATATTGGCAGCGGGCAGGGCGGCGACGAAGCCAGACACCCGCGTAAACGGCTCAACGGGCATCGCGCACCTCCAGCTTGCGAACATCACACAGATGGCCCGACACCGCTGCGGCCGCCACCATCGCCGGGCTCATCAGATGCGTCCGGCTGCCCGCGCCCTGGCGCCCTTCAAAATTCCGGTTGGTGCTGGAAGCGCAGCGTTTGCCCGGCGCAATCACGTCATCATTCATCGCAAGACACATCGAACATCCGGGCTCCCGCCATTCAAAGCCGGCCTCACGGAACACCCGGTCAAGCCCCTCCGCCTCGGCCATCCGCCGGACCTCCCTTGATCCGGGTACGACCATTGCGCTGACGCCGGGGGCGACCCTTCGGCCCTTCACTACAGCTCCGGCCGCCCGCAGGTCTTCAATCCGGGCGTTCGTGCACGAGCCGATGAAGGCGTGATCAATCCGGATGTCCTCCAGCCGCGTGCCCGGCGACAATCCCATATAGCCGAGCGCGCGCTCTGCATCCCGGCGCCGGGCAGGGCTCGCTTCCAGCGCAGGATCGGGAACGGCGCCTGAAATCGGCGCGGCCTGATCCGGGCTCGTGCCCCAGGTGACCATCGGTTCAATATCACCTGCATCGATCTCCGCACGCGCATCAAACACGGCGCCGGCATCCGTGCGCAGCGACCGCCAGTCTTCCAGCGCCGCTGTCAGCTGCTTTCCCTTGGGCGCGCGGGGTTTGCCCTCAAGATAGGCATAGGTCTTTGCGTCCGGCGCGATCAGCGCGCCCCGTGCCCCGCATTCCACCGCCATATTGCAGACCGTCATCCGCCCCTCGATCGACAGTCCACGGATCGCCGGTCCGGTAAACTCCACCGCATGCCCCTGCGCGCCATCCGCCCCGATCTGGCGGATAACGGCCATGATCAGATCCTTTGCGGTCACCCCGGCCGGCAGGTCACCGCGCACGGCAATCTCCATATTGCGCAGCCGGCGGTAAACCACCGTCTGTGTCGCCAGGAAATGCTCAATGTCCGACGTGCCGATCCCGAACCCCAGCGCTCCGAAGGCGCCATAAGTGGTCGTATGGCTGTCGCCTGCCGCGATCACGAGGCCGGGCAGGGCCAGTCCAAGCTCGGGCATCACCACATGTTCGATGCCCTGCTGGCGATGATAGAGGTCGAACAGCTCGATGCCGAAGTCCCGGCAATTCCTCACGAAATACGCCATCTGAAGATCGTCCGCCTGCGCTTGCGGTGACGCAATCTTCTCCGGCCGTGTGGAATTGACGTGGTCGATCACGCCCAGCGCCGAGGCGGGCCGGAAAACCGGCCGCCCCGCCTCGCGCAGGCCGGTGAACGCCTGAGGGCTCGTATATTCATTGAGCACCGTGCGATCGACGTAGAGCAGCATGTCACGCCCATCCGCATCCAGCGGCCGGACCGTGTGGCTACCCACCAGCTTGTCGTACAGGGTTCTGAGCGCCGCCATGAAGTCCGATCGATAAATGCGTTTCGTGCCGCAGCTGTAGCAGCGGCAAATCCCGCGGTGGCGCGCAAAAACTGCATGAATTCATGTCTTGTCCCGCATGCCCTCACCGGCGGCTGGAACGCTGGCCCGTTTCGATTCTTCCGTGGTGCCAGAATCAGGGCTTGACTTGTCACCGGGAAAAGAACATTAAGAGAACATTAAGTCAGCGAACTGGGAAGGTGGCACCGATGATGGATTATCCGGGTATTTCTGAAGAGTTTCGTTCCTGGATCCGGGCCGGCATTACGCGCAATGCCAAATGGCTTCTGGTGTTCTCCGATATGGTGGACTTTGTGGATTTCTGCGACTTCTGCGAGGATGACGCGGCGCTGGAGCTGGAAATCGCGGCGGATGAAGCGCATGGCGACGAGGTGCGCCTGGTGGGTGTCTACAAGCTTTGTGGCACCGAAGAAGAGATCATCGATCGCGTGCGCGGCAAATGGGCTGTGGCCTGAAGCTCGGCGCGGGGGATCCATCGGGAGGGAAGAGTGGCTGCGTTCGCAGCCTCTCCGGCTTGACTGCCGCAAAGTCATGTCTCTGAACAGCGGCCCAAACTGCTCACAGTCAAACAGGGCCCCTGCCTATGAAACCTCCCGCCTGGCGCCAGGATCGCGCTGTCTATCCTTTCTCCTGTTCCATCCAAACCCGCTATACGGATGAAGACAGCCTCGGCCATATCAACAACATCTCGGTTGCGGCCTATTATGATGAGGCGCGGTCGAAATTCTCCCGGCATGTCTTTTCCAAGGTCGATCCGGCAGAAATGACCCGCATCGTCACCGCAGACAGCCGCGTCACCTATCTCGCCGAAGTGTTTCACAAGGAAAGCGTAGAGGTCTGCACCGGCATCCTGCGGATCGGCACAGCGTCTTACGAGATCGGCCAGGCGATGTATCAGGACGGCCGCTGCGTTGGCATCTGCACCACGATCTTCGTTCAGGCGACCCCGGAAGGCTCAAGCCCCCTGTCTGAAAGCCTCAAGGCCGCGCTGCAGGACATGTTCATCCACGCCCCGCCGGTGCTGGCTGGAGGCGTGGCAGGCTAGGGCCTTCTGGCGCCGCCGCGCCGGCGATCGCTCACCGCGTCTTCGCCAGCGCCTGCAGCACCAGCCTCTGCGTCAGCCGCTCTTTCCAACTCGCCGGCGCTTCCAGAGCCAGCCGCTCCAGGTGCGGCCGGAAAGCAGCCTGGGCGGCATTGCCGGGCCCGGCAATGAGCGCGCCCAGAATGAATCCGGCGCGCTTTATCGGCGTCGCCATCTGCGCGCTCAGATAGGCCAGCGCAGGCGCAATCTCGCGTTCGGTCTCGGTCAGCTCGGTGCCAAACGGATAAGCGGGCAGGTTTGCGGCGTGAGGCGCCAGCGCGCGGCGGAGGGTCTCCGGCGTATTCGCCCGCCAGGCGGCCGGCACCGTGAAATCCGCCGGCAGCTTCTTCGCGGCAATGGCGTCGCGGACCAACCCATCGATGAAGCGCGCATCGGTGATGGCCAGCATGGCCCGCACGCATTCTTCGTCTGTCTTCCCGCGCAGATCGGCTACGCCATATTCGGTGATGATGATGTCGCGCAGATGCCTCGGCACGGTCGTGTGGCCATAGGACCAGACGATATTGGACTCCACCTTGCCCCCCGCCTCGCGCACGGCTTTCACCAGGATGATCGACCGGGCGTCTTCCAGCTCATGCGCCTGCGCCACGAAATTGTATTGCCCGCCAACACCGCTCACCACGCGCCCATCCTCCAGCGCGTCGGAGATTACAGCGCCCAGGCAGGTCGCCTTCATGGCAATGTTGATGAAACGCGCATGGGCGCGTTCGCGGCGGCGGTTGGCCTCATCGCCGTAAAGCGCGTTCACATCCGCCACGCTCGTCATGTTGATCGCCGCCAGCAGATCCGGCCCCGCCTCGCGCAGGGCCTGATAGAAGCTCTGCGGGCCAAGATAGAACCCGCCATCAATCGTCACCGCGCTGCCCTCGCGCACGCGCCGCGTGAAGATGCCCGCGCGCAGCAGTTCCAGCATGCCTTGGGTGAACATCTCCGTGCAGCCATAGAGGCCTTCCCTGAAGGCGCCGTCGCCGCCTTCCTCCACCGGTCCGGCCGGGCCGGGCAGGGCGCTGATCGCAGCATTGAAGGCAGGCGGGTTCAAATGCCGTAGACGGACGGATTGCGCCGCCCCATCGCCCAGCGATCCGATGCCGATCTGCAGCGTCCCGCCATCTTTCACCAGCCGCGCCGCGCGCAGGCCGATGGCATGGCTCAGCAGGTCCACCTGCGCCGCAGGCAGCCCCGCGAGGTCATAGCCGCCCCCGTCGAGCAGCAGGTCAAACTCGCTGGCAGGCACCTCGGCATCATTGATCATGAAGGGCAGGCGGTCATTCACCTCGCCCACCACCACAAAGCTCTCCCGGCCAGCTTTCCGCTGAAGCTCGGGGATGAGGTCCAGCGTGATGTCGGTATTGCAGGAAAGGCTGTAGCGCCCCTCCTGCGCGGCGATCATCTGGCCGATCACATTGGCCCGCGCCGAAACGATGCGCCTCATCGCATGGGTATAGTTGACGCTGTTGTAGTGGCGCTGGGCATAGGCGTTGTTCAGCAGCGTGCCCGTCGCCAGGAAGAACTCCTCCACCTGCACATTGGGCGGCAGGGCGCCCCGCGCCCGGTCCACGGCATAGGTGAGGTCCGGATAGTCCCCGAACAATCGCGCCACCACCGGCCCGCCGAACTGCGCCGGCAATCCCGCCCCCAGCTTCGGGCGCACCAGCGTCAGCGCCGTATAGATCGTCAGCGTCACCGAAGGGTCGGCCTTGGCAATCTCGTAGAGGGCGTTGGTCAGGCGGTTCGCCTTGCCCAGGCCAAGGGGCAGGGCGAGGCGCACATCCTTGCCCACCCGGTTGATCACCTCCCGCGCGCAGGCCTCGGGCGAAGTGTGGCGCCGCGTCATGAGCATCTCTCCGATCTGACCCGCCCTGCGCCAGACTGGCCAAGGGTGTCCTGCATCTGTCCGAAACTGTCCGGAAGTGTCCGGATTTGTCCATCGGGTGTCACAGCCTGGCAGGCAGATTACCGAAAACAGCCCGGCATTTCCGCTGGGTGACACCTTCCAAACGCCTTCCCGCCTGTGCCATGTCTCATCCGTGAAACCAAGGCGCTGCGGCCCTCAACCCCCGCTGCAGCCAGAGACAGGGGAGTGACATGGCAAAACTCAAGACACGTCTGACCGAAATGTTCGGCGTCGAAACACCCATCTGCATGGGCGGCATGACCGGCGTCGGCTACGGCGAACTCGTTGCCGCTGTTGCAAATGCAGGGGCTCTCGGCTTCATCACGGCGCACATGTTCAAGTCCGGCGAAGAACTGCTGGCAGAGATCGAGAAGACCAAGAAGCTCACCGACAAGCCCTTCGGCGTGAACCTCACCCTGCTGCCCTCGATCAACCCGATCCCCTATGACGAATACCGCGAAGCGATCATCCATAGCGGCGTCAAGATCGTCGAAACCGCTGGCCGCGCCCCCACCGATCACCTGCCGCGTTTCAAGGAAAACGGCGTCAAGGTCATCCACAAGTGCACCTCGGTCCGCCACGCGGTTTCTGCAGTAAACAAAGGCGTTGATGTCATCTCGATCGACGGTTTCGAATGCGCCGGCCACCCCGGTGAGGATGATGTCGGCCTGATCGTGCTGCTGCCGGCAACCGTTGACGCGGTTGACGTTCCGGTCATCGCCTCGGGCGGTATGGCCGACGGGCGCGGCCTCGCTGCTGCCATCGTGCTGGGCGCCGACGGCGTCAACATGGGCACCCGTTTCTGCGCCACCGTGGAAGCAAAGATCCATGAAAACGTGAAGAAAAAGATCGTTGAAAACAACGAGCTCGACACCGTCCTCGTTGGCCGCTCACTGCGCAACACGGCCCGCGTCGCCAAGAACGACATCTCGGTTCAGGTGGCCGAAATCCAGAAGGATCCGACCAAGACCTTCGCAGACGTGAAGGAACTGATGGCCGGTGTCCGCGGCCGTGAGAACGTGCTGCGCGACGGCGATATGGACGGCGGCATCTGGACCACCGGCCAGAGCCAGGCGCTGATCCATGACATCCCGACCTGCCAGGAACTCGTCAGCAACATCATGAAGCAGTACGAGCAGGCTCGCGCCCGCATCCTCTGATCGCGGCAAGGTATTGTAATTACAAAGAAAGCCGGGCGTGCCTCCTGCCGCCCGGCTTTTTTGTGCCGGCTTGTAGCGGCTGTTTCAGTCGGCGGCCGCCGGCGTATCCGGCGCGTCCTTCAGAACCTTGAGAAGGCCTGCGGGCGAGAGCGTTTCGGTTTCGCCCTGGCCGGCCGGGCGGCGCACCACCACGCGCGCCACCGCAGGCGCCGGGCGCATCACCGGCCTCGCCGGATCATGAAACGGGTTGGCATCATACATGCCCGCAAAGGCCGGATCTGTCAGATAGCTCGGCAGGCGCGCCAGCACGGGCGCGTCGCCTGAAAGCTGCAGCAGCATTTCATGATCGGCCAGATCCAGCAGCCTTTCAGCGGGCCGGAAACCGACAATCGCCGCCATCGATTCTGCCGCCAGCATGGTGTTGGCCCCGAAACACTGCACAGCCCGGCAATTGTTCACCATCGTCTGCCAGTCATCAGGATAGAGATTGCGAAGCTGGCTCGGATCCTGCCAGAAACTCCAGGTCTGCAGGCCATAGCCCCGCATCAGCGTCACCGCCCGGCGCAGCGGCGTGAACGTTCCCAGCTGCGCGGCCTCATCCAGCAGGAACAGCGTCGATTTCTCCGGCCGCGCATTCCGCCGCGTGATCAGCGTCATCAGCGTATGCACCCACAGGCGCAGCAGTTTCCCGTGGCTGTCCAGCATATGCGGGGGCAGCACCAGATAGATCGACAGCGGGTCGCCCCGCGTCACGGCGTCGAGTTCGAACCCGGTGGACGACAGGCTTTTCGTGATCGCTTCCCCGCGTGCCACCTCCACAATGGATTGCGCAAAGGAAAGGATCCCGCCCAGCGTGGACACCGCGCCCAGCCGCAGCATCTGCCCGATCCGGACGGCTTCGGCATTGCGCGAGCGTTCCAGTGCCCCCAGAACCGTTGTGGCGCTGGAAAGCGTGGCCGAAGGATTTTCCGCCATTTGCGAATAGATGCCCGCTTCGCCCATGGCCTGCGCCACCAGTTCGCGGACCGTTCCCAGATGCCGGCGGGCAGGGGGCAGATCGCTCACCACATGCAGTATCACCCCCAGAACAAAGGTCGCTCCGCGCTCGGACCAGTAGTCCCCATCGCTTGTGTTCCGCCCCATTCGGTTGTCGATCATCGTGGCAATGATCGCCATCGCGTCATCAACCAGTGTCGGGCTTGCCGTGTCCAGCAGATCCAGCGGGTTGATCGGCGTAGAGGGCAGGCCGGTCACGCCAATCGGGTCGACGATGGCCACAGTATGGCCAAGCTCCTTGCGGCGCCGGGCGGTAATCAGCGCGTTTTCTCCCTTGGGATCGATCACGATCAGCGGCCCGTCAAACCGCAGAAGCGCGGGGATGATACAGCCGACCCCTTTGCCTGCGCCGGTCGGCGCAATGGTCATCAGATGCCCCTCCATCTCCATCAGGATCGGGTCAATGAAGCCTGTCGCCGGTGTGCGTTCGGGATCGCCAAAAGAAAATCCTATGGGGGTCTTCTTGTGTTCAAGTTCCATCGACCAGCCGACAAGCAGGCGGTTGCCCCCGAGCTCTGATGGCAGTTCGAGTTTCGATTGAATGGGTACTAGGTCCAGCATGTTTCCCCCCCAGGGTCAGATCCGGCTCACAATCATGGGTCCGATGAGGCTTTCCTCCCGGACCGGCAATTCCGACAGCAGCACGTCGTCATCAATCATCTCCACAATCCCCTGTGGAAAGATGGCCATGACAGCCCGGAACAGGCTGCCGCCATAAAGGACTGTCCCCGCATAGTGCGCCAGGGCCTTGGTCTCTTCTTCCGGCGCTGTCTCGGTAAACGGGATCAGGTCAGCCGTTGCGGCCGCCTCAATGCCGTCCGGCAGCAGCCGCGCGTGCAGCTCCGCTTGTGTGGAGACCGGCTGAAACCGCCCCTCACTGGCATGCACCCAGTTCATGAACAGGTGCAGATAGTCCAGCCGCTGATGATGGGTGTCCAGCAGCGGCGGCAGTTCGGCGTTGAGGTCATGGATGACGGCAGATGTGCCGTTGAGCAGGGCCATGCCGTCTTCATGCACGATAACGTTGATCAGCCCCGGCCGTCCGTAACCGGCATGCCCTGCCAGTTCCACCAGCACGGTGTCTTCATAGCAGGAGAGGTTGCGAACCCGTGCCCGGTCAATGCACCAGTTGATGGCCAGATTCCTGATGTCGCGCTCGTCTTCCAGCCATTCGCAAATGGCGATGACGGTGCTCAGGGCCATGTCGCCGGAAAGAGTGCGCCAGCTGCCGGGTATGATCGGCGGCGCGGTCCAGCCCTCATAGCGGGGCTGGGACAGCGCAAAGCGGAGTTGTTCAATCTCTGTCGGCGTCATGTCTGGGCTTTTTAGCAATCCGGATCGTCTTGCCTACCGGAAGATGAACGGCGTTGGAACGTATAGACGCACGCTCGCCCAAAGAAAAACGGGAGGGCCCGCCAAGCCCTCCCGTCATCTGTTCGCGGGCTATTTTGCCGCTGCGTAGAGGCTGTTCGCCTCATTCCAGTTCACCACGTCCCACCAGGAATTCAGATAGTCGGCGCGGCGGTTCTGGTATTGCAGATAGTAGGCGTGCTCCCACACATCGACGGCAAGGATCGGCGCCCCTTTGACGGCGGCCACATCCATCAGCGGATTGTCCTGATTGGGGGTGGACGTGATCTTCAGGCCGTCATCCGTCATGACCAGCCAGGCCCAGCCTGATCCGAATTGTCCGGTTGCGGCCTTGTTGAACGCCTCCTTGAATGCGTCCATCGATCCGAAAGTGGCGTCGATGTCGGCGGCAAGTTCTGCCGAAGGCGTGCCGCCCTGGCCGGCAGGCGCCATCAGCTTCCAGAACAGGCTGTGATTATAATGGCCGCCGCCATTGTTGCGGATGGCCGGCGAGAGCGTCGAGATTTTTGCCATCAGCGTTTCCAGCGGCTCGGCCGCCAGGGCAGGCTCTGAGGCCAGCGCCGCATTCAGGTTGTTCACATAGGCGGCGTGGTGCTTGCCGTGATGGATTTCCATCGTCTTCGCATCAATGGCGCCTTCCAGCGCGTCATAGGCATAAGGCAGATCGGGCAGGGTGTAGGTGATGGCGGCGGTCTGCGCCGCGGCTGGCGCAGCAGGCTCGCTGGCAAGCGCAGTGGTGCTCATGCTGGTGCAGGCGACGGCCCCCAGGGCGGCAGTGGCGATGGCGAGGGGTCTCAACATTTGATCTTCTCCCTGATCTGAAAGCAGTTTATGAAAACGACGGGGCGCAACGGATGTACCCCGCCCATATGGGGCAAGGTGGCAGGTAGGTCACGGTTCAAATTGCGAAAAGTCAGCCTGTCGTCAGTCATCTGCCTTGGAAAACTGCATGCGAGGCGTGGTTGTTCCCAGCTCACCGGAATGTGAACCGGCCGACTCCCCTCAAGCATCTGCCCACATTCTGATCAGGTTGGCTTCAGTTTTCGCAAGGCTCAGCAATTCGGGAGAGCCCGCGGGAAAGGCGCGCGCCAGCCCTACTTTCAGGTTTGCAATGTCAAACAGGATAGCGCGCTGCGCAGCGTCGCGGATAGCGCTCTGAATCCAGCTGACAAACACGTATCGCTCACCCGAGATCACGGGCGCCACCCGGTGCAACTCCGTAGACGGATAAATGACCATGCTGCCCGCAGGCAACTTGACTGACTCTGTCCTGAACACGGTCTCGATTTCCAGTTCGCCGCCTTCATAATTTTCCGGCGGTGAGAGGAACAAGGTGAAGGACAGATCCGTGCGGATCCGCGCGTCGCCTTTGCCCATCACCGGATTGTCGATGTGCAGGCCATAGGTGTCCCCGGCGCCGGTCCGGCTGATCAGGGGCGGGGCGAATTTCAGCGGCCGGGCATAGGCCTCCACCACAGGATGACGCTTCACGGTATCCAGCAGCATGTCGCGCACTTTGGTGCCCGTCCGGCTGGTGAGGTCTGCCTGCTGGTTCTGCTTCACGCGGCGCGCGGTTGCCCCAGCGGTCTTGCGGCCATCCTCCCAGCGCATCTCGGCGAGCGCCTTTGTAACCTCCGCCAGCACATCCGGGCTCAGCACGTTTTCAATGACAATCATATCGGGCCTTCCACGCCTCTGGTCTTGCGGCGCAGCACTATTTGCTTTAACTGCAACTCATTCTCAATCACAAACAGCATATGCGGAGCGCATGAATGAGCAAGTCGTACAGAGCCTGGACCGGTCTTGGCCTTGGCCTCGCCATTATTTCTACCGGGCTTGGCGCCTGCGGAAAGGCCACGCCCCCTGCGGCCGATGCGCCTGCCGAACAGTCTGCGGCGGCGGCTCCCGCAGCCTCCTTTGAGGAAACGGTCGAGGCCGTTGCCTCGGGCGGGGAAGGCGAAGGCGGTATTTCGCTTGATCAGGCGGCGACCGACCCGGTCATCTATGGCGCCGCTCTGGGCGTGACCGAAGCTCACGTCATCGCCGCGCGGGACGCCTTTGCGCTGGGTGAAAAAGACGCTGCCGCCGAGATGTTTGCCCATCCGGTCAGCGAAGTGCTGATCGAACTGGAAGACCTGTTCAAGGCCCGCGGCGTGACGCTGTTTGACAATCTTCTGCTGGAGGCCTCCCAGGCCGTGATGGCCGGGGAAAGTGCTGAGCAGATCAGCGCCCGCACCGAAGCCATCATCGCGGCGCTGCGCGCAGCAGGCACGAAGGCGCCGGAATCTTCCCGCAGCCCGGTTTCCATCCGCGCCGCGATCGCGGCGGACCAGGCAGACCGCGCCGCCGCCATGTATCGCATCGCCCGGGAAGCAGGCACCTATGAGCCCTATCTGGACGGTTACGGCTTCTACAAGGCAGGCCTCTCCCTCTTCAAGGATCAGGAAGCTCAGATTGCCGCCGCCAACCCGGCCGGCGCCGCTGCGCTGAACGAAGCCTTTGCAGAACTCGCCAAAGCCTATCCGGATGCAGGCCCTCAGGCTGAACTGAACGCGGATCTCTCGGCGATCACGGTATCAGCGTCCAACGCCATGCTGGCCAACAGCCACTGACGGGCGCATCCGAAATCTGGATATGAACAGGATAGGCCGGGCAAGTCCCGGCCTGTTTCATCTTGTCCCGTAGTAATCGCAGAGCGTGTCGATCAGCGCCTGCGAGATGCCGGGCCGGCACCGGTAATAGATCGTCTGGGCGTCGCGGCGGCTTTCCACAAGTCCGGCTGCGCGCAGCTTGGCGAGGTGCTGGGAAACGGCAGACTGGGATTGCCCTGTCATCTCGGCGAGATGGTTGACGGGCAGCTCTCCCTCGCTCAGGGCGCACATGATCTTCAGCCGGGTTTCGCTGGCCATTGCCTTGAGCACGCCGGCGGCTTCGTGAACCCTTTCGGTGACCACGGCAATGCTGCTCGCCTTTTTGCGCTTGGCAATTACCATGAAGTATTCTCCTCGGAAGGGCCAGACCGGTGCGAAGTCGAGGTGGGGCGCTTCTGCGCACCTGTCCAGCCCACCAGATGGGAAAACTTACACAAGGCCAGCAGTTTGAGCAGCCAGCCACAGACCGATAACGAGGAATAGAAGCGCCGCGATCATCCGCACCACCTTCAGGGGAACGCGCCGGATCAGCTCATTTCCCAGGAACACCGCCGGCACATTTGCCAGCATCATGCCAAGGGTCGTTCCCATGGTAACCATCAGGAGGTCGTTGAAGCGGGCACTGAGAGCCACAGTCGCCAGCTGCGTCTTGTCGCCCATCTCCACCAGGAAGAAGGCAAACACTGTCGTTAGGAAGGCGCCAAAGCGGGCGGGCTTGTCCTCGATATCGTCGAGCTTGTCGGGGATCAGCGTCCAGGCGCCCATGGCGATGAACGAGGCGGCGATCAGGTAGCGGAACCAGTCGCCCTCAAGGAAAGCGGCTGCCTGAGCCCCGACGAAGGCTGCCAGGAAGTGGTTGGCAAGCGTTGCCACCAGAATGCCGAGAATGATGGGAACAGGCCGCTTGAACCGCGTCGCCAGCACGATGGCCAGCAACTGGGTCTTGTCGCCAATCTCGGCGAGCGCGACCACGGCGGTCGAAGTGAAGAGGGCTTCCATGAGGGTCGTCTCCGGGCCGGGCAGTTGTTGAGTCCAACGACATCGCATCCTCGCCCGGCAAGGCAGGAGGCAATGTCATTGGTCTCGCCCGAACGGTATGACCGCTCCTCCCGCACCATGGCCTCTCGACCAAGTATGTTGACGCGGAAGCCCACCTTGCGGTGGCTGGCTACTCCCCAGATGACCCGCGCCGATTATCCCGGAAGCGCCGCCCATGCAAGAGATGTCTGAAGCGGCGCCCTGAAACGGATGAACTGCGCCACTGGCCATACCGTCCAAACCCGTGGAATCTACACATCAGACCGATGGACAGGCGAATGTTACTTTATTACATTTGTGGCCGATATTGCGTGGAATGAGGTGCTTTGTGGTGAGAGCTTTTGCGGCGGCGCTGACGGTTTTCCTGCTCGCTGCGTGCGGTGGAGCGCCTGACGGCCAGGGCGGCGCACACAGCGACCCCCCTCCCATGCCGGACGGCGCCGTCAGCGAAACCTTCGAGCGGCCGTCTCCCTCCGCATACCTCCGCGAGCCGGCGCAGGCAGCCCCGCAATCGAGCGGCGAGAATGGCTATTGGGGTGTCGAGGAAGGGGAGGCGCTGCCCATCATCTGGGAAGACCTGATGCCCACCGGCGCCGGCGAAGCACTGGAGGAGGAGTATGCCGAGTTCTACAAGGCGCTGGAAGCGCGCTATGCCAGCCAGCCGCTCGAGATGATCGAGGAAGGCTCCGATCTTGACTACATGCCGCAGCTGGGCGGGTTCGACACGGTTCCAGAACTTGACGGCATGCTGATCCGCATACCCGGTTATGTCGTGCCCTTCGACTTCAATCTGAAGAACAGGCAGGCGAGTTTTCTGCTCGCCCCCTATATGGGCGCCTGCATTCATACCCCACCGCCGCCGCCCAATCAGATCATCTATGTCGAGGCCGATCCCGCCGTGAGGATTGATGACATCTGGACCGCCTACTGGCTTGAAGGGACGCTGAGTGCGCAGACCCGGGAAAGCGACCTTGCTGCGGCCGCCTACACGCTGAAACTCACCAGCATCGAGCCATACGGTGTCCCCTGAACTGGGTGCAAGGCTGGTGTGACCCGAAGAGGCTTCTGCCTGCCACTCGTTGATACTTCTCAGCGCGGCTCGGCCGGGCCTCCGGGCAGGTCGGTCACCGGGCCGACATCCAGAACGGGCGAGGCGTCAATGTCTGCTGCTCCGAGCAGGGAGACGAGCCGCGTCAGGGCGGCATTGATGTATGCCTGTTCCCAATCGGGCAGCTGCGCAAACCGGGCGCCAAACTCCGCCTGCAGAAGATCTGGCGCGGCATTGAGAATCTCGCGGCCTTCGGGCGTGATCTGAACTTTCACGGTGCGCCGGTCAGCGTCCCCCCGATTGCGCAGGACGAGGCCGCGCGCCTGCAGCTTGTCGAGCAGGATGGAGATTGTCGCCTGCTTCAGCCCCGCCGCCCGCGCCAGTTCGCCTGGCTGCGCGCCGCCGCGCTGCGCCAGTTCCTTCAGCACAACGAGCTGGGAGGGGGTAAGGCTGGTATCGCGGGCCAGGGAACGCGACTGGGCCTCCACAACCTTGAGAATGCGGCGGAGGGAAATCAGCGCCGCTTCAGAGGCCGGATGGTGCGATTCGAGAGAGTCAGTTGCAGCAATCATGGGAGCCAATTTAGGTCAATTCCATTGATCAACAAATAATTTGTATATCTAAATATCTGCCGGATGGCCTGTCATCGCCTGACATTAGAGCGTTTCATGATGCAACCAATCAAGGCGCTCGGGGTTGACATTCCAGTCAGGATAATAATTTGACGAACAAAATAATAAACCAATGGGAGCCGTCATGCCCGATGAGGCCACCACGATAGACGGAAGCGATTCCGTCCCGGACCGAAGTCAGACCGCAGGTGCCGCTATCCAGATCGGATCGCCGGCGGCTGAAGATGCCGCTGAAATTCATGCGCTGATTGCCGCCTGTCCGCCACTCGATACCAATTCGCTCTACGCGAACCTGATCCAGTGCACCCATTTTTCCGCTTCCTGCGCTGTGGCGCGCATGAATGGCAAGGTCGTGGGCTGGATTTCCGGCCATCGCCCGCCCGGCAAGGGTGACACCTATTTCCTCTGGCAGGTCGCCGTGCATGCAGATGCGCGCGGCCAGCGGCTGCCCCGCCGGATGCTGGCAGACATTCTCTCCCGGCGTGCACAATCGGGCGTATCCCAGATCGAAACCTCCATCACGCGCGCCAATGACGCCTCCTGGGCGTTGTTCCGCAGCGTGGCGGGCTGGCTGTCTGCGCCGCTGCGCGAGGAGCCCTGGTTTGATCGCCACCGGCACTTCGCCGGCCAGCACGATACCGAATTTCTCGTCACCATTGGCCCATTCCAGGCGCCGAAGGCTTCGGGCTGAACCCGTCAGCCCCCTGTCAAATCAGAGCAAAAAAAGGAGCCATCCAATGGCCTATGAACATGCATCTGCACCCTCGAATATTTTTGAACGCCGCGAATCCCGCGTGCGCAGCTATTGCCGCGCATTCCCGGCGGTGTTCCGCTCCGCACGCGGCGCTGAACTGATCGCCGAAGATGGCGCACGCTATATCGATTTTCTGGCTGGTTGTTCCACGCTGAATTACGGCCACAACCATCCCGAACTGAAGCGCGCACTGCTCGACTATATCGAGGCAGACGGCGTCGCCCATGGTTTGGACATGCATACCCGCGCCAAGGCGCGCTTCCTTGAAACCTTCGAGCGCCGCATTCTGAAGCCACGCGGCATGGACTATCGCGTCCTGTTTCCGGGGCCGACGGGGGCGAACGCTGTTGAGGCGGCGCTGAAGACGGCGCGGAAAGTCACAGGGCGGACGAATGTGATCGCTTTCACCAATGGCTTTCACGGCATGACGCTCGGCGCACTGGCCGCCACCGGCAATTCCGGCAAGCGCGGCGGGGCCGGCGTCCCGCTCACCGGCGTCACCCATGAAGCCTATGACGGCTATTTCGGTGAGGAAACCGACACGGCCGATCAGCTCGACCGGCGCCTCTCCGATCCGTCTTCGGGCCTCGATAAGCCAGCAGCGATCATCGTTGAAACGGTGCAGGGCGAAGGCGGCCTCAATGTGGCGTCGGATGCCTGGCTGCGGAAGATCGAGAAGATCGCCCGCAAGCATGGCGCGCTCTTCATCATCGATGATATCCAGGCCGGCATCGGCCGCACGGGCGGTTTCTTCAGCTTCGAGAAGGCAGGCGTGACGCCGGATATCGTGACGCTGGCGAAATCCCTTTCCGGGCTTGGCCTGCCCATGGCGCTGACACTCATCCGTCCACAGCATGATCAATGGAAGCCCGGCGAACATAACGGCACCTTCCGGGGCAACAACCACGCCTTCGTGACGGCTGCCAAAGCGCTTGATCTCTTCTGGAGCGACGATGCGTTCGAGAAGGAGACAGCCCAGAAGGCGGCCCGTCTGCGCGCGGGGCTGGAAAAAATTGCCGCCTCGGCGCCGTTTGCCGGCCGCCTCAAGGGGCGGGGCATGATGTCGGGCATCGAGATGGAAAGCGGCGAGATTGCCACAGAAATCTGCGCGGCCTGCTTCGCCAATGGGCTCATCATCGAGACCAGCGGCAGCCGGGATGAGGTGGTCAAGGTGCTGGCGCCCCTCACCATCAGCGACGAACAACTCGACGCCGGACTTGAAATTCTCGCGGATGCCGTGCGCGCAGTGAATGCGCGTCAGCAGAAATCCGCAGCCTGAAGGAGACAAGAATGATTGTACGAGACCTTGCAAAGGAAATCCTCACCGAGCGCCGCGTCGACAGCGATGGGTGGTCTTCCGTCCGCCTGCTGCTCAAAGATGACGGTATGGGGTTTTCCTTCCACATCACCACCATCCACGCCGGCGCTGAGCTGCACATGCATTACAAGAACCATCTTGAAAGCGTGTTCTGCATGGAAGGGACCGGTTCGATCACCGATCTGGCAACTGGTGAAACCCATCAGATCCGCCCCGGCGTGATGTATGCGCTCAACAAGAATGACAAGCACATCCTGCGGGCTGATGCGGGCGCGCCGATGATGATGGCGTGTGTATTCAACCCACCGGTGACCGGCAAGGAAGTGCACGGCGCAGATGGCGCCTATCCGGCCGATGCAGCCCTCGAAAACTCTGCCTGAAGGGAGATATTCCATGATGACGGACACTGAACAGGATCTATATCCTTCCCGCCAGAAACCCCGGCCAGAATGGTTGGAACGCCGCGACCCCGTCGTGCATGGCCAGCCGGGGCAGGAGCCGCCGGTAGACCGTGAACTGATCGATCAGTTTGTGCGTGATGGCTTTGTCGTGCTCGAAGATGTCTTTTCGCAAGAAGAGGTGAAGGCTCTGACGCGCGAAGCAAACGCCCTGCGCGAGCGCGGCGGACTCATCCCTGAAAGCCGGATCACCGAACGCGGCATGGAAGGGGCAGATGCAGTGCGCTCTGTTTTTGCGCCGCATCGCCAGTCAGAGGTGTTCGAACGTTTGGCAGCCGATGAGCGCCTGTCGGGCCTCGCCCAGTTTATCCTCGGCGATGAGGTCTACATCCATCAATCGCGCATCAACTACAAGCCCGCCTTCCGCGGCAAGGATTTCTACTGGCATTCGGATTTTGAAACCTGGCACACCGAAGATGGCATGCCGCGCATGCGGGCGATCTCCATGTCGGTGATGCTCACGGACAATCATCCCCATTCCGGGCCGACGATGTTCATGCCGGGCAGCCATATGAATTATGTGACCTGCGTGGGCGAAACGCCCGATGAGCACTATCGGGAATCCCTGAAGAAGCAGGAATATGGCGTGCCCGACGGCGAAAGCCTCGCGCGCCTGGCAAAGCTCGGCGGAATTGAAGGCCCGGCGCCAAAGGCGGGTTCTGTCGTCGTGTTCGATTGCAACACCATGCACGGCTCCAACAGCAACATCACGCCGTACGAGCGTATCAACGCCTTCTTCGTGTTCAATGCCTGGTGCAACCGGCTGCGCGATCCGTTTGGCAATACGAAGCCGCGCCCGGAATTTGTGGCCCACCGTCAGGTGAAGGAACCGATCCGCCCCCTGAAGGCCTTGCCACCATTACCCCTGGGAGGCCGATGACATGAAACGTACCGTGGAAAAGATCGGCGGCACGTCGATCTCCAATACGCAGGCCGTGCTCGAAAATGTGCTGATCGGCGGCCGCAGGGGCGCAGAGCTTTACAACCGCATCTTCGTCGTCTCCGCCTATTCGGGCATGACAAACCGGCTTCTGGAACACAAGAAATCTGGCGAGCCGGGCGTGTTCAGCCTCTTCTCTGGCGCTGGCAACAAATGGGCCTGGACCGAGGCACTCGGCACCGTGGCTGCTGCCATGGAAGAAAAAAACGCCGAAATGTTTGGCGGCGAGCCCGAGCAGGCCGTTGCCGACAATTTCGTGCAGGAACGGATCGAAGACGTTCGCAACTGCCTGATCGATCTGCACCGCCTCTGTTCCTACGGCCAGTTCCGGCTCGACGAAAATCTCGCCACCGTGAAGGAAGTTCTCTCCTCCCTCGGCGAGGCGCATTCAGCCTTCAACACCGCGCTTCTGCTCCAGAAGCATGGCGTCAATGCCAAGGCCGTTGATCTCACCGCCTGGCGGGATGAGCGCGACCTGACGATGGAAGCGCGGATGCAGGACGCGCTCGACAAGATCGACCTTGAGACAGAACTCCCCATCGTCACTGGCTATGCCAGCTGCCGCGACGGCCTCGTGCGCCAGTTCGGACGTGGGTATACGGAGGTAACCTTCTCCCGCCTTGCCGCCTTGATCGGCGCGGATGAAGCGATCATCCACAAGGAGTTCCACCTTTCCAGCGCCGATCCAAACCTTGTCGGCAGCGACAAGGTCTGCAAGATCGGCCTGACGAATTTCGATGTGGCTGACCAGCTCTCGAATATGGGTATGGAAGCGGTTCACCCGAAAGCGGCTAAAATTCTGCGTCAGGCAGGCATTCCTCTGCGGGTAAAGAACACCTTTGATCCCAAGGATGGTGGCACGGTCATTTCGGCGGACTATGCGCCGGAAAAACCGCGCGCGGAAATCGTCACCGGCCTCAAGGGCGTGTTTGCGCTGGAAGTTTTCGATCAGGATATGGTCGGAGAGAAGGGCTATGACGCCGCCGTGCTGGAGGCGCTCACACGCCATTCCATCCGTATCGTGTCGAAATGTTCCAATGCCAACACGATCACCCACTATGTCGAAGGCAGCCGCAAGGCTCTCAAGCGCGCCACCGCCGACATCGAGGCGCGGCTCTCTGGCGCCGCCGTCTCTACCAGCCGCGTAGCGATTGTCTCTGTCATCGGCGCGGACATAGACGTGCCCGGCATCACGGCGCGCGCGCTCACCTCTTTGCATGAGGCCGGCGTGCCGCTGATCGGTCTGCAGCAGGTCTCCCGCAAGACCGACATTCAGGCCGTCATCCAGGAAGAGCACTTCGACACCGCGATCTGCGCCCTGCATGAAGCGCTGGTGGAGCAGGCGGGCGCCTCTGTCACGTCTGCCGAGCGGCTGCGCCCGGCGGCGTGATGCAGCTCCTCGGCAGGCCGGGGCTGGTCCTGTCGGGACACGGCGGCTTTGCGGCTTACCGGAACATCCTTGTTCTGGTGGCTGCGTTGACGCTGCTACAGGGCGCCATGGCGGCGCTGGCGATGGTCATGTCGCTGAAGCTGCTCGCGGCAGGTGTCGCCGGAGCAGGCATCGGTCTCGTCGCCTCGGCCTATTCGGCGGGTTTCCTGGGGGGCACACTGATTGCCCCGCATGAAATCCGCCGCATCGGCCATATCCGCACATTCACGCTGCTGGCAGGCATCTGCGCGCTGGCGGCGCTGATCCTGCCGGTTGTCGGCCGCGAGCTTGCCGGTTGGGCGCTGTTGCTGGCGCTGGCCGGGGCAGGGGCCGCCGGCATGCTGACGGCCGGCGAAAGCTGGATCGCTAATGCCGCCCCGCCTCAGAAACGCGGCGCCATACTCGGTTTCTATCACATGGTCTCCAAGACCGGTGCCATCGCTGCGCCATTCCTCGTCGCGGCGGCGCTGGCGGGGCTCGGCGCCTTCATGGTGGTGGCGGGTCTTTTCATCGCCGCGCTGCTGCCGGTCGCGGCGACCAATCGCAGCCAGCCTGAACTTGTCGCCGCCAAACCGTTCGGGCCCAGACGATTGCTCTCCCTGGCTCCGGCCTCCGTCTTTGCCGCCTTCTGCGCCGGCGCGGTCAACAATTCCGTGGCCCAGCTCTACCCCGTCTTCGCCGCAGCCATTCGCCCGGAAGATGCCGCCGGCTTTTCCGCGCAGCTCAACGGCGCGATCCTCGCGGGCGCCATGATTGGCCTCTGGCCCATCGGCCTCGTCTCCGACAGGTTCGACCGCCGCATCGTTATCGCCGCCGCCGCCGGCATCGGCGCGGTCGCGGCCATTTTCCTGTTCATCACCGCCGCCCTCAATGTCCCGCAGATCACGCTGCTCCTCGCCGCCATCTTCGGTGCCGGATCGCTGAGCTACTATGCCGTTGCCGTGGCCAATGCGGCAGATCGTGCGGCCCCGGAGGAAATCACGTCGATGATGGCAGGCATCCTCGTCGTCTGGGGCATTGGATCGGTCATCGGCCCGCTGATTGCTGGCGGCTTCCTTCAGCTCATTCCGGGTGGGGGCGGCCTCTTCCTGTTTGCCGGCCTTGCGCTTGCGGGGCTCGCCATCGCGTGCCTCTCCCGCGCTGCCGTCTCGGCGCCTGTGCCCACCCAGGCACGCGAACCCTTCTCCGTATCCCCGGCCACCAGCCTTGCCATCGCGGAGTTCGACCCGCGCGGCGAGCCTGAGCAGCCGGATCTGTTCTCCGGGCCAGCCTCCGGCCCGCAAGAGGCCGCCTCATGATCACCGCCATCAGCTTCGTCCTTATACTGCTCTCCTTCGTGGCGATCGGCCTCGCCTCAGGGCGAAAGGCCACCGGCAAGCGCAAGGACTATTACCTCGCCAGCAGCAGCGTCGCCCCCTGGCTTGCCGGCCTCTCCGCCGTCGCCACCAATAATTCCGGCTACATGTTCATCGGCGTCATCGGCTTCACCTACCAGACCGGCCTTGCGGCCATGTGGCTGATGTTCGGCTGGATCGTGGGGGATTTCATCGGCTCCTCCTTCATTCACCGCCGCCTGCGCCAGGCCACCGCCCGCACGGGCGAAGCCTCCTTTTCCGCCGTCATCGCCCGCTGGTATGGCGAGACGTTCGGTGTCTGGCAGAAGATTGCCGCCGTCATCATGGTCGTCTTTCTCATTGCCTATGCCGCCGCGCAGATTTCGGCAGGCGGCAAGGCGCTGGAAGGCGTCCTCGGCATCAATCCATGGACGGGCGCAGTCATGGTCGCCGCCATGGTCCTGATCTATTCCATCGTCGGGGGCATTCGCGCCTCCATCTGGACGGACGGCGCCCAGTCGATCACCATGATGGCCGCTATGACGCTGCTGCTGATCGCCGCCTTCGCGGGCGTGGGCGGGGTCAGCGGCGCGCTCGAGCTCTGGCGCGCGATCCCCGGATTCCTCGATCCGTTCCCGGACGATCTGCTCTTTCCTGGCGCGCTCGGCATGGCGCTGTTCGTTGTCGGCTGGTTGTTTGCAGGCTTCTCCGTGGTGGGCCAGCCGCATGTGATGGTGCGCTTCATGGCGCTCGATGACGACCGCAATATGGGCCGCGCCCGGGCCTGGTATTATGGCTACTTCACGATTTTCTATCTGCTGGCCACCGGGGTAGGGATGCTCTCGCGTCTCTACCTGCCGGACCTTGCGGATATTGACCCCGAACTCGCCCTGCCGATGATGGCGACGGAGCTGCTTCCCCCCGTCCTCGTCGGGCTGATCCTCGCCGGCATCTTCGCGGCTACCATGTCGACCGCCGACTCCCTCGTTCTTTCCTGCTCGGCGGCCTTCACCCACGATCTGGCGCCCAAGCGGCTGGAGACGACCTTCATGCTGAAGGCGGCAACGGCGGTCTCCATCCTCATTGCGCTCGGCCTTGCCCTCTCGGGCAATCAGAGCGTGTTCAGCCTGGTGATCCTCGCCTGGTCGACGCTTGCCTCGGCCTTCGCGCCGCTGCTGGCGCTCCATGCCCTGGGCCGCCGGGTGTCGGAGCCGGCGGCGATCTTCATGCTCGTGCTGGGTGTCAGCGTGGCGCTCTTCTGGCGCTTTGGCCTTGGCTGGCATGAAAGCATCTATGAAGGCCTGCCGGGCATTCTCGTGCCGCTCATCCTGGGCTGGTTCCTGTCCCAGCGCCGCGAACTGGCCAGCGCGCCTGCCCAGCCTCCTGCCGCCATCAGAAGCGGCCCGGCCGAATAACCCGCCTGCGCGGCTGAAACGGCGGTTGCGGCGCCTTCAGACCGCCTTCGGATTGCGCCAATTCCCCCTTCAGCGGCGGGAAGATGCCGTCTTTTGTGGCGTCTTCGCCATGAATTCCCGCATTCGTGACAATAAAATCTCAGATGAAATCGGCTATGGCGCGAACACCAGCGACACAATTGCAGACTTCTGGCAGTTGCGCGCGACGGAATACCGCCGGGCCTGCGTTCAAGCCCAGAGAAATCATTTGAAGCTGAGCCTCCATGTCAAAGACCCATCTGCTGAAAACCCGCTGGACCTGGATCATTATTGCCGCTGTCGCCGTGCTGGCCGGGTGGCTCGCCTGGCAGGCCATCTGGGGCGGAGAGAAGGCCCCCGAATACCAGACCGCAGAGGTCACACGCGGTGACATCGAGGTATCGATCTCCTCGGCCGGCAAGGTTGCCCCGAAAGATACCGTCACCGTGGGCGCGCAGGTCTCCGGCCAGCTGACAGAGCTGCTGGTGGAGGCCGGCGACCTTGTGGAGCAGGGCCAGCTTCTGGCGCGCATCGATGCCACCATCGCGGAAACCAATGTGGAAGGCAGCCAGGCCCAGCTTATGGAGCTTCAGGCGAGCCGCCGGCAGCAACAGGCGTCTCTGGAACTCGCCAAGGCAAATGCAGACCGCGCCAAGATGCTGTTCGAGAATGACGCCCTCGCCCGCGCCGATTTTGAAAGCGCGCAGGCCGAATACACCATCGCGGTAGGCCGCCTCGAGGCGATCAACGCCCAGATCACGCGCCAGAGTTCCACCCTGCGGGCCCAGCAGGCCACGCTGGAATTCACCAACATCTACGCCCCGATTTCCGGCACAGTCGTCTCGCTGGCCGCCGTGGAAGGCCAGACGCTGAACGCCAACCAGACGGCGCCCACCATCCTGACACTCGCTGACCTCACCATCATGACGGTGGAGACCGATGTGTCCGAGGCCGATGTACTGCGCGTGAAGCCGGGGCAGGCGGCCTGGTTCTCGACGCTGGGGGATTCCACCCGGCGCTGGGAAACCTCCGTCCGCCAGATCCTCCCGACACCGGAAGTTCTCAATGATGTCGTCCTCTACAAGGCGATGCTCGACATCGCCAATCCCGACAATCTGCTGAAGCCGGAAATGACCGCGCAGGTCTTCTTCATCACCGGCTCTGCCAAGGATGCGGTGCTTGTTCCAGTCACCGCGTTGCAGTCTACGCCCCAGCGCGGTCAGCGCCCGCAGGGGCAGAGCCGCGAAGGTGGCCGTGAACGTGCCGAAGGCAGCGCGCGGGAAGGGCGTACCGGTGGAGGCATGATGCAGGCCGAAGCCAGCGAGCGCGCCGGCGCCCCGCAGCAGGATGACAGCCAGCGCCGCGCCTTCATGGAAGCGCGCAAGGCCTATCCGGAGGCTGAAGTCGCAACCGTTCTTGTCATGGGCCCCGATGGCACCCCGCGCCCGCGCCCGGTCCTGATCGGCCTCAAAACGCGCACGCAGGCGGAAGTCCTCTTCGGGCTCGAGCCAGGGCAGACGGTTGTGACCGGGGAAGTCTCGGCCCGGAGCACCGCCACGGCCACGCAATCGCAGCAGCGCGCGCAACAGGGACCGATGGGCCCGCCGCCGGGCCGTATGTAGGCCCCCGGTAACCCGCAGGTATCCTGATGACCCCTCCCTTGATCGAACTGAAAGATGTGACCCGTTATTACGGGTCCGGCGATACCGAAGTCCGCGCGCTGGACGGCGTGTCGCTGACCATCGAGACCGGCGAGTTCGTCGCGATCGTCGGCCAGTCCGGCTCCGGCAAGTCGACGCTGATGAACATGCTCGGCTGTCTCGACCGGCCGACCACCGGCGTCTATTCCATCCGGGGGCAGAGCGTTTCGGAGCTTGATCCGGATCGTCTCGCCGCCCTGCGCCGCCAGACCTTCGGCTTCATCTTCCAGCGCTACAACCTGCTCGCCAGTGTCACGGCTTCGGAGAACGTCGAAATCCCCGCCGTCTATGCTGGTCTCAAACTCTCGGAGCGGCGCGAGAAGGCCGCGGGTCTGCTCGCCAAACTCGGCCTGGGCGACCGCATCCACCACAAGCCCGGCCAGCTCTCCGGCGGCCAGCAGCAGCGCGTCGCCGTCGCCCGCGCGCTCGTCAACGATGCCGAAGTCATTCTCGCCGATGAACCAACCGGCGCGCTCGATTCCGGCTCCAGTAACGACCTTCTGAATCTGCTCGAAGAACTCCACGCTTCGGGCCGCACCATCATCCTGATCACCCATGATCAAAATGTCGCCGCCCGCGCCAAGCGCGTGATCGAGATCCGCGACGGCAAGATCGTCTCCGACACCGGCAATCATCAGGCCGCTGCCGAAGAAGCGCCCCAGTATCGCTACGACCGGAAAGGCCCGTCGCCGCTCGCCCAGGTGGTGGAGTCGGTCAAGATGGCGTTCCGCTCGCTGCGGGCCAATCTCTTCCGCACGGCGCTCACCCTGCTGGGCGTGGTCATCGGCGTTTCCGCCGTGGTCGCCATGCTGGCCATCGGGGAGGGCAGCCGCGCCGACGTGATGGCGCGGTTTGAGTCCATGGGCCCCAACCTCCTCTTCGTGCGCCCCGGCGCGCCCGGCACCCGGATGCGGGGCGGGGCCATCGCGACGCTCACCCTGGAAGACGCCCAGGCCCTCGGCGAACTCGACAACATCCTGGCTGCCGTGCCCTCGCGTTCCACCAACGCCACCCTGCGCAATGGCGGCAAGGATTATTCCAGTTCCGTCGAAGGCGTCTCGGAAACCTGGCCCATCGCCCAGAACCGCGACATGCTCTACGGCACCTTCTTCGAGAAGGAGGATGTCGACCACCGCATGGGCGTTGTCGTTCTTGGCACCACCACGGCGGGCAACCTCTTCGGCAATCTGGAGAGCGCCGTTGGCCAGTACGTATTCCTCGGCGGCGCGCCCTTCGAAGTTGCCGGCATCCTCGAATCCAAAGGCGCCACCTCCTGGGGCCAGGATCAGGACGACGTCGCCCTCATCCCGATCACCACCGGCATGATGCGCCTTTTCGGCCAGAGTTACCTCTCCTCGATCACCATCGCCGTGGACGATACCAAACGCATCACCGAAACCGAAGCTGCGGCGCATGCCCTTCTGCTCGCCCGTCATGGCACGGAAGATTTTCAGATCCGCAACACCGCCTCCATCCTCGCCTCGGTCGAGGAAACGCAGAACTCCTTCTCCATCCTCCTCGGCTCGGTTGCCGCCATTTCGCTGCTGGTCGGCGGCATCGGGGTGATGAACATCATGCTGGTCAGCGTGTCTGAACGCACCCGCGAGATCGGCGTGCGCATGGCCACCGGCGCCCGGCGCTCTGACATCCAGACCCAGTTCATCGTGGAATCCCTCGTCGTCGGCGGCCTCGGCGGCATCGCGGGCGTTGGCATCGGCTTTGGCATTGTCTTCATCCTCTCCCAGATAGGCATGACCGTCGCGGTCACGCCGCTTCCCGCCATCCTCGCCTTCAGTTCGGCGCTGGCCACCGGCCTCGTCTTCGGCCTGCTGCCAGCCCGCCAGGCATCGCGCCTCGACCCCGTCGCCGCGCTCGCTTCGGAGTAAGTTCCATGATCCGCTCACTGCTCATCTCCGCGTCCGCGCTCACCCTTGCCGGCTGCGCCAGCCTGAGCGCCGTCCAGCGGGAAACCACCCCCGATACGGGCCTCACCATGCCCGGCGGCTATGACTACGCCTCCGAAGTCGCCGCCCTCACCGCGCCGGAACAGGCCTGGTGGGCCGGCTTCAGCTCCGCCGATCTCGACGCCCTGATCGCCGAGGCGCTCGCCGCCAACAATTCGCTCGCCCAGGGCCTCGCCAATGTCGACGCCTCCCGCGCCGCGCTGAAAACCGCCAATGCCGCCTTCCTCCCGCAGGCCAGCGGCAGCCTTTCCTCCAGCAGCAACACCCAGTCCGGCCTCGATGATGTCGACGCCAGCGCCCGCCTCTCGGCCAGCTATCAGCTCGATCTCTTCGGCGCCAATGCCGCCAGCCGCAATGCCGCCCTCGCCAATCTCGACGCCGCCGTCTTCGCCCAGCGCGCGCTGGAGCTGACGGTCCAGTCGGATGTCGCCGCAGGCTGGTTCAACCTCCTGGCCGCCCGTGAACAGCTCGCCGTTGCCCGGCGCAACCTTGAAATCTCCGAACGCGTCTTCGAGATTGTCCGGGTACGGTATGAGGCAGGCACGATCTCCGGCTTCGATGTGTCCAGCCAGTCGGCCCAGCTCGCCAATGCCCGCGCGCGCATCCCGCAGCTGGAATCCCAGATCACCAGCCAGGAAACCGCCCTCGCCATCCTCCTCGGCCGCGTCCCGCAGGGATACGCCGCGCCGCAGGCCGATGTGCTGGCCATTGCTCTGCCCACGGCCGATCCCGGCCTGCCATCAGACCTGTTGCTGCGCCGGCCGGACCTGATGCAGTCCGAAGCCAGCCTGCGCGCCGCCAATGCCAATATTGACGCTGCCCGCGCCGCCTTCTTCCCCAGCGTCGATCTCGGGGCAGGGCTCTCCACCGTGCTGACCGGGGGCACCGATCTCATCGGCTCGCTGTCGGCCTCGGTCGCGCAGACGATCTTCTCCGGCGGCCGCCTCGACGCCCAGCTTGAAAGCGCCCAGGCTCGCCGCGAAGGGCAACTGGCAGCCTATCGCCAATCGATCCTCAGCGCCCTGCGGGACGTTGATGTCAGCCTGAAAGCCATCGACGCCAACGCCGCGCGGGAGGAGCAGCTGCTCATCGCCCGGGATGCGGCCCAGGACGCATTGCGCGCCGCCGAAATCCGCTACCAGGCCGGCACGGGAGACCTCACAAGCCTTCTCACTGCCCAGCAAAACTATTTCGACGCCGCCAACAGCTATGTCCTCGGCCGGCTCGACCGGCTGACAGCGGCGATCAACCTCTATGTGGCGGTGGGCGGCGGCTACTGACCTGCCAGCTCCGGCCAAGTGGCCGGGGCGAGAGGCGCGCCCTGACGGGGCAGGGGAAGCCGCCCAAATTCCCTGCAACACCCTGCACAAATGCAATTTTACACATGAGAATGACTTGCAATTGCGAATAAACTCGGGCACTGCCTCTAATACGTCACCACGGGTTCGGGCTTTCCGCATTGAAACAGATTTTCGCCGCCGCACGCTCTTCCCCCACCTGGAGCAAGTCGCCCCTCCGCCATCTGGAGAAGTGGCGGACCTATGCGTTCTGGAAGCGGCAAGCGCGCACCTGGCACTGGATGTCGGGCGCCATCTGCCTCATCGGCATGCTGCTGTTTGCGCTCACCGGCATCACCCTCAACCATGCCCACCAGATCCCCGCCAAGCCGAAGGTGACAGAGCTGGAAATGGTGCTCTCCGAAACAGCCCTCGCGGCGCTTTCGCCTGAAATCGAGATTGCCGGCGGGGCCCCCGTGCCGCCCGAAGCGGCCGGAGAAATCCGCCGCCAGCTCGGCGCCGATCTCTCCGGCAAGAAGGGCGAATGGACCGATATCGATGTCTATGTCAGCCTCCCGCGTCCCGGCGGCGACGCCTGGCTCAGCATCGACCGGGAAACCGGCGACGTGCTCTACGAGGTCACTTCGCGCGGCCCGATTTCCTATCTGAACGACCTCCACAAGGGGCGCAGCGCCGGGGCCATCTGGTCGCTGTTCCTCGATGTGTTTGCGGTTGCCTGCATCGTCTTCTGCATGACCGGCCTCTGGCTCCTCCAGATCCATTCCCAGCGGCGCGGGTCCACCTGGCCGCTCGTTCTGGGCGGGCTCGCCATTCCTGTCGTCATCCTTCTTTTCTTCCTACACATATGAGGTGCTCTGTATGCGTGCAGTTCTGACAATTGCCGGTCTTTCCCTGCTCACGGGGCAGGCGATGGCGGAGGATGTGTCGATCGAAGTCGCCATTCCCCGCCTCGATGTGGCCGAATATCACCGCCCCTATGTCGCCATCTGGATTGCCAATCCGGATCACTCGGTCGTCTCCAATATCGCGGTCTGGTATCAGCAGGGCGAAACCGGCGAGGGCAAGGGCGAAACCTGGCTGAAGGACATCCGCCAGTGGTGGCGCCGCACAGGCCGCGAGCTCTCCATGCCCGTGGACGGCGTGTCCGGCCCCACCAAGGCGCCAGGCACTCACGAAATCGTTCTGCCAACGGATAAAGGTCCCTTCGGAAACCTGAAACCCGGCAGCTACCAGCTTGTCGTCGAAGCCGCGCGCGAAGTTGGCGGCCGCGAACTCGTCAGCGTGCCGTTCACCTGGCCGCTGAAGGGCGCCGCTGAGACTGCCACCGGAGAACGCGAACTCGGTAAAGTCACCCTCCGCCTTGCGAGCAAATAGCGCCCAGCCGGGCGACACCATCACGGGAGTCACGAAATGAAAACGACCTTTCTCAAAGCCTGCGCCGTCGCCGCTCTGGCGCTCACCATCGCCGGTTCGGCCAGCGCCCACCGCGCCTGGATGTTGCCGTCCTCCTTCACCCTCTCGGGTGAAAACCAGTGGGTGACGGTCGACGGCGCCATCTCCAACAACCTCTTCTATCCCAACCACCACGCCATGAACCTCGATACGGTCACCGTGTTCGGCCCCGATGGCAAACCGGTGGAAGCGCAGAACAAGGCTTCGGGCAAATACCGCTCGGTCTTCGATATCGCGCTGGAGAAGGAAGGCACCTACCGCATCTCCTCCGGCGGCGCGGGCTATATGGCCAGCTGGGAAGAAGGCGGCGAGCGCAAGCGCTGGCGCGGCACGGCAGAGACGCTGAAATCGGAAGGCATC
Source organism: Hyphomonas sp. (assembly GCF_013823385.1). Taxonomy (GTDB): domain Bacteria; phylum Pseudomonadota; class Alphaproteobacteria; order Caulobacterales; family Hyphomonadaceae; genus Hyphomonas. The sequence continues at coordinate 108,622 of NZ_PNMA01000003.1, forward strand.
GAAGGCAAGCCCGGTGTCCAGCTGTCCGGCAATGTGCGCCGTATCGAAACCTTCGTCACCCTCGGCTCGCCCACAACCACGGTCTTCGCCACCGAGGGCACAGGTCTTGAGCTGAAACCGGTCACCCATCCCAACGATGTGTTTGCCGGCGAGGAAGTCTCCTTCCAGCTGCTCCTCGATGGCAAGCCCGCCCAGGGCGTCGAGGTAGACATCATTCGTGGCAGCGACCGCTACCGCGATTCCGAAGATGGCCTGAAGCTCACTACGGACGCCGCCGGCACGATCAAATTCACCCCGGAAGAAGCGGGCGCCTACTGGCTAAGCGCAGACAGTGAAGGCAAGGGCCTGCTGAACGGCAAGGAAATCCCGGTCCGCGCCAGCTATGTCTTCACCTTCGAGGCCCTGCCTCTTTGAGCGAAGTCCGCCTTCTCATTCCAGACGATTTCGGCCGCGGCGATATCACGCCGCGGCCGGATGCCTTTATGGGCCTGCGCCTTCAGGGCCAGACCATGGGCACAAGCTGGTCGGCGAGCTGGTGCGCTGCGCCGGGCCTGCGGGAAGAAACGGTGCTGCAGGCGCTCGAAGCGGGCTTTGCCCGCATGATTGCCTCGATGAGCCCGTGGGAGGCCTCCTCGCTGATCTCGCGCTATAACCGGCTACCCCCCGGCGAGAGCCTCGCCATCGACGCTCCGTTTGCGGAAGTCATGGCCCTTGCACTGGAAGTCGCGCGGGCAAGCGGCGGCGCGCTTGATCCCTGCCTCGGCGGCGAAGTCATGCGCCGGGGCTTTGGCCCCGCAGGCATCGGCGCCGGGGAAGAGGGCAGGGCGCATGGCCCCGCCATCTGGGAACAGCTCCTGCCCGAACCTGCCTGCCTCTACCAGCCGGGCGGCGTGACCCTCGATCTCAACGCCGTCGCAAAGGGCTACGCGGTGGACCAGATGGCCGCCACGCTGGAGCGCTTCGGCGTCACCCAATACCTGGTCGAGATCGGCGGCGAGTTCGCCGGGCGGGGCGTCAAGCCGGACCGGTCTCCCTGGTGGGTTGATCTGGAAAACCCGTCACCGGAAGAGGCGCCCTGGCGGCTTGCCCTGGTTGCCCATGGCGTGGCCACTTCTGGCGATTATCGTCAGCAGATTGTCCGGGATTGTCACAAACTGTCCCATATTGTCCCCGCTCTGTCCCGAACCTGCCGGTTCGGGGATCTGGCAAGTCTCTCTGTGATCCACGAAACCTGCGCCCTGGCAGACGCCTGGGCCACGGCCCTCTTCGCCATGGGGGATGCGGAGGGGCTTGCCCTCGCAGACCGTCTCGGCCTCGCTGTCCTCGCCCAGTACCGCAACGCGCCCGCCCGTGCCTCCACCCGCCTCATTAGCTGGCAAGACTGAACGGGGAAGGAGCTTCTGGGGGCCCAACCGAGCTCTGCGCTCCGGAGGCGAGATGCCTGCGTCAAAATGGACGAAAATCCATTATCTTCACATGATATCCGTAAGGCATTGAAAATAAATGATTTTAAAACTGCGAATGATAATCATTAAAACTTGAGTCTTCTGCCCCGCCCCTATAGGGAGATTGAGACTAATTCTCAATCGCAGAGGTCTGCCATGAAAACCTATCTCGCCCGGAAAGCCGTTCTCAGCGGCGCCATCTTCGCCGCCCTCCTGTCCGGCCAGACCGTCCTTGCCCAGTCCGAAGCCCCGGCCGGGGAGGATGACGCCGGCGCCGATCGCCTGATGCGCCTGAGCGAGATCGTCGTCACCGCCGCCGGCTTCGAGCAGAAGCTCGTCGACGCCCCCGCCAGCATCAGCATCGTCACCGATGAGGAACTCAAGGAACGCCCCTACATGACCCTGATCGATGCGGTCCGTGATCTGGAAGGCGTCGATGTGGGCGAAACCTCCGACAAGACCGGCCAGCGGACCATCAGTATGCGGGGGATGGGATCGGACTACACGCTGATCCTCATCAATGGCAAACGCCAGAACAATCACGGCGACATCTACCCCAACAGCTTTGGCGGCAACCAGTTCAACCATATCCCGCCGCTGGACACGATCGAGCGGATCGAGGTCATCCGCGGCCCCGCCTCCACGCTTTACGGCTCCGACGCGCTGGGCGGTGTCATCAACATCATCACCAAGAAGACCCTCGACCGCTGGAGCGGATCAGCCACCGTCGGCCGCACCTTCCAGGAGAATGATGATTTCGGCGACGACACGACCATTGACCTCTTCGTCTCCGGCCCGCTGGTTCCGGGCAAGCTCAACTTCAGCGGACGGGGCAGTTGGTATGACCGGGAAGCCTCCAACCCCGAATATGCGCCGGTCACCGATCCGGCCGGGGTAGTGCAGACCCGCTCTCTCGGCTTCGGTGGCGGCGGCAAGACCGTGGACAACACCAATATCAGCTATGGCTTCACCCTCGACTGGCTGATCGCGGAGAACCAGACCCTCAGTTTCGACTTTGACGGCTCCAAGCAAGACTATGACAACACCCCCACAGCCACTGCTTCAGGTGCTCTCGAATATCCGCTCGGTACTGTGGATGATTACGGCGCCATGCTCCGCATCGGCAGCACCGGCCGGATTGAGCCGCGCGCAGGCTATTCCGAAACGCAGGAGTTTACGCGCGACAGCTGGTCACTGACCCATACTGGCAGCTGGGACTTCGGAAATAGCTTTGTGTCGCTTGCCTATATCGAGACCAACAATGATGGCCGTACACTGCCGTTCAGCGTGTATGAACGCCAGGCGCTGCAGGGGCTGTGGAATGCGGCCTGCACCAATGCCGGAGGTACGGTCAGAGCCAATGGGTTCTGCCCCACGGCTGGCACTGGCTTTGCCAATGTCAACGCCTGGAACAACCAGTCCGAGGAAGCCAAGCTCGCTTTCATGCAGGCTAATCTGACAACGGATCAATACACCGCGCTTCTTGCCAATCTGCCGCGTCCGAAGCGGACGCTGGAAAGCTCGCAATACACGCTGGATGCAAAACTCGACCTCCCTTTCCAGTATGCCGGGGAGCATATCGTTGTGGTCGGCACGCAGGTGATCCGGGGAGAGCTGACGGACGGTGTGTTCGGCCTTGAGGAGGGCCGCTCCGGCGCGGCCCAGGAGCACAACATGTATTCGCTCTTTGTCGAGGATACCTGGACCCCGATTGCGCCTTTCGCCATCACCGGCGGGGTGCGCTATGATGATCACGAGGTGTTCGGCGACCAACTCAGCCCGCGCCTCTATGGGGTCTATACGGTCTCTCCGAACCTGACGGTGAAGGGCGGTGTCAGCACCGGCTTCAAGACGCCGAAGACAACGCAGCTTTATGCCGGCGTAGTCGGCTTTGGCGCGCAGGGCACCTTGCCGATGTTCGGCAATCCGGACCTGAAGCCTGAAACCAGCACCAGCACCGAACTTGCCGTCTACTGGCAGCATTCGGCCGGGCACAATCTCAACGCGACCGTTTTCCGCAACGAGTTCGAGGACAAGATCGCCTCCCAGCCCTGCGGCGGCAGCCTGGCGCTCAGCTGTGCCAGCACGGGCGATTATGCCGACCTTGGCTATGCCAACAGCAGCAAGACGGTGAACATCGACAAGGTGGTGATCGAGGGCGCGGAGATCGCTGGCCGCTACATGATCCTCGACAGGCTGAGCCTTCGCGGCAACTACACCTATACCGACAGCGAGCAGAAGAGCGGCGCCAATGCCGGCCTGCCGCTGACCAATACGGCCAAGCATATGGCCAACGCCACGCTGGACTGGAGCGTCACCGACAAGTTCAGTACACAGCTTTCCTCGGAGCTGCGCTCCAAGCGGTATCGCGGTGTCAGCAGCGTCACCGGTGAGCAGCTCTATTACAAGGATTATGTCGTCTACAATCTGGGCGCGCAATATCGTCTGAACGATACCGTGACGGTGAGTGGCCGGGTCAACAATCTGCTGGACGAGGATTTCACCTCTTACCAGTACAGCTTTACCGACAATGGCGATGGCAGCTGGGCCCTGTCGACCGAGGACGATTACAACAACAAGGACAAGGGCCGCAGCTTCTGGGTCAGCGTCAACATGAGCTTCTGAGGGAAGCTGGAGCGCGCTTCTCCTTCGTCGAAAATACCCTTCCAGAATCCCCGGCAGGGGCCCGCATTGCGCGGGCGCCTGCTGTTTTTCTGGGGAATTCTGCCGATCAACTGCTATTGCAGGCGACGTTCTGCAGTCGTGTGGATGTCTGGAAAAATATTAATGATACCAAATCGCCATGATTTCAGACGCCGCCTTGATTCGAGAGCTGAAAGCGATTGCCGGCGCCGGGCATGTGCACACCGGCGCTCAGGGAATGCGGCGGTTCGTGAAGGGATACCGGCACGGAGAGGGACGGGCGGTTGCGGTGGTCCTGCCGGGATCGCTGGTCGAACTCTGGCGCACGGCGCGGGCCTGCGTGCGGGCGGGCCGGATCATCATCATGCAGGCTGCCAATACCGGGCTGACGGGCGGATCCACCCCTGACGGCACATATGATCGCGGCGTGGTGGTGATCAACACGATGCGCCTCAAGGGCATCCACATGCTGAATGCCGGGGCGCAGGTGGTGTGCCTTCCCGGTGCGACGCTGTTCGAGCTGGAGCGGGAATTGCGGCCGCTCAACCGGGAACCCCATTCGGAGATTGGATCCTCCTGTCTCGGTGCCTCGGTGCCCGGCGGGGTTTGCAACAGTTCGGGCGGCGCGCTGGTGCGGCGGGGGCCGGCCTATACCGAGGCAGCGATCTATGCGCGGGTCGACGAGACAGGTGACCTTCGGCTGGTGAACGAACTCGGCATCGAGCTGGGCCGGGAGCCTGAGAAGCAGCTGGAGAATCTGGAACGCGGCAACTTTGCACGTGTGCTGAATGACATGCATGAGCGCGCCTGTTCGGCGAAGGCGTATGTGGATCATGTGCGTGATGTGGATGCCGCCACGCCTGCGCGGTACAATGCCGATCCGCGTTTCCTCAAGGGCGTGAGCGGGAGTGCGGGCCGGGTGGTGGTGTTTGCCGTGCGGCTGGATACCTTCCCGAAGCCGGCGGGTTGCCAGGTGTTTCATGTGGCAACGGACGATGCGGCGGTGCTGAGCGACATTCGCCGGCGGATGCTGAAGGATGCGGCGCTTGTGCCGATTGCGGCCGAATACATGCATCGGGACATGTTCCGGTTGGCGGAGCGATATGGGAAGGATACCTTCCTGGCGGTGCGGATGCTGGGCGTTGACCGGCTGCCGGTTCTGGCCCGGTTGAAGGCCGCGGTTGACGGGCTGGCAGATAGGGTGGGGCTGGGCGGGCTGCATGTCAGCGACCGGACGCTGCAATGGCTGAGCCGCCTGGCGCCGCAGCACCTTCCGGAACGCTTCCGCCAGATGGGCGCGCGCTATGAGCACCATCTGCTGATCAAGGTGGATGGAGGGCAGGTGGAGGCCGTCCGTACGCTGCTCGCCGGGATGCTGCCGCCGGCGAAGGGCGAGGTGAATGCATGCTGCCCGCGCGAGGGGCGGAAGGTTTTCCTGCACCGGTTCGTGGCGGCGGGCGCGGCCATCCGCTACGCTCTGCTGCGCGGAAGCTCAGCAGGCGGACTTGTGGCGCTGGATGTGGCGCTGCGCCGGAACGACAAGGTGTGGTGGTATGTGGTGCCCGATCACCTTCGGCAGATGGTGGACCGCACCCTCGTTTACGGCCATTTTTTCTGTCATGTGTTCCATCAGGATTTCATCCTGAAGAAGGGCGTTGATCCGGAGGCCTTCAAGCGGGGGATGTTGCGTCACTATGATTCCCGGGGCGCTCAATGCCCGGCGGAGCATAATGTGGGGCATCTCTACGAGGCCAAGCCCGCCCTGGCCGAGTTTTACCGCGACCTTGATCCGACAAACTCGCTCAATCCCGGTATCGGCAAGACATCCCGGCTGAAGAACTGGCGCTGACTGCGTCAGCGATGCTCGTGCCAGAGGATGGGCCGGGCAATTTCGATGGGATATTCCGCACGCATCGTTGCCAGGTATGACCTTTCCAGCCGGCGCAGGGTTTTGGCGGCGAGCTCTTCGTCTCCGGCGGCGATGGCGTCCCGGATGCGGCAGAGGCCGCCCAGCGCAGCTTCCCGCTGGGCCGCGTTCGGGCGGATACCCGCAGTCCAGGTGATGCGGCGCAGGGCGGGCAACAGGAACAGGAAGAGCGGATTGCGGGCGGAAAGCGTCATCTGCTCCCAGAACTCCAGATAGAGTTCATAGTAGGCATCATAGTTGCCCAGATGGGCTCTGATCTCGTCCAGCAACGCGTTCATCTCTGCAATGTCCTGCGGGGTGGAGCGCTGGGCAGCGAGGGCGGCCATGCCGGGTTCGATGGCGATGCGGGCCTCGATCAGAGACTCGATGGTGGCATCGGAAAACTGCAGCAGCAGGGCGATCGTGGAGGCGAGGCTTTCCCAGTGGGGGAAGGCAACAAAGTGGCCGCCATTGGGGCCGGTGCGGATTTCCAGAACGCCCTGGATCTGAAGGTAGCGGAGGGCTTCGCGCAGCGTGCCGCGGGCGACGCGGTATTTATCCAGCGCCTCGGCCTCCGAGAGATATTTCTGGCCGGCGGCGATACGCTCTTCATGGATATGGCGGACGATTTCGCGGGCGACCTTCAGGGCGCCTTTTTCTCGCGGCTTGCGGATAACCTGTGGCTGAGTGGCCGGCGGCGTTTCCGCCAGGCCATTTGAGAGCTGTTTGCTTTTCATTCCCCATCCACACTTTCTAACCCGCGCTGCCCGGCTGCCGGGGTTCCGGCAGAGACAGCGCGCCCCTTGGTCATGAGGATGTCCTTTCGCTGTGATGGTTAATCCCGTCAACTATTCTGTAAGATTGCCGGAAGTTGGCGCAAGGGAAGGCGGGTCGGCGCAGCGGCCAGCAGCTTTGCCCGGAACACGCGGGGGGCGTGGCCGGTAAATGCGCCAGATTGCAGGCATGGCCGCAGGCGGCGGCCAGCGCGGGCCGCGTGTCAGGAGGTATCAGCGCGCAGGCCGGAAGAGGGCGCGGCAGGCGCCTGAGGGGCGGCGTGATTGAGGATCGCCCAGATCTCGCCATTCGGGACTACGGGTTTGAGGCGGCGCGCGCAGAAGCCGGCCGCCTTCAGAATGGCGGCCATGCGGGCGGCATGGGGATGAGGATCGGCCAGAACGGCCTTGAGCGCGGCAAGACGCGCTTCGAGCAGGCCGGCAGGATCGGCCGGGCATGAGAGGGGGACGGGGCGCGAAGCACTGGCGCGGGCTGCCGGCAGCGTGCGGGTCTGGCGGGCTTTCCAGGCCTCCAGCAGCGGATCGGTCTTGCCGGCCAGCTCAAAGCCTCTGGCGAGGCTCCAGAGGCTGAGGGAGAGCTGTCTGGACCTGCGGCGGGGCCGGGGCGCGCGATCGCCGGGGGCATGCGTGCGGGCCGGCACGAAGGGGGCGGGTTTGGGCGCCGCCGGGCGGGCGCGCAGAACGATCAGGAGGCAGCGGAAGATGTGTTCCAGCTCGCGGGTGCGCGCGGCGGCAAAGCGCAGCACGCCGGCGCGGGCTTTGCCCGGCGCCATCTGCCGCGCCCAGGCCGCCGTTGCCATCAGCATAAGGAGCAGCATCCGCGCAACCATCCACACGGCCGTGCCGGGTGGGCGCGGGCGCCGGGATGCAGAGGAAGGGCGGCGGGTGATCATGCCGCAAAGTTTGCCCGCTGCGGAATGCAGGCGGATAAGAGGGCCTGTTTTTCCGCCAGATCACCGATGGCAGCAGGAAAGAGACCCGTGGACAGGCAGGGCGCCTGTCCACGGAAATTTTCTGTCAGCGGTCGATTTCCAGATCGTTTTCGCCCGCTTCACTCATGGAGAATTCGTTCCAGAGCGCGTTGAGGATGCCGAAGGTCAGGGCAAAGCCGAGGCCGAGAATCCAGGTGAAGTACCACATTGTTCAATCTCCTCAGTATTTGCCTTCGCTTGTGGCTTCCTCGATGGAAAGCCGGCCCCAGAGCACCTTGAAAACCCAGGCCGTGTAAGCCAGCACGATGGGCAGGAAGATCGCAGTGGCGATCAGCATGATGAACAGCGTGATGTGGCTCGACGAGCTGTCCCAGACGGTGAGGCTGGCCGTGGGGTTGATGCTGCTGGGCAGGATGAAGGGGAACATCGACGCGCCAACCGACGAGATGATGCCGGTGGCGGCAAGGCCTGAGCCCACCATCGCCAGCGGCGATTTCCGCCCCAGTGCCCAGAAGGCAAGGAGGCTGCCGGCAAAACCTGCAAGCGGGGCGAGGATGAGCAGCGGGTATCTGCCGTAATTGCCCATCCAGGCACCTGCCTCGACGAGGACTTCCTTGCGCAGCGGGTTTGCCTGGCCCTGGGGATCGATGTCCGACACGATGCGGTAGCCCATGCCGCTCTGCCACAGCCAGATGCCGGCCAGGGCATAGAAGACGATGACGGCGAGCGCGGCGATGCGGCCATATTTCACGGCGCGGTCCATCACCGGGCCATGCTCCAGCTTCACCACCAGCCAGGACGCGCCGTGGACCACCAGCATGGCGACCGAGGCGAGACCTGCGAGCAGGGCGAAGGGGTTGAGGAGGCCGAAGAGGCCGCCATCATAGCTTGCCCGCATGGTGCGGTCGATGTCGAAGGGGACGCCCTGCAGGACGTTTCCGAGCGCCACACCGAAGATCAGTGCCGGGACGAAACCGCCCACAAAGAGGGCCCAGTCCCAGTTGCGCCGCCAGGCCTTGCCGACACGTTTGGAGCGGTATTTGAAGCCGACCGGACGCAGGATGAGCGCGGCGAGCACCACGAACATGGCGAGGTAAAAGCCCGAGAAGCTGACCGCATAGACATAGGGCCAGGCGGCAAAGAGGGCGCCGCCGCCGGTGATCAGCCAGACCTGGTGACCTTCCCACATCGGGCCGATGGAGTTGATCACGAGGCGGCGTTCCTCATCCGTCTTGCCGATGAAGGGCAGGAGCGTGGCGACGCCAAGGTCATACCCGTCGGTCAGGGCGTAGCCAATCAGGAGGATGCCGACGAGCGCCCACCAGATGACTTTCAGAGTGGCATAGTCGAGTGGGATATCCATTCTTGTTCTCCCTCAGACGTCGAACTGGACAGAGCGCCCGCCGGTCGGGCCTTCGCTGGTCACACCCTCGGGGAGGATGCGCCCGCCAGGCCCGGCCTTGATGGCGCGGAGCATGAGGCTGATCTCGATCACGGCGAGTGTGCCGTAGAGGAGGGTGAAGCCAACCATCGTCATGATGACCTGCGAGGCCGACAGGCTGGACACACCCAGGAAGGTGGGCAGCACGCCGTCAATCACCCAGGGCTGGCGGCCGACTTCGGCGAGGACCCAGCCGAGTTCTGCCGCGATCCAGGGCAGCGGGATCGCCAGGATCGCCACCCGCAGGAACCATTTGGGCACCTTGCGCTTCATGCTGATGAAGAAGAAGGCAAGGGCGAAAATGCCGATGAAGAGGAAGCCGAGGCCCGCCATGATGCGGAAGGAGAAGAAGGCCATCATCACATTCGGCACCGTGTCGAAGGAGGCCTTGGTGATGGTTTCCTTGTCGGCCATCAGCGGATCATCGACATAGCGCAGCAGGAGGAGGGCGTAGCCGAGATCCTGCTTGGTCTGCTCGAAGGTTTCGCGGGCGGCCACATCCTCCGGATTGTCGTTGAGACGCTGCACGGCTTCATAGGCGTGGAGACCGTTCTCGATGCGGCTTTCGGCGATGGCGACGAGCGGCAGGATGCCTTCGACCTCCCCGTCGAGCGAGCGGGTGGAGATCAGGCCGAGGATCCACGGGAACTTCACTTCGAAGTGGGTTTCGTGGGTTCTCTGGTCCGGAATGCCGATCAGCGTGAGGGGCGCGGGCGCTTCCTCCGTGTGCCACATGGCTTCCAGGGCGGCGAGCTTCATCTTCTGGTTATCGGTGAGGGCATAGCCGCTCTCGTCGCCCAGGACGACGACCGAGAAGGCAGAGAGAAGACCGAAGCTGGCGGCGACCGCCATGGAGCGCTTGGCGAGGCCAAGATGGCGGCCCTTCAGCACATACCAGGCCGAGATGCCGAGCACGAAGACCGAGGCGGTGACATAGCCGGCGCTGACGGTGTGGACGAACTTGGCCTGGGCGACGGGGTTGAAGATCACTTCCATGAAGTTGGTGATTTCCATCCGCATCGTCTCGGGATTGAACTCCGATCCGACGGGGTTCTGCATCCAGCCATTGGCGACGAGAATCCAGAGGGCCGAGAGGTTCGAGCCCAGCGCGACGAGGAAGGTGACGAGCCAGTGAACCGGGCGGGAGAGCTTGTCCCAGCCGAAGAACATCAGGCCGACCAGCGTGGCCTCCAGGAAGAAGGCCATCAGGCCTTCGATGGCGAGGGGGGCGCCGAAAATGTCGCCGACATAGTGGGAGTAGTAGGACCAGTTCATGCCGAACTGGAACTCCATCGTGATGCCGGTGGCGACGCCGAGCACGAAATTGATGCCGAACAGCGTTCCCCAGAATTTGGTGATGCGTTTCCAGACTTCCTTGCCGGTCATCACATACGCGCCTTCCATGATCACGAGGATCATCGAGAGGCCGAGCGTGAGCGGCACGAAGAGGAAGTGGTACATTGCGGTGAGGGCGAACTGCCAGCGAGACAGATCCGCTACGAGGAGATCGGGCATTCCCAGCTCCGTTATCAGGCAGCGTCATGCTGCGTATTTCACGAATCTCTAAAGTAATCCGTGGGTGAAGTCACGCCGCGATAAGTCGCATGCGTCACTTGGAGCGTCCACAGTAGAACTACGTACATGGCATCGTCAGAACTGCAGAAACGGGGGCGCCCCCAAAGCCCCCTGAAACGCTGGAGCGCGGCTGCGAAAGCCGCGTCAGCACAGGTGTTCCTGTTGCAGATGACCGGGCTTCTGGCCTGGGTGGGGATTGCGTTCGGCATCGGCTATGGGGTGGACAATTTGTCCGCCGGCGCGCCGGCCGGAGGACTGCTGGCCCTGGCAGCCGGCGCCGCGCTGGTGCGGGCGCTGGCGGGATGGTTGCATGACGGCGCGGCGGCACGCGCAGGGATTGCGATTGTGGCCGCAGCGCGCGGCGAGATCTTTCAGACGCTGAAGGCGCGCGGCGCCGGGATGCTGGAAGGCGCTGGCGCGGGCATGCGCACATCGCAGGTGATCGACCGCACCGCGAAGCTTTCGGGCTATGCCGCGCGCTGGGTGCCGGGGCAGCGGATGGCGCTGGCCGGGCCGGTGATCGTGCTGGCGGCGGTGGCGACGCAGAGCTGGCTGTCGGCGGCGCTGCTGCTGGTTTCGGTGCTGGTGTTGCCGGCGTTCATCTGGCTGACGCTGAGCGAAGTGACGGCGGTGGCGCGGGCGCAGCAGACATCGCTGGATCAGCTATCGGGCGCGTTCCAGACGCGGGCGGCGCAGGCGGGCATCATCCGGGCGTTCCGGGCGGTGACGCGGGAGACGGCAGCACTGGCGGAGGCGTCCTCAGACCTCCGTAGCCGGACGATGAAGGTGTTGCGGGTGGCGTTCCTTTCCACGGCGGTGCTGGAGTTCTTTGCCTCGGTCTCCGTGGCGATGGTGGCGGTGTATGTGGGGTTCAAGCTGCTGGGCGTGTTTCCGTTTGCGACCGGGGAGACGCTGACGCTGGCCGAAGGGATGACGATCCTGATCCTGGTGCCGGAATTCTTTGCGCCGATCCGCAAACTGTCGGCGCTGCACCACGACCGGGCCGACGGAACGGCGGCGGCGGGGTTTCTGGGCGACTGGCTGGACGAAGCGGAGGCGCGGCCCCTGCCTGCGCGGCTGCCGGGACGGGGGGCGGCGCCGGTGATCGTGTTTCAGGATGTGTCGGTGGCGTTCGGCAATGGCGCCGGGCTGGGCGGGGTGAGCTTTACGGCGCGGCCGGGAGAGATGGTGGCGCTGACCGGGCCATCGGGTGTGGGCAAGACGACGCTGCTGAAACTGCTGCTGGGGCAAGGCGTTACGGCGGGCGGCGAGGTGCGGGTAGATGGCGCGGCGCTGGCGCCGGGGGATAGCCTGGCGGAGCGCGCGACCTGGATCAGCCAGACGCCGTGGATGATCGAGGGGAGTGTCGCAGACAATCTGCGGCTGGCGGCGCCGGAGGCGGGGGAGGCGGAGCTGCGCGCGGCGCTGGTGGCGGTGGGGCTGGCGGAAGCCGGGGAGGCTGACGCGCTGCTGGGGCGGCAGCTGGGCCGGGGCGGCAGCGGGCTTTCGGGCGGGCAGCGGCAGCGGATCGGGCTGGCACGCGTGATCCTGCGGGGCTCGGGCCTCTTGCTTCTGGACGAGCCGACCGCGCACCTCGACGAGGGGGCAGAAGCGGACTTTATCCGGACACTTCGGGACATTTCCCGGACAAGGACGGTCATTCTGGGGACACATTCGGACAGTTTGCGCACAGCCTGTGACAGCGTGGTCGATCTGGCCGCCCATCGGCGGGAGGCGGCGCCATGCTGAAGCTCTGGTCAGCGCTTGGAGCGCCGGGGCGGCTTCAGTTCGGGCTGGCGATGGGGCTGGCCGCCATCGCCGCGATCGCGGGCGTGGTGCTGATGGGGCTGTCGGGCTGGTTCCTGGTGGCGGGCGCGCTGGCGGGGGCGGCGGGGGCCGGGCACAGCTTCAACCACCTGTTCCCGAGCGCGGGTGTGCGCGGGGCCGCGTTTACGCGCGTGCTGGGACGGTATGGCGAGCAGCTGGCCGGGCATGACGCGATCCTCAGCCTGTCGGCGCAGCTGCGCTCACGTATCTTCGAGGCCGGGGCGCGCAGCCGCAGGGGGCTCTCACCGATGGCGTCGGCAGACCTGACGGCACTGGTGGAGGACATGGACGCCGCCGAGGGCGCGTTCCTGAAAGTGGTGCTGCCGGGCATCGGGGTGATCTCCGGCTTTTTGATCGCGCTGGGCCTGGCGCTGGCGAGCGATGTGGTGCTGTTTGCCCTGGCGGTGCTGGCCGCCGCGCTGGCGGCCGGGGCGCTGCCTTTCCTGGCGGTACAGGCGGCGCAGCGGCGCGCCGCCGTGCTGAGCCTTCAGGCGGACGCCGCGCGCGCGGATGTTGCGCGCCTGATCGAGAACGCCACCGAGCTGGACGTGTATGGCGCGCTGAGCCGGTATGCGGGCGAGGCGGAAGCGACCCTGAGGCGCTGGCAGGTAGAGAGTGAAGCGCTGGAGCGGCCGTTCCGGGGGCTTTCGGCCCTTCTGAGCGCGGTGGGCGTGGGGATGGGCGTGCTGGCCTTGTGGCGGGCAGCGGTGACGCAGGGCGACCTGCCGCTGGCGGCAGGCGCGGCACTGGCGCTGATGGCGGCGTTCGAGGCAGCATCCGCCATGCTGAAGGTGATGGAGGCGGCGCCGAAGGCGAAGGCCGCGTCCGGCCGGCTGGCGGCGCGTCTCGACGGCGGGGCCGCCGCGTGGGACGCGGCGCCCGAGACGGCGCAGGCGATTGACAGCGTGTTCCCGCTGGAAGTGCGTGGACTGACGGTATCGGCGGCGCCCGGCGCGCCGCAGACGCCGGTGGTGAGCTTCCGGATCGAGGCAGGCAGCGTGACCCAGCTGACTGGAGCATCGGGCGTAGGCAAGTCCACGCTGGCCGAGGCGCTGATGCGCCTGCATCCGGTGGCGCCGGGCATGGTGCGCTATGGCGGGGCGGAGGCGAGCGGTACACGGATCGCATCGGTGCTGGAAAAGATTGCCATGAGCCCGCAGATGCCGGCCTTCCTGCCGGGCACGGTGGCTGACCAGTTGCGGCTGGCAAAACCGGAGGCGAGCGAAGAAGAGATGCGCGCGGCGCTCGCGGGGGCGCTGGCCGGCGAGTTTGTGTTTGCGCGGGCCGAGGGGCTCGAGAGCCTGATCGGCGAGGGCGGGGCAGGATTTTCGGGCGGCGAGTTGCGGCGGCTGGGGCTGGCGCGGGCGCTGCTGGCGGAGCCGGAACTTCTCATCCTGGACGAGCCCTTTGCGGGGCTGGACAAGGCGCTGGCAGACCGGCTGGCGGCGCGCCTGTCAGACTGGCTGGCAGGCGGGCAACGGGCGATCCTCATTCTGCAGCACAAGGCCGATGGCCGCAGCTGGCCTCAGAAGACGGCCTTTTCGGTGGTGCTGTAGATATTGACCATGGCTTCGGCGAGGGCTTCGGCTAGGCGGATATAGGCGGGGGGCACGTATCCGGGTTCCTTGCTCAGTGGCAGGACCGGCGAGCGGGCGATGCTGATGATGAAGGGCTTGCCGTCCATCTCGACGAAATCGATGCGGCCATAATCGAGGCCGAGACGGGCGCGCAGATCCAGGAATTCCTGAGGCGGGGTCCATTCTTCGAGGCTTTGCGGAACGGCGGTGCGGATGATGGCGGCGCCGGAAGTCTGCAGGCTGAGGAAATGCGTGTCGCCGAGGAAATGATACTGGCGCAGGACATAGCGGCCGGCATTTTCTTCCGGCAGGAATTTCTGGACGATATATCCGGGGGCGAACTTTTCGGCCGGGACATCATTGATGGACGGATAGATGCGGTAATTGTCGTTGGCGATGGCGGCCGCGCTGCGGCTCTCGGTGCGGGCAAGGCCGGTGAGGCGGCGCAGGAGGCTGGCGCGCGCGGGGGACGGCTGGCTGGCATAGCCATGGTCTGACTTGACGATGACGGCGCCCTTATAGGCGGCGCCTGCCTGCAACAGGCCGCTGGAATAACGATGCTTGCGCAGGTCGCCCGCGCCGGCATTGAAGGTAACCGGGTATTGGGCGGCAAAGCGATTGTATTCTTCCGGCACGACAGGCCGGCTGAGATTGAGGAAGAGGAGGTCTGCCTCCACGAAGCTGCGCGTGCCGGAAAGCTCGATCACTTCGATCCCGCTGGCGCGCCAGTGTTCGGCCAGGAGGTCCGTCAGGTGGGTGCAATTGCCGGGCACATGGCCGGAATTGTTGAGGATCGCGATCCGGTCGAGCGTATGGCGCAGCGGGCGGGGCGGGGCCGGGCGGAGGCGAGGGGCAGTCTGATGGCGCACGGCGTGTCCTTTCCAGCAGTCACAGATGCAGAGCCGGTGGGTTCACCGGCAGGGTTCAGGGCGGCGTGTTGCAAGTTCGGCGCCAGTGAGGGGAGCGCTAGCGAATATTTTCGTGCTGTTGGTGAATATTCCGGGGCCGGGGATTAACGCAAAGCGGGACGGTGGCGGGCGCCTCTGCGCGGCAATTGACACCGTTCGTGCCAATAGATACCGTTTCCCCGATAACAGCCGCCCTGGCCCTGTGCCGGTATGGGGCGGTGAACAGACGGGCACGTTGCCGGGGGAGGCTCAAATGTCATTGAAAACGCAGCTGGTCTCCCGTGTGGCGCAATATGTGACCGGGGAGGCGCGCGAGGCAAAGATGCGTGCGGCCGCCGAGCGCAAACGGCAAAGGGACGGGCGGATGCATCAGGCCGAGTATTTCCATGTGGCGGGCGACCCCTATTCGCATCTGATGCTCCAGGTGCTGCCGCTGCTGGCCGCGCGCTATGACATTGCCGTGAAGCCGAGGCTGGCGCCGCCGCCGCCCGATTGGGCCGCGCCGGAGCGGGCCAAACTGGAAGACTATTCGCGCCAGGATGCCGCGCGGCTGGCGGCGAAGGCGGGCCTGCGCTTTGCCGATCCGGGGGCGCAGCCTTCTGCTGAGAGATTGGCGCAGGCCGAAGCGGCTTTTGCGGGCATTCTGGACGCGCCGGAATTTGCCACGCGGGCGCTGGAGATCAGTGGGGCGCTCTGGTCTGGCGCGCCGCTGCCGGGCGGGGGCGCGGCGGCAGAGGCGGCGCTGGCCGAGGGCGGGGCACGGCGCGAGGCGCTGGGGCATTATCTGGGCGGGATGCTGCATTACGAAGGCGAATGGTATTGGGGCGTTGACCGGCTGCACTATCTGGAGCGGCGCCTGCGGGCGCTGGGCGCGCAGAAGGCCGGGGCGCCGGAGGCTTTCATCTTTGTGCAACCTGATTGTCCGCAGGCGGAGGCAAAGCCGGGCGGGGCGGCGAAGGAGGTTCACTTCTACCTCTCTTTCCGCAGTCCTTACACCTACATTGCGGCCGAGCGCATCCGGGCGCTGGCGGCGGCCCATGGGGCGGCGCTGAAGCTGCGCTTCGTGTTGCCGATGGTGATGCGGGGGCTGCCGGTGCCGCGGATGAAGGGGATGTATATCTCCCGCGACGTGGCCCGCGAGGCGCGCCGGATGGGCATTCCCTTCGGCAAGATTGCCGATCCGGTCGGCACGCCGGTTGAGCGCGGCTATGCCATCCTGCCGATGGCGATGGAACAGGGCGCGGGGTTTGAATACTGCCAGTCTTTCCTGAAGGGCGTGTGGGCCGAGGGCATTGATGCGGGCAGTGATGCCGGTCTGCGGCAGATCGTGGAGCGCGCGGGACTGGACTGGAGCAAGGCGCGGACGCTGATTGGCGGAGACCATTGGCGCGCGGAGGCAGAGGCCAACCGCGCGGAGATGATGGGGCTGGGCATCTGGGGCGTGCCGAGTTTCCGGGTGGGCGATGTGGCCACCTGGGGGCAGGACAGGATGTGGATCATCGAAGATGCGCTTTCGGAATAGGCGAATAAATCCGTACAGGGAGGAATGAATGCAGGTTGTCAATGAAGTGTTTCCCACAGATCCGGCGGTGGTGCAGGAGCTGATGAAGCCGGGGCCCGATGGGCCGATCTT
This sequence comes from Hyphomonas sp., assembly GCF_013823385.1. GTDB lineage: Bacteria > Pseudomonadota > Alphaproteobacteria > Caulobacterales > Hyphomonadaceae > Hyphomonas. Next base: position 125,303 of record NZ_PNMA01000003.1, read on the forward strand.
CATGGTGAACCTCCTGAAGTTCAAGGAGAAGGCCGAGTATGAGGATGGCCGGGCCACCGATCTTTCCGGGCGCGACGCGTATATGATCTATGGCCGGGCGGTGACCGACATCCTGCCGAAGTTTGGCGGCAAGGCGATCTTTGCCGCAGACGTGACCTTCCTGTCGCTGGGCAAGGCCGAGGAGCTGTGGGATGAGGTGGCCATCGCGATGTATCCCAAACGTGCCGATATGGTACGCATGTCGATGTCGGCCGAATGGCAGGCGGCGGCGGTGCACCGCACGGCGGGCCTCAAAGGGCAATTGAACATTGAAACGGTGCTTCAGGAGAGCATGAAGGCGGCCCTGCTGTCACAAATGGGCATCAAGGCATAGGCAGGCACGGACTTAACCGCTATTAAAGCGCCAGAAAACTGGCCTAGCAAGGAAGCGGAATGGCAGACCTTCTCGAAAATGAGCCCGATCTCATCGACCCGGCAACCGAAAGCGAAGACGGCCGCAAACGCCGCTCCGAGCGCAGCCGGGAGCAGATCATCGAAGCGATGTTCGAGCTTGTGGCTCAGGGCGAGCTTGACCCCGGCGCCGCGCGGATCGCTGAGGTGGCAAATGTCAGCCTGCGCACGGTGTTCCGTCACTTCGAGGAGGTTGACGGGCTCTACCAGGAGATGAACCGCCGCGTGAAGGCGGAGGTGATGCCGATCGTCAAGGCGCCGTTCAACAGCACGAACTGGCGCGATACGGTGCTGGAACTTGTCGGGCGCCGGTCTGAAGTGTTCGAGCGGATCATGCCCTACCGCGTGTGCGGCAGCATCCGGCGTTTCCGCTCGGCCTATCTGATGCAGGGCCATCAGGATTTCGTGGCGATGGAGCGGTCGATCCTCGATTCGGTGCTGCCCGAAGAGATACGCTCCGATGTGGTGCTCGAAGCCGCGTTTGACAGCGTTCTGGGCTTTGATACCTGGCGGCGTCTGCGGCAGGATCGCGGGCTCTCGGTTGAGGATGCGCGCGCGGCGATGCGCAAGCTGGTCGAAGCGTTGCTCGCCTCTGTCTGACCTGGCTCCATGCGCGCGCGCCTTGCCCTTCTGACGCTGTGCGCGCTGGCCGCTTGCGGGGCTGCGCCTTCGGATGATCCGGCTGCGGGAAGCTGCGGGCTTGAAGCTGGCGCGGTGGGGCAGTTTGTGACCGTGCCCGGCGGCGTTCTGCAGAAGGGCCGCGATGCGATCTATCCCGAAGAGCGGCCCGAGATGGACCTGCATGTCGACGGGTTTCGCATTCAGGCGCATGAAGTGACGAATGATCAGTTTGCGGCCTTTGTGGCGGCGACAGGTTATGTGACCGATGCCGAGCGCGGCGTGGCCGAGAACCTGCCCGGCGCAGGCTCGGCCGTGTTCCGCAATGCGCGCTGGCATCTGGTTTCCGGCGCGAGCTGGAAAACGCCGGATGGTCCGGGGTCTGACATTGAAGGCAAGGGCAGCCTGCCGGTGGTTCATGTGTCACTGGCTGATGCGATGGCCTATGCGGCCTGGGCGGGCGGTCGCATTCCCAGCGAAGAGGAATGGGAGCATGCCGCGCGCCTCGGCCTGCCGGACCCGGAACGGGACACGTCCGGCGCGTTTACCGATGAGGGCAAGCCGAGGGCAAATACCTGGCAGGGCATCTTCCCGGTGGCGAATGCCGGGGATGACGGCTTTGCGGGCGCTGCGCCGGTGGGCTGTTTCCCGGCAGACCGGCTTGGGCTCTATGACATGATCGGCAATGTCTGGGAGTGGACGGATACGCCGTTTGCGCCGGGCAACAATACGATCAAGGGCGGCAGCTATCTCTGCGCCGACAATTTCTGCCGCCGGTATCGCCCGGCCGCGCGCCATCCGCAGGAGGTGGATTTCTCATCCAACCATATCGGCTTCCGGATCGTGAAGGATATGGAAGCCGACTAGGCGGCGCTCAGTTCGGCCAGTAGATGTATTCTTCGCCTTCGACATAGGGATCGGCCAGGGTGTGGTCGATCTTGATGGGACTTTCGATTGTGTACGGATAGAGCGGCTGGCGGGCGTCTTTCCAGTGAGCGTCGATCAGGGCCTGCAGTTCGGCGAGTTTTTCCGGCTCCGAGGCGGCAAGGTTAGTCTGCTCGGTGGGGTCGCTCTTCAGGTCAAACAGCCAGGATTTGTTCTGGCGGCCATTGACCTGGAGTTTCCAGCCGCCGGCGCGTACGACCCTGTAATAGCCGCTGGACCAGAAGATGGCATCGCCGGGGCGTGCGAACTCGCCATTGCCGGTGGCGAGCGGCAGGATGTTCTGCCCGTCGATCTCGACGCCGGCGGGGAGCGGCGCGCCCGCGACGGCAGCGAGGGTGGGCATCATGTCGACATGCGCGACGGGTTCATCGACGACCGTGCCGGGCTGGATGGCGGCGGGCCATTTCATGAAGAGGGGCACGCGGATGCCGCCTTCAAACAGGGTGATCTTCCAGCCGCGATAGGGCGCGTTGACCTCCGGAATGCCGATATAGCCGGCAGCGCCATTGTCGCTGGAAAAGACGATGATGGTGTTGTCCGCGAGGCCTTCTTCCTCCAACTTCTCCATGATGCGGCCGACGCTGCGATCCACGGCGCGGAGCATGGCGGCGTAGACGCGCAGGCGATGGGGCTCGATGTCGCCGACGGCTTCATAGTCTTCCTTCGTGGCCTGGAGCGGCGTGTGAACGCCCCAATGGGCAAGATAGAGGAAGAAGGGCCGGTTCCGGTTGGCTTCAATCACTTTCAGGGACTCGTCGGTCCAGTAATCGGTGAGATAGCCGCCCGGCTCGAACCAGTCGCTGCCATTATAGCTGGCAGCGAACTGCATCCGTGCCCAGAGGAATTTGTCGATGGGGTCAAAGTCTAGCCTTGCATCCACCCCGCGCGGATCGCCGGGGGGCAGGAACATGCCGCTGGCCATGTCCAGGCTTTCATCGAAGCCCTGATCGTTTGGCTTGAAGGGGGAGGCGTTGCCAAGGTGCCATTTGCCGATATGGACGGTGTGATAGCCGCGCGCCTTGAGGACTTCGGCGATGGTGACCTCTTCGCTGGGCAGACCCTGCTCGGCGAAGGGAGGCATGATCTTTTCGTTTTCCTTCACATGCTCCGTAGGCGGCAGGCCTGTGCGCATGTCGTTGGCGAACATCGGCACGATGCGGGACATGCCGGGCGGGGTGGGGGTATATTCAAAGCCTGTGCGGGTGGGATAGCGGCCCGTCATCAGCATGGCGCGGGACGGCGCGCAGGTGCCGGTGCCGGAATAGGCGGTGGAGAAGAGAGCGCCGTCGGCGGCCAGCCGGTCGATATTCGGGGTGGGGACACGCCCGCCTGCGACGCCGCCGCCAAAGGTGGAGATGTCGTTGATGCCGAGATCATCAGCGAGGATGAAGATGATGTTGGGCGGGCGCTCTGCGGGCGGCTGCGCGGCTGTTTCCGGACCTTTCATCCACAGGATGGGGCGGTTGGGCGCAATCTCCGGCCGCTCCGAGCGCGTGACGAGATAGAGGATGATTTCCTTGCGGTTGAAGAAGGCGAGCGCGCCGGCGCCAATGATCAGAACGGCGAGCCCGGTGAGGATCTTGCGCAGCATGGGATCAGGCTCCCTTTTTCCGTTTGCGGAGAAGTTTGAGGAGTAGCCAGATGAGGCAGCCGAGCAGCAGAAGGCCGATAATGCCGAAGGTAATGATCTTCGGCATATTCCGCTTGAGCACGGCGGCGGTCATGTTCTTTTCCACCTGGGTGACGGAATTGTAGCCGGCCGGCACTTCCAGCACGCCGACCCGGTCTGCATAGGCGGCGTAGTCTGCCTGAAGCTGCTCGAAGATTTCCGGATGGTCTGCGCTCAGATCCTGGGTCTCGCCGGGATCGGTTTCGAGGTTGAAGAGGCGCCAATTGCCATCGCCCCAGGGCTGGAGATTGCGGACGATCTTCCAGGGGCCTTTATAGAGCGCGGCGTTGCCGGAGACTTCGATGCCGACGGCGTCGTCTTCCGAGTAGACCGCCGCAGCGGCGCCGGAGAGGAGGGGCATGAGGCTGCGTCCGTCGATGGAAACGCTGCCTTCCGGGGCGGGGCCAGCGTCTGCCATTTCCAGCAGGGTGGGCGCCACATCGGTGACAATCGCGAAGGCATCCACGCGGCCGGGCGATATTCCGGGGCCGGACATGATGAGCGGTACGCGCAGGCCGCCTTCGGAAACGTAGAATTTGAAGAGATAGCTGGGCGAGGAGGCGGCGCTGGCAAATTCCGGCCCGATGAAGCCATAGCTGCCTTTCTCGCCGATACGGTCGATGCCGATATGATAGCCATTGGCGGCGAGCCAGGGGCCGAAGCGCGGGTCTTCTGCCGTGGAGGGCTCCGGGCCGTTGTCTGACGTGATGACGAAGATGGTGTTCTCGAACTCGCCAGTGGCTTTCAGATGCGCGATGAAACGGCCGACATGATGGTCCATCGCTTCCAGCATGCCGGCATTGACGGCCATACGGGCGGCAAAGAGGCGCTGCTGGTCTTGTGAGAGGTCGTCCCATTTGCGCAGGTTGGGGTGCAGGGCGGGCTGCGCCGCGCCGGCGGGGACGAGGCCGAGTTCCTGGGCGCGTTGCCAGCGCCGCGTCTGCAGCGCTTCCCAGCCATCGCGATAGGTCTCCAGATAATTGGCGGTGAACTCGGGCGGGGCCTGAACGGGGATATGGACCGCCTGGAAACTCAGATAGGCCAGAAAAGGCGCGGTGCTGTCACCTTCGCGCATATAGTCGATCATCTTGTCGACGATGAAGGTGGAAGAGTAGAAATCTTCCGGCAGGGAGGCGGGCTGGCCATCCTCATACCACGGCGCATCGGCGTAGAAGGGCATATAGGACTTGTCTTCCCAATTGTCCGCCCCCGACGCATCGAGCGCGAAAGAGCGGTCAAAGCCATGACTGTCCGGCAAGTCGCCATGGCCGCTACCGAGGTGCCACTTGCCGGTCATCAGGGTGCGGTATCCCAGCGGCTTCAGGCGCGCGGCCAGCGTGGTGACGCCGGGTTCCAGACGCATGGAGTAGCCGGGCTTGCCGACATGTTCGGGAGGCAAGACTTCCGGGATGGTGGAGATACCGGTCCGGTGATTGTCGACCCCGGTAAGCAGCATGGCGCGGGAGGGCGAGCAGAGGGGGGAGGAGCGATACTGCGTGAACATGGCGCCGGAGGTGGCGAGGGCGTCAATGTTCGGGGTAGCCGCTTCGCCGCCATAGATGCCGAGATCCATCAGGGCGGCGTCATCGATCACCATCACCACGAAGTTGGGCTTTTTCTCAGGTACCTGCGCCGAGACCGGCAGCGCGGTGGCCACAAGGATAGTCAAGGCAGCCAGTAGCCTGCGCCTCATGATGAAACCCTCCCTCATCTTATCGTTGCGTCCATCTGACATTATGGCACGCATCGCGTCAATTGATTCCTGTGACGGGCTTGCCAGCGGGATGGAAGAGGCCAGATTGAACCTTCACGCGCGGCGGCGCGTTTGACGGTGAGGATGAGATTGCCAATCGACTGGATAAAGCCCGGCGCGGGCGGGATTGAGGTGGCGGGCGGGGCCGCATTTGTGGACCCGTCGCTGCCGAGGCCATTGGCGATCGTGACGCATGGCCATGCGGATCATGCGCGCTCTGGCCATGGCCGCGTGATTGCCACGCCGGAGACGCTGGCGATCATGGAGGCGCGCTATGGGCCAACGCCGGGCTGGGCCGTGGCGTATGGCGAGACAGTGGAAATCGGAGATGTGCGGGCAACGCTCTATCCGGCGGGCCATGTGCTGGGCTCGGCGCAGGTGTTGCTGGAGCGGGGCGGCGAGCGCGTGATCGTGACCGGAGATTTCAAGCGGGCACGCGATCCGACCTGCCGGCCCTTCGTGCCAGTGGCGTGTGATGTGCTGATCACGGAGGCGACATTTGGCCTGCCGGTGTTCCGGCATCCGCCGGCGGCGGGCGAGGTTGCCAAGGTGATCGAGCGGCTGGCCGAGGCACCGGAGCGCAGCGTTCTGATAGGCGCGTATGCACTAGGCAAGGCGCAGCGGGTGATCTGCCATCTGCGCGAGGCGGGGTATGACCGGCCGGTTTATCTGCATGGGGCGATGGAGAAGCTCTGCGCGCTGTATGAGGCGCATGGGGTGGCGCTGGGCGAGCTGCGCCCGGCCACCGGGGCAGCGGCAAAGGAGATGGCGGGACATGTGGTGGTGGCGCCGCCGAGCGCGCTGCGCGATCGCTGGACGCGGCGGCTGCCCGATCCTGTGCTGGCGATGGCGTCAGGCTGGCTGCAGGTGCGCCAGCGGGTGCGGCAGAACAATATCGACCTGCCGCTGGTGATCTCCGACCATGCTGACTGGGCGGAGCTGACGCAGACGATCCGCGAAGTGGCACCTTCCGAAGTGTGGGTGACGCATGGCAGTGAGGCGGGCCTCTTGCGCTGGTGCGAGCTTAACCAGATCCGCGCGCGGGCGCTGCATATGGTCGGGCGGACGGATGAGGGCGAGGCATGATTGCCGATTTTGCCCGTCTGCTGGACCGGTTGATCATCACGCGCTCGCGCAATGAGAAGCTGAGCCTGATTGCGCGCTATCTGCGGGAGGCTGACCCGCAGGACCGGGGCTGGGCCCTGGCGGCGCTGGGCGGCTCGCTGGATCTGCCGCAACTGACCTCCAGTGTGGTGAGGAAAATGGCGGCAGAACGGGTGGACGAGGAGCTGCTGCGCCTCAGCCGGGAGTTTGTGGGCGATACTGCCGAAACGGTGGCGCTGATCTGGCCGGTGCAGGAAGGGCGGGCGGCAGCGCCGCTGACCTTGCGGGGTGTGGTGACGGCGCTGAAGGAGGCGCGGCGCGGCGATGCGCCTGCGCTGCTCGCGTGCTGGCTTGATCAGTGTACGGCGGAGGAGCGATTTGCGCTGTTGAAGCTGGCGCTGGGGAATTTCCGCATCGGCATATCCGAGCGGCTCGCGAAGACAGCCTTTGCCGAGGCGTTTGGTGTGTCGCTCGCGGATGTGGAGGAGTATTGGCATGCAAGCGCGCCGCCGCATGACGATCTCTTCGCCTGGGCCACGGGGGCCGGGCCTGCGCCGGATGTGAGCGCGGCGGTGCGGTTTCGCCCGTTCATGCTGTCTCTGCCTGTGGAGGGCGCGCCGCCGGATCTGCGGGACTTCGCCACCGAATGGAAATGGGACGGTATCCGGGTGCAGCTGGCGCGGGCGAAGGGCGAAGCACGCCTCTACAGCCGGGGCGGGGAGGACATTTCAGATGCCTTTCCGGAGTTTACCGGAGCGATCCCGCCCGGCACGGCATTGGACGGCGAACTGCTTGTGGCGGATGAGGACGCGCCCTATCGAACGGCGAGTTTCTCAGAGTTGCAGAAACGCCTCGGGCGCAAGGCGCCTCCGCGCAGCCTGCTGGAAGGCTCACCCGCTTTTATCCGAGTGTACGATCTCTTGGAGCATGAGGGCGGCGATTTGCGCCCGCATAGCTGGACGGAGCGGCGCAGCATTCTGGAGGCATTTGTGCAGCGCTTGCCGAGGGAACGGTTTGATCTATCGCCGCTGGTGCCGGCGACAGACGCTGTGATGCTGGAGGCTATGCGACGGCAGCCGCCAGCGCCAGCGATTGAAGGCGTCATGCTGAAGCGCCGGGACAGCCCCTACATGGCGGGGCGCATTTCCGGTCTGTGGTACAAATGGAAGCGTGATCCGTATACGGCAGACTGCGTGTTGATGTATGCGCAGCGGGGATCGGGCAAACGATCCTCCTTCTATTCTGACTACACCTTTGGATGCTGGACAGAGGCGGGCGAGCTGGTGCCGGTCGGGAAGGCTTATTCCGGCTTTACCGACGAGGAACTGGTGCGGCTCGACAAGTTCGTGCGCGGGAACATTACAGGGCGCTATGGGCCGGTGCTGGAGGTGCGCAAGGAACTGGTGCTGGAGGTGGCGTTTGATTCCATCGGGGCGAGCCCCCGGCACAAATCCGGGCTGGCGATGCGCTTTCCCCGGATAAGCCGCATCCGCTGGGACAAGCCCGCCGCGGAAGCCGATACCGTGGCGGCGCTCCACAGCCTGATCCTGCAGACACGGTGAATACCGGACTTGGCAACGCCGCTTTCGGGCGATAGCAGATGTTGCATAAGGCGTGTCAAGAGGCATCGCATACATTCCGGGGAGAGACACATGCGCCGTCATCTTGTTGCAGGCCTAGCGGCCTTGCTGGTTCCTGCGCTGGGCGCGGTGGCGGAGCCGGCGAAGGCCACCCAGGCCACGATCAATGCCAACAAGGCCTTCGCTGAGGGGCTTCCCTGGGAGGATAATTCCGAGGCCGAGCTTGCTGCGCGCGGCTTCGTGGCGACGCGGGAAGACCCGGTGATCCTCGGCGCGAATGGCGAGAAGGTGTTTGACCTCAGCGCTTATGATTTTACCGACGGCCCGGTTGCCGAGACGATGAACCCGAGCCTCTGGCGGCATCTGGGCCTGCTGAAGCAACATGGCCTTTATGAGGTGACGCCCGGCCTCTGGCAGGTGCGCGGTTTCGACATTTCGGTGATGAGCATCCTTCAGGGCGAGACGGGCTACATTATCGTTGATCCGCTGACGGTGACCGAATCGGCGGCGGCGGCTTTTGAGCTTGTGAAGCAGCATCTGGGCGACAAGCCGATCCATGCGGTGATCTATACTCACAGCCATGGCGACCATTTTGGCGGCGTGAAGGGGATTGCCTCGGTAGAGGATGTCGAGGCCGGTAAGGTTCAGATCATCGCGCCGGAAGGCTTTATGGAACATGCCGTCAGCGAAAACCTGATTGCTGGCCCGGCCATGAGCCGGCGGGCGAATTTCCAGTTCGGCTCGCGGCTGGAGCCTGGCCCAGCAGGACAAGGCGGCGCAGGCATCGGCACCGGCATTCCGCGCGGCACGATCAGCCTGATCGCGCCGACCCATTCGGTCACGCAGACCGGCGAGACGATGGTGATTGACGGCATTGCCATCGAATTCCAGCTGACACCCGGAACCGAAGCGCCCGCCGAGATGAACTTCTACATTCCGCATCTGCGCGCGCTTTGCCTGGCGGAGAATGCCAATGCGACGATGCACAATGTGCTTCCGCCGCGCGGCGCGCTGGTGCGCGACGCCAAGGCGTGGGCGGACTATCTGACCGAGTCCATCGCCCTCTATGCTGACAAGACCGATGTGATGTTCGTGTCTCATGGCTGGCCGCGCTGGGGGCAGGCGGAGATTACCGAGTACATGGCGCATCACCGGGACGCGTACAAATACCTGCATGACCAGACCATCCGCCTGATGAACAAGGGCTATGTGGCCAGCGAGATTGCCGAGGTCATTGCCCTGCCGGAGAGCCTGGCGCGCAAATGGTACAATCGCGGCTATTACGGCACGATGTCCCACAACTCCAAGGCGGTCTATCAGCGCTATCTTGGCTGGTATGATGGCAACCCGGCCAATCTCAATCCCTGGCCGCCGGAAGAGGCCGGCAAGCGCTATGTAGCGGCGATGGGCGGGGCGAAAAAGGCGCTGAAAGTGGCGCAGAAGGCCTATGATGGCGGCGACTATCGCTGGGCGGCTCAGGTGGCGAGCCATATCGTATTTGCGGACGATACCAATATGAAAGCGCGCGAATTGCTGGCAAAAGCCTTCGAGCAGATGGGATACCAGGCCGAAGGATCCCTGTGGCGGAACATGTATCTGACGGGCGCCGCCGAGGCGCGAGAAGCCCCGACCGATCGTCAGATCACGACCGTTTCCCCGGACATGATCGGGGCGATCAGCACGCCTCAGGTGTTCGACATGCTGGCAATCCGGGTTGATCCGGTGAAGGCAGAGGGCATTGCCACGTCTGTGGCATTTGTTTTCCCCGACCGGGGCGAGGCACGGCGTGTTTCCATCCGCAATTCCGTTCTGATCCATGAGGAAGGCGTTGCGGGCCCCGTGGAGGCAACGGTCATCATTCCGCGCCCGGCCTTCCTCGCCATGTTGTTTGCCGGGCAGACGGCAGCGGCCCTGATGGAAGCGGGGATCATGAAGGTGGAAGGCGATCCGGGCGCGACGGCCGCGCTGATGTCCGTCTTCGATCCGGCCGATACCGGCCCGCCTTTCGAGATCGTGACGCCCTAAACAGCAAGGCCGGGTGTTGAGCCCGGCCTTGTTCGCTCTGGCGGCAGCGCCGGAAATCTATTTCTTCGTGCAGCGGCTGTTGAAGGCGGCGACATCGTCATTGTACTGGCGAACGCTGGCCTGCAGCGCGAGTTCATGCCGGGCAAGGCGCTTTTTTGCCTCGTCATAGGCGGCCTTCGCGGTGTCGGCAGCGGCGGCATGGCCGGCGGAGGCGCGGCGGTGGATCTCGATATCCTCCCAGGCCTCGCCAGTGGTTTCCACGGTTTCGGCAGCCTCATCCCGCAAGGCGGTCAGCTCTGCGATTTCGGCCTGCTTGGGAGTGAGCGTCGCAGCCATCGCCTTGCAGGCCTGCATGTCGGACGCGCCATTGGCTTGAGCAGCCGCCACGGGGCCGGCAACCATCAGCGCGGCCAGAAGCGCGGGGCGGAAAAAGGGCATCGGGAACTCCTTGCAATCGGGCTGATTATCCGGGGCGGCGATGAAGCGAGCCTGAACGGGTCTGCCACTTCACCGCCGCATTTCAGGCGTGGTTCTGATCCACCCGGATACGGCCGGCCGTGATTTCATCAATAATGTTGAAGACGGCGTTGAAGTCTTCCAGAAGTTCGCGCACGCGGTCTGCGCTGTCGAGCGGCTTGAACATGCTGCCGGGCTCGAACAGGTTCCCGCCCTGCACGGTGATCAGCACTTCGCCGCCGTCAAAACAGGCTTTCAGCTTGCCACCCTTGAACACATGTTCGAGATCCACGAGTTTCTGCATCACATCCGGAGTGAGCAGGTAGCGGCTTTCAACCTGGTCTGTGGTGTAGACTTCGAATATCTTTTCAAAGGTCGGATCTTCCAGGCCCGCGCGCTGCATGCCTTTGCCGCCGCCGAAGCGGTTGAAGAAACCGGCATCCCGCGTCACCAGCGTTCGTCCGTAGAAGGTCTTGTGGAAGTCGAGGCGCAGGCACTGGCCCTTGAACACCGTGACCCAGGTTGTCCGTGTGCGGCCTTTGGAGTCTGTCGTGGTGCGCTTTTCTTCAAGATGGGCTTCGAACAGTTCGAAATTCACCTCGCGGCGCACGCCGGTGATATAGTCCTCATACTTTGAGCGGTCCCAGCCGGGGACGACGCCGACTTCCTTGTGGCGGTAGATCGACTGGACAGCGCCGGGCGCGGCTGTGAAGCTCAAGCCAAACTGTTCGGCAATCGGCACCACGATCAGGTCTTTTGCTTCCCTGGCAAGCTGGGTGACGCCATGCTCGCCGGCGGCAAAGACGATGATGCCGATGAACCCGGCGACAATGGCGATCCAGAGCATCTGCGTCAGGAAAGCTACCGCCAGACCCGCAGCGATCACACCTCCGGCGATCCAGCGTAGCTGGATGGCGCGCCTGGTGACTTTTATCCGCTCTTCTTCGCGCGCCAGCAGCGCGGGGCGGATGCGTTCCTCGAAGATCTGATCGAAGCCCTGAAACTCCCTGGGCAGACCTGCAAGCGCCTGCCGGATGGCCTGGTTGCCTGCGGAGGGTTCCGGGGAGAGTGAGGTATCCGTCATGCCAGTTGTCCCGAACTGTCGATTGCGCGGTCAAGTCTAGGGCGAGTTGGCCGGGGCTGAAAGGCCCCGATTCCAGGGTCAGAGCGCCAGCCTCAGCAGGAATTCGAGATCTTCGTGGCGCCCGACCGGGAAGATGAACTCTCCCACCTTTTCCCAGCCATAGCGGGCATAGAGGCGCTGGGCCCCTACATTTTCCGAATAGACGCTGAGATAGATTTCCGGCGCGCCCTGGGCGCGGGCCCAGGCGAGGGCCTCGCTCACAAAGCGCGAACCGAGGCCGCGCCCTTGCAGGGGCGTGTCGACATAGAGGCGCTTCAGCTCCACCGCGCCCGGCCGGGCATTTTCAGCAGGCAGAGACAGCGGGCTGCAGAGCAGATAGGCCGCCAGCGCGCCTGTTTCAGTCCCCGCCACGCGGATCAGATTGCGCGGATCGGCGAGATAAGCCGCATAGGTCGCGGGCCCGTGGAACTCTTCGAGAAAGGTCGCGAGGTCTTCGGGGCGGTAGAGGTGCCCGAACTTGTCCGTGAAGGTCTTCCGCGACAGCGCGGCCAGCGCGGACAGATCGCCAGGCACCGCATCCCGAACCGTGAGGGCAGGGGCGGGTGCGTCAGTCGTCATCGCTCTGGCCGTAGATCGCGGTGCCCGAACCTGAGGCATCGATCCAGCCGCGATACATGCCCGCAGAGTTGAAGACGAAGCCATAGTCGCCATCGCCGCCGATCACGATGACGCCGCCATCACCGCCGAGCGCGGCAACTTCATCCAGCGCGGCGCCGGCGGCAGCTTTCACGTCTTCTCCTGTCAGCTTCACGCGGTCACAGATCGTCTTGGCGACGGCGACGCGAATGAAATACTCACCATGGCCGGTGGCGGAGACGGCGCAGACGCCGTTTTCGGCATAGGTGGCCGCGCCGATCAGCGGGGTATCGCCCACACGGCCGACGGCTTTCGCGGTCATGCCGCCGGTGGTGGTGGCTGCGGCGAGGTCGCCCTTCGCGTCGATGGCGACGGCGCCGACCGTGCCGTGACGGTCAGCGGCGGTACGGGCGCGTTCCTGCAGGACGCGCTCCAGCGCCTCGCGGCGTCGGTCAGTGTCGAAATAGCTGTTGTCCACCATTTCCAGGCCCTGATCCTGCGCAAACGCATCTGCGCCGGTGGCCGCGAACATGACGTGTTCGGACTTTTCCATCACGGCGCGGGCGGCTTTGATGGGGTTCTTCACGCGCGTCACGCCCGCTACGGCGCCAGCATTGCGGTCGCGCCCGTCCATGATGGCGGCGTCGAGTTCATGGGTGCCTGCGGCGGTGAACACCGCGCCATGGCCGGCATTGAAGAGGGCGTCGTCCTCCATCGTCAGCACGGCGGCTTCGACCGCGTCGAGCGCGCTGCCGCCTTCGCGCAGCACCTTTGCGCCTGCCTCAAGCGAGACATTCAGGGCGGCGATGTAAGCGGCTTCCAGTTCGGGCGTCATGCTGCCCGGAAGGATGACGCCCGCCCCGCCATGGATCACGAGACGCCATTCAGGTGCCGCTTGCGGGGCAGGGGCAGGCTCGGCGGAGACACTGGCGCAGGCGGTCACGATCAATCCTTCGAGGGCGAATGCGAGCTGCGTCAGTGTCTTCATTTTCAGATCCCTTCAAGGCTCTTGCGGGCGGCTCTCAGCTTCTCCCGGCGCGCGGTCCAGTCGCGGATACGCTCGCGGTTTTCTTCGACAATCTCTTCGGGCGCCTTGGCCACAAAGTCTGCATTGCCGAGTTTCTTTTCGGTGCTGGTGATGTCCTTGTCCAGCGTGGCGATTTCCTTGTCGAGACGCTTGCGCGCTTCGGACACGTCGATCAGATCCGCGATGCTGAGGGCGGCAACGGTTGATCCGACCACGGCCGAAACGGCGCCGGACGGCATTTCGTTCGGCAATGTCAGATCATCCACGCGGGCCATCCGGCGGAGGATTTCCTCATGCGCGCCAACGCGCATCAGATCTGCCGTCGACGCGTTCACGATGGCGAGCGGCACCTTGGCGCCGGCCGGCACGCCGAGATCGTTCCGCAGGGAGCGGATTTCGGTGATCAGGTCGATCAGCCAGGTGATCTCCTCAGCGGCAGCATTGTCGCGCCAGCCGGTGGCCTTCGGCCAGGTCTGCAGCATCAGGAAGCCCTGATCGCTTGCCCGGCCAGGCGCGCGGCGTTCCCAGAGTTCTTCGGTGATGAAGGGCATGAAAGGATGGAGCAGTTTCAGCGCCTCGTCGATCACATAACCGCAGACCATGCGCGTCTCGCGCTTGGCGCCGTCATCCATGCCTGCGAGGAGCGGCTTGATCAGCTCCAGATACCAGTCGCAGAGCGTATTCCAGATGAACCGGTAAAGCGCGCCGGCGGCTTCATTGAAGCGGTATTCCTCAAGGCCGCGCGTCACGTCTTCCACGCAGGCGGAAAGCTCGCTGAGAATCCAGCGGTTGACGGGGCGTTCGATGGTGGACGGATCAATTTCGCCCGGCGCGCCGCACTCGTTCATCTCGGCAAAGCGCACGGCGTTCCAGAGCTTGGTCGAGAAGTTGCGGTTGCCTTCCACCACCTGTTTGGACAGGCGGATATTGCGGCCCTGGCCTGCCAGGCGGCTCATCGCAAAGCGCAGGGCGTCGGCGCCATATTCGTTGATGAGGTCCAGCGGGTCCATGACGTTGCCCTTGGACTTTGACATCTTCTGGCCCTTCTCGTCGAGGACGAGGGCGTGGATGTAAACGTCCTTGAACGGAACCTGACCGGTGAACTCGATGCCCATCATCATCATCCGGGCCACCCAGAAGAAGATGATGTCAAAAGCGGTGACCAGCGTGGCGGTTGGGTAATAGGCTTTCAGCGCATCCGTTTCTTCCGGCCAGCCCTGCGTTGAGAAGGGCCAGAGGGCGGAGGAGAACCAGGTATCCAGGACGTCTTCGTCCTGAACCAGCTTCTTGCCTGGTCCAGCTGCCAGCTGCGCCTCTTCTTCAGAGTTGGCAACAAAGCAATTGCCGTCTTCATCATACCACGCCGGAATCCGGTGCCCCCACCAGAGCTGGCGGCTCACGCACCAGGGCTGGATGTTGTCCATCCAGTTGTAATAGGTCTTCGTCCAGTTCTCGGGCACGAAACGGGTGAGGCCATCTTCAACGGCCTTGCGGGCAGGCTTGGCCAGCGTGCCGGCATCGACATACCACTGATCTGTGAGCCAAGGCTCGATAACCACACCCGAGCGGTCGCCGAAAGGCTGCTCGATCTTCAGCTTTTCGATCCGTTCCAGGAGTTCCAGCGCCTCGAACGCCTCGACGACCTTGTCGCGTGCCTTGAAACGGTCGAGCCCGCGGAAATCTTCCGGAATGCCGGCTGCATCGGCTTCGGCGCCGCTGACAATCGCGGCAACGGCGTTGAGAATATTCAGCGGCGTGTGGCCCGCGCGCTTGCCGACTTCAAAGTCGTTGAAGTCGTGCGCCGGGGTGATCTTCACGGCGCCGGAACCTTTTTCCGGGTTGGCGTATTCATCCGCCACGATCGGCACGCGGCGGCCAACGATGGGCAGTTCAACGAACCTGCCGACGAGGCTCTTGTAGCGCTCATCGTCCGGGTGAACGGCCACGCCAGTGTCGCCCAGCATGGTTTCGGGCCGCGAGGTGGCCACGACGATATAGTTGCGTGTCTCGGTGCCGGCCGGATTGCCGTCTTCATCCTTGACCGGATGTTCATAG
The DNA here is from genome assembly GCF_013823385.1 of Hyphomonas sp. Classification (GTDB taxonomy): domain Bacteria; phylum Pseudomonadota; class Alphaproteobacteria; order Caulobacterales; family Hyphomonadaceae; genus Hyphomonas. The sequence continues at coordinate 140,705 of NZ_PNMA01000003.1, forward strand.
GTGACGCCATCAGCCAGCGGATAGCGCAGGTGCCAGTAATGGCCGTCGACTTCCTTCTGCTCGACTTCCAGATCGGAGATCGCCGTCTGGAAATGCGGGTCCCAGTTCACGAGGCGCTTGTCGCGGTAGAGCAGGCCCTTGCGGTAAAGCTCGACGAACACCTTGGTGACGGCCTTGGAGAGGCCCTCATCCATGGTGAAGCGCTCGCGGCTCCAGTCGCAGGAGGCGCCGAGGCGTTTGAGCTGGCCGGTGATGGCGCCGCCCGACTGCTCTTTCCATTTCCAGACGCGCTCAAGGAAGGCCTCGCGGCCCATTGTGCGGCGGTCCTGATTGCCTTCCTGGGCCAGCTGGCGCTCAACCACCATCTGCGTGGCGATGCCGGCATGGTCCGTGCCCGGCTGCCAGAGCACATTCTTGCCGCGCATCCGCTCAAACCGGATCAGCACATCCTGAAGCGTGTTGTTGAGCGCATGGCCCATGTGCAGCACGCCGGTAACGTTCGGCGGCGGAATGACGATGGAATAGGCCTGGGCGCTGGTATCGCCCGATGGATGGAAGCAACCCGCTTCCTCCCAGGCTTTATAGAGCCTCGGTTCGGCTTCGGCGGGGTCAAATCTCTGATCAAGCATCGTTTTCGTGTGGGCTTTGCGGGCAGGGCATAAAAGAAAAGCGCGCCGGTAAAGGCGCGCCGTTCCCTATAGCAAGTTTGAGGGATGAGGCTAGCGCGCCATGCGGGCAATCCGCTGTACTTCAGCTTCTACCTTCTCTTCGACGATGCGGGCGAGGTTGGCGTCGAGCCATTCCTTGACCATCGGCTTCAGCAGCTCGCGCACCAGGCCTTCCAGCGTGTTGTCGCTGCCAAGGTCCATCTTGGAGATCAGCTTGCCGAGCGCGCCAGCGGCGGATTCGGCGGTGTTGGGGTCAGTCAGAGGCTCATTTGCATAGCGCGGTGCGGCAGGCATTTTGGGCTCCGGTTGAGGGGCGGGTTGAGCGGCGCGGGGGGCAGGTCTCGGGGCCGGGCGGAAGGGCGCCTCGATTTCAGGCTCCGGTTCCGGCAGCGGGGCGGGGGCTGGCGCGGCGGCTTCCCGCGCGGTCGAAGCACCGAGAATCGCCTCGAAGGAGAATTCGGGGCCTTTGATCTCGGTGGTGAATTCTTCAGCGACTTCACCGGCAATCTCGTCGGCGAGATCTGCGTCGTCTCCCTCGAACATGCCAAGATCATCGGCATCGTTATCGTAGGAGAAATGCGGGCGGCTGGCCGGCTCGGCCGTCACCTCACGCATAACCGGCCGCCCGGCAGGGGGCGCAGGGCCATCATCTGCGATGATCTTGCGGATCGATGCGAGGATTTCCTCCATCGTCGGCTCTTTATGTGCTTCGTTGGCCATCTCAGCCCCTCGCTGGCGGAATCACAATGTCTGATACCACCGTTAGGCCGCCGGGGTTAACAAGCGTTTGACATTATTAACGCCTGAGAGGCGAGTGGATCAGCCAATAGTGCCCAGTGCGCCAGTTGCGCGCAGCAGGTTGTGGGCCGCAACATACGCGTCTCTTTCTGCGGCGACCAGTGCCAGGCGCGCTTCGAACAGCTGCTGCTCCTGATCGAGGGCGTCCAGCGTCGAGCGCACGCCCACGGCGAGTTCTTCCTGGGCCCCTTCGTAGGCGATTTCTGCTGCTTCGACCTGACGGCGCGAGGCTTCGATCGAGCGCAGGGCGGCGTCATAGCTGAACCAGGCCTGGGTGACCTGCGCGCGCACCTGCGTTTCCAGATTGTCCACAAACCGCCGCGCCTGTTCCCGGCGCAGCTTGGCGCTCTCGGTCTGGGCCTTCACGACACCGCCAGTGAGCAGCGGAATGCGAGCCTGCGCCAGAGCGGACACGCTGGTATCGCGCTGGTCGTTATTGCCGAAAGTTTCCTGCACGCCGGCTGTTCCGACGAGGCTGACCTGCGCGCGCCCATCGGCCCTGGCCGAATCAACGGCGGCTTCGGCCGCGCGGAGATCTTCGCGGGCAGAGGCAATGGTCGGGTTGTCCTTGATTGCTGTCACCAGCGCGGTCTCGAGGGTTGCCGGCAGCGGCGGCACCGGCGGGGGCGGGGCCAGATCGCCAGGGCGAAGCCCGGTCAGATACTGATAGTTGGCTTCGCTGGCTTGAAGGGTTGCCTCAGCGCCAGCAAGTGCCGCGCGGGCGCCTTCCAGCCGCGCCTGCGCCTGCGCCACGTCCGTGCGGGTGACAACGCCGACATCGAAGCGGTCCTGCGCGGCGCGCACCTGCTCTGCAGTGACCTCGACATTGTTCCGGCGGATGGCGACGGCTTCCCGGTCGCGCACCACATCCATGTAGGCGGTGACAACCTGCAGCGTCAGATCCTGACGGGCAGCGGCAAAGCCGAGATCGGCCGAGCTGATGCCGGCTTCGGCCTGGCGAATGCCAGCGGAGACCTTGCCGCCGGTATAGATCGGCTGGACAGCCTGCAGCTGCGCCGTCGCAATCGGCCGGTCGCCAAGATTGAAGGCAAACGGGCTGGTCGTGTCGGTATATTCATAGCCGCCGCTGGCGGTGAAGTTCACCGTCGGCCTGCCTGCGCCGCGCGCGGCCACCAGGTTCTGCCGGGCGATATCCGTGCGGTAGCGCTCGATTTCCAGCTGCGGATTGGTTGCAAACGCCGAGGCAATCGCTTCCGGCAAGGTTTCGGCGAGCGCCGGCGCCGCCATGAAGAAGGAAAGAAGGCTGGTGCCGATCAGCAGCCGGGGCGTGAGCTTACGCATGATGAATACCCTGTTGGTCCTGTCAGCAGGGTATATAAGCTTTTCTTTTAATAAGGTGAACGCTGTTCACCAAAACATATGGACGCAGGGTGTCTTCAGAAGGTGAAGGCCGGTTTGCGGTCAAATTCCACAAGGCGCGGCGGGCAGGCATCGAAGCCGTCGCGTGAGGAGAGGGTGTCTCCCGCCTTTGTGAAAACCTTGCCGCGGCCCAGGCGCCCGTCATCGCCGACAACGGCCACGAGGCGGCCCCCATCGGAAAGCTGCGCGCCCCATGCTTCCGGCAGGGTTTCCACCATGCCGCAGACATAGATGACATCAAATGGCGCCTGTTCGGCCAGGCCCTCGGCCATCTTGCCTTCCACCGGCGCAATGCGATCAAGGCCGAGTTCGGCAAAGCGCGTGCTCATCGCGTCCACGAGGCCCGCCTTGTCTTCCAGCGCGATCACCGTGTCAGCCAGGTGGCTGATAAGCGCCGCTTCATAACCAGAGCCTGCCGCAATCACGAGCACGACATCTGTCGGCTTGATCTGAGCCATCTTGATCAGCTTGGCCGTATCGCGCGGCGTCCAAAGGGACCGGCCGGGTGCGGTTTCGATTTCCATCTCCGAATAGGCAACGGAGCGGCGCGAGCTGGGGACGAATTCCTCGCGCGGGGTGCGCAGGAAGGCGGCCACAATCGCCGGATCGGTCACATCATTCGGGCGGATCTGGCTGTCCACCATGATTTCGCGCGCAAGGTCGAAGTCCATCTTGAAAACGCCGTTTCTGAATCGCTGGATCGGTATGCCCCCTGTATCACGGCGGCTGCGCCGCGCAATGCGCAGGATCGCCGCGACATGCTTCTTCTGTGAAAGGTGATGAAAGGCCGATTGTCTCCGCGCCCAAGCGCTGCTAGAGGGCCTTTCTCCTGAGGCCCTATGGCGGAGTGGTGACGCAGCGGATTGCAAATCCGTGCACCCCGGTTCGATTCCGGGTGGGGCCTCCACAATCAATCATTTTTCGTTACCTTTCAGGTTGTTGGTGTGAGAATTGGCTAACCTGCCCTCTTGGTTCGCCAAATTTTGTTCCCGTTCCATATCAGGGCTGAGCTTGTGCATTGCTTGCCGGGCGAGTTTCAGCCTGTCTGCAGCACGTGAATAACGCGCCACTTCGCTGAGGCTTCTGTGACCAGTGATGGCAGCGATTTCATGTGGACTGCAGCCGGCCTCAGCGAGGCGTCGTGCACATGCTTTGCGGAGGCCATGAGGGGAAAGGCCATCTGGTAGGCCGCAGGCTTTGGTGCGGGCTACAAACCACTGTGAGAGGGATTTGACACCATAAGGCGCCCCTCGATCTGTCAGGATGAACATTGCCTGACCGAGATCTATTCGATCTATTTCTGCCTGCAGCTCAGGCAGAACGGGGACCGCGACCGGCTGGCCGGTTTTTTGCTGAGTAATTGATATGGCGCCGCCTTTCAGGTGCTGGCGGCCCATTCGGGTAACGTCGCTCACCCTCTGTCCGGTGCAAAGGAATAGCTCCAGCGCTAGGCGTTCTCGGGTTCCGGAAGGGTACGATTTCCGGAAGTGTTCGATTTCGTCGTCGGTCCAGGTGCGATGACCTTCCGATTGATCTTTGACCTTCCGGATGCCTTGGGTCGGATCGATCGATACAAGGCCGTGACGCTGGCCGTGGCTGTAAATGACACGCAGGACCTTCAGCAGTTCGTTTGCAGCCGCGGGGGTGCCGGATCGCTTGCTGATCAATTTTGTGACGTGTTGGCGCTCTAGGCGGGCTGCAGGCAGGCTACCGAACTCATCAACAAACTTGTCGATGATGCGGCGCCGAGGTGTTCTTGTCGCCTCAGCGAGGGCCTGAAATTCCTGGCTCTGCAGATAGTGGACAGAAAGAGCCCGGATGGTTCCCGCCGGGATGCGAGCAAGTGAATTGCGGTTGCCGCCTGTTTCAGAAGCCCTGAGGGCGGCGGCGTAGGCATCAGCGAACTCGCGAGATTGCGGGTCCGGCATAGGGCATTGATAGCCTCTCTGGCGAAAGCGCCAGCGGCGGCGGCCATGTCTGTCGACATAGCTCGAAAGGCCTTTAATCCGTACCTTGCTCAAGCGCGATATCCCACGGGTTAGGGGCGTCAGCCAGCACCGGTTCGGCTTGCTGATCGCTAATTTGAACTGTGATGCGACCATCAGGGTGAAGATCCACGCCAATTGGGCGAAAGCCGCAACGCTGGATACCTGCGAGGCTTTGCGCAATTTTTGCTTGAGAGGGGTATCTAGCTTTGGCGGTCATGGTCACATCGTGCAGTGAAGGGGTAGGCCGTGCGTCCTTGAAGGCAGGGGAAACGGTTGCGGGCGCCCAGGACGCTTTTCGTTGTTCGGCGGGCCTCAGCGCCGTCATCCTGAGCCCGCTAGTTCAATACGGCCGTCAGGCGAACGCGGAGAGAAGATGCGGCTGAGCCGGCGGCCTCAACACATACTCCAATGAGAAAATTGGCTTCGCTTGTTGTTGTGCATTCGCGCTCAGCCGCGTCCCAATACACGCGACTTCCGAGCGTGAAGACCTGCGAAGTGGCCTTCGGGAGCTCATAGACGCCTTCACAGTGAAGCACCAAATCGTGCCCAGTGGCCGCGTCAGCGCCCGCGACGCCGAACAAACGATCGATCAACACGCCTTCGCCAGAAATGATGTTCCTGGGCGAGGGGACTGTGATTGCGTTGCCGGGCTGAATGAAATTTCTCATGTTACCAACCTTTCTTCATGCGGACGGTCAACGATTTCCGCGATTGACCGCCTTGTGCTGTTCTGAGTTCTTCGGTGAGGTCCTGAATGGCGCGGCGGAGCTCAGCGTCCGATCGATATTCGACACTGTTGCCGTCATATTCGACCTTCCGAACCCCAGAAGCGCGCGCCGCTTTCAGGGTTTCAAGCCGTGCTTCTAACTCCGCCACGCTTGCCATCAGGGCACCGCCGCGTGATCGAGCCGTGTCCAGCCCCGCCATTCAACGAACGCGTGGCCAAGATCATGCCGGATCTTGAATTGCAGGGCATCGACTTCGAAGCCCCAGCGGCTTTCCGTCATGGGACCAGGCTGCCCCTCAAGGGTTGCCTTCACGAGGCCGTCCATCTGCGATGGATTAGCGCTGAGCCAGCTCTTGTCTGTTGCGGACAACCGGGGCTCCACAACGACCTGAAGCTTCCCGGCAAGCGGGTTCACATCAGCAATGGCTGATGCTTGGACGGTGGCCACTGCTTTCAGCGCCGTTTCCTCGAATTCAGGCGCTACGATCCAGTAGGCAGGGAACACGCCAACAATAACATTGCCGCGACCCTTGCGCTTTGACATGGCTGCGCGCGCGGTCATGAGGCTGGTAACAATGGTCGCAAGGCTGGTGGTATTCAGCGTGGCGATGTTGCTGCGGTCGCCGTGGAACACCGGCGTTCCGTCTCGCATCGTGGGCCCCGCATGGCTGGCCTGTTCGATGAATGCGACCGCACGATCAGCTTCATCTGCGGCGAGACGCCGTCCCTGCGATCCAGAGAGATTGGCGAGGGCGCCAGCTCCATTTATGTAGAGTTGCCGGCTGATGGAGGTGATGCCGCCAAGAGTGTAGAGCAAGACAGGCTCACCGTCATCGGTGACGGCAGAGGTCTTGAACTCACCGGTTTCCGCAACGCGGTCGACCTTGAGCGTGGTCCAGTCGACAATCACATCGTTCTGCGGGCGGAAGTCCTGAAGGCTGCGCGAGCCAAACAGGGCGGTGATAGGGCTCGCTGCAGCTTCATACTCGCGGCGCACATTCATGTTTACCGCCTCGCCGGCAATCTGCGGCATGTCACTGGTCGCCAGCAGGCGGGTGAAAAGATCAACACGGCTGAGGCCGGTGGTCTGAATGCCCATCGACCGGGCGTAGGAGCGGTGCATTTCGTCCCACTCCAGGCCTGCGAGCTGACGGGCCGCGCCTTGCGGTTCCTCGCCGGTCATCCTGGCAACAATGGCGCCGGTCATAGCACGCCGTACCGCAGACGGATTGTCGAGCGTTTCGGCATTGTGGCGGGTCGCCGTCCGGCGCGCAGGGGCTGTCCGCTGGCGAAGGGCAGCAACGGCGGCAGCCCTTTCGTTGTCCGTTCCGGGATCTTCTTCGCTGTCCATGCTGCGGCTCAAAACATCAGCACCCAGATTGAGGGCTTCTGCTGTCCGGCGGATGATGGCGACATCTTCGGAGGTGGCCGTTTCGGTCGCGGCTTCCGTGGCAGTGTCTTCGGTCTCGATTACTTCGTCTTCCATGACTTTTCCTTTGCTTCTTATGCGCGCCGCCGGGTCCGCCGGATCGACAACCAGAGATGCTTCAACAAGTGTCCACGACATGGCGGTTCGAAGCGGCTTGCTGCCTCGCTCGCCATTTCGGTTCTGCCAGCGGGCAACGCGGTAGCCGACGCTGAGAGAGGTAATGGTGCCGTCTTCGATGCGGCTTGCCAACCAGTCGAGATCGGAACCCTGCGAGAGCCGGGCGCGGCCGACAAGCTGTCCATTCTCGATACGAATGTTCTCGACACGGCCGATTGTATTTTCGACTGATAGAACATGGTCGAGCTGCAGCGGCAGGCTTTCTGGCCAACTCGCTCCGGCAACATCAAGCACCTCGAAAAAGTTGCCGCGATCAACCGGCGCGTCCGTTGCCAAAATGACTTCAAAGGTGCGGAGCTGGGGATTGTAGGTATTGGCAACTGGCCGCATGCGGTTGACGACACGCGAAGGCTGGGCTCGTCTCTGGGCAGATGATCGCTTAAGCATGAGCTTGCTCCGTCTGGGGTAGCGCTGGCGACATTGAAGGAGGGTCGTTGTCGATTTCGCTGCGCACTTCCTCAGGATCGCGCCCGCGAGCGGCTATCACTTCTGATCGGCTTTTCAGGCGAGCGCCGATAGCTGCAATGTCTGCCTCGACTTCGTCCTTCGGATTGATCGGATCCCAGCCGGGCCACATGAAAACAGGCTCGGGTAGTTTGTCCGGATCGGCCTCAAGGCGGCCCGCGAGGATTTCCTGCAGGGCCCAGCGACGGAAGATCGGGCGAAGGGCCTGATGCTCTAGCAGGCTCTTCTGAAGTGCCTTCATCCGCCGACGAAACTCCATCAGTCCGAGGCGGGCGGACGAATAGTTGACCTGGCTGAGGTCGCCCGAAACAAGCTCATAGGGGACGCCAGCGCCAGCCGCGAGGGTACGCATCATATAGCGCGCAAGCTCTGGCTGCGCGCTGGCATCTCCATGGGGGGTGAAGGTAACTTCGGAGTCCGCAGGAATGACGCGGATAACGCCCGGCTCAAGCGAGAGGCTTTCTTCCGAACCACGAGAGAACCCGGCATCGCCGGACGGATCGCGAACGAAACCGGCGAAAAGCGCGGTCACTCGCGCCTTTGTCAGGATTGCGTCTTCGAGCTGGTCGAGCTCGACCGCCCTGGTCGCGATCGATGTGAGCGGCGAGACGCCGCGCATCTGACCGGGGTGGCGCGGATCGTAGATGTGAACGACATCAACCGCCGGAATGCGGACTGAAGGCCCGGCCATCGGGAAGGGGCCATCCGGCGGGGTGGGCAGGACCCAATACGCGACCCGGCGGCCGAACGCGTCGATTTCGATGCCCTGAACGATCATTCCGCCGTCGCCAAGATCTTCGTTCCGGTCCCGGTCGATCTGTTCGGGGCTGACCAGGCGCAACGCGAGCGCGCCAACGTCCGTGGTGTCCAGAATGAAGAAAGCCTCACCAGTGCGGACCCAGCTTTGCACCGCGCGGCGCAGCAAGCCCGCGAGATCAGACACGCCTTCTGCATCCGCTAGGTGCCAGAAGCGGTTCCAGCCGGCGACAATTGCCGTGTCCGGATGATGCAGGGAGGGGCCATCACCGGCGAGATTGGAAGTGTAGGCGTTCTCTACTGCACGCAGCGCCGGAGAATTCTCGACCAGGTAGCCGATGCGGGCGCTCACTAAGCGTGCTGCAGCATGTGCCTGGCTGGCTGGCGCCCTAAGGTGCGCAGACATAGGCCAGCGGCCGCTACCGCCAGCAGCGTCGTAGGAGCGGCGGCCCGTAAGAATTCTGGAGAAACTATTCCGAATGCGGACTACAAGGGACGCCATATTCATTCTTCCGCCATGCTAACCATCCAACGCCGGACCAGCCGGAGAATGGTAGGTGTGTAGTAGAAGGGAATTCCGTTTTGCGATGCCAAGTGAGGCTTGGCGACATGACGGGCTAGCGCCTCTTTTGAGGTAAACAGCCGCACTTGAGGACCAGAGAAAGGCGCTTGTTCTTCCCAAGCCTTTCGGCGTTCAGACAACGAGGGCTCGTCTAGACCCACAGGTTGATAGAGGCCCACCAGGCAGAAATCGTCGGCAACTGCGTCCGTGATGCGCGTCTTCGTGTAATCAGAAAGAAAGTCGGAGAGTTCATCTATCGCAATATTTGCGAACTCCGAAAACTCTCTCGCTAAATCATGGGAGTAACCAATGTGCTGTGCATCGCGAATAACAGCAAAACTTGCTAAGTCGCGCCCCGAATACCGCGCCCAACCCTTATCTCGCTTCTGAGGCTGAGAGGCCCGCGTTCGGCGCCAGTGCCCCAAAGTTTCGTGCGGCACACCAAGCAATTTGGCGGCATCACCTGCTTTGAAAATCTGAACCCGGAACGCGCTCAGAAGCTCTGAATAAGATGCAAGATCATTATCTGGCTGGTTCATGCGGTAAGTCCTGAGGCGTTGCCAGTTTTTCGGGTGATTCGCCCGATCTTTCAAGACACGCAACGCCTCAGGAGTTTAGTTAGGCCGCTTTGCTCTCTTTGGTGGCCTGCTCTACGCTGAGCTTGCCGTGGTTTTTTAGCGTCTCCACGGCGTCTTCGATCTCATGAACTATATCGTCCATCATCAAGCTTAAGGCGCTGATGCCATGCTTCGGCGCGCTGCCTTGCCGATCCCAACCATCGATCGCCATGGTCGCAAGTGCGATTTTGTTTCGGCACTCCAACAACTGATCCATGAGTTCTACGGTGTTCAATCCTTGGCGAGTCATAGTATTTCCTCTCTCTCTGGAAGATTTGAAGAGTGTGCAAATGCACATGTTTGGTTATGCGGAATGAATGACTCCCTGACAAGCATGCATATTCGGGCAGGGCGCGCGGCCGTGGGCTGGTCCATCCAAGACCTCGCCGAAAAAATCGATGCGCACCGGAACACTGTCAGCAACTTTGAGAACGGGCGCACGGAAGATCCTGACATTCTGTCGCGAATGAAAGCGGCCTTAGAGGCGGCCGGTGTCGAATTCCTCTATGGTCCCAAGCCCGGTGTTCGGCTTGTCAATGTCCGCTCATCCAGCGGGAAGTAATGACGCTTCGCTTCTGTTGAGCCGTTGGTGATTCACTGGTGATTGGATCGCTCGGGCCGCGTAGCGGTGCGTCCAGCAATAGCCTTGCCTCGTCGTTGAGCCTCAGCCCCAGCGATTTGAGCCCCTCCAGAGCGGCCATCGCATACACGCGGCAATCGAGCGCTTCGTTCCTGTCCTGGGCGCGTTTACGCCATTCACGGATTTGGCGGCCTTTATGCCAACGGGCGTGCAAGCGTTCAGCGGTGAGCTGTGAAAGCCATTCGCCCTCACGACCTGTGGGGAAGTGAACATAGCCCTCACCCGCTGTATCGATCGCCAGACGGGAATAGAAAACATCTTTGATGCCATCAACGCCGATCACAAAAAGCGGCTGGCCGCCCTTTTTGGCTCTTGATGGCCTGCGGGGCCATGCCGGGCGTCCGGCGCCGGAAGCGCCTTTGATGGCCCAAACACGGCGCGCTGATCTTGCTGCGCAGAATTCCAGCACGGTTGGGGTGTAGTGCCCCCCGCTATCGATACAGCATGCCCTTACTGAAAGAGCGGGCGCATTGCGAGGCGGTGTGTAGCGGCGACCTAGAATGCCATCGAGGGTTTCCCAAGTCGCGGCATCAGCAGGCGAACCAGGTATCACGATATAGTCAAGGCTCCAGCTTTCTTCGCCAGCGCCCCACCCAACCAGCTCCACTTCAAGCCTGTCATCCTGAACGTCGACCCCAGCGGTGATTACAGCAATGCCGTCAGGGAGCGCGTCTCCCCAATTTTCAGCACGCGCAGCGAGGCTTTCAGGTTCAAGCCGCGTCTGCCCATCATCCCAAGTCTCAGCGAGCGCGGTATTCGTCCAGGTCTTTAGGCGGGAAACGTCGCGCCGGGACGCTAGGAACTCAACGGCAATCTCGCCCCATGTTTCAAAGGGGGAGTAGAGCGAGGATAGCAGGAAACCGGCGGTGCGGCCGTCGCCCTGGCCGGTGGCGATCCATTCTCCGGCGCGCAGCATGGCGGCTTTGTGGTGTTCCCCGATCGGGTCGCCGCAATGGGCACATTCAAGATAGGCTTTCAGGGGCTCACCGCTTGGCCATTTGATGCGTGCCCACTCAATTGTCTGCATGGCGCCGCAATGCGGGCAGGGGACCTGATAGCGGCGCTGGTCGCTTTCCAGATAGGCAGCCTCGATGCGGGAAAAGTCGCGGATGGTCGGGGTCGAGACCATGAAGATCTTGCGTTTACCGGCGAATGTGGCCGTGCGTTTAACGGCCAGCGAAACAGGGTCTCCTTCGCCTTCAACGTCGCTGGGGTATCCATCGACCTCGTCCAGGAAGAGGTAGCGGGCGGGCGTCGAGCGCAGGGCAGATGCAGCGTTTGCGCCCGTCATGACCAACTCGCCGCCAATGAAGCGTTTCGAAGTGGCGGTATTGCCGGGGTCGCGCGAGCGAGGGGCCACGACCCTTTCAGCCAGCACAGGCGAAGATTGAATGAGCGGGTCGATACGGGTCCGGGTGTTGCGCCGCACGACATCGATCGATGGCATGACCAGGAGCGCCACGCCCGGCGCCTGGTGAATGATGTAGCCGATCCAGTTTAAGCCGGCTTCGGTGCCGCCGAGCTGGGCGCCCTTCTGGAAAACGACCCGTTCGAAGGGCGAGCCGGTCGAGAGGCAATCCATGATCTCGCGCATGTAGGGCACGCGGTCAGTGCTCCACGGTCCCGGCTCTGCGCTGGCCGAGGGAAGGAAGCGGTGCGCGTCCGCCCATGATGATACACTCATCTGCAGCTCTGGCCTGAGGCCTGAGCGCCATGCAACATCAAAGGTGTCCCAGCCGTCAGCCATCTTCGATTTCCTCATCAAGAAGGTCGACCAATGGCGTGTCGGCAAGCCTGTTGAGGTGCTCTCGCATCTCTCGATCGAGCGCAGCAAACAGCGCCCTGGTATCCACGCCGAGCTCAGCGGCAATGCGAGGGGCCACGCGGGCGGCAAAGCCGATATGGGCGTCACGCTCAGCTCTGGCGCGTTCGAATGCCGCGCGCTCCACTGTCGCCCTATCGACAAGGCGACCGGCTTGTTTGGCTGCTTTTTGCTGCAGCAGCTCGCTGTGTGCGCGCTCGCGGGCAAGGCGGGCCTCGGCCAGCTGTGACATTTGGGCCGCTGGAGCGGGGTCAGGATCGCTGGCGCGGCGGTTCACGTTTGCTTCGAACCATTCGCGACCGTCATCAACGTCAATCCGGCCATCTAGCCGAACAGGCAGGCCCTGCTCAATCAACTGCGATACCCGCCCAGGTGAAATGCCCAACATCCGGGCGAAGTAGCCTTTCGAAACTGCGCTTGGCGTTTGCTCGGGTGCGTCGAGATTGGGGAACATGGCTTGGCTCAGTGCATTGTTTAGTTTAGATTATTTAGCTCCGCTGTGAGATGAAGCCCCGCACTCTTCGACAACCCGTAAAGTGCCGGCCCCGGAAGGACCCATGAGGGCCTAATGTGGCCGCCTCCACGGTGCCGGAATTGGCCACTCGGAGCATCATCTGCCCTCGACCGCTGCCTTAACCATTCGGACACCTGCAGCGTGGGTGATCACGTCCTGCAGGAAGTCACCTAGCGAGGGCGCGAACTGCCCGCGTCGGCAAATTGTGCGCTCGTAGCAAGCCCAGATGGATGCAGAGGGTTGATCGCGGAGCATTCGGACCCAATCGTGTGCCACGCTATCCGGCTTGTCTGCGTTGTAGCCGGGATAGTGGGCGAGCAACCGCTTCACGATGGTCAAGACCTCACTCGGCGTCCCTGGGGACAACAGAGAATTCAACATCGACAATGCGGCTGTCCGCTGATCCTCCGGCAGGATCTGGCTCAATAGGCGACCTTTCGGTGTCGCCCGCCATTTGGCGCTCAAGTCGTTCAAACGGGTTAGAGCGAGCTCCATGGCCTCGGGTGTGGGCGCTGGGGCTGTAAGCTGGCGAGGCGCGAAGGTGTGTTGAATGACTGCGGTCATCATAGTTTCCTTCCATGACTTTGGTGAGATTGGCGGGCTTCAGCAGCCAGTCGATGGCCAAACAAAACGGCTTACCAGTTCGGCCGGTGAGGAACGAACTTTGCTCAGCTCGCTCGATTGCGGTTTGCCAACCCTCAAGGCCGATCTTGCGAATGCGAGCTTTCAGGGCCGCTTTGCGACTGTCGCTGAAGGCGGTGGGTGTTGCCCAGTTTGGCTGGCGTTGGGATGCGACAACGAACATCCGAAAGCCCTCTTCGGCACGGCGAAGCTCACGGGCCCGGTCAGGGGTAGCGGGCGCCGGTTCAACATGCGCGTCGACAACATCAGAAGCGTCAGCTTCTGATGTAAGGTTGTTCTTATGGGTCGTTCTAGGGTGTGATCGCGTAGGATCACGGGGGGTGTGATCGTTAGCGGTCACAGGGGGTGTGACGGGACGGTCACACGGGTCTAAGATAACGCGGTAGAGGTTTTCTCTCTGGCCGCCGTCGGCTCGATATTGATGTTCTACTGCGACATAGCCCAATTCGACCAGGCGGGCGCAGGCGCGGTTCACAGTTTCGCGAGCAATGCCGAGCAGGTCGGCAATCGTTTTTTGCTTGGGAAAGCATTCTTGGTCTTTCGATGTGAAAGAGCCGATTGCGAGCAGCACACGGAGCTGGATTGGCGTAAGCCTATCGTCAGCAATCGCGGCCGAAGGAATGAGAGTGTATCGTGATTGGCTCACGGCTACACCGGAAGTGAAAGGTTCGCCAAATTCGCCGCAATGCACCCGCAAATAGCGCTGAAATGCGGCGGGTTAGACAGGCTAAGTGTCTGACTATGCGGGAAACGCGCAAACCGGGTGGGGCCTCCACCGACTTTCCCGCAACAATCTGATCCCCCGGCAGGCAACGCGTTATGCTGAACGCGTTTTTGCGCATTTATTGCAAATCGTTTACTCCGGATTAACCATTTCGGGCGAATTTGGGCATGTCTTCTCTTGGAGACACCCACCATCACCCAACGCCTTCGGCGGGAGCTTGTCTCCCGCCTCTTTTCTTTCCGGGGTGAGGTTTGCCGGCAGAGCGCAGCTATCCACAATTCTGCAGCCTCTCGCAGGTGATTTTCTGCAGAAGGCGCTATTTGCCTCTTGAACCGGAAAGCCGGTCTGGCTATTCCCCCGTCTCCAGCTGTTCCGCGATAGCTCAGTTGGTAGAGCAGGCGACTGTTAATCGCCCGGTCGCAGGTTCGAGTCCTGCTCGCGGAGCCACTTCTTCCCCCTTTTTTGCCTTTGAAGCCTGCGCCGCGTAAGAACGGCGGTCTGCGTTCATTCGTGATTGCCCTTGATGTCGCTCCGGCTGCCCTGGATCAGAATGGAAAGATCCAGGGCGTCATGACAACCGAAACCACCAGCGTGACGAGGGCGAAGGGCGATCCCACCCTGACGAAGTCCATGAAGGTGTATTTGCCGGGGCCCACGACCAGTGTGTTTACCGGTGAAGAGACCGGCGTCATGAACGCCGCCGATGCCGCGAGCGCTACTGTCATCGCGAAGGGATAGGGCGACACGCCGAGGGCGTCGGCAACCGTCAGCGCGACAGGCGCCATCAGCACGGCCGTAGCGGTGTTGGAAATGAACAGGCTGAGCACAGCAGTGGTGATGAAGATGGCTGCCAGCGCCATCCGCGGGCTGGCGTCGCCCGTGGCAGCGAGAAGGCCCTGGGCGGCGAGGTCTACCCCGCCGGTCTGCTGCAATGCGATGGAGAAGGGCAGCATGCCCACGATCAGAATCAGGCTCTGCCAGTGGATAGACCGGTAGGCGGCGTTCAGGTTGACGCACGCGAACAGACCCATCAGCAGGCAGGCGATCAGCGCGGCCTGGACATTCGGGATCACGCCCCAGACCATAAGGACGATCATCACTCCGAGGCTTAGCAGCGCATAAGGGGCACGGGATGCTGCGGGCGGCGCCTCTTCGAACTCTGCAGGCAGGTTGAGGACGATCATTTCCCGCGCATCATCGAGCGCCCGGATGGCCCGCCACGGGCCGATGACAAGCAATGTATCGCCCAGCGCCAGCTCTGTGTTCAGGATATCGCCTTCGGCCGCTTCTCGCCCGCGCTTCAGGCCGATGACGGTGACATCGTGCCGGGAGCGGAACCGCGTACCGATCACCGTTCGCCCGATGAGGGGCGACGGATCAGGTACCATCACCTCTGCCATGCCGATGTCCTGGGCATGGTCTGAAAAATAGGCGCCAGCCAGAACCTGCCGCTCCAACCCGTAATCCCGTGCGATCGCATCGATCTCCGGTG
Organism: Hyphomonas sp.; assembly: GCF_013823385.1. Classification (GTDB taxonomy): domain Bacteria; phylum Pseudomonadota; class Alphaproteobacteria; order Caulobacterales; family Hyphomonadaceae; genus Hyphomonas. Next base: position 156,106 of record NZ_PNMA01000003.1, read on the forward strand.
CGCCCTCGGAGAGGTCGAGCAGAAGGATGTCCCCTGCGCTCAGTTCGCTGGAGGCACGCGGCTGGATCAGGCGCCGGGAGAATCGCCAGCCGCGCTCGATTGCCAGAATGTTTGCGCCAGCGCCGCCGCGCAGGTTCATTTCCCCGATCGTCCGGCCCACGAGCGGGGAGCCGGGCTTTACCCGGAGGCGGTGCTCGCGGCCTGCCAGACGGTATTCCTCGACCCAGTCGGACAGGCGGGGGCGTGCCGGGGGCGCGGCCGGCGGCGCCTCCCCAGATTTCGGCGCCCGCACAAGCCAGCGCCGGGCGAACAACATGTATCCCACCGCCAGGATGAGGATCGGAATTCCGAAAGGGGTGAAACTGAAGAAATGAAATCCTTCATGCCCGCGCCTCACCAACTCGGCGTGAACAACCAGATTGGGCGCAGTGGCCACCAGGGTCATCATTCCGCTGATCAGCGCAGCCATCGACAGCGGCATCATCAGGCGCCCCGGCGCGATGCCGGAATTGGCCGCAATGCGCAGCACCACCGGGATGAAGATGGCGACCACGCCGGTCGAACTCATGATCGAACCGACGAGAGCCACGATAATCATCAGCAGCGTGATCAGCCGCGCTTCGCTCCGCCCCGCCTTGGCCACCAGCCAGTCTCCCAGCCGCTGCGCGACACCTGTGCGGACCAACCCTTCGCCGATCACGAACAGGGCGGCGATCAGGATGATGTTGGGGTCGGCAAATCCTGCCAGCGCCTCATTCATGGTGATCACGCCCGTCAGGGGCAGCGCCGTGATCATGATCAGGGCGACCGCATCCATGCGGGGCTTGTTCATGGCGAACATGAGGATGGCTGCGGCCAGAAAGCCGAGCACAAGAGCCAGATCAAGTGTCATGCAAGCAGGTTAGGCGGCGCGGCCCGGACGCGGAACCCCTAAACGGACCCTGGTGCCCGCAAGAACGAGCAAGCAGGCGCCTTCACTCCCTGGGCAGGGACCATTCGCCTTCGCCGAGATGACGTTGCATCATCACGGTGTCTTCCCACTGGCCGAATTTCAGGCCGACAGCTTTCAGTGTGCCGACATTGCTGAATCCCAGGCTGCGGTGAAGCGCCATGCAGGCTTCGTTGCGGCTGGTGCCCATCACCGCCAGCATCTGCCGCCAGGGCCCGGCTTCACACCGCGTGATGAGCTGAGAAAGCAACGCGCTGCCAACGCCGCGCCCCCCAAAGAGATCACTGACATAGATGGAATCCTCGACCGTGTATTTGTAGGCAGACCGGCTGCGATAGGGCGAGGCGTAGGCGAAGCCGATGACCTGGCCATCAGCTTCCGCCACCAGGAAGGGCAGATCAGCGGCAAGCACATTTGCCCGCCGCAGCTTCATTTCCGGTAGGGAGGGGGGCACTTCCTCGAAGGTGGCCGAGCTTGTCAGCACATAATGCGCATAGATGGCCCGGATAGCCTCCATATCGGCATCATCGGCGTCGCGGATTCGGAAGGCGGCATCGGGCCAGCCTGTCGGGGTTTCGGATTTCAGCGCGTATCCCATGGGCACTCCAGTTGGGGTGTTCAGTTTCCCCAAGGAGACACTCGACTGTGGCTCTGAAACAACACCCGAATGCGCCGGGAGGGAGAAGACTGCGCGCTATCCTGCTTTTTGAGCAGAGATTTGCGCAAGAATGCGAATTCCGGGCACGGATGCGGAAATCCGAAAAATTTCATGTGTAAGTAATTTAAACAACGCTCCGGCATCCGGCGCGCCGGCGAGCAGCTGCCCGCGCGCCGGATGTCTGAGCGCTCAGATCGTGGGGATGGTGCCGCCATCGATCACATACTCTGCGCCGTGGATGGCTGAAGCGCGATCAGAAGCGAGGAAAACCATCAGGTCGGCCACCTCTTCCGGAAGGGCGGGACGGCCAATCGGAATACCGCCCAGCGCGTCAAGAATGGATTGCCGCGCGGCCTCCTCGCTGCTGCCACTGCTCTGCGCAATGCGCTTCACCATTGCTTCGGCGGCACTGGTATAGATCCAGCCGGGCGAGACCACATTTACCCTTACGCCCTTGGGGCCAACCTCTTTCGACAGGGCCTTGCTGTAGGCCACCAGCGCGGCCTTCGCGGCGGCATAGGCTGTGGTGGACTCATACAGCGGCAGGCGCGACTGGATCGAAGCGGTATGAATGATCGCGCCTTTTCCGCGAGCGATCATCTGCGGAACGAGTAGCCGGTCCAGCCGCACGGCGGACATTAGATTGAGATCAAGCTCTGCCTGCCAGACATCGTCTCCGCTCGCTGCGAAACCGCCGCCAGGCGCGCTGGATCCTCCCAGCACATGAACCAGAATATCGACCCCGCCCATGCGTTCCAATGCGGCATTGGCCAGCGTTTCGGCGCCCGCCGCCGTGCTGAGGTCTGCGCGAACGAAGGCCGCTTCCGGCATTGTTTCCGGCGGCGTGGACCGGGCCGCTGTCAGAAGCTCGGCGCCGGCGGCGGCCAGCTTCTGGAACACGGCATGGCCTGCGCCCTGTGTGCCACCGGTAATCACCACGCGCTTGCCCGAAAATTCAGGTTCGGAAGGCGCCGTCATCACACGATCTCCAGATGGGAGATTTCTTCGCCGGCAAGCTGGAAGCGGAAAGTGAGGGGCACGGGGCTGCCCGGAAAGTCGCCCGCGACATTGGCCACCACGATATGGCGGTCATCTTCCTGCGTTGCGGAAACGGGTGTGGAGATGGCTTTGACACCGACCGTTGCTTCCGTGATCCAGGCACGCAGCTCGTCCGTGCCCGTGCGGGTCTGGCGTTCGTCCACGACGACGGCATCGGCGGCAAACGGGGCGAGCATGCCTTCCACATCGAAGCTGGGATTGGCGGCGAAGTAACGTGCAATCGGGGCGGGCAGGGGCGGGCTGAATGACATGGAATGCTTCCTTTCGGGCGCGCGGCGTTATTGCCTTTCCACGTCAGATGCGCCTAGGCTGTCAAAACGACAAGAACCAACTAAAAAGTAAGGTACTCACTTATGGGTAAGCGACCTGAGTATACGGCTCCTCTGGCAGCCGAAGGCGTGCAGAATGCGCTGCGGATCCTTGAAGGGCGCTGGAAGCTCATCATTCTGTTCCAGCTTTTCGGCGGCAAGGTGATGCGCTTTTCGGACCTTGAGCGCGCCATCCCCGGCATCTCGCAGAAAATGCTGATCCAGCAGCTGCGCCAGATGGAGAAGGATGGCGTGGTCGCGCGTATCGTGCACCATGAAGTTCCTCCGCGTGTCGAATACCATCTTACAGATTGGGGCCAGTCTCTTTGCCCCGCTCTGGATGCGCTGCTTCTTTGGGCAGAGAGTGCGCCGGCTGAAATCCGGCAGGTGCTGCTCGGCGCGACCGGCTAGCCGGCCCCGGCGGCATTGATTGACACGCCTGACGGCTGACCCCTCTTGTGGGGCCGGCAGAGTATTGTATCGGAGCGAATATGGCAGACAGGATGAACCCACACTGGGTGCTTGCGCGGATGCCGCCGGAAGGCTGGCCAGTGGATGCCGATTTCGCCTGGCGAGAAGCGCCTGCTCCCTCGCCAGGGCCGGGCCAGATGCTCACGCGCACGATTTATCTCTCGCTCGATCCCTATCAGTGGGGCCGCCGCCGACGGGGCGTCGAAGCCCCGGGCGAAGTTTGCCATGGGCGCACGGTGTCTCAGGTCGTGGAAAGCCGACTTCAGGGTTTTGTGCCCGGGGACTTCCTCTTCAACACAAATGGCTGGCAGACCTACGGCCTCACCGGTGAGGGCATCTCAACCTTCGGCTATATGTTCCCCCGCAAACTTGATCCTTCCCTGGCGCCGATTTCATCCGCTGTCGGAGTTATGGGCATGCTCGGGCTCACCGCCTATGCCGGGCTCTATGTGCAGTGCGCGCCCAGGGCGGGGGAAACCGTGGTCATCTCTGCTGCGTCCGGTGGCGTGGGGCAGGTCGCCGGACAACTCGCAAAGCTGCGCGGCTGCAGGGTGGTGGGGATCGCAGGCCGCGCCGAAAAATGCGCCTATGTAAAGGAGGCGCTCGGCTTTGATGAATGCGTCTCTCATCTTGATCCGGGTTTTGCAGATCGCCTGCGGACCGCCTGTCCGGAGGGTGTGGACGTTTACTTCGAAAATGTCGGCGGGCGCGTGTTTGAAACTGTGCTCGGGCTTTTCAACAGCGGCGCGCGCATTACGCTTTGCGGCCTTGCTTCCCAATATGGCGCCATGGGGGAAGACATCGTCCAGTCATGGAAGGCGGCCGGTGATAAAACATTCAGTGAGCGGAATATGAAAGTGTATCCGCTGTTCGTGGGGGACTATGTTGCCAGCCACCAGGACCAGTTTCTGGCGGAAATGGCCGGTTGGTTGCAGGATGGTCGCATCCGTTACCGCGAAGATATCCACGAGGGCCTCGAAACTGCCCCGCGCGCTTTCCAATCCATGCTGTCGGGCGGAACCTTCGGCAAAACCCTGGTGCAGGTATCACCGGACCCCACGCGGCAGGCGTGATCCTGATTGGCAGAAAAGAAAACGGGCCGTGCAAGGCACGGCCCGCGAAGTATAAGCGCCGGGAGACTTAGAAGCGCAGGCCCGCCTCCAGAGCGATGGTCCGCGGCGGTTCGACGTAGAAAATGGCGCGGGGCACGCTGGTGATCGGTGCGGGCAGGTTAAAGGCGCTGCCAGTGGTGATCTCGTCCGTCAGGTTTTTGCCGACGAGGGCCACATGCCAGCGATCGTCCTGGGGCGCGACCTGAAGGCGAAGGTCCACCTTCGCAAAGCCTTTCTGGAGGCCAAAGGTGGGGCTCTGATTATCGGAGTCGAAATATTCGGAGCGGCCGGTAACCGCCAGAATGCTGTCGAACACCAGATCGTTCCAGAGGTTCTGAGTATAGTTCAGCTGCACATTCCCGCTGAAATCGGAAATGTAGGGCAGGGGCCTGCCGCCAATATTGTTCTGCGCAACGCTTGTGGGATCGGCGGGGTTACACTCCGTCAAGGGCTGGCTGGCAAGGCAGGCGGCGCCGGGATAATCCTCGTATTTCGCGTCTTGATAGGCTGCCGAAGCATTGATGCTGAACTGGTCGGAAATGATCCAGGCAAGCGAGGCCTCTACACCGGTGGATTTCGCGCTGGCGGCGTTTCCTGTGATGTAGGTGGAAAGGTTTGGATCGTACACAGATGTCTGGAGATCCTTGAAGCTTGTCTCATAGACCGCGCCGTTCAGCACAAGCGCCCCATTCAGAAGCGTTGATTTGACGCCTGCCTCGAAGCTCTCGGACTTCTCCGGATCGTAGGTGAACGTCGCGTCGACCGTGCCATAGGTGTTGCCCACGAAACCGCCGGATTTCGAGCCCCGGCCATAGGTGACGTATGCCATCGCGTTGGGATGAACATCCCATTGCAGGGTGATCGAGGGGTCCACGCCGTCTTCGCTGATGCTGCCATCGGCCTTGGTCAGCGGGCGCAGCGGATAGGGGCCGTAGACGAGTTCACCATCAAAACCCGCACGCTTGTCCGTATTGGTGTAGCGCAGGCTTCCGATGGCGCGAAGTGTGTCTGACAAGTGGTACGTGCCCTGACCAAACAGGGAGTAGGATTTGCTGAACTGCGAGAAGTCAGTCCGGCCGAGGCCTTCATAGTTGAACGCCGCGATATTGAAGCCTCCGAGCTGTGTCAGCAGATAGCGGGAAGAGTCGTAGTAGCCGCCAACGATATATTCGAACTTGCGGCCTGTGGGCGAGAGCAGGCGCAACTCCTGCGACACCTGGCGGAAATGCTCAGGATAGCTGTTGTAGACGCTGTTTGGAACGATCGTGCCGTTCGGGGCCTGCTGATCGAAATAGTTGTTGATGTCGGCGCGGAACCAGGAATAGCCGGTCACAGACGTAAGCGTGTATTCGCCAAGGTTCCAGTTGCCGGTGCCGGACACGAGCCAGGATGTGGCCTCGGTGCCCTCTTCGCCGACAACGCTGTCGACGCTGTAGCGTGTGAGGTCGGGATTCTGGGGGATATCCAGGCGGCCGGCGACGTTCATGCCACCGATCCGGCGGTTGTCGCCGAACTCCGCTTTGACAGTGTAATCGAAATCACCTTCGCCTTCATAGCGCAGTGTGGCGCGCGCCAGAAACTGTTCTACCTGTGGCTCCTTCTGGCCGCCTTTTCCGAGATTGCTGATCCAGCCATCCTGATCGAGATGCTTGACAGCCAGCCTGCCGGAAATCCGATCCGTGATCGGACCAGAGACATGCCCGGAGAGTTCGTATCCCTCAAGGTCGAAATTATAGACAGCTTTGACAGCGCCCTCGAACGTATCGGTGGGGCCGGCGGAAACGATGCTGACAGCGCCTGCAGCAGTGTTCTTGCCGAACAGCGCGCCCTGCGGGCCGCGGAGAACCTCGACGCGTTCCAGATCGAAGAACGGACCTTGGGTCTGCCTTGATTTCCCGGCATAAACGCCATCGATATAGAGGCTGACTGCCTGATCAAACGAGAAGTTCGCGGCCGGAGAACCGAAGCCGCGGATATACACCACATTGTTGCCGGCCGTGAGCTGGACCGCGACGTTCGGCACGTATCGGGTCATGTCCTGAAAGTCGTTGACCTGAAGCGCCGCAAGCGCTTCGCCCGACATGACCTCCATCGAAATTGGGACATCCTGCAGGCTTTCTTCGCGCTTCTGCGCCGTCACGGTAACGGTGGCGAGCTTGCGTGTTTCCTCTCCGCTGTCAGCTGCTTCCTGCGCAGTGGAAACGCCCGATAGTGCCGATAAGGCAACCGCCATGGCGAGTGTAGATATACCCGATTTCATTTGTTCCTCCCTGTGAGCCGGTATCGATCCGTCCGGCTTTATAATAGTTAGTTAGCTAATGGATATTCGTCAGCTCGGCAAGGACAGACTTGTGTGACGTATCCGGATGAATTGCGGTTCAGTCTGGTATTTGGATAGGGCGGCTGAGTGGACGGGGATTAAGCTAACTCTGTTCTCTACTTTCCGGCGTCCGGACGAATGTCACGCCGCCGAATTTGTCTCTCAGCTTCTTCTTGTCGATCTTTCCGGTAGGGCCGGTGGGCATCTCTTCGATGAACTCCACCCGGTCCGGCAACCACCAGGTGGCAATTCTTCCCTCCAGAAATGCGAGCATCTCGGCGGCGGTAGCTGTGGCGCCCTTTCGAAGCTTCACCAAAAGCAGGGGACGCTCATCCCATTTGGGATGGGGAATGCCGATCACCGCGCAGAGTTCTGCCGCCGGATGGCTCGTTGCGATGTTCTCGACATCGACCGAACTGATCCATTCGCCCCCGGATTTGATGACATCCTTGGCGCGGTCGGTGATCTGCATATAGCCATCGCCATCCAGCCTGGCGATGTCGCCTGTATCGAAATACCCTTCAGAATCCAGAGCATTAGTTGGCTCTCCAAAGTATTGGGAGGCAATCGTTGGGCCGCGGATCAGCAGGCGGCCGGGGGTGTGCCCGTCATGCGGGAGGGCCCCGCCGCCATCATCCACGAGCTTCAGGTCGATCCCCGCCAATGGACGGCCCTGTTTCAGTTTCCAGCCAATTTTCTCTCCGTCCGTGAGCGTATTGATACGGCGGTTCGGTATGGACACTGTGGCCAGTGGCGAGGTCTCTGTCATGCCCCAGCCCTGGATCACGTCGACGCCGTGCCGGTCGCGGAACTCGCGAATGATGGTTTCAGGGCAAGCCGAACCGCCCACGGTAACCCGTTGAAGAGTGGAGAAGGAAGCGCCGGTCTCACGCATATATGTCAGCAGCATCTGCCAGATTGTCGGCACTCCCGCCGAATAGGTGACGCCTTCTGCTTCCATAAGTTCGTGGAGGGAGGCGCCGTCGAGCCGCTGTCCGGGCAAAACAAGACCCGCGCCAACCATCGGGGCAGCATAGACCACGCCCCAGGCATTGGCATGATACATCGGTACGGCCAGAAGCACCGTGTCGCGCGCCGAAAGGTTCAGGGCGTCAGGCCCCAGGACCATCAGCGCATGAAGGTAGTTGGAACGATGCGAATAAAGGACACCCTTCGGGTTTCCGGTGGTGCCCGACGTATAGCAAAGGCCCGCAGCCTGACGCTCCTCGAAGCGCCCCCATTCTGCCGTCTCCGCATGCGGAGCAATCCATGCCTCGTATCCCGTCACCTGAACCGTCCGGCTGGAGAAGGGTGCGGGCGTCTCCTCATCCAGCATGATGACGGCTTCGATGCTGGGGCAGGAAGGGAGGATTTCCTCCAGAATGGGTCGGCAGGCGCTGTCGGCGAGAATGATCCGGTCCTGCGCATGATTGACGAGATAGGCGATCTGCTCGTTGAGAAGGCGCGGGTTCAGCGTATGGCAAATGGCCCCTATGCCAATGATGCCATACCAGGCTTCGAAATGCTGATAGCCATTCCAGCCAAGCGTGCCGACTCGGTCATCCTTGGTGATACCGGCTGCGCGCAGCGCGTTAGAGACGCGGCTGGCCCGACGCACAATCCCCGCGTAGTCGGTGCGGGTGATCTCGCCGCGTGCTGAACGGGATGTGATCGGTGTCTGGCCATGCCAGCGGGCGGCATGGGTGAGCAGCCGGTCCAGCGTAAGTTCTGCTTCCTGCATCAGGCCATGCATGATTTTCCTCCTCCCGCGCTTGGCTCAGATGATGCCGCGTTGTTGCAGGGATGCCAGTTCACCCGCACTCAGCCCGAGATCTGCTCCGTAAACGGCCAAATTGTCCTGGCCCGGTAGCGCCGGCGCGGGGCGGCGCACGCTGCCGGGTGTGGCGGAGAGCTTCGGGAAGGCGTTCTGCATCGGCAGCTTTCCCCATCGGGGATGATCAATCTCGATCAGGGATTGGCGTGCCTTGAATTGAGGGTCTGCCAGCATATCGGCAGGGGTATACATTTTTCCCGCTGGAACGCCCGCTTCCGCCATCAGATGTTCCAGGGCGTCGGTCGTGAGTGTGCTGGTCCAGGCCGCCACAATCTCGTCGAGTTCCTTCTGGTGATTGCCGCGGGCGATGTGGGTGGCGTAGCGCGGGTCGTCTGCCAGATCGGACCGGCCCATCGCGCTGCAGAGGCGCCTGAAAACGGAATCCTGATTGGCGGCGATAAGATAAAACCCGTCCGCCGTGGGATATACATTGGAGGGCGCCACGCCAGGCAGGATGGAGCCGGAGCGTTCCCGCGTGAAATTGCCGATGGCGTAGTCAGGCACCAGGCTTTCCATTACGTGCAGAACCGCCTCATAGAGAGAGGAGTCCACAAGCTGCCCCTTGCCGGTGCGGTGACGCGCTTCCAGCGCGGCGAGGGCGCCGAGGCAGGCAAAGGTCGCGGCGAGACTGTCGCCGATGGACACCCCCATCCGGGCAGGCGGACGATCAGGATCGCCGACAATCCGCCGCCAGCCCCCCATGGCTTCTCCGATGCCGCCAAAACCGGCTCTGCCGGCATAGGGGCCTGTTTGTCCGTAGCCGGATACACGCACGACGATGAGGCGAGGGTTCTCTGCCATCAGGTCTGCAGGGGAGAGCCCCCATTGCTCCAGCGTGCCTGGCCGGAAGTTCTCGATCAGGATGTCGGCGCCCGCGATGAGCTGGCGGGCGAGCCCCTGGCCTTCGTCGGTACGCAGATTGGCAGTGACAGAGCGCTTGTTGCGGCCAAGCACTTCCCAGAACAGGGGATAGCCGGGCTGTCCCCACTGGCGGAGTGCGTCGCCGGTCCCCGGAGGCTCAATCTTGATGACGTCGGCGCCGAAGTCGCCCAGAAGCTGGCCGCAGAAAGGGCCGGCGATCAGCTGGCCCATTTCAACAACGCGGACACCGTGCAGGGAACCGGGTTGCGGCGATCCGCTGGTGGCGTTCATTCGTCCCTCCCATGGGCATTTTGTATTCAATTGCATCCATAATGACAAATTAATTGACGTTTTCAAGCCATAAACAAATTTATTGTATACAAAGTGGGGGGGGCGGCTGGCTTGTGGCCTGTTCAGGAAGGGAAATTCCCGGCAGGATACAGGCAGGTCCAGCGGTGGCGGCGGTGAGGAGCAGGCGATGGCGAGTGCCAGTGTTCAGGCGTATGAAATAATCCGGCAAGAGATCATCTCTGGCCGTTTCCCGCCGGGGCACCGTCTGATCGAGTCCGACCTGACCGCGCTCTGCAAGGTATCGCGCACGCCGGTTCGCGAGGCATTGCGCCGTCTCGTGAATGAAGGGCTGGCCGAGTTCAGCCCCAACCACGGCGCGCAGGTGGCCGATCCGGGAGATGAGGATCTGGAAGCGCTCTACGAATTGCGGACCCTCATTGAGGGTTATGGCGCTGCGCGCGCGGCCACACGGATATCGGAGGCTGAGATCGCTGAACTGGAGGCGCTGGCCAGTCAGATGGAAGCGCTCGTCAAGAAAGGCGCAGATCACACCCCCGAGGCCGCCGGCGCGAACAGCCGGTTTCACCGGATCATCCTGGAAGCCGCCCGCAGCGCGCGGCTTTTGAGTGTGGCCGGTCTGGTGGTCGAAACGCCGTTGGTTCTGCGCACGCTGGCGCGGTATTCAGCCGACGAGCGCGACCGCTCCATGCGGCATCACCGTGAACTCATCGCCGCTTTCCGGGCGCGGGACGCCCGCTGGGCAGAGGCTGTAATGACCGGCCATATCAAGGCAGCCTTTGCCGCCATTCGCCGGGACCTCGCTCAGCGCAGTCCCGGCTGAGGGCTAAGATCAGCGCTGATCTGACGGGCGTGAGGACAGGAAGTCTGCGCTGCTGAAACCTTCTGGCGCATCGACCTCAACAATCGCTTCGGGCCGGTCGTCGAATTCTGTTTTCAGCGCGCGGGACATGATGGCGTGCATCACATACATGGACACGATGTAGGTGAATTCCAGGATTACCTCGTCACTGAGGAAAGTTTTGAGCTTGGTCATCACTTCAACTGGTGTCCGGCCACGGCCCGTTGAGAGACAATCCGCATACGCCAGGACAGCGCGCTCCTGATCGTTGAAGAGATCGGACACCTGCCAGGCCGGAACCGCCTTGATCTTGTCATCTGAAACGCCGAGGGCGCGAAGAAGCTTGCAGTGCTGAGAGAAGACAAACTGGCTGCCAATGGTCCAACCAACCCGCGTCTGGCCAAGTTCGCGCAATACAGGGTCAAGATGGATGTTCGGGCTTCGGTAAAGCTTGAAGCCATTGACGGCGTGTTCAAACACTTCTTCGGAGTTGGCGAAAACGCTCCACCAGTTACCCGGCGACCCTGTGGCCGTTCCCGGATCGGTGATCGGGTCGCGATCGGGGCCGAAGAGGCGTTCGAAATAGGCCAGCATCGTGGCGTTGGTGAGTTCGGCGCGGGGAACTTGTCTGATAGCGGGCATGAGGTGTTCCTTGTCAGGCGTTTGCAAATTTCCGGAATTCGGCAACATGGGCGGAATCGAAATACTCATCCAGCCGGGTGATCCGGCCCTCTTTCACCAAGCACACAACACAGGCAGGAAGCTGGAGGCGCACGCCATCATGGATGCGGGTGCCGCGCAGGATATGCTGCTGCACAAATCCGCCTGCGAACACGTCCACCCGGCGGTTGTCATATATGCGGTCGCTGATGCGGGTGACCATTCCGGCAAGGGTCTTGCGATTGTCTTCAGGGGTCTGTTCGGCCTGGTCCGTGTTATGCCAGATCTTCGCGTCTGGGGCGTAACAGGCGACCAGCGTGTCAATGTCACCCGCCTCTACGGCATCAAAGAAGCGCTTCGCCAGCGCACGGATGTCTGTCTCGGACATGGGGCCTCCCATTTGCGTGTGCTTATCCTTTGAGCTCAGAAACCAGTTTGTATGCGGCGTGTTTCATGATCGGAGGTGATTGTGCGCGCCATCATGATGTAGAGGCCCATGGCGATCAGGGAAACCGGGATCGTCGAGGCAAGCGCCCAGCGCAGGCTGTTCTGTGATCCCAGCGATGTAAAGAGGTCCGACAGCATGCCGATCATCAGCGGGCCGCCGCCGATGCCAACCAGATTGAACGACAGCAGCAGTAGCGCTGTTGCTGTGGCGCGGGCACGCAGAGGCGCGAGATTCTGTGTCAAGGCGAGGGCGGGGGCAACGTACATCACCACGGTCACCATTGGGATGAGCATCAGGATAAGCGTCAGTTCCCAGCCCGGCATGAACAGCGCCAGGAGAAGAAACGGGCATCCGATCATGACCGAAAGCGCGGGCGCCCAGGCATAGGCCGTCAGACTTTTCCTCACGCCGATATTCACGATCGCGCCGCCACCCCAGATGCCAAGCCCCATGCAGATGCCCGCCGCCGGACCAAACCACAGCGCAAGCTGTTCCAGCGCCATGCCGTTTTCTCGCATGAGAAAGGCGGGGATCCAGTTCAGCAGGCCATAGCTGACAAAGGCCAGCAAGCCGCTTGCCGGGAGCAGAAGCCGCAAGGTGGGTAGCATCATGAAGATACGGATCGTGGAGAGCAGGGAAGGCGCCTTATCATCGGCGGTGGCTGGCGTCGCCGCTTCGGTCGCGCCCCGCCGAGGCTCGCGCACCAGCAACCAGAGCACGGGGGCGAGCGCAACGCCGAGAATGGCGACTGCGAAGAACGCCATCCGCCAGCCATATTGTGCCGCGATGAAGCCGCCCAGCGAGATGCCGATGAAAACCCCAATTGGTCCGTTTACGGTATACAGACCTATGATTGCCGGGCGTTGTTCCGGTTTGAAATAGTCCGACAGAATTGAAAGGGAGGGCGCTGTGCCTCCGGCCTCACCGACGCCAACGCCGAAACGGGCGAGAGCGAGTTGCCAGAAATTCTGCGCAAATCCGCAAAGACCTGTGCAAACACTCCACATCGTGCAGGCGATAGCAACCAGCTTCACGCGATTGATCCGGTCCGCCAGCATTGCAACGGGAACCCCCATCGAAGCGTAAAAGAGCGCAAAGAAGAGGCCGGTCAGAAGACCAAAGGCGGTATCGCTGAGGGGAATATCCTGCCGGACAGGTTCGATCAGCAGGGAGAGGAGCTGGCGGTCCACATAATTGATGGAACCAATGGCCATAAGAACAACCAGGGCGAGGGTTTTCTGCAGCGGTGTGGCCGGGGTCACCGGTCCTGCCGAAATGGCAGTAGCCTGAGCAGTTTCAGCCATGTTTCTCCCCTTTGGAGCGTCTGCGCGCTTTGACCGGGAGCGTACCGCTCTCGGTTTATGTGTCAACTTAGTTTACGGTTTTCGATCTGTTCGCAAGCTGCGAGATCTACTGGCCGCTTTTCAGCATGTTTTCGCCGAACAGGTTCGACCATGCCTCTTCGGTGAGTTGAGGCCGCAGGCTGGAGAGGTTGCGCTCATTGCTGATCTCGGTTCCTCGCTGCACGCCCGGCCGCTCCTCAATCTCTGCAAACCAGCGCTGGATCGCCGGATAGGGCTCCAGCGGCAGCTGGATTGCCCGAACGGCGCGCACCCACGGCCAGGTCGCGATATCCGCGACGGAATAAGTGTCGCCGGCCATGTAGGGTGTCTCCTGCAATCTGCGCTCCAGAACATTCAGCAGGCGGATCGCCTCGTTGCGGTAACGCGTAACCGGATAGTCCTGTCCTTCGGGCGCATAGCGGATGAAGTGGTGGGCTTGGCCATGCATTGGCCCAAAGCCGGCCATCTGCCACATCAGCCATTGCTGCGCGAGCGCGCGGCCGCGCGCGTCCCCTGGCATCAGCGCGCCGCCATGCTTCTCCGAAAGATAAAGCAGGATGGCTCCGGATTCGAATACCGGAAAGGGCGCTCCGCCATCTGCCGGGGCATGATCGACGATCGCGGGTAGGCGCCCGTTAGGATTGATCTGCCGGAACGCCTTTGTCAGATGCTGGCCTGCCAGCATGTCATACGGAATAAGGCGGTGGGGCACATCAAGTTCGGCCAGCATGATCGACACCTTGTGACCATTGGGTGTCGGCACGAAATGAACGTCTATCACGCCGGGCCCCGTCAGGAGGGCTGAAGAACGCTGGGGTCGGGTTTGCCATCGGCCCGCACAGGCGCATGGCGCACATCGCTCTTGTCAAATTCCCGTGTCCAAGCGGCCAGCTCCAGGCAGATGCCGTCGGGATCGAAGAAATACACGGACCGGACGAACACATCCTTCGTCAACTCCTTCGACATCTGCGTCGGGGAGTCGTCGTGATTGAATATCTCGGTCACATCGACGCCTTTGGCCTTCAGCTTCGCGTAATATTCATCGAAACGTTCGGCCGGGACATTGATCGCAATATGGTTCATCGAGCCGTGTGCGGAGCGGATATTGCCACGGGTCGGCAGATTTTCGGGCGCCGCAATGCCCGGCGCGGCCTGGGGCGCGTCCGGGAACCAGAAGAAGGCAATGCAATCGCCATTCCCGACGTCAAAGAAAAAATGCTGACCTTTGCCGGCAGGCAGATCAATCGTCTTGATCAGCGGCATACCGAGGACATCGCGGTAGAAGGTAACGGTCTTGGCCATATCCTTGCAGACCAGCGCAAGGTGGTTCACGCCCAGAAATTCGAATTCCTGATTGCGGGGTTTGCTCATCGTTTCTTCCTCCTGTCTGGCCGGTTTTTTGGCTCATGTTCTGCGGGGCAGCGTATCTGATACAATCATCATGTCAACTAAATTGACGATAATTTCATCTTCGTCTCTTATTCCTCTCCAGTTTCCAGGAGTGTGCGGTGTTTGCATCGGCGCTCAGGCGAGGTAAGGCGCAAGGATGCCAAAGACTGAAGACAATGCGATGCAGGCCAACCAGATTCTCCTGAATCTGCTTTCCGGCTTTTACTGGTTTGATGAGGGGCTCCAGAGTTATATCCGCGCCTGCGGGTGGCCTGAGGTGACGCGCCCCCAATCCATGGTGATGGCCAATGTGGTGATGGGGGTTCGCCGTCCCTCCGACATTGCGCGCCGTCTCGGCATCAGCCGGCAGGCGATTCACTCCACGCTGAAATCCATGATCGATATGGGCATGGTCGAACTTGCCGACGATCCCGGAAACCAGCGTGTGAAGGTTGTGGTCCTCACGCCGACCGGCGAGGCAATGCGCCGGGATGCCCAGCGCGCCATGCAGCTGATGATCGCGACGCTGGTCGGGCGCATCGGCGAAGATGCGTTCAAGGCAACCGCAGATACCCTTGCCAGGGATTGGGGCGCCCCGATGTCATTTCGCCCGGAGGATACGGGCGAAGATGCAGGCCGCAAGCCCGGCTAACTCCAGTTTCAGGCGGTCCTCCGCTGAAGCAGCCCCTTTCTCAAGGCCTTGCCGTTAAGGGCAAATGCCCGAGGGGCAGGTTCACCACACAGATGCAAGCGGCGGTAATCTGTGTCCGGCATTCAGTCGGCTTGATCCGCCGGAGGGCCACCCCGGCGAATTGATTTGCGAGCCATTCTGAATTAGCTATCTATGTAAATGAGCCCTGATCCGATTAAGCAAATAACAGGGCGGGAGGAACATATGGCTGAGCAACGTCCGTTCGAATTCAAAGGCGTGAACCATCTCGCGCTGGTTTGCCGCGACATGAAGAAGACGGTTGAGTTTTACCGCGATACGCTGGGCATGCCCCTGATCAAGACGATCAATCTGCCCAACAATTCCGGCCAGCATTTTTTCTTTGACTGTGGGAACGGCGATTGCATTGCCTTCTTCTGGTTCCCGGATGCGCCCAAGGCCGCACCTGGAATTTCTGCGCCCTCCACACTGCCGACACGTGGAAGCTTTGTCTCTGCCCACGGATCAATGAACCATATCGCGCTGAACGTTCCGGCTGAAAAGTTTGACGAATACTATCAGCGCCTCATCGAGCGCGGGGTCGATGTCACGCCCATCCTCAACCACGATAATTCGCCGATGCAGGTCAGCGCTGAAGTGACGGACGATGTGTTCGTCCGCTCGGTCTACTTCTTTGATCCCGATGGTATCTGCCTGGAATTTGCCTCCTGGACCAAGACATTCGACGAGAGCGATGTCGCCCACGAACCGATGTCGGCTGAACAGGTCTGAGATCCAGGCGAGAGCCCTCGCTATCAGGGCGGTGGAGCGGGGGTCTGCAACAGCCGGTCTTCTGGCTCCAGGTTCTGGTTCACCTTGGTGAGGAGGCGTCGCAGCTCAGACTTTTCCTTCGGGGTCAGTCCTTTTGTTGCGAGCTCGTTGACCTCTTCCACCAGAGGCATCAGCTTTGCCTTCAGAGCCCTGGCTTTGGGCGTAAGAAGGATGTTGATCTTGCGGCCATCTTCCGTGCTCGGTTTGCGGGTAATGAGGCCGGCCTTTTCCAGGCGCTTGACGGCTATCACGGTGGTCGGCTCACGCATGCTGACCCGTTGGCTGAGCTCGCGCTGACTGATGCCGTCTTCGATCCACAGCACCCGCAGGAAATGCCATTGGGAAGCGGTGACGCCATATTCGGAGGTGCGCACTTCCAGCGCGCGGGAGACAGACCGGAAGGATTTCCGCAGGAGATAGCCAAGACTGTTGCTCCACTCGGAGTAAGGGCTTTCAGTTCCGGCTTTTTTTGTCATACGAAATACGCTCCTGTTTGTTTGCAAACTATATGGATGCTGCGCGTTTCAAGGCAAGCACCGGTTGCCGGGAGGGCAGAGGTTAGCTCAAGAAAGGTTTCGGAAAAAGGTTAGATAGCTATGCAAATCCTTTTTGGTTTGCTACCGCTCGAAACGAGAAGAAACAGCCCCATGGCATGTTTCCTGTACAGACAATTGGAGGAACGCCCGAATGACCGATGCAGGCCGGATTGAAGACACAGTCGATAGCCGTTTCGTCAGCAGTGAATCGCCCACATCTCCCAGGATCATGGCGGGAGGCCATCCCTGCCAGGGAGTTCACTGGACGCCTAAGGGCAACCCGGCCCCGCGCGTGGCATTCATTGCCACCCACTACAATGTCGACTTCAGCGAACATTATTTCGCGCCCTATCTGGCCTCTCGCGGATATGGTTTCCTCGGATGGAACACGCGTTATCGCGGCGCCGAAGATATGTTCCTGCTGGAACATGCGCTGGTCGATATCAGCGTCGGGGTAAAATGGCTGCGTGAGGTTGCGGGCGTCGAAACCGTTGTGCTCTTCGGCAACTCCGGCGGTGGCTCGCTGATGGCGGCCTATCAGGCCGAGGCCACACGCTCTACACTTTCCGGAAAGCTGAAAGGCGCCGGCGCTGAGCGCCTGGCCGCTCTGCCACCGGCGGATTTCTACGTCTCCAGCAATGCCCATATCGGCCGCCCTGAAGTCATGACAGACTGGATGGATGCTTCGGTGACGGATGAATGGGACCCGGTCGCAACCGACCCGTCTCTGGACCCGTTCAATCCTGACAATGGCCCGCCTTATGCGCCCGAATTCGTCACCCGTTACCGCGCCGCCCAGCGCGCGCGCAACCAGCGCATCACCGATTGGGTGAAGGCTGAACTGGCGCGTCTCAACGCTGCAGGAATTCCCGACCGGATCTTCCCGCTGTTCCGCATGTGGGGCGACTTGCGCTGCATGGACCCGGCGCTGGATCCGTCCGACCGGAAGCCCCGCTGGTGCTATCGCGGCGATCCCGCCATTGCCAACAGAAGCCCCAGTATTGGCCGCGCATCCATGCTGACCAGCTGGCTCTCCATGTGGTCACTCGAAACATCGGACTGCCAGGGGGAGCCTCATCTGAAAAAGCTGGCCGTCCCGTCTCTGGTCATTCAGGGTACGGCAGATACCGGCGTTTTCCCGAGCGATGCAGCCCGCATTCACAAAGCTATTGGCGCGTCCGACAAGCAGTTGCAGATGCTCCCCGGCGCGCATTATTTCGAAGATTCTGCGCAGCACCGGCATGATGCCGCCGACGTCGTTACAAGCTGGCTTCAGGCGCGGATATAGGCATGAGCGCAAAGACTCAGAGCATTGCGATCGTCGGAGGAGGGGCCATGGGCTCCGTCTTCGCTGGTCTCTTTGCCGCCACCGGCCATGATCCCGTTGTCGTAAGCCGTCCTGGGGAGCACATTGAGGCCATTGCCGCCAAAGGCCTTCGCCTCGAAGGCGCCAGCGGGGACCGGACGGTTACGGTGCGTGCGTTTCAGGTGCCACCCAACGAAGCGTACGATCTCGTTATTCTTGCGGTAAAGGCTACCCAGGTGGCCAGCGCCCTCAAGGGGCTGGCTCCCATGGTCGGACGAGAAACCGTTATCCTCACCATGCAGAATGGTCTGGGCGCTGCAGATATGGTTACGGAATTCTTCGGGGCAGAGCGTGTGGCGGTGGGAATTGCGGCGGGTTTTGGGGCATCCGTTGTGTCTCCCGGTCACGCTCGCCATGCCGGGATGGGGGCCATTCAGATCGGGGCTTACGGAGCCCTTTCCGCCGACCGGATTTCGGCTATTGCGGAGCTCTGGCGCAGCGCAGGATTCAATGCCGAAGCCACTGACGATATCGTCAGTATGCAGTGGGAAAAGCTGATCTGTAATGTTTCTTTCAGTGCGCCTTGCGCGATCTCAGGCCTCACGGTTGGGGCCGCCCTGGCCGATCCGGCCCTCGGCGAGGTCTGCATGGCCGCCGGCATCGAAGCCTGGGAGACTGCGCGCGCGGCCGGCGTGGCGCTCAGGGTCAGTGACCCGGAGGCGCACATCCGGGCCTTTGCCGCGCGCGTGGCTGGCGCAAAGCCCTCCCTGTTGCAGGATCTGGAGGCGGGGCGCCCGACTGAAGTTGATTATATCAACGGCGCCGTTCCCCGTGCGGCCGCCAGGATGGGCCGGACAGCGCCGGTGAACGGCGTGCTCACGGCCCTGGTGAAATCCCTGGAGGGTCGCCGGGCGAGCACCTGACGAGTGCTCAGCCTGAAAGCTGATCGATATAGGGCCGCAGTTCCGGCTTGGCCTCCAGTCCAAAGCCAGGCTGCTCAGGTACGGCGATCATTCCCTCCGTGATGGGAAGACCCGGCAGATAACCTCCGAAAGGCTGAAATACCGCAGGATAAGCTTCGCAGCCGCCAAGGTTCAGCCCCGCCACAATGTGCAGGTTCAAGAGATGCCCGCCATGGGGGTAAGCCATCGTCCGGCTGAAACCCGAAGCCTCCATCAGCGCGATCATCCCGGCATACTCCGTCAGCCCGTAGCTGAGGCCGGCATCCATCTGGAAAATATCGATGCCGGGCCGCATGCCGCCATGGCGCAGAAGGTTGCGCACGTCCGGAACGGAAAAGAGGTTTTCGCCCGTCGCCACCGGTCCCTGATAGGCTGCAATCACCTGCCGGTTCAGATCATAATCCAGCGGATCGCCCGCCTCCTCATACCAGCGCAGATGATAAGGCTTCAGCCGCTCTCCCAGAGAGATGGCGTCTTCCAGTCCAAACCGCCCGTTGGCGTCCACGCTGATGCAGCTTCCGGAGCCTGCCTGGTTTACCGCGGTCTCCAGCCGGGCAATATCCTCCTTTAACGGAACGCCGCCCACCTTCATCTTGAACTGGGTAAACCCCATTTCCTGATAGGCTTTCATTTCCTCGCGCAGCCTGTCTGCCCCGCCCTCAGGATAGTAATAACCACCCGCCGCATATACGCTGACCCTGTTATCGGGTATTCGCCCGAACGCCTTGGAGATGGTATTGGCCGCAGGCTGATCATCAAGCTTGGCCAGAAGATCCCATGCGGCGAGTTCTATTGTCGCTATGGCAGAGGCCCGGTCGCCATGACCGCCAGGCTTTTCGTCCTTCATGAGAACCTTGTAAAGCGCTGCGGGAGACAGGCTGCCATCGGCCCCGAGATAGGTATCGGGCGAAGCGGACATAACACGCGGAATGAGCCGCTCGCGGATAATGCCGGATTGCGCAAAGCGGCCAATGGAATTGAACGCAAATCCTGTTACCGGCCGGCCATTGCGCATGACATCGCTTACAAGTGCCACCAGTGACACCGTATGCCGCGAAAAATCCACCACAGCATTGGCGATATTGCCCGAAAGGCGCACCGGCATTTCCCGGACTTCGACAATCTTCATCTGGCTCCTCCGATGGCGGCGCAAACAAGGCTTGAATGGATCGAAATAAGTAGCTAGCTAAGTAATATATGCCCATGCTTCTTCTTCGAGGCAATGCGCGGGAGTGAAGAATGTCGGCCGTAAGGATACTTGTTTTAGCCGGCAGCGGGCGCGACGGGTCTTTCAACCAACGTCTGGCTGATGCCGCCGCCGCGCTTGCCGGCGCGCAGGGCGCTGAGGTCACTTCCATCCGGCTCGAAGAGTTCGATTTGCCCACATATTCGCACAGGCTGGAAATAACAGCGTTTCCCGAAAGTGCCCGCCGCCTGAAAACCCTCTTTGTCCAGCATGACGCCATTCTGATGGCATCGCCGGAATACAATGGATCCATCAGCTCACTGCTCAAGAATGCCATAGACTGGGTCTCGCGGCCCACCGATGGGGAAGGTCCTCTCGCGCTAAGCGCGTTCCGGGGCAAGGTTGCGGGCATCCTGTCAGCGTCTCCTGGCCCATATGGCGGTCTTCGCGGACTGATGCATCTGCGCCAGATCCTCGGCACGGTCCAGATGCTTGTCGTTCCGGAGCAGGCAGCCGTACCCTTTGCGGACCGCGCCTTCGACGGCAATGCGCTGGTTGATCCCGTCGCGCTTCAGGTTTTGCCATTGCTGGTGCAGCGCGTCATCAAGACTGCAGGATCGCTGAAATGACGAACAAGGTGCCCGCCGCTTATTCTGGCGCCCGCTTCCGCCTGCCGCCAGGCTACGCGCCGTTCATGACATCGCTGCTTCTCTCCATTTTCATGTGCGCGTTCGTCTCCCTCGTCTCCACGATAAAAAGCGAAGGTATCACGCCAGGTCTTGTCAGCGCCTGGCTGAGTGCCTGGCTGATCAGCTGGCTGCTTGCCTTTCCGGTTGTCCTCGTCGTAATGCCCATCGTTCGCCGCCTCGTTCGCCTCATCTGCCGTCCGGTTTGACGGTCGCGGCTCGGGCGAGGGGCTTGCTGGAATGATGTTGGCACGAACAATATGATTGAAATTGGCCCCCTGGTTCTGGCAGCGGACCGCCTGATTGGCATCCTGCTTGTTTGGCTCTTTCTGACTGGCGCTGGGTTCATTGGGCGGCGCTTCGGCAAGGATCTCGGCCAGCTGGCGTGGAGCGCTGTGCTGATCGGTGTTGTGGCCGCCCACCTAGCTTTCGTCGCCCAGAACCATTCAGCCTATTTGGCCGAGCCCTGGGCAGTCCTGGCGGTCTGGCAGGGCGGCTTCACGCCATGGGCAGGGGTTCTGGCGGCGGCCGGTGTGGTGTTGATCGCAGGGAGAGGCCAACGCGCCTCTGTTATTCTGGCCGCAAGCGCGGGTCTTCTGTTTGCGGTTTATCAGGCTGCCAGCCTCACTCTTGAAACGCGCGAAAGAGCCCCGTTTCCACGGGACGTACAGATCGAGACGCTTGAGCGAACACCGCTGCAGCTTGAAAGTCTTGGGGGAAGGCCCTTTGTCGTGAACCTCTGGGCCAGCTGGTGCGGCCCGTGCCGGCGGGAAATGCCGATGCTTGTCGAAGTCGCAGAAGCCTCGGCAACGCCCGTCCTGTTGATAAATCAGGGAGAGGACGCAGCCGTAATTCGAAACTTTCTCGAGAGGGAAGGCATCGTGTCGGGCATGATCCTGCTTGACCCGGATCAGGCGCTGTCTGCGGCCGTCGGATCAAGGGCTCTGCCGGCAACTCTTTTTGTCGATGCAGATGGAATGATCCAGAAAATCCACATCGGCGAAATATCCAGAGCGGCGCTGATGAACGGAATTCGGGAGATTGAAACCTCGGCTAAGTGAATTACTCCGGATCAGGGTGGCTTCCCGCCCGACCAGGAAAGGCGCACATAGAGCAGCCCCCCATCGGTATCATAAGGCGCATTGCGGGAGTAAATCAGCCCTTTTGATTTCTGCAGGCCGGCTTCATCCGGATAGGTGTTGAAGAGGTTTTCCGCGCCGACGCGCAGGCGCCACTGATCGGTGAGGGCGTAGCTGATCGCGATATCGGCAAAGGCCTTCGCCCCGAACCTCTGCAGGCTGAGATTTTCGTCATCAGCATAATCTGACCAGGCGCCGCTCAGCCGTACGCGCCCTTCGAGCCGCCAGGCCCCATGATCGAAGCTGGCGGTTGCCTGGGCCGAATGGGTCGGCAGGAATTCCTCAAACCGGCGCAGGCGCACGGGATTGGCCTGGAGCGACCCATTCAGAACCTTGATCGTATTGTAGGTATAGGAGGCTTTGACGGCAATCTCACCGTTTGAGAGGGGCCGGCTGAACTGCGCCATCAGATCCAGCCCCTGCGTCCGGGTACGGAAGTCATTCTGAAAGAACGCCACTTCGGTAATGCTTTCCCCGCCCGGAACGCCGAGGGCTGTCAGCCGGGCACGTTCGTCGGAAGTAAGCGCGTAATTGTCAGACAGAGTGAACCGGTCGTCGATTTCAATCTGATAGGCATCCACAGACAGGAACAGTTTGTCCGCCGGCGAGAAGACAAAACCGGCTGACAGGTTCTCCGAAACTTCCGGCCGCAAAGCTGTGATAGAGACATCCGGCCGCGTATTGAGAATGGCGGCGACCGGTCCGGTGGGTGAGAAGCGGCCCTGCGTAAACACGTCGAGCGTAAGCGCGCTGACGCCCTGCGAGGTGCGCTCACCGAATATCTGGCCAGGTGTCGGCGGGCGGAAGCCGGTAGACACCGTGGCGCGCAGGGCCGCGCCATTCCCCAGCGCATAGCGGGCGGAGATCTTGCCGGTGATCGCCTCGCCGAAGCCGGAATAGTCTTCATAGCGGGCGGCCATTCCGAGCTTCAGGCGCTGGGTAAGGTCTGACTCCAAATCGGCGTAGATTGCATGGCTTTCCTGATCGAAATCGCCCGCCTGAAGCGGGGTATAGCCGGGAAATCCATTGGAACCGGAAGTAAGCCCATCCGCCGCGCCGCTGCCGATGGCGTAAGACGCCGGATCACCGGCCCGGATCGTGTAAATCTCGCGGCGATATTCTGCGCCATAAGCAAGGGACAAGGGCAATTGCCAGGCAAGGCTCTGGCGCAGATCGGCATTCACCGTATATTCAGTCTGCTGAAGGCCTCCGGTATTGAAGGCTGTTGGGCTTTCCGGTCCCATAGACGCGTTGATTGTGTCAAAGAGGAAATAGTCGATGCGGTTGCGCCCGAAGCCGGCGCTGATATCAAAATCCAGACGGTCGCCGATCTTCCGGTATCCTGCAAGGAGAGACCCGTCGCGGTAGTCCTGCCCGAATTGCGGCGTAAAGCCGTTGGGATACACGTCCGTCAGGGTGAAGCCCTCAAAGGCCTCCGTAGGGCCGTAAAGGCTCGCCGTTTCCGGGTGGCGCCAGTTGAAGTCGGACAGGCCGGCCCCCTGATTGTAATTCCCCTGCGCGTAGACCTCCCCGCTATCGTCCAGGCTATAGGTGAAATTCATCAGGCTGCGGATGTCCTCCCGCTCCGGCTGGCCCCAACGCTGAACCGGATTTCTCAGGATTGCTTCCGGATGTTCCTGCTGCCAGGCAAGGGCGTCTTCTCTCTGGCGGGCGCGAGAGGTTGGCGCGGCATGGCTGTACTCACTGGTAACGCGCAGCCGCGCGCCTTGCATTTCTGCGCCCCAGGCAACTCCCAGGCGAAACTGCTCGCCATCCCCATCCTGATACTGACTATGCTGGGTGAAGACATCAATGCCGTTCTCATCGCGGGTGATGATATTGATGATCCCTGCAATGGCATCTGCGCCATACTGGGCGGAGGCGCCATCCTTGAGGATTTCGATACGCTGGATCGCGCTGGCCGGGATCTGGGCGAGATCAGGTGCCTGCGCGCCCTCGGGCCCCAGCAGAGCGGATTTGTGACGCCGTTTTCCATTGATGAGGACGAGGGTGTGGTCCGGCGCAAGATTGCGCAGCCGCGAGGGGCGCACATAGACATTGCCATCGCTGAGCGGCAGGCGCTGGGCGGTGAATGAGGGCACGAGTTGCGCGAGGATGTCGATCACATCGTCTGAGGCCGGCGCCATGATCTCCTGCGCGGGGAGAACCTCGATTGGCGCCATGCTTTCACTGAAGAGCGGGAGGTTGCGCGAACCGGTGACGACGATCGGGTCGAAGACACGCAGGCTGTCCTCGGACTGTGGAAATCTGGGCGGCGCAACCGGTTTGATCTTCAGCGGGGCAGGGCGGGTTGCGGGCCGGGCATCCGTCTCTATGACCCAAACGCCCTTGGTGCGGGACTGGTAGCGCAGCCCTGAGCCTTCCAGCAGGATGGCAAGGGCTTCTTCCACATTGCTGGCGCCGGTGATGCGGGGCGCCTGCCGGGCGCTGAGGTCGGGCGCATTGGCGATGATCACCAGCCCGGTTTCGGCTGCCAGTTGATTGAGCGCGTCCGCCAGCGGCTGGGCATCAACATTTATGCCGCCCGGCGCCGCCAGAGCAGGGCCGGCAGCCAAGCAACTGAATGCGAAAGCCGCCAGGCTGCGGTGCATTTTCCTCTCTCAGGCTCCAGCGGCCAGCGCCGCGCGCTTCACGCCGCTTTCAAGCGGCCAGGCATGACAGCAGGATGACAATGGCAGGCCATGGCTGCTTTTGCCTCGAAAGTGACGCCGGGCGGCAACACCTGCGCAGGCTGAACTCAGGCCCTGAAAGCCTCGGCGGTTTCCACCAGCGCAGCAGCAAGACGGCTGCAATCATCCGCAGAGTTATAGAGAGCCGGAGTGATGCGCACGCAGGCCCCGCGGGCCAGACCGGTGCGATGGGTTGTAAAGATGCCATGCCGTTCGGCCAGATGCTCGACGATTGCCTGGTTGGCCTTTGTGGTGTCGTGCCCTGTCAGCCGCAAGGAGGTGATCCCCGCATGCAGGCGCGCATCGTCAGCCGTCAGGACATTGACGCCGGCAATGCCGCGCGCTTCGCGCACCCAAAGGTTCCGCAAATGAGCCAGGCGGGCCGCCTTGTTCTCCGGCCCGATCTCAAGATGGAAATCCAGCGCGTCGCCAAGCGTGAGGAAGGTCGCGAAGTTGGTCGTACCGGTGTGAACGCGGTGCTGGATGCCGCCGATGCCCTCGGGCAGTTCGGAAATGTCGGGCGATATTGCCTCAAGCCGGCTGCGCCGGATGTACATCAGCCCGGCGCCGAGGGGCGCGCCCATCCATTTGTGCAGGTTGAACCCGGCGAAATCGGCGCCAAGATCGTCAACTGTGAAAGTGGTCTGCCCCCAGGAATGGGCGGCATCCACAACGCAGTCCACCCCGCGCGCCCGTGCCAGCGCCGTAATTTCCCGGACCGGCACCTTCAGCCCGTTGCGGTGGCTGATATGCGTGAGCAGGAGAAGCTTCACATCCCGATTGGCGTCGAGCGCAGCTTCGTAGAACGCCAGGATTTCGTCAAACCCTGCGGGTTCCGGCGCCTCCAGACGCACGACGCGGCACTGATTGCGCAGCGCAAGGGATTCCATCGCTGTCTGGATGGAGTCGTAATCAATGTCGGCATACATCACGGCGTCGCCGGGCTGCAGCCGGTTATAGCCGCGCAGGATTGCCTGCAGGGCTTCCGTAGCGCCGCGGGTAAAGACAATCTCGTCTTCGCCGGCGCCAAGAAAGGCGGCCAGGCGGGCGCGAATGGGTTCCACGTCCTTGTAGAACTGGCGGCGCGCATACCAGGAGTTCTGCCGGTTCACATATTCTGTGTGGCGTTTGAAGGCCTCCAGCACCGGCCTTGCCATCAAGCCCCAATATCCATTCTCGAAATTGATGACCTCATTGGTCACTTCATACTGCGCGGCCACCTTGGCCCAATAGGCTTCGTCATCGGGACGAACCGGTGAAGATTCCAGCGGAAGGGCCGCGCCGGTTCCCGAAACGGCCCCAAGGGCAGCCGCGCCAGCGGCTGCCCCCTTCAGGACCATGCGTCGTGTGATCGTCATGGTGTCAGATTACCTCAGAAGCGGATGTCGGTACGGATGTAGTATTGCCCGCCATCGGTATCATAGGGCGCATTGCGGGAGTAGATGAGCCCGCGATTTGCCTGATAGGTGGCTTCGTCCGGATAGGAGTCGAACAGGTTTTCCGCGCCGATCCGGACACTGACGGCATCCGTCACTTTCCAGGTAGCGCCGATATCCATGAGCACCATCGAGCCGAAATCCTGATAGGAAACACCGTTGGCATTGTCCGAGAAGTCGCGCCACTTGCCGTAATACCGCAGGCGGCCAAACACTTCCCAATCACCAAGCGTATAGGTGGCCTGGACGTTGCCGGTGCTTCCGGGAATACCTTTTTCAAAGCGGGAAGCCGTGTCCGGATTGGTGGCAAGGCTGCCGGCGCGCACTTCGGTCTTGTTGTAGTTATAGGCGCCGGTCAGGTTGAGGTTGCCCGGTCCCACTTCATGGCCCCAGGAAAGAACAAGGTCCACGCCCTGGGTGCGGGTGTCAAAGTCGTTCTGATAGAAGAACGCCGACGTGATGCTTTCCCCGCTGGGCACGCCAAGGGCCACCAGCTGCGCGCGCTCGTCAGCGGTCAGACGGTAGGTGGCAGAGGTGCCAAGGCGGTTGTCCACGTCGATCTGGTAGGCATCCAGCGTCGCCGTGAGACCAAAGCCCGAATTCCAGGCAAGACCAACTGAAACGTTCTGGGATTCTTCAGGCTCCAGCGGGTTGATGGTAACGCCGGGGCGTGCGCTGATGATGTCGGCAACCGGGCCCTGCGGGCTGTAGCGGCCGTTTGTGAACACGTTGAGCGTGGTGGTGTCGAGACCCTGCGTAATCCGCTCACTGAACAGCTGGGCAGGCGTCGGGGCGCGGAAGCCGGTGGAAGCGGTGGCGCGCAGGGCAAGGCCGTCGGCCAGTTCAAAACGCGTCGAGAGCTTGCCGTCAACATTGTCGCCGAAGACCGAGAAATCTTCGTAACGCACCGCAGCGCCAACCGTCCAGCGGCTGGTGATCGGGGCTTCAAGGTCCACATAGGCCGCATAGCTTTCCTGATCCCAGTTGCCTGCCTGGGCCGGGCTGAACCCCGGGAAGCCGTTGGAGCCCGAAGGGAAACCTTCTGCTGCCAGCGGCCCGACAGCATAGGACGCATACTCGCCAGCCGAGATTTCATACTTCTCCAGGCGCCGCTCAGCGCCGAAGGCGATGTTGAGATCGTCTGCCAGGAAGCCGAGGGCCACCGGATAGACGAAATCGGCGTTCAGGTTGAACTCGGTCTGGCGCAGATTGCCGATGTCGAAGCTGGTGGGGCTTGCCGATCCGAGCGAGGCGTTGATCGACTCATACATGAAGTATTGAATGTCGTTCAGGCCATAGCTGGCGCTGAAGTCGTAGGAGAAGCCTTCCGCATTGGTGCTGCGATATCCGCCGGTCAGCGAGAAATCCTCATCATCCTGACCAAATTTCGGGGTAAAGCCAGCCGGGTAAATCTCGCTGAGATCATATGCCGGGTCCAGGGCGCTGTTGCCATAAGTGTTCGTGTTCAGCGGGTTGCGCCAGTTGAAATCCGAGACGCCCGAACCCCAGCCATGGGTGCCGAAAACATAGAGTTCGCTCGCGTCAAACTGATAGGCGCCGTTCATGGCAAAGCGGAAGGCCTGGCGCTCTGCCTGGCCCCAGTTCTGCACCGGGTTGGGAACTTTCAGATTGGGAAACTGCGCCTGCAGTTGCTCCGCATCCGGACGTTGACGGCTGCGGGAAGTGGGCTGCGCATCGGTATATTCGCCCGAGAGGTTGAAATAGCCCCGGTCAAAGGCAAAACCCTGCTGGCCGCCGAGGCGATACTGCTCGCCGTCACCTTCATAATACTGGCCGGCCTGAGCAAAAACGCGGGTGCCCGGCTTGTCTTCCAGGATGATGTTGATCACGCCGGCGATGGCGTCAGAGCCATACTGCGCCGATGCGCCGTCGCGCAGCACTTCGATGCGCTTGATCGCATAGGAGGGGATCTGCGCAAGGTCAGCTGCCTGCGCGCCGTTGGAGCCGAGCAGGGCGGAGCGGTGGAAACGCTTGCCATTCACCAGCACCAGCGTGTGGTCTGCCGAAAGCGCGCGCAGCGAGGCGGGGCGCACAAACACCTGGCCATCGGCCATCGGAAGGCGCTTCACATTGAAGGACGGCACGAGCTGGGCGAGGGTATCCATCACCTCATCCGAGACGGTGAGATTGATCGCATCGCCAGAAATCACATCCACCGGCGCAAGGCTGTCGAAGGCCGTGCGCGGCGCGCCGCGCGTGCCGGTCACGATTACCGCGTCCTGGACATAGGCTTCGGTTGGCTGGGCTGTCTCGTCTGCCGCCTGAGCTGCAGCCGGCAGGGCGCAGCCGAGCGCCAGGCTGGAGGAGACCAGCAGAAGGGCCGCGCGAAGAGAAAACGTGTTGGTCATCGGGTTCCCCGGAAAAAAGACTTGAGAGGCCCTGGCCATTCGGGCGCAGGCGCCGTCCGCACGAAAGGTGTGGACGCCGGGAAGACAGATGAGGGAGGCGGGAATTTCAGGCCGGAGCCAAACTTCACAAAAGGTTCACCGCTTTCACGGAACCGTCATCTTCAGTGTTATTCGGGTACGGAATAAATGTGAATTTCCGATGACGTATAGTCGATATCGAGCGGATAGGCTTCGTCGAGCCCCGCCAGCATGGTCTCGATCTGGTTGGCCGAGAAGCTCATGGTCAGCCGCATATCGCCAAGGGCTTGATCCGCCAGCGTGATCGGCCGCGGGCTGTAGCGGTTTACATCGTCGATGATGTCGCTGAGACGCGTATCCACATAATAGAGCTGACCCCGGCGCCATGCCGCCAGCCGGGCCGTATCAAAGGGCGCGCTTGCCTCAAATCCCTTGCCTTTACGGTAGGTCACCTGAAATCCGCTGGTCAGGGAAACGGCTGGCAGGCCCGGCGCCCCGGTAACGGCCACATGCCCGTCTTCGACACTGACAATGGTTTCTGACTGGCGGCGGCGGATGTCGAACTGCGTGCCCAGAACCTCCACGCGCACCTCGCCGGCGCGCACATCCAGCGGCCGGTCCGGCTGGCGCGCAATATCGAAATAGGCGTTGCCGTCGACCAGGGTAAGCGACCGCTGATCCCGGGTGAACCGCCCCGTGACCTCCGAGCCCGCGTCCAGCGTCAGCCGGCTACCGTCAGAAAGATCGAAGGCGCGGATCTCGCCCAGCGTGGTGGCCAGGTAAATCTCTTCCGAAGGTCCCGGCTGCAGCAGCGGCGCAGCAAAGATCAGGGCGACACCGCAGGCGGCCGCCGTCAACAGGCCGGCAACCAGGCCCCGGCGTTGGCGCAAGGGCGCTGCCGGCCGCCCGGCGCGCGGGCGGGCCATCCTGGCCGGGGCGGAAAGAATGTCTTCAACACCCTCAATCTCGGCAATCGCCATCCAGCCGGACTGCAGCGTTTCCAGCGCGCGGCGATGGCCCGGCGAAGCGGCGAGCCACAGCGCCAGTTTTTCGTCCTCATCCGGCGTGTGCGCCCCCGACAGCAGATATGCCATCCAGGCGCGCGCTTCTGCCTCCACCCTAGGGGAGGGCGGCGCAGTCTGATCCGGAGAGGGCGAGGCAGAGGTCATGGGATACCGGAAGTCTAGGGGCGAAGTGCCTGCTGAATGGTTTCAAGGGCGCGGGTCAGCTGGCGGGAAATGTCAGCTTCACTCCAGCCGGTGGCGGCGCGGATCTCGGCATAGGTTTCACCATGAAACCGGCTGCGCAGGATGATTTCCCTTTGCTTGGGCGGCAGCGCCTTCAGGACATCGGCCAGCGCTATGATTGCCTGTTTTCCCATTAAGACAATTTCGGGAGAATTTTCTTCCAGCTCCGCGTCAGGAAATTGAGTTTTTTCCAATTCCGCATGGGCGCGGGCGCGTTTTTCCCGGCTGCGGGCATTGAGTGTCAGGTTGATGGCGGTGCGGAACAGGAAAGCGCGCGGGGAATGGATTCGGGAAACGTCGTCCAGCCGGGCGATCTGTTCAAACGCCGCCTGCGCCATATCCTCCGGGTCCGGCGGGCCGGCGCCATAGAGCTTGCGCAGCCGGCCGACCAGTTCGCCGAAATGGTTGCTGTAGAGATCCTTCAGGAAGGAATTGCGCATCACGGCGCTGTCCCCCTCACTTCGCTGGGGCGAAGAGGAAGCAGGCAGGGCTTCGCCGTTTGAAGCCGGGTCAGCAGAGGCGCCGGGGAGCATGCCCCGCGCCATCGGCTGTCTGCGCGCGGCTGTCAAGCCGGGCAGGTTTCCCCCGGCCCGGCTTGCGCTCAGTGCGACAGAAGCAGCGGAAGCTTCACGTCCCGAAGCATGCTGCGGGTCATGCCGCCGAACAGGGCCTGCTGCAGCCGCGCATGGCGGTATCCGCCCAGAACGATCATGTCGGCATTCTTGTCCATGGCCACCTGCAGGATGACCTCATGTGCAGAGCGTCCGAGACTGCCCTCATTGCGCAGCGTTACCTTATGGCCGTGCCGGGCAAGATGCGCGGCAATGTCGAGGCCCGGCGCGTCCCCATGGTCCAGGCTTCCGGCCTTGGCGTCCACGGTCACCACGGTGATGTCGGCGCCCTCATCGGCCACCAGCAGGGCATCGTGCACCGCGCGGGCGGCCTCCCGGCTTGCATCCCAGCCAACCACAATCTGTTTGCCAACCGGGCCGGATTTCCAGCCCACCGGCGCCACCATCACCGGCCGGCCGGACCCCAGCAGCGCCGCCTCGATCATCTGGGCATGCGGCTGAAGAATGTCCTTCGCCGGGGCCCGGATGACGGTGAGGTCAGCATGGCGCGCAATGGTCGCCACCAGAGACTCCAGATTGGTCCCATAGGTCCTGTGGCGGCGCAGTTCGCAGCGCAGATCTTTCTTATCGAGGATCTTCTGAAGGTCGGCCCAGAACCGGTCGATCAGCTCTTTGTCCTGATTGAGTTGCTCCACATAGGCCGCGCCCATGCCGAATTCATTATAGAGGATCGGGGCCGGCATGATGCCGATGGCGGAGCAGGCGACATGCGCGCCCGTCTTGGCGGCCAGCGCCTGCGCAAGCTCCAGCGCGCCCGCATCCTCCTGAGCGCTCGCAACGCAGATGGCAATGTCCTTGAGCTGCATGATATCCGTCCTCCCTGGAAACCCGTATCGTTTCGAATAGCTATCCTGCAGGCGGCCCACGCCCAAATCCGGCTCGTATCAGAAAACAAATCCGGACAAGGATTACGCGCCACCTGTCAGCCCAGTGAGCATCAAAAACCCCAAGGGCAGTATAAGTAGAATTACGGGTGCGGCGCGGCATGGCCGAAAGTCAGGAAGGGCGTGGGCGCTATGGCGCCCTGTCAGCCAGCTAGAAAATCCGTGGACGGAATAGATACCTACTTAGTCAACCAGCAGCTGGTGATCAGGCGCAGCCTGAACTAAAGCCCGATGATCTTGGTGGCGCTTTAAATCTGGCGGGTCTGCCAGAACCATTAGCGGCAACGGCGAAGACTACCGCAGCAATTAGTGATGCTCACGGTCGATTGGATCAACCAAGACCGCCGCCATCTTTGCTCACCTTGAAGCCATGCCGATCCATCAGAATTTTGTAAAATCCTCCGGTCACCTTGGCGTGACGTATCTCCACCGCCAAGCTCGAAGTCGCGGTCAACAATTCGTTGAGAAAAGCTAGTTCGCGGGGAGTCATTACAGGCCGAGAACTTGATACAGTTTCTTCCAAATCGACACCAGACAGTGATTTTGAATCATCCAAACCATCACGCAATTTCTGCCAAGTCGCCAAAATGCTCTCATAACCCCGCACTGCGTCTTGGTCTTCAGGGAGCGAGGTCAGATCAACTTGATGTGTCGGCATCGGTAACCCTCAATATTAGTGTAGTGAAAATCATAGGCGCGGCGGCGCGTGTCTGGCAATCAAATGAGTAGCTTATGCTTGCTGAACTTTGGTGCCGTTGTCACTTCTTCAGTGATTGAGCTGCTGACCCTTATTCACGCCAACACCATGGAATTCTAGAAAAGATGATTCGGTTTGATAGCGGGCAGCGCAGCGCCAATCTCGATAGAGGCAGCAAATGCTACTTAGAATCCGTGCTGCCCAATTCATAGCAAACAGTCGCTATACCAATAATGGGCGGTAACGAGGGTGCTGTTAAGGGCGCGCTACTTTATGTAATAAAATCAGATTCTTATTAGATAAAATGGTGCCCGGGGGCGGAATCGCGACTGCGGTTAACGTCCTGTTTTATTATAAAAAAATGGCCTGTTGGCATCGGGCCATGCCATGAATTCTGCCAACAGGCGGATTTCGCAAATGGTTCGGTTCCGAATTCCACAGGAAATCGATGGCAACTATATGTTGACTTGATCTCTGCTTAGGCCTGAACCGCAGTATGCCATCGACCCACAGGTTCGACCATCTCAGCAGAGCCGGCCGAGCGATGTCCAACTTCCTTGCAGCAGTCGCCGGATTTAAAGCGGATAATCGGACGTGGTTGGCGACTATTTGCCGGGTTTCGTGAGACAATCGGTACCGTCTGTTGCCGTGTTGCAGATGGACGTGATGCGGAAGGACCCGTCACGACCTTGCTTGACCATAAAAGACACCGCGTCTCCTTCGGCGAATCCCGACAGATCGACATCATCCAGAATGCCAAATCCCATGGTCATGGCGCCCATGTCGATGCCGTCAAACGGACCGTGCTCGATGGTCAGGAAGTCGCCATTCTGTCCAACAGACCTGATTGTGCCCGTGGCCTGACCTGAACCATTTCCCGCAGCTTCTCCGACTGCCGCGGCGGCGGGGCGGCTGCCTTCAGTTGGCATGTCGGCTGCTGCCTTTGTCGCGGGCGCCGCCGGGGCAGGTGTTTCCTGAGCTTTGCCGCAGGCTGCCAGGCCGAGGGCCAGCAGGCTGGCTGCAAGATAGTTGAAAACTTTCATGGCGTTTATCCTTCGTTTGTTGCGGGATTGATTGCTTGTTCGGGAGCGGGCTGTGGGACTGGTTTTGGAAGCTGGGCTCCGACCCGGATATAATAAATCGCCGGGATGACAATGAGGGTCAGGACCAGGGTCGATGCCATGCCGCCGAGCATGGGAAGCGCGATGCGGCGCATCACGTCCGATCCGAGACCGTCAGTCAGGAAGATCGGCGTCAGCCCGACCAGCAGTGTAAAGACGGTCATCAGTTTCGGGCGGACACGCATGGCCGCGCCCCGGCCGATGGCTGCGAACAGTTCGGCGTTTGTCTGCGGGCGCGCCTTGCGCACTTCGGCGTCAATGTAGAGCAGCATGACGATTGCCGTTTCTGCGGCGATGCCGCCCAGCGCAATGAAGCCGACGGCGACGGCAACCGACAGGTTGTAGCCGGCAAGCCAGACAGCCCAGAACCCGCCAATCAGGGCAAAAGGCAGACTGGCCATAATGATCAACGTCCGATCCAGCCGCCCGAAATGCAGCATCAGGAGGAGAAAGATCAGGGCGACGGCAGCCGGGATGGCAATTGCCAGTCGGGCATTGGCCTCTTCCAGCTGCTCGTACTGTCCCGAGAAGGCGACGGCGTATCCGGGCGGCAGGTCGACGGCGTCGGCGACAGCCCGGCGGGCTTCACCGACGTAGCCACCCATGTCGCGGCCTGCAATATCGACGAACACCCACCCCGTGAGGCGTGCATTTTCAGAGCGGATCATCGGCGGACCCTCAGCA
Organism: Hyphomonas sp.; assembly: GCF_013823385.1. Taxonomy (GTDB): domain Bacteria; phylum Pseudomonadota; class Alphaproteobacteria; order Caulobacterales; family Hyphomonadaceae; genus Hyphomonas. Next base: position 189,741 of record NZ_PNMA01000003.1, read on the forward strand.
TACAGAATTGTAGCGAGTTCGCCGAGCGGGATATGTGCGCCGGTTGGCGTCGGAACGAGAATGGCTTCCAGATCCTGCGGAGCCTCGCGAAACGGCCGGTCATAGCGCAGGATGATGTCGTAGCGTTCGCGTCCCTGGACCGATTGCGAAAGACGCATGCCGCCCAGCGCACTCTGAACGACGGACTGGAATGTGCCCATGTCGATGTTCCGCCGGGCCAGTTCGGCGCGGTCCGGTGTAATCTCGAGGTACTTTCCGCCGAGCACCCGGTCAGCAAAAGCCGAGCGCGTACCCGGGATATCCGCGACAACCGCTTCCACCTCGCGCGCAATGCGCTCGATTTCCGAGAGGCTGTCGCCGGTGACCTTGACCCCGATGGGGGTGCGCACGCCGGTGGAGACCATGTCCATGCGGATCTTGATCGGATAGCCCCAGGAATTGACCAGTCCGGGCATTTTAAGGCGTTGGTCAAGATCAGCCGTGATGTCGTCGATCGTGATGCCCGGGCGCCAGTCTTTCTTTGGCTTCAGGCGTATCCAGGTCTCGATCATCGTCAGGGGGGCAGGGTCGGTAGCCGTGTCGGCGCGTCCGGCCTTGCCGAACACACGCTCAACTTCCGGAACCGTCATGATCACCCGATTGGTCTGACCGAGGATCTCGCGCATTTTTGTCGACGACACGCCTGGCAGGGTCGTCGGCATATAGAGCAATTCGCCCTCATACAGGGCCGGCATGAATTCCGATCCGATCCGCTGAACGGGGATCAAGACGCTGGCGGTGAGCGCGAGGGCGATCGCGACGGTGATCCATTTGAAGCGCAGCGCAAGGTTGAGGACCGGCTTGTACGCCCAGATGAAAAAAGCGTTGATCGGATTGGCTTCCTCGCGCCGAAACCGGCCCCGCATCAGGTACAGCATGAGCACAGGCACGAGGGTCACCGACAGAAGCGCCGCAAAGGCCATGGCATAGGTCTTGGTGAATGCCAGCGGGCTGAACAGGCGGTAACTTTCGCCGGTGAGGGCAAAGACGGGCAGGAAGGAGACCGTAATGATCAGCAGGGAGAAGAAGATGCCGGGACCGACTTCCTGCGCCGCTTCGACGAGGGCGGCGCGGCGGGTTTTCGCATCAATCCTGTCTCCGAGCTCCGACAACCGACGACTGGCATTTTCCACGAGCACGATGGAGGCATCGACCATCGCGCCGATCGCAATGGCGATGCCGCCAAGGCTCATGATGTTCGCGGTTACGCCCTGGAGCGACATGATGAGGAATGCCCCCAGAACCCCGAGCGGCAGGGTGATGACCGCAACCAGTGACGAGCGGACATGAAGAAGAAAGATCAGGATCACGAGCGCGACCACGAGACCCTCTTCGAACAGTTTTTCCTTCAGATAATCGACCGCACCTTCGATCAACGGCGCGCGGTCATAAACCGTGACGATCTCGACCCCTTCCGGCAGCCCGCGCTGTAGTTCGGCGAGCTTGGCTTTGACCCGGTCGATCACCTGAAGCGCATTCTCGCCGTCGCGCATGACGACAATGCCTGCGACCGTCTCGCCCTCTCCGTTCAGTTCAACGACGCCCCGGCGGAGCGCAGGCCCCTCCACGATGCGGGCAACATTGCGCAGGAGGACCGGGGTTCCGCCTTCAGCGTAGATGACCACGTCTTCAAGGTCTGCAAGCTCGTCGACATAGCCGGACGAACGGATCACGAATTCGGTTTCGGCCTGTTCCAGAACACGTCCGCCGACTTCACTCGAGGCTGCACGCACGGCGTCGCCGATCCGCGCGATCGGGATATCGTAACTGCGCAGGGCATTGGGATCGACCAGGATCTGGTATTCGCGCACGAATCCACCGACCGAAGCGACCTCCGCGACACCTTCGACGCCCGCAAGTTCGAGTTTCAGGAACCAGTCCTGAAGGGAGCGAAGCTGCGCAAGGTCGGTATTTCCCGACTTGTCGACCAGTGCATACTGGTAGACCCAGCCGACGCCGGTCGCGTCCGGTCCGATCCGCGGCACGACGCCTTCAGGAAGGGCCGAGCCCAGACGAGACAGCGCCTCCAGAACCCGGGAGCGCGCCCAGTAGAGATCGACGTCATCCTCAAATATGACATAGACAAAGCTCGTGCCGAACATCGAACTGGCGCGCACGTCTTTCGTCCGGGGCAGTCCAAGAAGGTTGGCCGACAGCGGATAAGTGACGAGGTCTTCGACAATCTGCGGGCTCTGTCCCGGAAAGTCGGTCCGGATGATGACCTGGGTGTCCGTCAAGTCGGGTACGGCATCCAGCGGTGTGCGCTCCACGGCGAGCCAGCCGGCTACTGCGAGGGCACCGGCAAGGACGAGCACGATCAGCTGGTTCCTGACCGACCAGGAAATGAGGCCTGCGACCCAGGAGCGGGACGGGTCGCGGCCGGAGAGGTCGTCCTGCGTGCTCATGGCTGCACGCCGTTCATGGGGGCGGGCCAGGCCACACGTTCCGTCTCGCCGTCGCCATAGGGGTTTAGCGGCCCACTGCCTTCCTGCAGCCAGAGACGGCCTGTCTTGATATCCCTGAACAAGTTCAGGCCGGCCTCGCGGTAGTGCACCGGCGCGCCGCCGAGTAGCCAGGGTTCGAGCGCGCGCATCAGCCGGGCGAGTTCGGCCGCGAGCGCACCGGCGTCTTCCGCCGCCTTCGCTGCGCGCAGGGCGGCTTCCGCCTCTTCAAGGATCGGCACAAGCTTCGTGTCGGCAAAGCGGGTGCGGAGCGCTTCGCCGAGGCCCAGCGCCGGGTCAACGAAACGCGGATCGATCCGGTAGCCGTCGATGAGGGCTTCATGGAAATAGAGGGCCATGTCGGTGAAGTGATCGATTTTTGCGAGAGTCGTCGCATCGATCGGCAAGTCCGACAGCGGCGTATCTGGACCGGCCGTCATCATCGCCGGCGCCGTCAGCTTGGCGAGCCCTTCGCGAAGATTGGCTTCACTGTCCAGAAGGAACTGGCCGCTGGCGACGACCTGGTCACCGGCAACAAGACCGGTGACGATCTCGGTTCGTCCACCCGCGCTGACCCCGGTCGTGACCTTGCGGCCAGCGAACCGGCCGCCGCCCAGTGCCACAATCACGTGTGCGCCGTTGCTGTCGCGCAGCACGGCTTCGCTGGGCACGGACAGCCGGGCTTCGTCGGCGATGTCGATCGTGATGTCGGCATAGGCGCCCGGGCGAAGATATCCCGAGCGATTGTCGACTTCGATCCGCACCTGCGCTGTACGGGTCTTGGGCTCGATGGTCGGATAGATATAGTCGATGACACCTTGCCCCGGCGCTTCCGGCGCACTCGGATAGTCGAGCCTGACTGCAAGCCCGCTTCTGATCAGAGCCAGGTCGGTCTCCGGAACGGATGCGATGACCCAGACTCCGGAATAGGATTGTAGGCGCAGGATCGGGGTGCCCGGTTTTACATAGTCGCCCTCTCTGACCTGGAGCTCTGCGACGGTGCCGCCGGTCTCGGCATAGACCGGCACGCGTTCGATGATCGCGCGGGTTTCGACCAGGCGTTCGATCACCGTATCCTGCATACCGAGCGAGCGCAGTCGCTGGCGCACTGCCGCGATGCGGGTTGCATTGCCAACGGTCAAAGATGCCAGCATGTCCTTCTGCGCGGCGATCAGGTCCGGGCTATAGACCCGGTAGAGGCGCGAACCGGGGCGAACAGTGTCGCCTTCGGCACGAACCGTCAGATCCTCGATCCAGCCTTCAAGGCGGGCGACCGAGACGGTTTCCAGGCGCTCATTGGTTTCGACGACGCCAAATGCGCGCAGGGATCTGCCGAAGGCTGCGACCTCGGCGGCGGCCGTTCGAATCCCCATCGTCTGGACCATTTCGGACGCAACGACGACGCCGGCTCCGGCGTCCGGCGCCGCGTAGACGGGAATGTAGTCCATGCCCATCGAGTCCTTCTTGGGAACGGGCGATGTGTCGGGCTGGCCCATCGGATGCTTGTAGTAAAGGATTTCTCCGGCTGCGCCTTCAGCGGGCGCGCTGCCTGAGCCTGCGACCGGGACAAGGTCCATGCCGCAGATCGGGCAGGTGCCATCCGGGTCGGTCGAAATATAGTGGGGGTGCATCGGACAGGTGTATTGAGCGGCTTCCTGCCCGGCGGCGGTCTGTCCGGTCGGGACGGTCCCTGCGGTGGCCGGGACCTTCGGGTTGCCGCATGCCGAAAGCAGTACGGCCGCCATAGGGATCACAAAGAGGAGGGGGCGGTTCATGGTTGCACCAGAAGCGCATTCATGCGTGCCGCTGCGGCGGCCATGCGCGCCTCCTCGGCAGCGATGTCCGCGCGAAGCTTCAGGATCGAAATCTCGCCATCGACGATGGGCGCGTAGCTCCCCGCGCCGGATTCGTAGAGACTCAACTGGCTCGCAATGGCGTCTTCGACGGCCGAAATGTTGCCGGACAGTACAGTGATTGTCTCCTTCGCTGCCGTCCAGCTTGCCGCTTCTGCAGCATATCGGGCCGCAGCGCTGCGGGCCGATGCCTGATAGCGCATTTCGGCGCTCGCCTGGTCCGCCTTGGCGGCGCGCAGGCGGGGGGCCTGGCTTCGCCCCGACCAGAGTGGAACGGTGAACGTGACCATGCCTGATACCCAGTCATCGCCCGCGAACATCGCCCCGGACTCGCGCTGCTGGTAGGTCAGCTGGGCGCCCCAATTGGGTTTCCAGGCAGCTTCCGCACCGTCTACGGAGGAATTGGCGATCTCTATCGCCGACTCTGCAACGCGGACAGCATGAAAATCAGGCGCCTTGCCAGACCAGTCAATGGGAGCAATCGCCGGCGCCTCCGTTTCGGGCACGATCCCGACAAGGTCAATCAGCCGGGCATCAATGCCGACCTCGTCGCGCTGGAGATCGACGAGCACGCGTGCAACATCGGCGCGCTCGATATCGACTTCGGCGAGGCGGAACACTGCCGGACGGCCGGCATCAATCTCCGCTTCGATGACCTTCGTCAGTTCGTCATACTTGTCGCCGCGCAACCGGGCGAGGTCTCGCTGCCGGGCGATGCGTGTCTTGTCATGCAGCAGGGCAATCAACTCTGCGCGCAGCGTCGCGCGCTGCGCTGCGCGGACCCGGTCCATCTGCTCTGCCATTGCGAGCGCTTCTTCTGACCGGGCCTGCCGTCCGGCGCGACTGGGAAAGGACTGGCTGATCCCCAGGGCTTTATTGGTGGGCAGATAGCTGGAAAAGGATGGGTCAAAGACAGGAAAATTGTTGACCCCGAGCGAGACGACCGGGTCGGGCAGGGCAGTTGCGGCGACGCTGCGTTCGCGGTTCGCATCGGCCTGGTATGTGAGGGCAACAAGTGACGGATGATCCGCGAGACGTGTTTCGAGCGCGTCGAAGCTCTGGGCGGACGCCGCAGCACCGAGCAGCGATACAGCCAGCGCCGCGCAAAACACGCGGAAAGTCGAATGGGGGAGCATGGGAAAAGGACCTTGTTGATATGAAACCGGTTTTCGCTGCCGCGCAGGAAGCGCGGCGCGGCGGTATCAGATCAACAGGCGCTGCTTGAGAGTGAGAGGCGTAACGGGAGCCAGGGGCTGGCCCGCTGGCGGACCGGTGGTCAGGATGAGGGGAGGAGGCACATGCCCCGGGTATTGTACAGCAACGACGGCGATCGCCACTTCCGGCGCCGGCTGCGGCAGTACAGACGTGTCACCGGAAACCTGTCCCTGCATGACCGGCAGGTTGCAGTCCGGACATCCCGGACATTCATCTGCGTCTGGCATGGATCGATGATCGTTATCCGCGCGAATGGTGCCGTCTGCGTCATCATTGTGGCACGGCAGGTCGTCCATTCCCGCCATTTCGACGGCTGGAGCCGCATGGCCGGTGATGCAGCACGCCATAACAGGCTGAGCCGCCACAAAGGCGATGGCCATCAGGGTCAGAAGGCGCCAAACGACAAACATCTTGTCTGTCTAACCCGGAACCCTAAAGAAATAAATACGATGCGGGGGTATCACCAGATTGTGAAGTCTGGCTCTGGACATGTATGCAACCGGTTCTTTGACCCATGTTCTGTCGGCCGGGCTGCAGTCCGCCGTTCCGGCGGTCAGGCATTCTAGTCTGCTTTGCTTTCCGGGCCGCCAGTCACGGACGCCTGTGGCTGAGGTCCGAATTCGGGGACAGGACGCGTGCGGGCCTCGGCTTCGCTGATTGCCGGTCCGTTCGCCTCGATATCCTCGATCAGCCACTCCATCTCGCTGATCTCGCGCCGCTGCGCAGCGATGATCCCGTCCGCAAGTTTGCGGACACGGACATCCTCGATTCCCGCGCGCTCGCTGGTCAGAATGGCAATGGAGTGGTGAGGGATCATCGCCATCATGTAGCTGCGATCCCCGACCGTGCTTTGACTGCGTACCAACCACAGTGCCAGTGCGAAAACGACAGCTGCGCCACCGAGGACGACGTAGTTGAGCTTTTTGTCTGCATACATTTTCCACATGAAACCCATCATCACGACTGCCATCGCAGCCCCCATGATGAGGGTCATGTAGACCCTTGTCTCGCTCCAGTGGACATGGTCCCACGCATACGTATTGAGATACATCAAAGCGAACATCACGACTGTGGATGTCGCAATCATGGCGGCAAACCGCAGATAGCTGTTCTG
>NZ_PNMA01000004.1 GCF_013823385.1 Hyphomonas sp.
AGCCTCGCTGACAGCCACCTGCGCCGAAGAAGAAACCCCGCCTGCGCCTGTTCCGGCGTTTGTCATTCTGCTGCCAGCCATGCCCCAAACGCAATCGGGGCAGGCCGCAGCCCACCCCGACACGTCTTAAGCTCATTTTCCGTCCCCGGATCACCGGGGATCAGCGCTTTTGCCGGGCAGCCTGAGGGCTGCGCCGGGCAATTGTTCTGGAGAAAACCAAACCTCTCCTTTCCATCGTCACACTCGATGCGCGTCAGCGCATCTGAGTGCCCATCTCCCACCTTCTCCTCATGCTCAAGCGGATAGATCGGGAGATGGGCGCTCAGATGAACCCCGCTTGCGCGGTGTCCATCGAGCGTGACGAACGGAAAGGGAAGGGCGCGTGAAACGGCTGCTCAGATCGGCTCGTAAGGGAACACGCTGGCGGTCGCGCCCAGATCCGTAAAGTCCGGGCTCATCGCCGGGAAGGCCTGTGAGATCAGGCTTTCCGGATTCCACCCCTCCAGCCGGGCGAGCGATTTCACCGGGCGGGGCTGGTCGAACAGGATCACTTCATTGCCGCGCACGCCGAAAATCTGGCCTGAAACATTGGACGATTGATCCGAGCAGAGCGCCACGGCGAGCTGGGCCACCTGATCGGCGCGCATGCCGTTCTTCATCCGCTCGACGCGTTGGGCGCTGGCTTCATCCTTCACCGGGATCGAGGCGATCATCCGCGTCCAGGCAAAGGGCGCAATCACGTTGGAGCGGATATTCTTCGCCGCGCCTTCCATGGCGAGGATGCGGGAGAGGCCGACAATGCCGAGCTTGGCAGCGGCATAGTTGGCCTGGCCGATATTGCCGATCAGGCCCGAGGTGGAGGTGAAGAACACATAGGACCCGCGCTCATTCTCGCGGAAATATTCCACGGCTGCGCGGCCCACATTGTACGAGCCGTGCAGGTGAACATCGATCACGGCTTTCCAGTCAGCTTCGCTCATCTTGTGGAACATGCCATCGCGCAGGATGCCGGCCGGATTGACGATCGAATCGAGGCGGCCGTAGGTGTCGAGCGCCTGCGTCACCATGCCGGCCACGGCGTTGTAATCGGTCACGCTTTCGGAGTTGGAGACTGCTTCGCCGCCGGCGGCGCGGATTTCCGCTGCGACAGCCTCAGCCGGGCCCGCATCGCCCTCATCGCCGCCCTTCAGCCCGCCGCCGAGATCGTTGACGATCACCTTGGCGCCTTCGCGCGCGGCCAGAAGCGCTGTTTCCTTGCCGATGCCATTGCCGCCGCCGGTTACCAGAACCACCTTGCCGTCGAGAACACCCATGTCTTCCTCCTGTCTGTTTCGCGCCGGACACTACTGGCCATCAGCGCCGGGGCAAGAGGCGGTGGAAAAATCAAGGTTTGAAATACCGCGCCCAAGCGGCTAGCAAGCCGGTCATGACACGTAGCTTTCAGGCAGTAATCTGGGATTTCGGCGGGGTATTCACCTCCTCGCCCTTCGAGGCATTCAACCGGTATGAGGCCGAAAAGGGCCTGCCGAAAGACTTCATCCGCTCGATCAATGCGGTCAATCCGCTGGAAAACGCCTGGGCCAAGCTCGAGCGCAGCCTCGTCGGCGCCGAGGAATTTGACGGGCTTTTCCGGGCTGAAGCTAAAGCGATGGGCCATGATGTCCCCGGCAAGGACATTCTCGGGCTTCTCTCCGGCCATCTGCGCCCGCGCGTCGTGCAGGCGCTGAAGGTCTGCAAGGGCCATGGCAAGGTCGGCTGCATCACCAACAATGCCCCCATCGGCAAGGGCGCCTCGATGACCCATGACGACGAGAAAGCCGCCCAGCTCGCCGAAGTCTTCGCCCAGTTCGATCACCTGATCGAAAGCTCGAAACTCGGCATCCGCAAGCCTGATCCGCGCATCTACGCCCTGATGTGCGAAGCCCTCGATGTTGACCCGAAGCATTGCGTCTATCTCGATGATCTCGGGATCAATCTGAAGCCGGCCCGCGAAATGGGCATGGCAACCATCAAGGTGACCAGCGAAGAACAGTTGCTGGCCGATCTGGAAGCCATCACCGGCTATGCGGTGCGTTAGCTTCACGCTCGCCCTCCTGTTGGGGATGCTCGCGGCCTGCTCGCCGGCCGCGCCAGCCAAGGCACCGCTTGCCGGGCCGCCGGTGCCGCCGGAGTCCCTCACCCGTCCGCCCCAGCCGCCAGAACCTGTCGAGCTGACGCCTCAAGCCGAAGCGATGAAAGCCGCCATCCTGCGCGAAGCCGAACGCGGCGCCCTGCGCAGCCTCGCGCGGCTCGCCGACGGGCAGGAAGGCTTCATGTCGAATGTCGGCGGGCGTGACCATTTCGAGTTCTGGGATCTCCTCCGCCGCACCGGCGTGGACCCCAACCGCAAGCTGCGCGACCTGCTGGAGGGGCCGCCGGGCAAGCGCGAGATCGATGGCGAGATCTGGTTCGTCTGGCCCGACATCGCCGCCAAGGATGTGCGCGATCTGATCCCGGAAAAACTGACTTTTGTAGAACGCCGCCGCCTGCGCGAACTGATCGGCGAAGATGGCATCGCCCGCATCCGTGCGGGCGAAGGCTATCCCGGCATGCGCACGGCGATATCGGCGGAAGGCCGCTGGGTATATTTCGTACTCGGCCAGGATGGAGAGGAATAGGACATGTCAAAGATCGGGGCAGACGCCGCCATCAAGGCCCTGAAGGGCTGGAAGATCGCCGAAGGCGAGCGCGACGCGATTTCCAAAGCCTACCGCTTTGCCGACTTCAAGACGGCCTTCGCCTTCATGTCGGCCACCGCCCTGAAGGCCGAGCAGATGGACCACCATCCCGAATGGTTCAACGTCTACAACAAGGTGGACGTGATCCTCACCACGCATGACGCTAACGGCGTCACGCAGAAGGACCTCGAACTCGCCGGCTTCATGGACCAGCTGGCGGCAAAGCTCAGCTGAGCCCTACTTCCAGGCAACCCGGTAGAGATCAAACCGCCGGTCTTTCAGGTTCTGCACCGAACCTGACTGGCGGGCCGTGAGCAGGTCTGACAGGGAGAGGTCTGCAATCGCGACCGTCTCGGTATTGGGCGCTGCGTCCGCCGCAATCCCGTCGCGCGAGAAGGGGAAGTCCGAGGGCGTCAGGATGCAGCTCTCTGCATAGTGGATGTCCATATTCTCGACATTCGGCAGATTGCCGACGACGCCCGACATGACCACATAGCACTGGTTTTCTACCGCCCGTGCCTGGCTGCAATACCGTACCCGGAGGTAGCCGCGGCGTTCATCGGTGCAGAAGGGAACGAACAGGATCAGCGCGCCCTGATCGACCAGGTGGCGGGCGATTTCGGGGAACTCTGAATCATAGCAGATCATCACGCCGATCGGGCCGCAATCGGTGTGGATGACGGAGTTGCCTTCGCCGCCCTTGATATTCCACCAGCTGCGCTCCGAGGGCGTGGGGTGGAGCTTCTCCTGCGTGTGGACAGATCCATCGCGAAGGAAGACGTAGGCGACATTGTGAATATCGCCGTCCGGCATCCGGGAGGGGTGAGAGCCGCCAATGATGTTGATGTTGTAGGAAACCGCCAGGCGCTCCATGAACGCGATGAACCGGGGAGTATATTCAGAGATGCGCGCGATGGCATCTGCGGGTCCCAGCGGCTTGCCTTCCAGGGAGAGGAGTTGCAACGTGAAAAGCTCCGGGAACGTCACAAAGTCGGAGCGGTAATCGGAGGCGATGTCGACGAAGTACTCCACCTGCTGCTCGAACTCATCAATGGAGTTGATGCGGCGCATCTGGAATTGCACGGTTGCGAGGCGAACCCGCTCGGGCAGGGTCGTGTCGCCGAGGCTCGGCTTGGCCTTGATGGTTTCCTGTTCCAGCGGATTGCGCCAGAACATCTGGGTAGCGTGGCCGCAGGAGTCGATATCCTCGGGCATATAGTTCTTCAGCACGCCGACGACCTCAAACCCCTGGCGCAGCTGGAAGCTGAGCACCGGGTCGCGCAGCTTGGAGGCCTTGACTGCGTCGATATAGTCGGCCGGGTTCGGGAATTCCTTCTGGTGGCGATGATAGCCGGGCATACGCCCGCCAAACACGATGCCTTTGAGCTCCAGCCATTGGCAGAGGTCCTGGCGGACCTTGTAGAAACGCTGGCCGATGCGCAGACGGCGGAATTCGGAATCGACGATGACATCCATGCCGTAGAGCATGTCGCCTTCCGGATCATGCCGGGCGGCAAAGCCCCCGCCCGTAATCTCGTTCCAGGTATGCTGGGACAGCGCGGTGGCAGAATCGATGACGAACGTGACGCAATGGCCGACAATCTGGCCTTCAAACTCGGCAACAAACTGCCCATCGGGGAATTTGTTGATCTGGCCGGCGATCTGATCAACCGTATAGCCGTCCGCGACGCCGTAGACCTTGTCATAGAGCGGACGGATGCCCGCAATATCCTTCGGCTTGGCATTGCGGATGACGAGTTTCGTGCGTGTGGCTGTCATGGTTTCTCCAATGAACGTCCTGCGCCCTGATCTAGTGCGGTATTCTTAAGATAGCGCGTAGCCCGCCAAGGGGGCTCGGCGCAAGACGCACATCCCCGCCATGCATGCGGGCAGTGTCGCGCGCCAGCGTCAGGCCGAGGCCCGAGCCGGATGCATTCTGGCTGCGGGCCTCGTCCAGCCGCGAGAAGGGGCGGAAGGCCTCGTCATAGCGTTCCGGCGGAATGCCGGGGCCATCATCATCGACGATCACCTCGGCCCAATGCGGCCCGTTGACGAGCGTGACACGGGCATGGCTGGCATATTTGAGGGCGTTGGAGACAAGGTTGCTGATCGCGCGCTTCAGGGCCAGCGGCCGGCCCCTGGCGCTGAGCGATTGCGGCCCCGTGACCGGCACATGCGGCCCGAAACCGGACACGACATCGTGAACCAGCGCGCCAAGATCAAACGTGCCGGGCTCGTCGCCCTCCTCGCCGCGCGCAAAGGCAAGATATTCGTCCAGCATCATCGCCATGTCGTCGAGGTCTGACTGGGCGGCTTTCAGATCCTCCGTCTCCGGCATGAGCGCGAGGGTGAGCTTCAGGCGCGTGAGCGGGGTGCGCAGATCATGGCTGACGCCGGCCAGCATCGCGGTGCGCTGCTCGGCAAAGGCAGTGAGGCGGTTTTTCATGTCGATGATGGCGCGGGCCGCGTCGCGCACTTCGGTGGCACCAGATGGCCGGAAGCCGTCCAGATCCCGCCCCCGGCCGAAAGCCCGCGCCGCCTCCGAAAGGCGCAGGATGGAGCGGACCTGCTGATTGAGAAACCCGATCGCCAGGGCCACCATCAGCAGGGAAAAGAAGATCACCCAGACAATGAAGAAGTGCGAATTGATGACCAGCGCCCGTTTCCGGTCCATCACGATTTCCGCCGTTGTTCCACCGGCGGGAAAGCGGATGTGCAGCTTCGCGTCATTCGGGATCAGGCCGACCACGATCTCGTTGCCAAGCCGTCCGATAAGTTCGCTTTTGAGCGTATCATTATAGGAAAAGCTCTGGCGCAGTCCGCTGTCTGGAACGGCATCCGGTGGTAAGCGGCAAGTGAACTCCGTTTCCAGAAGATACTGAATACGGTCAAGATCCGCCGGCCCGTAATCCGGATTGACGCAGGCATCCCGGATCAGGGCGGCGTCGCGCGCAATCCCCTGGCCCAGCTTGCGGTTCACTTCAGCAATATGATTGGCATAATAATACCAGGTCATCAGGCAAAGGATGATCAGGACCGGGGCCAGAATGATCAGCAGGCTGCGGGCATAGAGGCCGCGCGGGGTGATGTCTCTCAGGCGCAGCATGCGCGGTTCAGTCCGGCATCAGGCGGTAGCCGATGCCCCGCACAGTCTGGATATGGATCGGCTCTTTCGGATTGGGCTCGATCTTGCGGCGCAGGCGGGTCACCTGCACATCCACCGACCGCTCAAGGCCGGCCGAGGTCATCTCGGCGAGGTCTTCGCGGCTGATCGCTTCGCCGGGCGCGCGCGCCAGGATGGTCAGGAGCTGCACTTCTGCATCGGTCAGGCGGATACGCTGGTCGCCGGCCTTCAGTTCCCCGCGCTCGACATTGAACACGAGGCCCGACATTTCAATCTCCTCTGGGGGAGGGGCGGGCTTTTGCGAGCGCCGCAGGATCGCTTCGCAGCGCAGGGCGAGTTCTTCGGGCTCAAAAGGCTTGGCAAGGTAATCATCCGCGCCGAGGCGCAGGCCCTCGATCCGGTCGCGGGCCTCGCCGCGCGCCGTCAGCAGCATGACCGGCGTGGCCCTGGCCGGGCCTGAGCGGATACGTTCGAGCAGTTCGAGGCCCGTTTCGCCCGGCATCATGACGTCCAGTACCGCCAGATCGAACGTCATGTTGTCCATCAGGCGGCGCGCGCCGGCGGCGTCTGGCGCGCTGGTCACCCGGTAGCCCTTGAGCGTGAGGAAACGCTTGGTGAGGTCGCGGATGCGGTCGTCATCGTCGACGATCAGGATATGGGCGGGGTCTCTGAGGCTCATGGCGGTCTCTTTACTTCACCAGAGCTTCCAGAAGGAAGCGCGCGCCGGCGACCGCTTCCGGCCCGCAGGCGCGGAAGGCGACCCGCAGGCGCTCGCGCAGCTCAATGGTGATCGGGGTCGTCAGCGTGGTGCCCGCCTCAGACAGGGTGAGCTTGCGGCGGCGGCCATCGGAGCCTTCGCGGGCCCGTTCGATCAGCCCGCGCGTGTCCAGCTGGCCGATGATCCGGGCAAAAGTCGGCACGGTCATGCCCAGCTGGCCGCGCAGCTGGCTGACCGTGAGGCCCGGCCGGTAGCGGATTGCCATGAGAATCTGCATCTCAGACTTGCTCAGACCGGCCTTTTTGCGGGCCGACTCTGCCGCGCGCATAAGCTCATCTGCCCCTGAAATCAGGAGTCCTGCGCCTCTGTCGAGTTCCTGGTCGGTCAGGAAGAGGCGGGGGTCAAATGGGCGGGTCAGGTTGACGGATTGAGCCATAAGTCGGAAATGAACGCGAACCGCAACAAAAGTGCAAGCGAGGAGCGTACTCAATGGCTGCCATCCCTTATGATGACCGTGACGGATACATCTGGATGGATGGGTCTTTCGTACCCTGGCGCGACACCAAGGTGCACGTGCTGACCCATGCGCTGCACTATGCTTCCTCCGTGTTTGAAGGGGAGCGGGCCTATGGCGGAAAGATTTTCCGCTCGCTCGACCATTCCAAACGCCTGCACAATTCGGCGAAGATCATGGGCTTCGACATTCCGTTCAGCGTTGAGGAGCTGGAGAAGGCCAAGAAGGAAGCGCTGGAGAAATCCGGCCTCGACAGCGCCTATGTGCGCGCGGTGGCCTGGCGCGGATCTGAGATGATGGGCGTTTCGGCGCAGAACAACACGATCCACCTGGCCGTGGCTGTCTGGCATTGGGGCGATTACTTCGCTGACAAGATGAAGGGCATCCGCCTCACCCATGCCGAATGGCGCCGCCCTGCGCCCGATACCGCGCCCTGTCATGCCAAGGCGGCCGGTCTCTACATGATCTGCACACTCTCCAAGCATGCTGCCGAGAAGGCCGGCTATCAGGACGCGCTGATGCTGGACTATCGCGGACAGATTGCCGAAGCGACCGGCGCCAACATCTTCTTCGTGCGCGACGGCGTGCTTCACACCCCGACGCCGGACTGTTTCCTCAACGGCCTGACGCGCCAGACGACGATTGCGCTGGCCAAGGCGCGGCAGATCGAGGTGGTCGAGCGGGCGATCTTCCCGGACGAACTGGCGACCTTCAGCGAGTGTTTCATCACCGGCTCGGCCGCCGAGATCACCCCAGTGGCCGAGATCGGCGAGCATCGCTACAAGCCAGGCAACATCACCCTGACGCTGGCGGAGGACTATTCCAACCTCTGCAACGGCAAGCTGGAACTGGCGCTTTAGGGATAGCCCCCACCACAGACACCATGGTCTTTGGTGGGGCCTCACCTTACCGGTTCAGTCGCGGGCAAATATCCTGAGCTCTTTCTTTTCCGGGTAAGTGGCGGCGAACAAATCAGGGATTTGAGCGCCGAGGGCCGATAGGGAGGAGGCGCCCAGACCTATCTCAAGATAGCGCGGCTCGGAGGTGAGCCCCATCGGATTCTGGGCTGATGGCGAGCCAGTCTGGGAAAAGATGATCGCCTGGGGCGATGTCGGTGAAACGATCACCACATCGCGTAATCCATCCCCGTTGCCATCAATGATCCGGATGTCTCCGGGAATCCCAAGCGGCCAGGCATGCTGCGATTGAAGGATATCTCCGGTGTCGTCGATGCCCGCGACAACCAGCCGGTGTTGTCCCTGATGGTTGTCATCAGTGTACAGCATTAAAATCTGAGTGGCATTTCCCGGACCGTAGTAAAGGCGGGTTCCGGCGAGGCGCTGTCCGGATGGAATGCCTGTAACAACAGGGCTGCTACTGACCAGCGTGTAATTTCCGCTTCCGTTGAAGTCCGTGTAGAACTCAAGTGTCTGCGTCTCTTCATTGAGACGCAGGAATGGGACGAAGGGAGACCCGGTACTCAAGGAATTGCCAAATACGCTCGAGCCGACCAGCGCAATATTGCAGAGCGACTGATTGTTTATGAAGTCGGCGACCTTGGTGACTGTCGCCGTTTCATCCTGAAGGCTACCACCATCATAAACCGACAAGCCGGTGTTCTGGAGGCCGAGATAGTACCTCCGAAAATTGGTGAAGCTGGGTGTTGAATAGACTGTTCCAAAAAAGCCGCAAGCGCCCGGCGCGCTCAGCCGGAAATCCTCTTCCAGTTCCTGAGGTGTGTTGTTGGTAAATTTCAGAAAGCGGACATGTCCCCGGGATGGCTCCAAAGCTGTAAGGCGAAGCTCCAGCGTACCAATTGGACCAGGGAGGGCATGCACAACCAAGCTCAGCTGCGCATCGGGGGCAAGCTTGATACCAAATGCGTTTGCGACCGAGATGGCTCTGGAGACAGGATCAATATTTATCCGAGACAACGAGACGTCGCCTCCCCGGACTTGCTCACTGACGACGGCGGGGCCTAGGTCAGGCAGTCCCCAGATATAGAGCGGTCTATCTGGCAAGGTAAGGGTGTCTACTGGCCCTGATATGTCAGTATAAAGCGGGGTCTGGTCAATGTTGACGAAGGTCACACTAACATCCGTAGACGAAGTATTTGTTCCGTCCGAGACGCTGACGCGGAAGACAGCTCCGGTATCCTCTGTGACTTCGGCGGCGGCAAGTTGGAGCACGGCCTGGTTTGGTGCGGTGAGCGGTACGGGCGGGCCGGAAAGCTGGGTCCAGGAATAGGTGAGCGCGGCGCCTTCGGGATCTGTTGAGGCGGAGGCGTTTAGCGTAAAAGGCTGGCCTTCCTGCGGCGCGGTGGGCGAGGCGGTGGCCTGCGCCGTCGGGGCGGCGTTAACCGGGGGCGGGGGTGGCGGTGTAGGGGGAGAAACCGGGGCGCTTCCACCACCGCTGCCCCCGCCGCCGCCACAGGCGGCAAGGGTAAGGCCGGCAAAAACAGCGGCGGCAGCGCCTTTCAGGCGCTGGGTGGATCGTAGTGTCATGAGCCCCTCGGGTAATCTGAAGTTACCCGATCCTTACCGTTCGATTGATGGGCGGCAAGTGAATAAATGATGAAAAATTAAGGTGTAAGGTTAATCGCCGCAGTCACCCGTTGCGGCGTGTCAGGTAAGAATATCGCTCGCGGGGAGCTTTGCTTCCCGGCGGGCGGCAAAGTGGGTTTCGAAGGCAACCACGAGGCAGGCAGCAATGATGATGCCGGCGCCTGCCCAGACGCGCCAGCCGGGAATTTCCTGGAAGAAGAAATAACCCAGCAGCGCCGACCAGATAAGGCCGGTATATTCAAACGGGGCGAGGGTCTGCGCCTTGGCGCGCGCATAGGCCATGGTCATCAGCCACCAGATGCCGATGCCGAAAACGGCCGCGCCGGTCAGCAGCGTCCACGCCCCGTCTGCAGGCAAGGGATCGCTGAACACCAGCAGGAAGGGCAGCAGGAACAGCGCCGGGAAGATGTTCATGAAGGTGACGAGCGTCAGGCTGTCTTCCTCCCTCGTCCGCAGGCGGAGGAGAACGATGTTCAGCGCGTATAGGACTGCGGAGGCTAGCACAGCAGCGGTGCCATAAAGCCGGTTGCCATCAGCCGGCGCGCCTGACGTTTCCGCCGTGGCGGCCAGCGCCGCGCCGCAGAAGCCTACGAGAGAGGCGGCGATGGTCACCGGGCTCATCTTCTCACCCAGGATGAGGCGGGCGATGGGGGCAATCATCAGCGCCGCCGTGAAACCCAGCACCACGGCCTCGGCCAGGGCAATCTGCGTCAGCGAGTAGAAGAAGCAGAAAGCGGAGATGACCTGCGCCAGAGATCTGAGGGCATGAAAGCGGATGGCCGGCAGCGAAGGAAAGGGCCGCCGCGCCTGCAGGAACAGCGCGAGCATGATCACCGAGCCAAGCCCATAGCGCCAGGTGGTGGCTGTCAGCACGCTGGTGGCGCCCTGCATCACATATTTCATCAAGGCGTCAATGCCGCAGCCGAAGACCACGCCAAAACAGACCAGAAGGATGGGATGGGGCGCGCGCATCAGGCAGCCGCGTGCATTCCCAGCCAGACAATGTAGGCTGCATACCCCAGAAGCATTATGGCGCCCTCCATCCTGCCGATACGCCAGCGCGACATGGCGGCGAGGAAGAGGAGCACAGTTGCCGCCAGCATCACCCAGATATCCAGGCGGATGATTTCGGCAGGCACGGGAATGGGCTTGACGATGGCCGTCACGCCCAGAATTCCGAACATATTATAGATGTTCGATCCGACAATGTTGCCGAAGGCGATGTCCCTCTGCTTGCGGAGCGAGGCCATGATGGACGTGATCAGTTCGGGCAGAGATGTGCCTACCGCTACAATCGTCAGGCCAATGATGGTTTCGGAGATCGAGAACATCCGGGCAAGGTCAATCGCGCCGCTGACGAGGAAACGGGCGCCGAACATTGTCATGGCAAGGCCGCCAGCCACGAATACGAGATCAAAGCCAATCGCGCGAGCGGAGGGTTTTGGCGGCGCCGCCGATCCGCCGGCAGCGACAGCGGCCGCGCTCGTGGCCTTTCGGTCCTGCTGGAAGGCAAACCAGATGTAGGAGGCAAGCCCGATCACGAAAATGATGCCCATCCAGCGTGACAACTGGCCCGAAACCACCGCGCCGATGCAGAGTGCGGTTGCGATGGCCAGCACCACACCGTCCCGCCTGAAGGCGTTTCGAGCCACGGCGATCGGAAAGATCAGGGCCGCCGCGCCGAGAATGAAAAGGATGTTGGCGATGTTGGAGCCGACGACATTGCCGATGGCGATGCCCGGCGAGCCGGCGAAGGCCGCCTGCAGGCTGGTGACGAGTTCAGGTGTGGAAGTGCCGAAGCCTACCAGTGTGAGCCCGATCAGCAGAGGTGAAATGCGGAACTTCCCCGCGAGATTGACGGCGCCCTTGACGAGAAATTCGCCGCCCGCAACGAGCAGGATCAGGCCGAGCACGAGATACACAAAAATCATCGATCATCCCCAGGAGTGCATCGCTGGGAGCGGGTGTGGCCTATCCCTATGCGGGACGGAAGATGGGCCGGGAAAAATATTACCGAGGCGGCCCGGAGCAGGGATACTTTGGCATCTTTTGACCTCCAGACTATTGATTTCCCCTGTATTAGTGGTGCCTAAGACCTGCCTTATCAATTTAGACCGCCTGATTCCGCCCATGATCCCTTGTCCCCACTTCCGGGTATCTGCGTCCGCATGAAACGTCTTATCCTGATGCGCCACGCCAAGACCGAACCCTGGAATGAGGGGATCGACGACTTCAGCCGCGCGCTGACGGCGCAAGGTCATGAGGATGCCACGCGGATTGCTCAGGAAATCGTGGCGATGGGCTGGAGCCCGGAGCGCATCCTGGTTTCCAGCGCAAGGCGGGCCAGGGAGACCTGTTCTGAAGTCGCCAAGGTGGTGACGGGGGAAAAGGTGCGCCCGATGGAGGCTCTTTACCTTACGGGTGTGAGGGGGCTGACGGAAGCAGTTTCCCAGAATGACGGCGCGGGTGTTCTGATGCTGATCGGGCACAATCCGGGCCTGCATGATTTTGCGCTGAGCATTCTGAGAGAGGGCGGCTCGCGCGATCATGCTGCCTCGCTGCGGCTGCATGAGAAATTCCCGACAAGTTGCGCTGCGCTGTTCGAGACCGAAGGGGAGGGGGCCTTTGTGCCCGCAAACTTCCGGCTGGTGAGTGTCCTTCGCGCCAAGGACTTTCGCGCAGAGCGCCTCTAAAAAAACCGCCCCTCACCCTTTTAGGGGGCAAGAGGCGGAAGGAGCCACGGTTCCGTGGAGAGTTGGGCTTGAGAGGCTTCGGGGTCAGGAACCGTGGATCTGGGGCCGGTCAGCGGCGTTCTGCGTGAACCTGGGTCAGCAGCTCGCTGTTGATCGTGCGAACGGCGCTATCCATCGTCTTGCGGACACAGAAGGCTTCCACATAGGCGCGGGGCACGCGCAGACCTGAATTCTCAGCCACGCAGCGATCTTCGATCTGCTTGCGGATGTGCTCGTACTCGATTTCCGCGCCGGCGGTGGTGGAGAGTTTTTTCGCGGAATAATTCACATCCATTTCGAACTTGTCGCTGGCAGCGAGAGCAGGACCGGCGATGGCCGTGGCGGCGAGCGTAGCGGCGATGATGAAGCGTTTCATGGGCGTTTCCTTGATGCGAGTTTTCTGAGGGAGGGGGAGGGAGGGTCGCGCAGCCAGCCAGGGGAAAACTGGCTGCGCGGGGTGCCGCTTAGTTGCGGGCTTCGCGGCGGTTCTGACGGCGGCGGCGAGCGACCAGGAGGTTCAGGCGGCCCTCCGAGCCATCGTCATTAGCCGGCAGGGACCGGAGGGCGGCATCGTTGGCGATCAGGCCGTAGGCCAGAACACCTTCGAAAACCAGGCTGCCGTTGTCGCTGAGACGGGCGCGGGGGGACATGACTTCATACTCCTTCTTGATGATCGGTTTGTCCGTTGTGTCTTCGGTGGGCTCTTCCCGCCGCCGACACAGACTAGATAGCCCATGAATTATTGTTTTTCAATATGAAATTATCGAAAAAAAATAAGTCTCAATAAAATCAAGGAGATAATATCATCGAATAACGATAATTCCCCGTTTCGGCAGGCGCTCGGGCGAATTATTGTAATTCGATAATTTTGGATTTGCGGGGTCAGCGCTGCTGGCGGCAGCGGTCAGAGCAGTATTTCACCTCATCCCAGACCCGTTCCCATTTTTTCCGCCAGGAAAACGGGCGCCCGCAGCTGGCGCAGATTTTGGCCGGCAGATCGGATTTGCGGACGGCTTTGCCGGAACCGGTTTTACGAGGCATGGGCGCGGCGTTCCTGCATCATCCCGAGATCAAAGCTGAGTTGTGCCGCGTCTCCCGGTGCCGGTGTCCTCTTCTTGGAGGTGGCCTGCCGGCCCCGGAACGGGATGCCCGACCGCCGGCTTCCATGGCGGGCCTGGATCTGCTCGGCCTCTGCGGCATGTTCAGCGTTCCGGCGCAGCGCAAAGATCCGGCTGCGGGCTTCTTCGGCAGCTGCCATGTGATCAACAATGCGCATTGGGTAGGTCTGGCCAAGAACGATGCCGGCGCGCGCCCGCACCGACGCCGGCGCCTCCCACGGGGCATGCAGCCACTCGTCAGGCAATGCCGAAAGCTCCGGCACCCAGCGGCGGATGAAGGTGCCATCAGGGTCCTGATCGCGGGATTGCTTCACCGGGTTATAGATGCGCGGCGTGTTGATGCCGGTGGTCGCCGATTGCATCTGCGCCTGGGGATAATGGATGCCGGGCTCGAAATCGGTGAAGAGGCTGGCAAGGCGCTCGGCAGGCAGTTTCCAGTCCAGCCAGAGATGATGCGCTGCAAAAGCCATCGTCATGGCGCGCATGCGGAAGTTCAGCCAGCCGGTAGCCCTGAGCGACCGCATGCAGGCATCCAGAAACGGGAAGCCCGTGCGCCCTTCGATCCACGCCGTGAGCCGGGGGTCGCCGGCCTCCGGCGCCGGGCGCAACCCGTCATAGGCCGGATGAAGGTTGCGGGATTCTATCGAGGTCTGGTCTTCCAGCTTCTGAATGAAGTGGCAGTGCCAGTGCAGGCGGGAAATGAAGCTGCCGATTGAGGCGGCGAATTCCGTATTCCCGTCACGGGTGTGAATTTCTTTCGCCTTCTGCGCCCCCTGCCAGGCTTCCCGCATCGAGACCGTTCCAAAGGCAAAATGGGGCGAGAGGCGCGAGCAAGCATGGGCGGCCGTCAGCGGGCTCGACATCTGCCGCTGATAGGCCTGACCGCGAAACTCCAGGAAACTGCGCAGGCATTCGACGCCGGGTGTGCGCCCGCCCTTCTGGCGCAGCGGGCAGTCATCCGGCCCCAGCCCGAAATCCTGCGGCAAGGGATAGTCCTCCCCCTGCGCCTCAGCGGACATCAGGGTTTCAGGGGCAATCATCCGTGGACGGCGCATGAATACCTCCCATTGGCTGGCCCATCCGCCGCGGGATTTCAGGGCGCGCTGGACGCCATTCTGGGGCTGTTCCCGGAAGGATATGCCAGCATTGCGCGCCCAGCGGCGCACTGCCTTGTCGCGCTCAAAGGTCCATTGCAGGCCCGTTTCCTCATGCGCGTGGATTGCGTCGATGCCATGTTTCCGGTGGATCGACGAGAATACGTCGATCGCGTTTCCCGTGCGGATCACGAGCGCCGATCCGCGCGCCCTGAGCGCTGCGTCGAGCTCTTCAAGGGAGTCCCGCACAAAGTCGAACTGCCGGCGCGAGTGTTCCGGCAGCGCCCAATAGCCTGGCTCGAAGATATATAGCGGCAGCAGGGGCGCGCCGCTTGCGGCGGCCGCCATGAGCGCTGCGTGATCGTGGACACGCAGATCGCGCTTGAACCAGATGACATGCACACCAGACATGGAACAAATATAGAACAAACTGCCTTAAGCTGCAAGGGGCGAAGACGAGAAGCGCCAGCACGCCGTTCTGCCCGCCTCGGTTTCCTCGTGTAGCTGGTTTCCGATCCCTCCGCGCAGGGCTCCCAAATCGAAGCACACCGTTTCGTTGCGATAGTGAAACGAATGTGATTAAAGGTTTAAACGTTGGAGGCGCGGTTCCTGGGGGAGGGACATGGGGGCAGATGGCGAGTCAGCCAGGCAATTGATGTTGCCACTTTGCGGCGGCGGCGTTCGCGAGCCGTCTCCAGATGTTGCCAAGGCCCATGCGGCGGCCCATGCGCTTGCCGCCAACCGGCCCGCAGATTCCGCCATGCAGACACTGACTGCCGCCCAGATGTGGGGTGCCGGTTTTTTGCTGTCGGTGCTTAGCGCTCTGGTTTGGCGCGCCCCGGATGCAACCTTTGCAGCGCTGAGCTTGATGGCGTTCTTTTTCTTTGTGGCGGCGCTTGCCTTTCGCGGCGCCATATATCTTCACGGCGCCAAGGTGATCGCGCGCAAGCGGCAGGCCGATCAGGAAATGGCCAGTGAAGGCAGCGTTCTCTGGCCGGTCTACACGCTGCTCATTGCGCTCAAGGATGAGGCGGAAAGCGCTGCCCAGCTTTCGCGGGCAATCTGCAATCTGGATTACCCGCGAAATCGGCTGGACATAAAACTGCTTGTCGAGATGGGGGACGAAGCTACCTGGGAAGCGCTGCGCGCTCAGGCCTGGCCGCCGGGCACTGAGCTTCTGATTGTGCCGCCCGGGCAACCGAGAACAAAACCCCGCGCGCTCAATTATGGACTGTTGCGTGCAAAGGGCGAGTTTATCGTTGTATACGATGCCGAGGATCGTCCGCATAGGGATCAGCTGAAAATGGCCGTGCAGGCATTTCGCGCGGGGGGCGGCGAGTTGGCCTGCGTGCAGGCGCCTCTCGTTGGAGACGGGGACAGGGGCTGGATCGCGGGGCAGTGGGCGCTGGAATATGCTGTTCAGTTCAGGCGGATATTGCCGGGCCTTGCTTCCCTTGGGCTTCCCATCGCGCTGGGCGGAACAAGCAATCATTTCCGGAGGGCGCTGCTGGAAGACGTGGATGGGTGGGACGCCTGGAATGTGACGGAGGATGCTGACCTGGGTTTGCGTCTTGCCCGCAGCGGGCTGCAGGTAGGTGTCATTGAGCCTCCGACACTGGAAGCTCCCCCGGAAGCTCTCGGGGTGTGGCTGGCCCAGCGATCGCGCTGGCTGAAGGGGTTTCTGCAGACATGGCTGGTAGTGATGCGGCGTCCCTTAAAAGCCATGAGAGAGATGGGCGCGGGCAATTTTCTGGCGCTGCAGCTGACATTGGGGGCGGCTATCCTCTCCGCCATGGTTCACGGACCCTGGGCGGTGTGGCTTGGGGCGACACTGGTTTTGCCCGGTATCGGACCTGCCCCTGTTTTCCTGTGGTTTATCGGCGCCTCCTATGCCGCAAGCATCGCCATGGCGCTGGCGGCGCCGGGAGAGCGAGACCTGCGCCGCTATGTGCTGGCGTTCACGCTGCCCCTGTACTGGCCTCTGCAATCCATCGCTATGGTGCGGGCGGTATACAGCCTGGTGCGCAGACCTCATTTCTGGGCGAAGACGCCCCATGGTTGCCCCCCGCCGATGGCCGCCCGTAAACAGGCAACCCCTGTCAGGCGAATTCACTCATCTGAGACTTGAGTTGTTTCGAAATCGAAACGTTCTCTGTGCGTTCGCGGGTGAAACGGAGAACGCCCGGGCCTTCACACTTTGACGCCGGGTGAACGCTTGGCGCAGGGAAGGTGGCGGAATAGGGTGACGTAGAGACAGACACCACCCAGGGAGCACCGCAATGGCTTACGATAATGCCGAGCAACTCGAAGAGTTTCGACTCGAAACGCGCAAATGGCTGGAAGCCAACTGCCCAGCCTCCATGCGCACGCCGATGGTGGATGATGAGGTTGTATGGGGCGGCCGCAACGCCACCTTCAAGAACCCCGATTCCAAGCTGTGGCTCGACCGGATGGCCGCGAAGGGCTGGACCGCGCCGGAATGGCCCAAGGAATATGGCGGCGGCGGACTGACGCGCGCTGAAGCCCGCGTGCTGGAGCAGGAGATGCGCCGCATCAAGGCGCGCGCGCCGCTGTTCTCGTTCGGCCTCTGGATGTTTGGCCCGGCGCTTTTGGAGTTCGGCAATCACGAACAGAAGCTGCGCTTCATTCCCGATATCGTGAAGGGCAAGACCCGCTGGTGTCAGGGTTATTCGGAGCCGGGCGCGGGGTCCGATCTCGCTGGCCTGCAGACGCGCTGCGAGGACAAGGGCGATCACTACCTGATCAACGGCCAGAAGGTCTGGACCTCCTATGCCGACAAGGCCGACTGGATCTTCTGCCTGGTGCGCACCGATACCAGCACAAAGCATGAGGGCATCAGCTTCATTCTGTTCGACATGAAGAGCCCCGGCGTGGAGGCGCGTCCGATCCAGCTGATCTCTGGCGAGAGCCCGTTCTGCGAAACCTTCTTCACCGACGTGAAAGTGCCGAAAGACCAACTCGTTGGCCGGCTCAACGGTGGTTGGGAAATCGCCAAACGCCTGCTGCAGTTCGAGCGCTCGTCGATTTCTTCCAGCGGCTTTGGCGGCACCGGGTCGCTCTCGCCCGAGGAATATGCGAAGCAGCTGATCGGCACCGACGAGTCCGGCCGTCTTCTGGATGGCGATCTGCGGGCGCGCCTTGCCGATCACCGGATGTACGCCAAGGCGTTTGCGCTGACCGTGCAGCGCCAGACGGAACAGGCAAAGGCCGGCCAGGCCGTGGGCCACACCGCCTCTATCCTCAAATACGGCGCGGCCAAGATGAACCAGGACCGGCACGAACTGCTGATCGAAGCGCTCGGCACTGAGGGGCTCGGCTGGGCAGGGGAGGGCTTCGACAAGGGCGCTCTGCGCGTCACCCGTCAGTGGCTGCGCTCGAAGGGCAACTCCATCGAAGGCGGCACGTCCGAGATCAACCTGAACGTCATCGCCAAGCGTGTGCTCGGCCTGAAGGATCATCAGTAAGCCGGGCACCGCCCCCGCTTTCCGAAATCACCCTACGAGATAGAATTTAAGGTGTCAGAGTAATGAGCTTTGTACTGACTGAAGACCAGGAAATGCTGCGCGAAACTGCCATGGCGTTCGCGCGCGAGGAACTTTCCGTCAATCATCTGCGCGCGCTGCGCGATGCCGGCGCCAATGGCAAGGATGCAAAAACCCGGCAGAAACTGGCCGAGCTTGGCTTTTTTGGCGTGATCATCCCGGACGAGCCGGGCGCAGAGACCTTTGGCCTGACCGGGCTTGGGCAGATCCTCGAAGCGCAGGGGCGCACCCTGGCGGCAACGCCCCTGCTGCAGACGGCGCTAATCGCAGCCTCGGCCTTCCAGCTTGGCGGCAGCCCCGCCCAGCAGGCCGAATGGCTGCCGAAAATTGCGGCAGGCGAGGTGACCTTCGCGCTGGCACTCGACGAGTCGGCGCATTTCGCCCCCTACAGCGTTTCGACCGAAGCTGAACGCAACGGGCAGGGTTACACGATCAACGGCATGAAGAAATTTGTGCCCGACGCGCATCATGCCGACATGCTGATCGTTGTCGCGCGCACCTTTGGCAGCAGCGGAGATCGCCACGGTCTCAGCCTCTTCCTTGTGCCGGCTAATGCAAAGGGCGTAACCATCAGTGAGCTGAAGACTGTGGACAGCCACGGCGCCGCACATGTGACGCTGGATGATGTGATGGTGGCAGATGGCGCTCTCATCGGTCCTGCTGACCAGGGCGCTGATATTCTTGATCCCCTCCTTGACCGGGCGGCGATCGGTCTGGCCGCCGAGATGCTTGGGTCTTCCCAGGCCGCATTTGACATGACGCTGGAATATCTCAACAATCGCAAGCAGTTCGGCCAGCTGATCGGCTCGTTCCAGTCACTCCAGCACCGTGCAGCGAAGATGTTTGTTGAGCTCGAAATGACGCGGTCCTGCGTTGCAGCGGCGCTGTCAGCTGCAGATGAAGGCAAGCGGGATCTGGCGGAACTCGCCAGCCTTGCAAAGGCCAAGGCTGGCGAGCTTGTGCATCTGGTCTCGAACGAATGCGTTCAGATGCATGGCGGCATCGGCATGACAGATGCCGCAGAGCCGGGCTTCTACATGAAACGCGCACGTGTGCAGGAAGCCCTCTACGGGTCAGCCAGCTGGCACCGGGATCGTTACGCCCGTCTCGCCGGTTTCTGAGAAAAATCTCGGTTCTTTCCGGTTTGGTTTTCCTTTTCGAGCGTTATGTGGAACTATAAGTTCTACATAACGTCGAGAAGGAGACCCCAATGACCGTTTCACGCCGCGATGCAAAACCCCTCTGCACGGCTGCCGAGTTTGCGCTGGCCAATGAGAGCTATCCTCCCGCCGTCGGAAACCTGAACGAAAAAGAACTCCGCCAGCGGATCAATCGTGCGCGGAAGCTGCGTGATAAATACGCCGATCTGGCAAGCAAGCAGGCCCGGGAGATCCGCGGCAAGGCGGCGCCCACCCGTCAGAAGGCGCCCACCGGCAATGCAGCCACCGTGACGAAACGCGACTTCTTCGCCGAAACGCTGGAACGCTTTGAAGCCAAGCTTGGCATCGTGGAGCGGAGAACGGCGCGTGAAAGTGCGGCGGCAGAGAAAGAGAAGGCACAGGCGGCCCTGCAGACAGCGCTGAAGCGCAAGCAGGCCGCTTCCCCAGGGAAGCCCGCATCCCGCAAGGCCGGCAAGGGGATGAACTCTGCGCCATCGGGCAAACGGGAAGCCTTTCCGAATCTGAAGACGATGAAAGGCGCGGCGCGCGCCAATAATGCGCGCAGCCAGGCCAAACGCGACGCCAAGCGCTGAGCACGCAGGGAAAAACAAGAAAGCCGCCGCTCCGGGGATCGGGGCGGCGGCTTTGTTTTGTCTGTGTGGCAGTCTCAGGTGTTCTTGAGCGCGGCTGCTTTTTTCAGTTCTTTGGCAATAAGGTAGTAAAGCACCGGGCGATGCTTGGCGCGCACGCTGCGGCCATACTTCTCTACGGCTGCCTTGATGGCAGCATCGGCTTTTGCCTCATCGGTTACGCCGAGGCGCTTGCCGATGAAATTCGTCCTTACGCGTGCGAGTTCGTCCTTGTCGGAGGCGGCGACAGTGGCGGAGTCAGCTTTGTAGATGGCCGGGCCGCAGGCTCTGACAACAGCATCGAGAAGGGCAATATCCGGGCGCGCTTCGCCGACTTTTTCCTTCAGGTCTGCGATATACTTCTCAACAAGCACTTCTTTGGCGCTTGGCGCCTTGGTGGTGGCTTTTGCCATTTTGATTTCCTTCCTTGGTCCACTTCAGCGCAGAAAGGCGAAGCGGAGAATGCCACAGGGATTGCGAGGGAGGCCTGAAGCCTCGGGGGCATGTAGACCCCGCTTCGCCGGAAGGATCAAGCAGAAATGCACAGCCTGCGCATTTCTGCCTGATGTGTCAGTATACGGATTTTACTTATTGAGCGCGTAAATCATGCAAACGCTCGAAGAAATCTGCTGGGGTTTATCATCCGATGGCAGATTGAGCGTGTCGATGTCGGCCTGGGTGATCGTCACCTGGCGCCCGCCAACCATACCGCTGGCAACAGGAGGGGGCGGGGGCGGCGGAGGTGGGGGCGGCGCCATTGCGGCGGGGGAAGAGCGATAATAGTCGTAATCACTGCCCGCCATCGAGGACCATTGACCAAGGCAGGGCCCGCCGCCTTCCTGCACAACCATCAGCTTGCCGAGCGTCGCGCCGCTGGCAGCGGCCGTGGCTCTGGCGCGGGCGGCGCCATCTTTCACGGCGGCTTCATAGGCGGCGAGGTTCATGTCGGTGGTGCGCTCAAGATAGGTCGAGAGGCCGGAGGAATTTTCCGGCCCGAGCGCCAGCGCCCCTGCGCGTGCCGCGCCGGCCTTGGAGACGTCGTCCACGATCACGCTCAGCGAAACGCGCGCTTCATAAGCCCGGATCTTGTCGGAGCGTTCATTGTCGATGCGATTGCCGTCCTTGTCCTTGTATTGCTCGTAAAGCGCCGTGACATTTACCGAGGACTGAATGACGGCGCTCTTGCCGGCGGTCTTCTTGATCGTGTCATAGGCGAGGCGTCCGCGTTCGACGGCCAGCTGCATGGCCTTCTTCGAATCCTTGTCGGTCTCCAGATAGGTAACCGAGAAAGAGGCTCGGTTCGGGGCAACCTCCATATTGGCCCGGCCAAGCACCTCGATGACAGGGTTTCTCGTCCAGTAGGGTGTTGTGAAGGCTTCGTTCTGGAAGTCGGGCATGGTCTGCGCGCTGGCCAGAGACGTGGCGGCGGTACTCATCGCCAGGAACAAGCAGGCGAGGGCGCGCATTGCGGAAGGGCGTTTCATGTAGGTCCCCATAAGGTCAGATGTGAAGGCGGCCTGCAGAAAGACCTGCAGGCCGCGCAAACTATCGAACCTTTAATGTGGCCGTACAATGGCTTGATTAGTCTCCTTTTTCGTTCGCTTCGGACTGGAGCAGCGTGTAGCGCTCAATGCCGATGCGTTCGATCAGGGCGAACTGGGTTTCAAGATAATCGACATGTTCTTCCT
The DNA here is from genome assembly GCF_013823385.1 of Hyphomonas sp. Classification (GTDB taxonomy): domain Bacteria; phylum Pseudomonadota; class Alphaproteobacteria; order Caulobacterales; family Hyphomonadaceae; genus Hyphomonas. The sequence continues at coordinate 21,622 of NZ_PNMA01000004.1, forward strand.
CATTATGGAGGATCTTGAAGAACAGATCGCGGCTGCCGTAATCCCGCACCTGCTCGCAATATTCGATTGCGTCGCGCAGCAGGGGAATGGCGATATTCTCCAGCTTGAGATCGCATTCGAGGATTTCCTGAACGCTCTCGCCAATATGCAGCTTGCCCAGATCCTGAAGATTGGGAAGGCCGCCGAGGAAGAGGACGCGTTCGATCAGCCAATCGGCATGATGCATCTCTTCGATCGATTCCTCATGCTCTTTCTTGGCAAGCCTGGAGACGCCCCAGTCCCGAAGCATGCGGGAATGCAGGAAATACTGGTTGATGGCGGTCAACTCGTTTTTCAGGGCCTGGTTCAGGAAGTCGATGACTTTCTTGTCGCCTTTCATGGGGAGCTCCGCTGTGTGGCTGTGTAGGTGAATCTACCTAGTCGTATAAGCGAGTGCTCAATGGTGGGCAATCAAAAAATCCAATAAAATCAATTGCATATGAAAGTGCGACACAGTTGCAGCAGGCATGGCTCTGGCGCCTGCGCAAGGCAGGCCCAGCCAGTGCTTTGAGTTTTCAGGAAGAAACCGTTTGCTGCAGCCGGCTTATTCAGCCGCCATCATTGGCAGGGAGGAGCCTTGAGCGTCCATCTTCTCGGAAATCATTTCACCGATCGTGGTGGAGCACTTGCCGCAATTGAACTTGCAGCCATGGTGGGCCTGCACAGCCTTGGGGCTGCGCGCGCCAGCATCCACGGCCTCACGGACCGACCGGCAATTGATACGATTGCAGACGCAAATGATCATGCGAACCATTTGCAACACTTGCGAATGAGTGTCAATCGGACTTTTGCTGAGAGGGAAGCCTAAATTTGCCTTTCAGAAAATGATCAGCCGCCGGGCGGCGTTTCCCACCCAAAAACATCTTCAATTCCAAGGCCGAAGACCCTGGATATCCGGAAGGCGCTTTCCAGGGAGGGGGAGTATTTTCCAAGCTCTATGGCGATGATCGTCTGGCGGGTAACCCCGATGGCTTCAGCAAGTGCCGCCTGGCTCATGCCGCCCTGAGCTTCGCGCAGCGTCCTTATGCGATTCGTGATGGGAGGGGCCTTGGCCATGGTTCAGGCGCCCCGGCGATAGAGGGCTATCTGGAAGACGTATTCCGATATCTGCGACAGCATGAGGCTGAGAAAGATCAGGTGGAACAGCATGTTGCCATCGAGGTTCACGGAGTAGTGCCAGAGGCCCCCGAGCGCCGGAACGGCCAGCACATAGCCCGACCAGTTGCCGGCCTTGTCGGCAATGACCTTTTCCCGCTCATCCGCCGGCGCATTCGCCTCCTTGCCGGCAGTGCCAGCCAGAACGGACATCACGATCACCGAAGCAATGACGATGAAGACGACATAGGCGATCACAAAGCCGATGATCGGCGGGGCCGTTCTGCCAAGCGCCTCGGAAAGGCTCATCACTTTGCTGAAATAGAAGAACGCGCCCGCGCTCAACACGAGCCCCATGCCCCAGGCCGACTTTTCCCGGAACGACATGTCCGCGACGGTTTCGATGACAGACATGGCAGTCTCCAATGATGTCAAAAATTATATACATCGGCAGCTGGCCTGAAATCTTTTACATGTCAAACATATTTTACAATTTGGTCCCCCATCGCTTGACGCCCCCCGGCGTGGCCTCTAGGTCCGGCGGACCATTAATCAGCTGTGACTGACACCAAGATGACCGACCTCTCGACACTCGCCCAAACCGCCAAGGCCTGGCCTTTCGAGCTTGCCCGCGCGCTGGAAAAGCGCGTGGCCGAGCAGGTGAAGGCTGGCGAGCGCGAGGCGGACGCGCCGGTCATCTTCGAGACGGGCTACGGCCCATCGGGCCTGCCGCATATCGGCACTTTCGGGGAAGTTGTGCGCACCACGATGGTCCGTCATGCGTTTGAGGTACTGACGGCGGGAAAATATACCACGCGCCTGATCTGTGTGTCCGATGACATGGACGGCATGCGGAAGGTTCCCGATACCGTGCCTGATCCCAGATCGCTGGAGGCCTTTCTCCAGAGACCGCTGACATCGGTGCCCGATCCCTTCGGCACCCATGCTTCCTATGGCGCGCATATGAATGCGCGTCTCTGCGCCTTCCTCGACAAGTTCGGCTTCCAGTACGAGTTCCTTTCGGCAACCGACTGTTACAAGTCCGGCCGGTTTGACGCGATGCTGCTGCGCGCGGCGGAGAAGTATCAGGCGATCATGGATGTGATGCTGCCAACCCTGGGCGAAGAGCGGCGGGCCACCTATTCGCCCTTCCTGCCGATCAGCCCGAGCACGGGACGGGTGCTGTATGTGCCGATGAAGAAGGTGGACGCAGCGCGCGGTGAAATCACGTTCACGGATGAAGACGGCACGGATGTGACCCTGCCCGTCACCGGCGGCGCGGTGAAGATGCAGTGGAAGCCGGATTTCGGCATGCGCTGGGCCGCGCTCGGAATCGACTTTGAAATGTTCGGCAAGGACCACCAGGCCAACGCGCCCATCTATTCCAAGATCTGCCGCATCCTCGGTGCCCGCCCGCCGGAACAATATGTCTACGAACTTTTCCTGGACGAGAAGGGGGAGAAGATCTCCAAAACCAAGGGCAATGGCATCTCTGTCGAGCAGTGGCTGACTTATGCGCCGGACGAGAGCCTTGCGCTGTTCCAGTTCCAGAAGCCGCGCGTGGCGAAGAAACTCTATTTCGACGTGATCCCCAAGACTGTGGACGAATACCTCACCTTCCTCGAGAAGTTCCCGCAGGAAGAAGCCGCTGCGCAGCTGGAAAACCCTGTCTGGCACATCCATTCCGGCCGCCCGCCGCAATGGTCGAGCCCGGTCAGCTTCGCGCTGCTCATGAACCTTGTCGCCGTGGCAAACCCGACGGATACCTCCCAGCTCTGGGCCTATATCACCCGCTATGCCCCTGAAGCTTCGCCGCAGACCCATCCGCTGCTGGATGAGCTGGCGGGCTACGCCATGCGGTATTACCGCGACTTTGTGCTGCCGGCCAAAACCTTCCGGGCACCGACGGACCAGGAGCGTGCCGCAATGGCGGACCTTTCTGCGCGCTTCAAGGCCTTCAGCGACGAGCCGACCGGCGAGAACCTGCAGACGCTGACCTTCAGCGTCGGCAAGGATCATGGCTTCGAAAACCTGCGTGAATGGTTCAAGGCGCTTTACGAAGTGCTGCTCGGCCAGGAGCAAGGGCCGCGCTTTGGCAGCTTTGCCGCCCTCTATGGCGTTGCCGAGACCGCCAGGCTGATCGACGACGCGCTCGCGCGTGGATGAGCGGTAAGCTGAAAGTAACGTAGATCCGCGCTATAGAGGAGCCTTCTCAAGGAGGCTCTTTGCCCATGCGTTCTCTCATTCTTGCCGCCCTCGTTCTGACCATGCCGCTGACGGGCTGTGTGGCGACCAAGATCGTCACCGTTCCGGTCAGCTTGGCAGGCGACGCGCTGGAGGCGACCGCCAAGGGCGTGGTGTATGTGGGCGGCACGGCCGTCCGGGTGACGGGCGATGCGCTGGACGGGCCCGACGAGATGGTCCGCCTCGAGGTGACCTACAAGAAGGGCAAGGGTACGCGCACCGAGACGCGCGAAGTCAAAGCCAAATATGTCGAACGGGAAATCAAGAAGATGAGCAAGAAGGGCAAGGTGGTCGATGTGGAAGTGTCGCCGCTCCGTTGATCGTTGAAAAAGAAAACCCCTGGTCCGCTCTCGCGAACCAGGGGTGCAGTTTCGCCGCGCGCAATGCAGCCGGGAAGCGGCCCGGCTATCGCGCTGCAGCGATCAGAGAGACTTTCGCTTTGGGCAGCTTGCCCTCCGGCCAGCCGGCCCAAAGCTCTGCCTCATAGGCTTTTGCTTTTTCGGCGGCGGCCTCCTTCACATGGCCGAAGCCGCGGATTTCGTCCGGTACACGCGCGATCTCGACGGCCAGGCTATGGTTGGCGGCGGTCAGTTCCCGCGCAATGCGGCTCATATTGGCGAGATACTCATCGCGCAGGGCGCGTTCTATCTTGCGCTCCTCAGTATAGCCGAAGAGGTCGAGCTTTGTGCCGCGCAGGCCTTTCAGCCTGGCGAGAACGCGGAAGCCTGTCAGCATCCATGCGCCGAAATGTTTTTTCTCCAGATGCCCGTTGGCATCCTTCTTCGAGAGGATGGGCGGGGCGAGCCAGAAGCGGAGCTTGCCGCCCTTGAACTGGCTGGCAAGCTGCTCTGCGAATTTTCCATCCGTATAGAGACGGGCAACTTCATATTCGTCCTTGTAAGCCATCAGCTTGTAGGCATAGGTGGCGACGGCGCGCGTCAGGGTCTCGCCGAGGCCGGCTTGCGTCTCCACCGCGCGAACCTCTGACACGAGTGTCCGGTATCGAGCAGCGTAATCAGCATTCTGATAGGCGATGAGGCGGCCAGCGCGATCCTCAATCAGTTGGTCGAGGGTCTTGGGCTCAATGTGGCCGCGCGGGTCCTGCTGCGGCGCCAGGCGCTCGGGCGCGGCGGCAGCGATGCGGCCGATATTGAACGCCGCCATGTTATCTTCAACCTTCGTGCCGTTAAGCCGGATGGCGCGATAAAGGCCGCGCAGGCTGACAGGCACTTTGCCCTTCTGCCAGGAATACCCGACCATGATCATGTTGGTGTAGATGGCGTCGTGCAGATAGCCCACGGCGAGCGCTTCAGCGTCAAAGGCGCCGAACTCTGCAGTCTGGCGCTTCACCCGCGCCGAGAGCAGGTCGCTCTCGAAGCGTTTTGACCGGTTACGGATGAACTCCGACGTAGGGGTAACGTCCGAGTTGGTGTAGGCAGCCGTGCGCTCCGGGTCCATCAGGTTGAGCGCGTCGCCGCCGGCGGCCACCACAAGATCGCAGCCGATGATAAGGTCAGCGCTTGCCGGGGGTACGCGGCCGGTAGAGATCATCTCCGGCTCACGGGCAAAGCGCACATGGCTAAGCACCGGGCCGCCTTTTTGCGCGAGGCCCGTCATGTCCAGTGTGCAGGCCGCATTGCCGTCCACATGCGCGGCCATGGCCAGCACGGCGGCAACGGTGGTCACGCCCGTTCCGCCGACGCCCGTGAACAGCACGTTCCAAGGCTGGGCGAGGCTGGGCGTTTCGGGCAGGGGCAGGCCGTCAGCATCAAAGACAAGGCGCGGCTGGTCTTCCCAGGCCGGTTCGCCATCCTTGATGGTCACAAAACTCGGGCAGAAGCCTTTGACGCAGGAAAGGTCCGTGTTGCAGGTCGACTGGTTGATCCGGCGCTTGCGGCCAAGTTCGGTCTCGACCGGCTCTACCGAGAGACAGTTTGACTTGATCGAACAGTCGCCACAGCCCTCGCAGACTTCGGTATTGATGATGGTGCGTACACGGTCCGGAGCAATCATGCCGCGTTTGGAGCGGCGGCGTTTCTCGGTCGCGCACATCTGGTCATAGATAATGACGGTGACGCCCGGCGTCTGGCGCAGTTCCTTCTGCACTTCTTCCAGATCGTCGCGGTGATAGATTTTCACGCCGCGCGGCAGGCCGGTGACGGCGGCATAGCGCGTTGGGTCTTCCGTCACGATACGGATGGTCTTGACACCTTCGGCTTCCACCTGCTGGGCAATCTGCGCGGGTGTCTGGCCCGACTCCACATGCTGGCCGCCAGTCATGGCCACGGCGTCATTGTAGAGGATCTTGTAGGTCATGTTCGCGCCGGAGGTGACGGCGGCGCGGATGGCGAGAGAGCCGGAATGGGAATAGGTGCCATCGCCGAGATTGACGAAGACGTGAGGCTCCTCCGTCGCCCAGTGCTGGCCCACCCAGGCGATGCCTTCGCCGCCCATCTGGCTGGTCATGTCGGTTTTCCGGTCCGGCATGAAGTTCGCCATGTAGTGACATCCGATGCCGGCAAGCGCGCGGGAGCCTTCGGGAACATTGGTGGAGGTATTGTGCGGGCAGCCTGAGCAGAAGTGAGGCGAGCGCACGGTGGGAGAGGCATTTGTGCGCGCAGCTTCGCTAGCGCTGCCAACGCGGTTGAAATAGGCCTCGGCGCGGCTCGTATCCCAGCCTGAGGGAATGGAGCGCATCAGCGCGTTGGCGATTTCCGGAATGCTCAGCGAAGCGATGTCGGAAAGCAGGGGGCGGCCTTCGACATCGAACTTGCCTTCGATCACCGGGCGCCGGCTTTCGGGAAGGTCGTAGAGGGCCGCTTTCAGCTGGGCTTCGATCAGGGGGCGCTTGTGCTCGATGACGACAACACGTTCCAGACCCGCGCAGAATTCGCGGATGCCTTGGGGTTCCAGCGGCCAGGGCATGGCGACCTTGAAAATGCTGAGGCCAATGCGGCCGGCTTCTTCCGGCGTCAGGCCGATGGCGGCGAGGGCCTCGAACACATCGCGGGCGGCCTGGCCGGTCACGATGATGCCGACGCGCGGCTTGGGCGAAGGCAGGATCACATGATCGAGCCGGTTGGCGCGGACATAGGCCTGAGCCGCCGGCAGCTTGATCTGGCGCAGGCGGGCTTCCTTGTTGAGGGGGATGTCGCCCCGGCGCATATGGACGCCGCCTTCCGGGAAGGGAAAGGCGGGTCGCTGGATCGAGAGCCGGCTGAGCGTCACATCGACGACCGAGCCGGAATCCATCGTATCTGCGAGCGCGGTGAGGCCGACCCAGGCGCCGGAGAAGCGGCTCATTTCCCAGCCATGGATGCCGTAATCCAGCACATCCTGGATCGAGGCCGGGTTGAGTACGGGGATTTCGGCGTCTATCATTGCGTAGTCGGACTGGGAGGGCAGGGTCGAGGATTTGCAGTTGTGGTCATCGCCCACAATGGCGAGGACGCCGCCTAGGGCTGAGGTTCCAGCCGCATTGGCGTGCTTGAAAACGTCGCCGGTGCGGTCAACGCCGGGGGCTTTGCCGTACCAGATGCCGAACAGGCCGTCGAACTTGGCGCCGGGAAAAAGGCCAAGCTGCTGCGAGCCCCAGACGGCGGTGGCGCCGAGGTCTTCGTTGAGGCCTTCCCAGAATTTTATGTCATGGGAATCAAGGAGTTTCTGGACGGCGCGCAGCTGCTGGTCGTAGCCCCCGAGAGGGGAGCCCCGGTAGCCGGAAATGAAGCCGCCGGTATTGTGGCCTGCGGCGAGGTCCAGCCGCTTGCGGTCAATGGGTAGGCGGACAAGGGCCTGAATGCCCGTCATATAAGCCTTGCCCTCGACAAGTTCGTATTTGTCGTCCAGCGTAACTTCACGGTGTTTCATGGCAGACTGGCGCTCCAATGTCTGCGGCATATTATTGGGAAAAACGAACGAAATTGCTTGCCTATCTTGCAAGAATTTTGTTATTTCCGGGAATATTCTTCCAATTGTTGAGGGGTTCCCGGTAAATTGTCCCAAGAGCTTGATAGCATTGATGCCCGCATCCTCGATCTGATTCAGCACGATGCGAGCCTGTCGGTCGCCGAAATTGCAGAGCGTGTGGGACTTTCTTCTTCACCCTGCTGGCGGCGCATCAAGCGCATGGAGGAGGCCGGCTTCATCAAGGGGCGGGTGACACTGATTGACAATCATGCGCTGGGGCTGAACTTCGAGGTGATTGCCAGTGTCAAACTGGCCTTGCCGAGCAAGGAAAATCTTGAGGCTTTTGAAGCACTTGTGCAGCTCTGGCCGGAGGTGGTCGAATGTATGACCGTGACTGGGGCGGTAGACTATTCGATGCATATCGTAACAACGGACATGCATGCCTATGACAACTTCCTGCGCGACAAACTCCTTGGTTCCAAACTGGTTTCTGACGTTCAGTCGCGGATTGTCATCCGCGTTGCGAAGAAAACCACGGCCCTGCCGCTCGGTCTCGTGCGGCAATCGGCCAAGTCCAGCGACTAGCGCCTGGCGGGCGGCAAACCGCGCTTTTGCGTGCATTCTGGCGGCCAGTTTGGTGACAGGCGCGGTCATGGCGGAGACAAATCCGGACAAATCCGGACAGATCCGGACACTTCTGGACACGGCGCGGGACAAGCACGGCCTGATCGGGCTTGGCGCGGTGATCGCCACGCCGGAGGACGGGCTCATCGCCCTGGCGGTGAGCGGCGACCGCGCGCGCGGCGGCGCGGTCCTCCAGACCGAGGACGCCTGGCACATTGGGTCCAATACCAAGATGCTGACGGCATTGGGCTGGGCCCGTTTGGTGGAGGCAGGTTCAGCCCGCTGGGGCCTGACGCTGGGCGAGATCTTCGAGGGCGAGACATTGCACCCTCGCTGGCAGGACGTGACCATTGAGGAGCTGCTGGCGCATCGCTCCGGCGCGGCGGCCAATCCGGGCGCGTTCTGGATGATGGGGGCAGCGCGCAATGGCGACCCGGTGGCGCAGCAGCGCGCGCGCCTGGTGGCGGGCACCCTGCAGAAGCCCCCGTCCGGCAAGCGCGGCGAGTTCACCTATTCCAATCTGGGCTACATCATTGCCGGCCGGGCGATGGAGCAGGTGGCGGGGACAGGGGAGACCTATGAGGAGCTGATGCGCCGCCTGGTGATCGGGCAGGCGCCGGAGGGCGCGGGGGCAGGATTTGGGTTTGGGCCGCCAGACGCTATTGAGGGGCACAGGGGTGGACTGTTTGGCGGGCTGAAGCCGGTCGGCACCGGCCCGTCTGCCGACAATGCGGCCGCTTTTGCTTCTGCAGGAACGGTTCACATCAGCCTTGCCGGGCATGCGCCGCTTCTCTTGCCTTTCCTGGATGGCCCCGAAGCGCTGCCGGAAGCAATGCGCCGGAAGCTGATGGCGCCTTATCCCGACGGGTCGGCGGACTATGCCATGGGCTGGGGCGTGCAGACGGGCGAGGACGGCAAGCCGGTCTACCTCCACGCCGGATCGAACACGATGTGGCTGTCTCAGGTGGTCGTGCTGCCGGAGCCGGGCGTGGTCATCATCGTCAACACGAACGCGGCCGGGAAAGAGGCCAACGAAGCCATCCGTGAGCTGACGGGTGAGCTGATCGACTGGGCGAAGGAAGATTTCCGCTAGAGGCGTTCGGCCCGGATCACATGCCCGTCAGAGCGCAGCAGGTGATAATCTTCGCCCTCCGGCCAGACACGCAGATAGGTGATGAAATCGTTCGGGTGGATGCCGGTCTGATCCGGCCCCTGGAAGAAGGCAGCTGGCTCGAAGCACACCCAGGCCAGCGGACGTTCCCAGCTGGCCTCGGCGCCGGCTTCCTCGATCATGGCCTGAAGGGCGCGGCGGGTTTCAGCCGGCGGATACTGCAGGAAGACGGAATGAAAGATCACGGTCGGGCCTTCTTCAGGCCGCGCGGCGAGCTTTGCCTTCAGCCAGTCTGCCGCGTCTGCCTTGTCAACCCGAACGCGGGTGCGGCGGGCAAGGGCGATCGCAGCGTCAAGCCGCGCCAGGCGGCCGGGCTGATCGGGCCAGACATAGGATTTCAGCCGCCGCGCCGCTGACGCCTTTGACAGGCTGATCGGCGCCTGATCGCAGGCAGCGCGCGAGGTGACGTTGAACGACATGTCGATATGATCCGGGGGCGGACCAACCCAGTCCGTATCAATGGTCACATCGCTGTTGCCGGTAAGCTCCCAGCGGCTGGTCTGGTAGTTGAACCTGTCCCAGTTCTGATTGAGGCCCGCGCTGGCGCCAAGTTCGAGCATATGCATCGGTCCCGGAAAGAGGCTCGCCACCTTCAGGAAGCCTGGCACGAGTGCAATGGCACGCCGGGTTTCGTTGGTCTGCGGGGGTGATTTTATGAAAACCTTTGCGGCCCGCTCATGCCTTGCCAGCCAGTTGCGCGCCACTGGCCAGACAGCATCCATCGTCCAGCCCGGATTGCTGGCGGGATAGACGGCGGCGAGTTCCGGCGCCTTGCCGCCAAGAACGGCATAATGAAGATAGCCGGCCACCCGCAGGGACAGGGCATCGCGGCGGGGATCGCTCGCCCAGCCCTTTACCAGCCGCCCGACCGGCCCGCCGGTCTCGATGTCACTGGCCATGGCAAGGCACAGGGCCTCCATGAAGGGAGAGCCCAGCGCAGCGCAGAAGCCTGCCTGTTCGCGGAAATGCGCGAGAATATCGTCCCTAGTTGTACCCGCCACGCGGTTGTGCCCCTTCGCTCACACACTACCGATAGACGTATGCAAGGCGACTTCATAGCCGGAATTTATCGCCGCGCAGCTGATTTCCGGCGTTAATCTTGTTCCTGCCTCATGCAGGGGCAGGGCAGGGCCGTAACCGCCGAAAGACCATGCGCGGGCGCGGCCGGCATGAACAAGAAAGGCTTTGCCTTCAACGGCGTACATGGCGCCGTCTGGAAGCTGGGCGGGTGTGATGCTCTCTCTCGCGCGGCGGCCTGCAAGCACCTGCTGCATCGCGCCGGCGGCAAGGGCATCGACTTCGGAGATGGAGGCGCCCGGCTGCAGGCGGCCCGCCTGGATCAGAGCCTGCCGGAAAGCTTCGGCCTCCTGGCGCCGGCACTCGAAACAGGGGCGGTGGCCGCCCGCGAGCGCGGTCGCCTCATCCAGAAAGAAGAGTTCGGTATAATGGCCGGGCCGCATCAGCGGGCGGCGCCGGCCTTTGAAGTCCAGCCGGCAGATGATCCAGCGCGGGCTGGCCCATTGCCGGGCTTTCAGGGACTGGTCTTCCCGGTGGAAGCAGCCGCCCCGGTTTCCCATGAACAGACCGCGTTCGGGCACTGCATGCAGATGCCCGAACGGATCGACCCGGTTGCGGAGCGGCATGGCGCGCCGGTCAGACGCGCTCGACTGCCATGGCGATGCCTTCGCCGCCGCCGATGCAGAGGGAGGCAACGCCCTTCTTCAGGCCGCGATCTTCCATCGCCGCCAGCAGGGTGATGAGCACGCGGGCACCCGACGCGCCGATCGGGTGGCCCATGGCGCAGGCGCCGCCATTCACGTTGAGCTTGTCATGGCTGATGCCGAGCTCTTTCATCGCGATCATCGGGACGACCGCGAAGGCTTCGTTGACTTCCCAGAGATCAACATCCTCCGCTTTCCAGCCCGCCTTCTTGAGGGCCTTCTGCATGGCGGGCACGGGGGCGGTGGTGAAGTAGGCCGGCTCCTGGGCGTGGCTGGAGGCCGAGACGATCCTGGCAATCGGCGTGAGGCCGCGCTTCTTGGCTTCGGATTCGCGCATCAGCACGAGGGCGGCGGCGCCGTCAGAGATGGCCGAGGCGTTGGCAGCGGTGACCGTACCGTCCTTGCTGAAGGCGGGCTTCAGGCTGGGGATCTTGTCGGGCATCGCTTCGCGGGGAAGCTGGTCGGTGTCGATGACGGTTTCGCCCTTGCGGGTTTTCACGGTGAGGGGCGCGATTTCGCGCTTGAACTTGCCGTTCTTGGTGGCGTCCTGCGCGCGCTTCAGGGTTTCGAGGGCGTAGGCGTCCTGCTGCTCGCGGGTGAACTGGTATTCGCGGGCGATCATGTCGGCGAAGTTGCCCATCGGGCCGCCTTCATAGGCGTCTTCCAGGCCATCGGTGGCCATATGGTCGCGTGCGCTGGCGGCGCCGTATTTGTGGCCCTGGCGGAGCGTGAGGAGGTGGGGCGCGTTGGTCATGGATTCCATGCCGCCCGCGACGATGACGGTGGCTTCGCCCGCGAGCAGGGCGTTGCGGCCCATGACGACGGCTTCCATGCCCGAACCGCACATCTTGTTGATGGTGGTGGCCTCGGTTTTCTTGTCGAGGCCGGCCTTGATGGCGGCCTGGCGGGCCGGGGCCTGGCCCTGGCCGGCGGGCAGGCAGTTGCCCATGATGATCTCGTCGATTTCGCTGGCGCCGAGCCTGGCTTCGGCGGTCGCAGCTTTCACGGCATGAGCGCCAAGCTCATTGGCCGAGAAGCTGGCGAGTTCGCCGAGCAGGCCGCCCATGGGCGTGCGGGCCATACCTACGATGACGACCGGATCTTTCTCTGACATGGGGGGCGTTCCTTCCTGACAATGGTTTCTTGTGCGGCGCGGTAGAATAGGCGCCGGACATGCCGTTTCGTCAAGGCCGGGGAGGCCGGTTCCGGGCGAGTGTCAGCTGCCGAGGGCCGCTTCGATGTCTGCCGCCAGCGCCTTGTCATTCGGTTTGACCGAGGAGGGGTAGGCCTTGATCGGGGTGCCATCGGCGCGGACGAGGATCTTGTGGAAGTTCCATTTCGGCTGGGCAGGTTCTCCCAGCGTGGTGACGGCGGCCTTGTAGAAGGGGTGCTGATCGGGGCCGGTGACGGCGTATTTCTTGGTCAGCGGGAAGGTGACGCCGTAATTGATCTCGCAGAAGGATTTCACATCCTCCTCGGTGCCGGGTTCCTGGCCGCCAAAATCATTGGAGGGGACGCCGACGATGAGGAAGCCATCCGCCTTGTTGGCATCGTAGAGTTCCTGAAGGCCGGCATATTGCGGCGTGTATCCGCAGCGCGAGGCGGTGTTTACCACCAGGATGGCCTTCGCATCGAGGGCGGTGAGGTTGAGCGGCTTGCCGTCAATGCTGGTGAATTCGGTGGCGGACATGGGGATGCCGGTCTCCTGGGCTGCGGGCGGGGTGGGCGCGCCGTCCTTGGGGCCGGCGGTCGCTTCGGAGCAGGCTGCAAGCAGCGCAGAGGTGGCAAGGGCAAGCATCGCTAGGCGCATAGGCGCGTCTCCTGACAATATCCACAGGAAGTATAGGCCGCTGAAAGGCCGCGTCATCCCCATGCGAGATGAAATGCTTGTGATGTTGAAGAGGCCGGGCGGCTCAGATCAGCTTGAGGCCGACCTCGGAGTCCTTCTGCCAGATGACCTGCGCGCGGCCGGCAATGCCGACGGTGCGGGCGTTCACGGTGAGGAGGCGCGGCATGGCTTCATTGGTGGGAAAGCGGATGCGCAGGCCTGTGTCGGAATAGTCCAGCACGATACCCTTGCGCGTATAGCCCGATTCCAGAGTGACGGTGGCTTCCCGGTATACATGCGCGCGCAGCGGCCGGGCAAAGTCTTCACTACGCCGCGCAGACGTCACGTTTTCGATACGTGACGGGGCGACCGTTCCGGTTTTCCGGTTTGCGAAGAGGCGTGTCAGCATAGACATAGCCAACCCAAAGCAAGAAACATGCCGGAACATGGCCGTGGGCCGACCGCCTGGGAATCAGATGGTTAAAGGCAGAACTGACCGGGAGCGGGACACTCTCCCGGTCAATCCTTGTTTCAGCCGTTACCAGATCCGGACACGCTGTTCCGGGGGCAGGTAGAGGGGATCCCCTTCGGTGACACCGAAGGCGGCGTACCATTCGTCGAGATTGCGCACGACGCCGTTGATCCGGTATTCCGGCGGGGAATGAGGATCGGTCAGCAATTGCTGGCGCTTGGCTTCATCCCGGTATTTCGACCGCCAGACCTGCGCCCAGCCCAGGAAGAAGCGCTGATCACCGGTGAGGCCATCAATGACGGGCGCCTGTTCCTCTGCGCTGACGACGCCGTCGCCATTCGCGTCCAGGCTGAGCTGGTAAGCCTTGTAGGCCATCGAGAGGCCGCCAAGGTCGCCGATATTCTCGCCAAGGGTCAGGCGGCCATTGACGCAGGTTGCGCCGTCATCGAGCGGGCAATAGCCGTTATACTGCGCCACCAGAGCGTCGCCGAGCTGGCGGAAGGCTGCCTGGTCTTCCGGGGTCCACCAGTTGCTGAGCGCGCCGGACGGGGCGTATTTGGCGCCCTGGTCGTCAAAGCCGTGACCCATCTCATGGCCGATGACGCCGCCGATAGCGCCATAGTTCACCGCCGGATCAGCAGACAGGTTGAAGAAAGGCGGTTGCAGGATGGCAGCGGGGAACACGATCTCGTTGAAGGCCGGGTTGTAATAGGCGTTGACCGTCTGCGGGGTCATGAACCATCTGGTCTTGTCAACCGTTGTTCCGAGGTCGGACAGATTATCTTCCAGCGCCCATTTGGCGGCCGCCATGGAATTGTCGAGTGCGTTGGTGGTGACGACCAGAGTGTCATAGGTCTCGAACGTGTCGGGATAGCCGATCTTCGGGTTGAAGCTGTAGAGCTTTTCTTCGGCCTTCACCTTGGTCGTGTCGCTCATCCAGGTGAGCTCTTCGAGATTGACTGCCATGGCCTTGCGCAGATTGGCCACAAGCTCGTCCATTGCTGCCTTGTTCTCCGGCGGGAAGTAACGCTCGACAAATACCTTGCCGATGGCTTCGCCCAGAACGCCCTCGGTTGAGGAAACGGCGCGTTTCCAGCGCTCGCGCTGCTGGGGCTGTCCCCGCAGGGTGGTGCCGTAGAAGGCAAAGACTTCACGGTCGATCTCATCGGGCAGGACGTCCGAATGGTCGATCAGGAAATGGGCTTTCAGATAGGCTTTCCAGGTGTCGAGCGGGGTTTCGCCCGCCAGCTGGAACATGGCCGGGAAGCCACCGCCCAGCTTGGTGGCGTCTTCTGCCGAAATGCCTGCCTCAGCCAGTTCTTCCGGCGTCGGAGGAACCTGCGCGACGAGGAAATGACCCTGCTCGCCGACGCCGATCGTGTCGAGCGCGATGGCGGCGGGGAAGGGGCCGGCCATGGCATAGAATTCAGCGCGCGAGACTTTGTTATAGGTGATTTCCGGGTTGCGCGAGAGGGCGCGGTCCCAGTGTGCTTTGGCCATCTCTGTTTCAAACGCCATGACGTCCGCGGCGGCCGCTGCCGGATCGGCATACCCGGCCTTGCCCAGAAGGGTTGTCAGCAGCTCCACATATTTGGCGCGCTGCTCGACGGATTTCTCGTCGGTCTTCAGGTAATAATCCCGGTCTGGAAGGCCAAGGCCGCTGAGACCCATCTGGAAGATGTAGGTTTCCGGGTCCTTGTCATCAACGAACACATAGCCGCTGATCGGAGACGAAAAGCCGACAGTAGCCGTCAGACGGCTGACATCCTCGATGCTGGCAATCGCGTCAATCTGATCGAAGTAGGGTTTCGCCGGCTCCAGCCCGGCAGCGTTGATCGCATCGATATCGAGATAGGCTGCGTAGTAGGCGCCGATCTTGCCTTCCGGCGTATCCAGCGCCGGGCCAGCCTTGGCGAGATCCTCGATGATCAGGCGCACACGCTGCTCGGATTTCTCGCGCAACAGGTCGAAATTGCCATAGCGCGAACGATCCGGCGGGATTTCGATCGTGTCGATCCAGGTGCCGTTTGCATAGGTATTGAAGTCGTCGCCGGGGCGCACTTCGGCATTGAATGCCGTGAGGTCTACGCCCCAGTCACCCCAGGTGTCGGGCGCGGAAAGAACGAGGCCCTCAGGCGTCGGATATTTTCCGTCACTCGCCTTGGTGGCCGGAGGGGTGTCAGCGGGCGCAAGCCCGGCGGCTGGCGAGGATGCGGGCGCTGTCGCGCAGGCGGTAGTAAGCGCGATGACTGCCGCGCCAAGGAGCAAACGTTTCATTTTCGGTCCTCCGACTGTTTGCAAAAACTACCGATGGCCGGAATACCCGGCCATCGGCTTACTGATTAATTTGGGCAGGGATGCATGGGACTATTCTGCGGGCCGGGCCTGGGCGTCATGGCCGCCCTGGCTGGTGCCCATCAGAGCTTCCTCATCCAGCGTCACATGGCCGGTATAGCCTTCGCCGATCTGGCGGTAGGGCTTGCCGCCCCATGTCCAGCGGAAGATGCGTCCGATTTCCACACCGACTGCGTAGAGCGCAGGCACCATCAGCAGCGACACGAAGAGCGCGAAGGCCACAGCATAGCCCAGCGACACGATCATCGGCTGCAGGAACTGTGCCTGTACGGAGCGCTCTGCCATCAGGGGCAGGATGCCGACAAAGGTGGTAACCGAGGTGAGGAGGATGGGCCGGAAGCGGGAGACGCCCCCATCGACCAGGGCCTGCACGGCGCCGGCGCCTTCTTCGCGCCGCCGGTTGACATAGTCAATCAGCACAAGGTTGTCGTTGATGACGACGCCGGCGGCGGCCGCGATGCCGAAGAAGGCGAACATGGCCATCGGCACGCCGCTGATGGCCAGGCCGAAGATGGCGCCGCAATAGGCAAAGGGCAGGGCCATCATCAGCAGCAGCGGCTGGGAATAGGACCGGAAAGCCACGGCGAGCAGCATGTACATCGCCCCGACACCGATCAGCAGCAGGCGGCCGATTTCGGCAAAGAAGCGCTGCTCCTGCTCATACCCGCCCGCTTCGCCGCGGATCACATCGGGGAATTGCTGACGGAAGCCAGGCCAGAAATCCTGTTCCATGGCGCCCATGATACGGCCCCGCCCGCCATCGCCGAAGATTTCGGCGGAAATGGTGACCGAACGCATCCGGTTGCGGCGGACGATGCGGTTGATGCCCGGTGCAAATTCAAACTCTGCGACCTGGGTGATCGGAATTTCGCGGCCATCGGCTGTACGGATACGGAGCGTTTCGAGGCTGTCGAGATCCTGGCGCGCCGATTCGGGGAAGCGCACCATGACGCGCACATCTTCGCCGTCGCGCGGATTGCGCTGGGCTTCGATGCCGTAATAGGCCTGCGCCACCTGGCTGGAAACATCGCCAAGGGAGATACCCAGTGTTTCGGCGCCGGGCTTCAGCGTGACGCGGATTTCCTCGGCGGATGAGGAGAGGTTGTCGGAGATATCATAGGCTTCGGAATAGGTGGCCAGGTGGTTTTTCAGATAGTCTGCCGCCTCGCGGAGCCGGTCGAGATCAGGATGGCTGAGCGCGAACTGCACGCCATTGTCGGCCTCGTTGAAGGTGAAGGCAAACTCGATTGTTTCGGCGTCCTGGATCTCGCCGGTGGCTGCGCGCAGCTGTTCGGCGATGTCCTTGGAACGGATGGTTTCGGGACGCTCCTCAGGCGGGACGAGGCCGATGAAGGCCTGTACCCGGCGGCCGGAGGCAATGAGCGACGCATCGCGGATCAGCCCGTCCTTGACGTCCGGATACTGTTTGGAGAGTTCCGCCTTGGCGACGTCCACACCGTTCTGCAGCTGGTCGCGCACCTGGAGCAGGCGTTCATAGGGCGTGCCGTCGGGCATCTCGATGCTGACCTGGATGAGGTCGGCCTCGATTTCCGGCATGAACTTGAAGGGCACGATGCCGGTCGATTGCAGCGTCACCGCAATCGCAAACAGCGAGAAGAAGAAGGCGACCGTGGCGTAGCGGAAGCGGATCGCCTGCTCGAGCACCGGCTTGTAGAGGTTGTTGGCAAACCACAGCATGCTGTCGGCGATGCGCCGCTGCATGGCCATGAAGCGGCCCGTGCGCCCGTCGAACGCCTGCTTCTTCATGTGCGAGAGGTGGTTGGGCAGGATCAGCATCGACTCGATGATCGAGAAGGTGAGGGCGGCCACCACCACAAAGCTGATCTGCTGGGTGAACATGCGTGTCGGGCCGGTGATGAAGGCCCAGGGCAGGAAGGCGATGATGGTCGTCAGCACGCCGAAGATCACCGGCTTCATCACCATCTGTGTGCCGGCAATGGCCGCTTCGAGACCTTCGCGCCGGCCGGTTTCGACTTCCCTGTGTATGTTCTCGCCCACGACAATGGCGTCGTCGACGATAACCCCGATCACTAGCAGCACGGCGAAGGTGGACAGGATGTTCCAGGAGACGCCGAAGAACGGCATCAGCATGACGGCGCCGGCAAAGGCGGTGACGATGCCGACGGTGACCCAGAAAGCCACGACCGGACGCAGGAACAGGATAAGCACGAGCATCACCAGCAGGGCGCCCTGCAGCGCCGAGTTGGTGATCAGGTCCATCCGCGCGTCGAAGGTCTTGGAATCGTCCCAGAGGATGTCGATCTTCATGCCTTCCGGCAGGAGGCCGTTGGCCGGGTCATTCGCGCGCTCGATATAGTCGCGGAATCCCTTGGCGTATCTCGGGATGTCCATCTTGTCGGGCTCGGGCGTCATCACGAAGATGGTATTACGCCCGTTGAACGTGGTGCTCAGCTTGTCGCTGACGAGGCCGTCAATGACGGTGGCCACATCGCTGACGCGAACGGTGCCTTCATTGCTGGTCTGACGGATGATGATGTCGCCGAACTGCTCGGCCGAGTCGGCGATGTTGCGGGACATCAGGGACACGTCGCCCACGGGGGACTCGATGCGCCCGCCTGAGGAGTTGAGCGAAGTGCTGCGCACGGCGGCGGCGACATCATTCAGCGACAGGCCGAAACGGCGCAGCGCTTCTTCGGAAACTTCGATGCTGACCTGCTCATCCATCGTGCCCTGCATGATGGCGAGTTCGCCGCCGGGGAGGCGGGCAATGTCATCCCGGATCTTCTTGCCGATCCGGCGGAGGGTCTTCTGGTCGACATCGCCATGGACCACCATGCCGAAGAACCAGTTGCGCTGTTCCCAGCGGGTCACCTGCGGGCGATAGGCCGCCTGCGGAAGGTTGTTGATCTGGTCGACGCGGACTTTGATCTCGTCGAGGAAGACATCCATGTCGATGTCATCGCGGCCGCGGATGTTGACGACGCCGGAGCCTTCGGTGGCAACCGAGGTGATACGGTCGAGCCCGTTAATGCTGGCGACCGCTTCCTCGATGCGGGTGACGATCTGTTCCTCAATGTCGCGCGGCGAGGCGCCGTTCCAGGCAACCGAGACCGAGGCCCCGGAAACCTTCACGACCGGGAACATTTCCCGCTCCATCGCGCTGTAGCCGAACACGCCGCCTGCAAAGGCGATGATCATCAGGAGGTTGGCGGCGACCGCGTTGCGGGTAAACCAGGCGACCAGGCCGTTCATTGCGCGCTCCCTTCGCCGCCTTCCTTGGTGCCGGCGTCAGCGAGCGCGTCGGCATCAGCCTTCTTCTTCTCGCCATGAACCTTCACCGTCCCGTCCGGCAGGCGTTCCAGCACGGTGATGCTCATGCCGTCGAAGGCAGCCTGGATGGGGCTGGTGATGGCAAGTTCGCCCGGCTCCACGC
Source organism: Hyphomonas sp. (assembly GCF_013823385.1). Taxonomy (GTDB): domain Bacteria; phylum Pseudomonadota; class Alphaproteobacteria; order Caulobacterales; family Hyphomonadaceae; genus Hyphomonas. The sequence continues at coordinate 40,492 of NZ_PNMA01000004.1, forward strand.
CCGAGCGCAGATAGGCGCCGGTGCGATCGGAATAGGCCACATCCACAGGGCGGATGGAGAGCTTTCCGTTCTTGGGGTCACCGATGAACAGGCGGTTGTCGCCGCGCAGCGCGGCACGCGGCGCGATCAGGATATTGTCCAGCTTTGCGCCTTCGATCCGGGCGTTGACGAACAGGCCCGGTGCCATCGGTGCGCCGTCGTCCGCGCCTTCGCCGAAGGGGTCTTTCAGCTCGGCAAATACATTGATCTGGCGGGTCTGCGAGTTGATGGCGGCGCCGGTGCGCACGATTTCGCCGGCCCAGGTGCGGGGCTGGCCGCCGACGACGGCGGAGAATTCGACGCGGGGGCCGGGGTTTTGCGGCGTTGCGGAAAAGGCGATCGGCAGGCCAAGCTGGCCAAGGTCAGCGTCCTTCAGCGGCAGGGCAACTTCCACCACATCCGTGGCGAAGATGTTGCCGAGCGACTGTCCCGGCGAGACGAACTGGCCAATGTCGGCCGAGCGTTCCCGCACGCGGCCATCGAAGGGGGCGACCACGGCGGTCCGGCCAAGGCTGAGTTCGGCCTCGGCGAGTTGCGCCTTGGCCGATTCCAGAGCGGCGCGCGCTTCGGCGAGCTGCGGCTCCCGGCGCGCGAGCGGGGAGGCGTCGGCCAGGCCAAGGTCGGTGAGATCCTTCTGCGCCAGTTCCGCTTCCGCAATCTCACGGGCAAGCCCCTGCTCGGCGCTGGCGACAATCGACCGGGCGCGCACCACGGCGAGTTCATAGTCAGCCGGCTCGACACGGACGAGCACCTGGCCGCGCTTGATGAAACCGCCATCGACAAAATCGGGGGACACATAGGTGACGCGCCCGGCGATCTGCGGGGCAACGATGATCTCGCGCTTGGGGCGGACTTCACCCTGCGCTTCGACGGTGATCGTCAGGGAGCCAGCTTTCACGGGTTCGGCAAAGACATTGAGACCGGCTCGCGGCTCGTCATTCTTCGCCGGCTCCGGCTTCATGGCGGTGATGGCGATGACGCCCCCGACACCCAGAACAACAACGATGGCGATTGGTGCGATGATGGCGATCCAGCGTCCCATGGCGTCTATCTCCTGCCGCTTTCGGCGGCGTCAGTGTCAAACAGGTCTTCCTCGGAGGCGAGTTCCATACCCGGAACCCCGCCACCCAGAGCGAGATGATAGTTGATGCGGTTGCGGGCGCGGTCTGCCCGCGCGGATACCAGCTGGCTTTCTGCGTTCAGCCGGCGCGTTTGCGCGTCGATCAGGTTGAATATGTTCACGGTACCGCTGGAATACTGGCGCTCGGCGATTTCCTCGGCGAAGCGGGCTTCTTCCAGGGCGCGGGCCTGGGCTTCTTCCTGACGGGCGATCAGGATGTCAGCCGTCAGAGCATTTTCCACCTCGCGCCAGGCGTCCAGCGCGGCGCTGGCGTAATTGGCGACGGCGGCTTCGGCCTGGGCAATGGCCGCCAGGCGCTGCGCCGTGAGACGGCCGCCGCTGAAGATCGGTTGCGTGATGCTGCCGATCAGGCGGGCCGCGATCAGCGAGGGATCAAGCGCGTCGGAAATGTCGGTCTCGGAGGTGCCGGCAGATCCGGTGAGGCTGAGGCTGGGCAGCAGCGCGAGCCGCGCTTCTTCGGCGCGCAGGCCGGCGCCGACGATCCGGGCTTCCAGCGCAGCGATGTCCGGGCGGCGCGACAGGAGGAAGGCGGGATTGCCCACGACATCCATCGGCGGCAATTCGGGAAGGATGGCCGGCGCGGTCAGCTCTGCGGAAGGATAACGGCCAAGCAGCACTTCGAGGCTGCGGGTGGCCTGGGTCGAGAATTGCCGCTGCGCCGCGATGGCCGCTTCGGCCTGGGCAAGCGCGCTGCGCGCCGTGCGCAATTCCAGCGGACCGTAGATACCGGCGCGCACGCGCGGCTCGGTAAGGTCCACCACGCGCTGGCGCGCTTCATAGGTGAGGACCGCTATGCGTTCCTGAGCGAGTGCCTCATTCAGGTTGATCCAGGCAATGGCGGTCTGGCCAGCCACCGAAAGCTCCGAGGCGGCAAGGTCGGCAGCTGTGGCGGCATAGTCTGCGTCTGCCTGCGCGATGCCGTTTGAAATCCGCCCCCAGAGATCGAACTCCCAGCTGGCATTCAGGCCGAGGCCATAGCTTTCGCCATTGATCCGGTCTGTGCCGCCGCCGGGCAGAACCACGCCGGTTGACGTGCCGCCAAAGCTGCCCGTTGCGGAGAGGGAGGGCCACCGCGCGCCCCGCGCGCTGCGGGCAAGCGCTGCGGATGCCCGCAGGCTGGCGGCGCGGGACTCAAGGGTGGGGTTTGCGGCAACAGCTTCTGCCACAAGTTCGTTCATTACAGGGTCGTTGAACTGGTCCAGCCAGTTGCCCGTCTCGGCCACACCGGCCACGCCGCGCGCGGCCCATTGCGCGGGTGCATCCGGCGCAGTGGCGAACAGGGCTTCCCGGTCGGTGGCCAGACGCTCTACGGCGCTCGGGGAAGTGGCGCATGCCGCAAGCATGGCCGTGCCCATCAGAAGGAAAGAATTTTTCATGCGGTTTCCGGCGCTCCGGGCTGCCTTGGGGTTGCGATACGCTTCTACTTGCCGAGCGTCAATGAGAAATTATCGATTTTCAATAACTTTTTGCCCTTGCTCATCAACATACGGGTTGGACCTACAGTTTTGCCGATCTTGGCTTCCCGTTATGGGCGCGGTAGCCGCCACACGAAGGACCGGATAGGATTCGAAGCTACAGGTGGCGTATCTATGAACGATGGATCTGAAACAGACGGTTTACAGCCTTCCCGGCAGTCGATGACGCGCCGCACGCGGGACTTCGCAGTCCTCGTCCTGACGACCGGAACCGTGATGCTGATCCTGGCGCTGACAGGCTCTCTGGGCCTGATCGAGGCGCTGACGGCAATGTTCGTAATCGGGGCCATCGCGGCGGCCTATTATGTCGGTTCTGCTGCCATGCAGGTGCCCGCGCCAGCAAAGCCGCTTGAGGCGTCGCGGCGCGAGGGGATGGCCATTGCAGACTTTCTGTCGGCCCTGCCGCTTCCGGCCTTTGAAGTCAGCCGGGATGAGCAGCGGATCACGGCTTTCAACCAGCCTGCAGCGGTCTTCCTTCGGCTCGGCCAGCGGCGGTCTGCGCCGCCCCGCGCCAGCGCCATCATCCGCGCGCCCGCTTTGCTGGCTGCCATCGAGACCTGTTTCAATGCGTCGGGGCTCGGCTCAGCGGAAATCGAGATGGAAATCGGCCCGGAGGAACAGTGGCGCGCGCACATTCATCCCCTTCCGGTGAGCGGAAACCTGATGGTCGTGCTGGAAGACCTTACCCCGGTCAAACGTGCGGCGCGGGCGCGGGCGGATTTCCTGGCCAATGCCAGCCATGAGCTGCGCACGCCCCTGACCGCCATTTCCGGCTTTATAGAAACCATGCGCGGCCCGGCCCGCGAGGACAAGGATTCCTGGGACCGGTTTCTTGGCATTATGGCGGGAGAAACCGAGCGGATGAGCCGGCTGATCGCCGACCTCCTGTCCCTGTCGCGGATCGAGAGCGCCGAGCATGTGCAGCCGACCGCGCGCGAGCATTTCGGCGACATCGTCATGAACTCTGTCGATGCGTTGCAGCCGCTGGCCAGCGACAAGGGTGTGGCGCTGTTGTTTGACGAGCCTGAGGCTCTGCCGGCAGTCACGGCCAATCGGGATGAGCTGATCCAGGTAGTCGAGAACCTGGTCTCGAATGCGATCAAATATTCCAAGGGCGGGCATAAGGTGACGATCCGCTGCGGCGTGGCGCCCGATGCGTTTGCGGCGCGGACCGAGGCGGCGCACGCTTGGCCGGACAGCGAGCGGATGACCCTGCTGCAGACCTCCAACCGCGTGGCCATCAATGAGCCGACAGTCTGGATGCGGGTGGAGGATCAGGGGCCGGGCATCGAGCGGGAGCACCTGCCGCGCCTGGGCGAGCGGTTCTACCGCGCCGATCAGAGCCGGGGCGGCAAGATCACCGGAACGGGGCTTGGCCTGGCCATCGTCAAGCACATCATGGCGCACCATCGCGGCGGGCTGGCGGTGGAGACGGTGATGGGGCAGGGCACGGCGTTTGGGGTCTGGCTGCCTGCGGCCCGTGAGAACCAGGGCAACTGATTATCCCTGAACGGTAAAGCCCCCGGGGCGGGGGGCACCGGGGGCTTCCTTCCGTCTGGCGAGATGGAATGCTGGGCTTGTCAGCCTGCAATGCGCCGGACGTAGTCGTATTCTTTGCGGCTTTCGCGCTTTCTTGCAGGCTGGAATGCAACGGCTGCGTGCTCAGTGCAATAGGGTCCGCAGTCTGCTTTGCGTCCGCAGAAGGCAAATTTGGGGTCGGCGGGGTCGCCGATCGGCCATTTGCACATGGAATCGCGCAGGGTGAGGATGGTGGCCGGCGTACCGTCTGCCATCGGCAGGGGCGGCAGCGGGGCGAGGGCTGTGGTCCGCTCCGGGGCGGCTGGCACATCGGTCAGGCCAGGGAGCACTTTTGCGGCTGGCGCTGCTGCAGGTGCTGCAGCGGCGGGGGCCGCAGCCTCGACCACGAAACGGGGCTTCGGACGTGCCAGGCGCGGCGGACGCTTTACCGGGCGCGAGGGGGTCGCGCGGCCAGACAGGCCAAGGCGGTGAACCTTGCCGATCACGGCATTACGGGTCACCCCGCCCAATTGTTTGGCGATCTGAGAAGCCGAATGGCCTTCGGCCCACAGCTTCTTGAGCACTGTTACCCGTTCATCAGTCCATGACATGGCTTGCAGGTCTCCCGCTTTGGGCGGAGCCCCACACAGAGCCCAAACCCACTAGATGTTGTGACGGCTGGTAAACGCCGCCCCTCTCGACACCTAGATATCGTATCAGGACCGAAATGAAACACAACATGGGCCCCGCGCTTTCCACAGAGTTTCTATATGTTGTGTTAAGGATTCCACAGGCAGGCAGGCCGGAAAAGTCGGGGCGCACCCCTCGCGCAACCCGCGCGCATCGCCTATTTGCCTTGCATGGATACGATTCCCGGCACTTCGCAATCTCGCCTTCGCCAATATGGCGCCTTCAACGGCCTTGGCTTGTGGACACTCTACAAAAGGGAGGTCGGCCGCTTCCTGAAAGTCTGGATGCAGACCGTGTTTGCCCCTGTGGTGACCACGCTGCTGTTCATGACGGTGTTCAAGCTGGCCTTTGGCGATCGCGGGCGGCTGACCGGTGATTTCGAGGGCATGAACTACAATGATTTCCTCGCGCCCGGCCTGATCATGATGGCGATCCTGCAGAACGCCTTCGCCAATACGAGTTCAAGCCTGCTGCAGGCCAAGTTCAATTCCACCCATGTGGACTTCCTGATGCCGCCGCTGTCTCCGCTGGAGCTGACGATTGCGTTCCTGGGCGGGGCGGTGACGCGCGGACTGGTGGTGGCGGCGATTTCGGCCATCGCGATCCAGCTGTCGGGCCTTGCCAATCTTTCGGTGGCGCATGTCTGGCCGATCGTGTGGTTCACCCTCACTTCGGCGATCATTCTCGGGGCACTGGGCGCCTATGGCGGCATCTGGGCGGACAAGTTCGACCATCTGGCCGCCGTGACCAATTTCGTGATCGTGCCGCTGACATTCCTGTCGGGCACCTTCTACGACATCAAGGTGATGGTCGAACCCTTCCAGACAATCGCCCATTTCAACCCGATCTTCTACATGATCGACGGCTATCGCTATGGCCACCTTGGCGTGGCCAATGGGTCCATCCTGGTGGGCGCGGTCTATACCGGCATCCTGGCGCTGGTCTCTATGGTCTGGGTCTGGCTGCTGTTCCGCAAGGGCTACAAGCTGAAGGCCTGACGCTAGAGCGCGGCTCTGGCGGCATCCTTCCGGTAGCTGCGCGTGGCCATCAGGAGGCATGCGATGCTGGACGCGTTGAACAACAGGATGATCTCCAGCGACCGGGCGAGTGGCTGCCCGGCGCCTGCGCGGGCAAAATGATCTGACAGCTCCCCGGCAATCCATGGCCCGCAGCCAATGCCGATCAGCGTCAGGCAGAACAGCATGAAGGCCGACGCAAAGGACCGCATCCTGAGCTTCACCAGCTCCTGTGAGGCAGTATAGGCGACGCTGGCATAGATGAGGCCGATGAAGCTTGGCACGATATTCCAGACATAGGCCATCTCCACCGTGGGCGCGCGCAGAAACATCCAGGCGAAGGGCAGGGCGATGGCTGCGCAGATGGCAATGATCAGAGGCCGCCAGCGCAAATCTTTCTTGGACAGCGTATCGCAGACCCGCCCGAGCACGATGGCGCCGACACTGCCCACCCCGCCGATCAGGACGCCAAGTGGTAGCGAGACCTGGCCAGGGGAAAGGCCATAGGTGCGCTGAAGATGGCTGGAGGTGAAGACGAGGAAGGCGTTCGCCGAGATGCAGATCAGCAGGCAGCCTGCCATCAGCCACAGATAGGAAGACTGGCTGAAGATGAATTTCAGCGTCTCCCCCAGCGAGGGCGCCGGGCCATCGTCCTTGCGCTGATCGGCCAGCCCGCGGACCGGCTCGCGGATGCCGAAGCGGACGATCAGGGCAAGGATCAAGCCGGGTATGCCCGCCACGAAGAAGGCAACGCGCCAGCCATAGATCTCATTCACATAACCCCCGATCGCAAAGCCGGCCATGATGCCGATGCCTATGCCTGAGGTGTAGATGCCGAGGGCGGTGGCTCGTTCTTGCGGGGGGTAGAGGTCTGCAATCATCGACGTGGCCGGCGGCGTGCCGCCCGCCTCTCCCACACCGACGCCCATGCGGGCCAGAAGCAGGTGCCAGTAATTCTGGGCGAGGCCGGAAAGCGCCGTCATGGCAGACCAGAGGCCAAGCGCAATGGCGATGATGTTACGCCGGTTGCCCCTGTCCGCCCACATCGCCACGGGAATGCCGAGCGTTGCATAGAAGGCGGCAAAGGCGAGGCCGGAGAGCATCCCAAGCTGGCTGTCGCGCAGGCCAAGCTCTGTCTTGATCGGCTCCAGCAGGATCACGAGGATCTGCCGGTCCACATGGTTGAAGGTATAAGTCAGTGTCAGGACGGCAAGGATCCAGGCGCGGCCGGAAATTTTTGGTGCGGCTTGCGGCGGGGCGGGGCTGGTCATGCCACGGTCTCCAGACGGCTGAGGAAGGCAGTGATGGCGGAAACGGCCTGGGGTTCATCCAGGATCGGCGCGTGGCCCACCCTCGGCACGGTGGCAAGGGTGGCATCGGGGTGCCGCTTTGCCATTTTCTCCGCAGTTTCGGCCGAGAGAATATCGGAAATCTCTCCACGGACGATCAGCAGCGGCGCCTTTTTCGAGGCACCGAACAGGCGCCACATCACAAAATTAGTGAATGCGCCGGGCTTTACCTTTCCCAGCGAGCGGGCAATGCCCGGATCATAGGCGAGGATGACTTCGCCATTGGGCAGCTCCTTATAGGTCCGCCGGGCAAAATCCATCCAGCGCTCATCGGTCATATCCGGGAAGGCGGCGCTCTGAAGCGTCTTCACGGCGGCCGCCGCACTCGCCCAATCGGTCACCGGGGCGACCTTGCCGGCATAGGCGGCGATCCGGGCGATGCCGGCTTTTTCCACTGTGGGGCCGATATCATTCAGCACGATGCCGGCCACGCGCCCCGGCGCGGAGCGCGCCATCAGCAGCGAGATCAGCCCGCCCATGGATGTGCCGATCAGGGCGGCGCGCTTTATCCCGAGCGTGTCGAGCAGGGCGAGCATGTCCTTGGCATAGACGGGCGGTTGGTAATTGTTGGTGTTCGGATCATAGGCGGACTTTCCGCGCCCGCGCACGTCCACCGCGATATAGCGGTAGTGGCGGGGCAGGGCGGCGATCATCGGCTCGAAATCCTGATGATTGCGCGTCAGGCCATGAATGCAGAGCACCGTCAGGCGCGCGTCTACCGGGCCGTAGGATCTGGCGTAGAGCGCCAGACCATCCTGCGATGTCCAGGTGATATCGGTGCCCTCTGGCAGCATGCGCCTTGTCTCCCCCTACGGAAGCTGATGTCCCGTTTTCAACAGATGTTGAAAAATAGACGCAAACCCTGCACAAAGGCAAGCGCAATGGGCCACTTTGACAAGCAGGCTGTCTGGTCCATACCCTGAAGGGTAACAAGGCCTGAGGAGGAACACCCTGAGCGCGCGAAACAAGACGCTGCCGCCGAAAGCAGATCGCCGGACCGCCATCCTGGATGCGGCCGAAGCCGAGTTCAGTGCCCATGGATTCGATGGTGTTACCCTGCGGACAATAGCCAAGCGGGCAGGCGTCGACCTTGCCCTGCCGAACTATTATTTCGGTCCCAAGAAGCAATTGTTCGATGCGGTGTTCATTCGCCGCGCGCAGATCGTGAACCTCTGGCGCGAAGAAGCGCTGAAGGCCGCCATCGAGGCCGCCAGCCCGCAGCCGCCGACCGTCGAGGCGATCATCCGGGCCTATCTGGAACCGATGCTGACCGGGCCGCATCTGGAGGATCAGGGCTGGAAGAATTATTACGCGCTGGTCGCCTATGTGAACAACTCACCCGGCTGGGGCGGCCGGCTGATGGCGGAGCATTTTGATCCGCTGATCCGCCAGTTTCTGGACGCGCTGCGCCTCTCGCTTCCGGGAATGGACGAGAAAGACCTCTATTGGGGCTATCAGTGTTTCTCTGGCGCGCTGACGCTGGCGCTCGCCCAGACGGGCCGTATCGACCATCTATCCGGAGGCGTGTGCCGGTCTGACGATCTGGCTGATGCCTGCGAGCATATGGTGTATTTCATCACCGGAGGATTTGAGGCCGCGCGCCGCGCCGCGCCCGCTGCGCTGACCACCACGAGCCCTAAACGCCGCGCCGCCAGAAAAGCCTGAGCCGGCCCCCCGCCGCACTGCCTGATCCAGTCTGTTCCGTATAAGGAAAAAAGGGCGGCACCGTGAGGCGCCGCCCTGAAGGTAGGTCTGGAAGGCTGTGCCTCAGTGTCCCGTGAGGCACAGCCGGGAGGAAACGCTCCAGACCTAGAACTCGTAGTCCACACCTATGCTGAAGGTGCGCGGATCGCCGTAATATGCGTTGAGAACGCCTTCCAGGCCGAGCGTGGGGGCCCCGTTGGCCGGGTTGATGAAGTTGTATCCGGCAACCTTGTAGCGCTCGTCCGTCAGGTTCTTGCCCGTGAAGGTGAAGCCCCAGCGGCTGTCATCCGGCTTCCAGCGAAGGCCGAGATCGATCAGCGTATAGGCTTCCTGGTCCAGCGGGCTGCGAACTTCAAACTGGCTCGACTTGCTGCGATACGAGGCAAGCGTGTTGAGAGTCAGGCGGCCGGGCTTCTGCAGGATGTGGAAGGGCGTGTCATAGGTCAGGCGGAGGCTGCCCGTCCATTCCGGCGTATTCTGGAACACGCGCTGGTTCGCCACGTCATTGCCGAAGGCGTCGATGAATTCATTGAATTCAGCGTTGATATAGCCAATCGATACGGCCGAGGTGAACATGTCGGACTCGTTGAAGATCTCTTCGCCGAGAACGCCCGTGCCTTCAAACTCGATACCCCAAAGGTCTGCCGAGGCGGCGTTGGTGGTCACGCCGGTGAAGGTGTCGTTGACGCCGTCGCCGTTGGTGTCGATGCCAACCGAGCCGGGGATCTGGACGTTCTGATAGTCCATGAAGAAGCCGGCAAGGCTCGTCTGCAGGCGGCCCTGGAAGGTGCTGGCTTTCCAGCCGATTTCATAGCTGTCGACCTCTTCGGGCTCAAACTGCATGAAGGCGAAGACTTCTTCCGGAGAGACCGTGCCATCCCGGTCGAGATCCGGCGCGGCGGTCGTCTGGCCGCGCGGATCGAAGGAGCCGCCTTTGAAACCCTGCGAGTAGGTCGCATACAGGGTCTGGCTTTCAATCGGTTTGTAGGTCAGCGAAACGCGGGGGCTGAAATCGTCGAACTTGGCAGAGCCGTCGAAGTTTGAAGTCGTCGCGATCGGAACGCCAGGCCCACCGAAGAAGGGCGAGAAGCCGCCAACATAGGTGCGGCGCAGAACGATCGAGGACCGCTTGTCTTCCGTATACCGCCCGCCGAGCGAGATGGCGAACTGATCGGTCAGATCATAGGTGAAATCGGCAAAGATCGACCAGGTTTCGGTGCTGACTTCACCAAAGGTCTGGGCGTTCAGGCCCGGGAGGCCGAGCAGCGCGCCCGTCGTGCCGAGAAGCACGTCAAACACCGTGGAGGAGTTGGCATCCAGATAATAGGCGCCGACAATGCCGTTCAGGCGGTCACCGGAATACAGAATCTGGAATTCGTTCGACAGCTGATCATTGGTGTAGATGCCGGGAACGTCGACGTCTGCGACCGGAAGGGCATCAAAGTCGATGGGGCTGGTACCTTCATCTTCGCGGTAGGCGAGGATGTTCTTCAGCGTGATATTGTCGTTGACCTGATATTCGGCCACGAGCGATCCACCGTAGACTTCCACCTTCTGCTCCACCACATCCAGACCGGCGCGGTTGTCGTAGACATTGCCGAGCACAGGGAAGGTGGACGGCGGGAAAAGATCCGGGATCAGACGATGTCCCTGCCGGGCATTGGACTCGTCATTCATATAATCGCCGGAGAGGCGCAGCTGGAAGGCGTCCGTCACATCCCATTCGGCGGAGAGGCGGGCGGAGAGGACGTCTTTGTTGTAGTTATCTTCGCCGGTGATGAGGTTTTCGCCGAAGCCGTCGCGGGTGAAGACGCCGATGCCGCCGCCGACGCGGAACGTGTCTGCCAGCGGCACCGAGCCGGACGCCACCACATCCTTCTGCCCATAGGTGCCGAGCACGCCGCGCGCCTTGAAGGTGGGGTCATTCGAGAGGCCCTTGGTGACATATTTCACCGCGCCGCCGATCGTGTTGCGGCCATAGAGCGTGCCCTGCGGCCCGCGAAGAACTTCAATCCGTTCAACGTCATAGACCTCCAGAACCGAGCCCTGCGGACGGTTGAGGTAGACGTCATCGACATAGATGCCCACGCCCGCCTCAAAGCCGGACACAGGGTCCTGCTGGCCGACGCCGCGGATGAAGGCGGAGATGGTGTTGTTCGTCCCGCGCGAGACTTCCAGGGTCACGTTGGGGGAGATCTTGGCGACCTCGTCCATGGTCTGGATGCCGAGATCGGCGAGCAGGTCGCCGCTGAAGGCGGAGACCGAGAGGGGCACGTCGAGGAGGTTTTCCTCGCGGCGCTGGGCGGTCACGACGATGGCGCCGAAGCGGCGTTCATCGGACGCGGCGGTCTCTTCGGTTTCGGTCTGGGCGTAGGCGGCGACCGGCGTGAGCGCCGTGGCACACATCGCCAACGCCATGAATCTATTGAACTTTACGGCCATATTGTCCTCCCGTATGCCCGTTATTGAGCTTTTTTCAACGCTTGTTGATTTTCAACAGATGTTGAAATGGCAGGGGAGGCGGAAGCTGTCAATGTGTTCCCGGTGCAACACTCCCGGCGCCCGCGGGGGTGGACGGAGTAAAAAACTCCAACGGAAACTCCAATGGGGGGCGGGAAAGCTCTAACGAGGCTTCAACGGCGGCGGTGTGTGGGGCTTCCCCCCTCCGCCCTTCGGGCACCTCCCCCGTGAACGGGGGAGGAGCGGGTTGCGCTGCGCCGCTAGTTCGGCACCCATTCGAAAAGGTCCAGCGTTTCGTCGCTCGGGCGTTTGCCTTTCATCCGGTCGAAGCAGGGGTGGGGGATGTGGCGGCCGGAGGGGAGGATTTCGGAGACAAATGTGCCGCCATGGGAGGGCTTTGACACGCGGATAGGCGCGCCGCAGACGGGGCAGTTCTCGGCCCAGCCCTGGCGGGGCGGGGCGTCTTTGGCGTCGGCCCGGTAATAGATCGTGGCCGCCACGCGGGAGCGTTCCGGGGTCGAGTTGGCATTCCGGAAATGTTCCTTGCGGTGAATCCACATCTTGGGGGTCTCCTTTGATTTGCGGCGCTAGGGGTAGCAGGGAGGGGTTAAGGGAGGGTGAGAGGATTTCCTCCTCAGCTCTCCATTTTCGTCACGCTCGATGCGCGCAGCGCATCTGAGCGCCCATCTCCTGACCGCGCCGCTTTTGCAAAGATGAGAGAGCGGGAGATGGGCCCTCAGACGGGCTGCGCCCGTCGAGGGTGACGAACCGGGGGGAGGATAGGGGCGGGCTTATCCGACCGGGTATCCGGGGCGCGTATGATGCGCGGATGACGGATGTTTCTGCCCCCTCACCGCCGAAGCGGACGAAGCATGTGAACACGCAGGCCACGTGCCGTTCCCTCCGGCATCTGGCGCGCGAGTGGGCCGAGAGGGGGGAGCGGCTGGCGGATATTGGGCGGCGGCTCAAGATTGCGCCGTCTACGATCCATTTATGGGCGCGGCAGGACGGGTTTCGCCGCAAGGACATTCGCGCGCGGGCGAGCCTGGCGCATGGGCCGGCGTTGCCCGACAAGGCGGACTATCCGGAGCTGAAGGAGCTGGCCCCGCGCGCGCGGCTGGAGCGGCTGGGGGAGCTTTCGGGAGAGGCCCGCCTGCGCGCGGTGGCGGCGATTGAGGAGGGGTATCTCGATTATGGCCTCAAATGGCTGCGCGAGGCCCAGAAGCTGGAGCGCGGGCACAAGGCGCTGAAGGAGCATCTGGAGCATTATCCGCCGCCGGAGGAAGAGGCGGGGGACGATCTCGTCAGCCGTGGGCTCGAAGCGCTTGAGGAGATGGTGCAGGCGGAGAAGGAAGGGCGCGCGCCGGTGTTCCGCGAACTGACGCCGGAGCAGGCGCGGGAGGCGGCGGAGGACGGCCGCATCTGGGACGCCATCGAGGACGCCCGCGTGGAGCGGATGACGCAGGCGCGCGATGGCCGGGCGCCGGAGGAAGACGAAATGCGCCGCGACCGCCTGCACAATCTGGAAGAGGACACGCGGGAATACTGGCGGCTGAAAGAGGAGGTGAAGAAATGGCGCCTCTTCCCCGGCCGCGGAGACCCGCCCCCTTTAAGGGCGGTCTCCCGTGGACGGAGTATCCTGCCCCAGCCCGAGCCGGAGATACCGGGCGGGAAGAAGCTTTACGGCATGGAGGAGGCGTTTCCGGTGAAGTTCACGCGGCGGGAGTGAGGAAGCAGCCGAGAAACTAGAACACAAGAAATACATTCTTCAACAAACACTCGATGTGGGCAGCAGCCATATTCTCCCCGATTTTCAGAGTATTTGGATGTCCAGCTTGGTTTCGAAGATCAAGGCGTGTTGCCAGCTCATTTTTGACTGATTTATCAATGATCCCGCAGTCTTGGCACACTTGAAGAAAATCTGATTCTTTAACTTGAGTAAGACTAGCGACATTTTGAACAGTCAACTTAGAATTCGGGTATCTTGCTTCATAGGCTCGCTTGAACGCGCCAAGGTGATTAACAGCAATGAATTCGTGCAATACGTTGACTGCTCCTACCCAGGACAGAACTACGGCGGCGCGATAAAGCTTGCTTTCGAATGCGGAAACAGCCTCCAGCATGAAAGTTTTCCTGTTTCCATCGGTCAATTTATCTAGCTCACTGCGAAGTGAGGCATCGAGTTGCTGGGATCTGGTGCTGCGCAAGTCCAGTCCCGCTGCAACTATAAATTGCTCCCCAGGGGCAAGAAGTTTCCAAGTCGCAGCATGATTAACAACCATTCCTTCGGTGCGCTGAAGCGCGGTATGCAAATTTAGCGAATGGGCATTTCGGAAACCATGAGCTTTCAAGGCGGCTTTGATTTCCGTCCCCTTTGCCTCTCCACCCAAATAGACCAGTGCCGCCAAACAAATGTCTTTCTGCGGACGGCTTTTCTGGGAAATGAATTCGGCAAACGCGTCGCTAAATGTCATTCAGCTGACTCAACTTTGACTGAAGCAGAGGGCCCAGAGTGAAGTTATCTCCGCCTTTCTCATAAATCTCTGCGCTGGTGATCATCGCTTTGACCGCAGCGGCGCGATTGCTCATAAATGACTCTTTCCAAAGCAGAGCATTTTGCGCCGTATCGAACCAAGCTTTTTTCGAGAAGATGCCCTCGCTGCTTTTCATGAATTCTACCAAAGCAGCAGCTTCAAGAATCTCGCGAAGCGACTTCGCTCCGAGCTTTGCGACCGCAGCGTTTATTGGCGGGGCTTCGGCTTTATGCCCGAGGTTCGAGTTCGAGTGAACGGGAGCTTCTGGCGGCTGGGGGGGCGCCATCGGTACCATGTCAGCCAAGCCGATTAGTTCCTTAAGGGTCTCAACATCGAGCATGGATTCCGACTCAATGGTAAGGCTCCCCTCCTTGCGATTAATTGCGAACTTAAACATCACCTTTCTCCATTTTTTTCACGGTGCTTATTCCGTGCGCTGATACCTTATAGAGCTTTCGCGCCTGCTTTGTGGACCCCGTTTTACGAGTTTGCACGACTGGGCACGGTTTCATGGACTTCAACCTGTCAAATGCCCTCGTTACATTGCCGATTGGGTAACCAGTATCTTTGAGAAGAGTGTTGGCGCTTTGGGTATCAACGGCCTCTTCTGAAAGGACTTCCTGAAGCCAATACGCCGCCACTAAGGCTCGATCAGCATCCGATTCAGCGCCTGTAACAGCAAGAAATTCTGCAAAAGTATTATGCCTAGATGTACCTGAAGGATGAGGGACGGTCTCTGGACCACCGCGCAATCCGCTTTGCGACTGCGGCGGAGGCTCTGCAGGTGAGCTGCAATACTTTGCCGCAAGCCAATGTATGACTCGCGCGCGCGAGTCTTCGTCGAGCTCGGCAAGAGCGTCGTGCGCGATCTTCATAGCCTCAAGTTCGTCCATTGATGGTTCTCCTGACTCGTTAACGCAGAAAATATGATGCTGCATTACGTTTAGTCAAGGAGAATAAATTAACCCTTGTCAAGAAAGAATCTCTAACGGACGAGATCGGTATGTATATCAGATATCAGCTATACGGGATTGAAGAATGAGCCACGGCAAATCGGACTTATAGGTTTGTATAACAAACATTACATTGCGGGCGAAACACGTCCAAGCGTTAAAAAAAATGCCCAGTCTAAAATAAGCATTAAAAAACAGTGAGATGAATTATGGTAAGGGGCGTATCGGATCACGTAATGGCGTTTCCGTTACGCAAAAGATTATATTCCTAGATCCTCTTCCCGTAGCCGCTTTACCTCGTCCCTGAGCCTTGCGGCCGTTTCGAACTCGAGGTTCGCGGCGGCTTCGCGCATCTGTTTTTCGAGGCTGGCGATGGCAGCCTTGAGGTTGTGCCCGGTTTCTCCCCGAAGTGGCAAGGGCTTTTCTTCGCTGACGCCGCGTTCGCGGTTGCGGCGGGATCTGGAGGCGGAGGGTTTTTCGCCGAGTTCGGAGAGGATGTCTGACACGGCGCGTTTGATCGTGGTCGGCGTGATGCCGTGTTCGATATTGTAGGCGGTCTGTTTTTCGCGGCGGCGGCTGGTTTCGTCCATGGCGCGCTGCATGGAGCCGGTGATCCGGTCCGCATACAGAATGACTTTTGCATCCGCGTTGCGGGCGGCGCGGCCGATGGTCTGGACGAGGGAGGTTTCTGAGCGGAGGAACCCTTCCTTGTCGGCGTCGAGGATGCCGACAAGGCCGCATTCGGGAATGTCGAGCCCTTCGCGCAGGAGGTTGATGCCGACGAGGACATCGAACACGCCGAGGCGCAGATCGCGGATGATCTCGATGCGCTCGATGGTGTCGACATCCGAGTGCATGTAGCGGACTTTCACCCCGTTCTCGTGGAGGAAGTCTGTCAGGTTTTCCGCCATCTTTTTCGTCAGGGTGGTGATCAATGTGCGCATGCCGTTTGCGGCCGCCGTCTTGGCCTCCGCCATGATGTCGTCGACCTGGTTGGCGCCGTCATTGGAGACGGGGCGGACCTCGACCGGCGGGTCGATGAGGCCGGTGGGGCGGATGACCTGCTCCGTGAACACACCGCCCGTGCGCTCCATCTCCCATTTGCCGGGGGTGGCGGAGACGTGGACCGTCTGGGGGCGCATGGCGTCCCATTCCTCGAATTTCAAGGGGCGGTTGTCGAGGCAGGAGGGCAGGCGGAAGCCGTATTCGGCGAGGGTGGATTTGCGGGAGAAGTCGCCTTTGAACATGGCGCCGATCTGGGGGATCGTCTGGTGGGACTCGTCGGTGAAGACGAGGGCGTTGGCGGGCAGGTATTCAAAGAGCGTCGGGGGCGGCTCGCCGGGCTTGCGGCCGGTGAGGTAGCGGGAATAGTTCTCGATGCCGTTGCAGGAGCCCGTGGCGGCGAGCATTTCGAGGTCGTACTGGCAGCGCTGCTCGATGCGCTGGGCTTCGAGGAGTTTTCCGTTCTTCTCGAAATGGGCGATGGTGGATTTCAGCTCCGCCTTGATCTTCTCGATGGCCTGGTTGAGCGTCGGGCGCGGCGTGACATGGTGGCTGTTGGCGTAGATCTTGACCTGGGGGAGCTTCTGGATCGTCCGTCCCGTGAGGGGATCGAACTCGGTGATGGATTCCAGCTCGTCGCCGAAGAAGGAGAGCTTCCAGGCGCGGTCCTCATAGTGGGCGGGGAAGATGTCGATGACATCGCCCTTCACGCGGAAGGCGCCGCGGCCGAAGGCGACATCATTGCGGGTGTACTGGTTGGCGACGAGGCGCTGGGTGACCTCCTTGGGGTCGATGCGGTCGCCGGCCTTCAGGGTGAAGGTCATGGAGGTGTAGCTCTCGACCGAGCCGATGCCATAGAGGCAGGAGACGGAGGCGACGATGATGACGTCGTCGCGCTCGAGGATCGCGCGGGTGGCGGAGTGGCGCATCCGGTCGATGGCCTCGTTGATGGAGCTTTCCTTCTCGATGTAAAGGTCCGAGCGCGGAACATAGGCCTCGGGCTGGTAGTAGTCGTAATAGGAGACGAAGTATTCGACCGCGTTGTCCGGGAAGAAGGATTTGAACTCGCCATAGAGCTGGGCGGCGAGGGTCTTGTTCGGGGCGAGGATGAGGGCGGGGCGCTGGGTGGCCTCGATGACCTTGGCCATGGTGAAGGTCTTGCCGGTGCCGGTGGCGCCGAGGAGGACCTGGTCGCGCTCGCCGCTGGTGATGCCCTCGACAAGTTCGGGGATGGCAGTGCGCTGGTCGCCGGCGGGCTCGTATTCGGAGGCCACCCGGAAGCGCTTGCCGCCTTCCAGCTTCACCCAGTCGCGATCCGGCCGGTGGGGTGTCCACTGGTCGGAAGAGAGCGCGCCGGCGGCATCGAGCGCGGCGCCATCCAGGGCGAAGGCAGCAGAAGCGTCAGCGACGCCGCGAGCGGGGGGACGGGAGGAGCGGGCCATGGCCGCCATATTGGACCGGGCGGGGAGAGAGTAAAGGGTGTTCTTGTATTGTTCGATGCGCTAGACTGCGCGTAAGGCCCCATGAGCGGGCGCAAGCTGCAGGCCGGAGGGGCCCCGCAGACGGAAGAGGGAGGCGGCATCATGCCGGGCCACAAGGTTTTCGCGATGGCGTTCGCCAGGGTCTATCCGGCCTATATCGCCAAGGCGGAGAAGAAGGGGCGCACGAAAGCGGAGGTCGACGAGATCATCCGCTGGCATACAGGCTACAGCCAGGCGGAGCTGGAGGCGCAGATCGCGGCGGGGGTGGATTTCGAGACGTTCTTTGCGCAGGCCCCGGCGCTGAACCCGGCGCGCGAGCTGATCACGGGCGTCGTCTGCGGCGTGCGCGTGGAAGCGGTGGAAGACCCCCTGATGCGGGAAATCCGCTACCTGGACAAGCTGGTGGACGAACTGGCGAAGGGGAAGGCGATGGGGAAGATTTTGCGGGGTTAGGTGGGCTCAAACTCGGGTTCGTCCTCATCTTCTGTTTCGACGTCGAGCTCAAACGCCTGCGCGGAAGGTCTCGGCGGTCTGTGGCGTTGCTGGGCAGGGGGCACAAAGATGCGGACGCCTTTGATGGCTTTCTTGAGCGCTTCGGCCGCAATAGTTCCTTCGCCACAGCTTTCGGCATCCTCAAGGAAATTGAGAACGGTGCGATTCATCAGGTCGCCTTCCTGATAGCCGTTCACTTGTTCCGCAATGGCTGTGTAACAAAGGGCGCGCATTTCCTGACGCCCGTGATGGGCACTGGCGCAAACGCCATTTTGAGTGCGGACATCATCAGCAAACATCGCATCGATCTGGCTGCGCCAATCTGAGAGGCAGGGGCCATTTCGGCAGGCTTGAGCTGCAAGCGCCCAGAAGGCGCTAGGATCGGGAATGCGGGCAAGCAGTTCCATAACGATTACCCGTGCGTAGTGAAACTCCGCCGCTGCGCCAGCGATCACAACGAGCTGGACAACATTGGCAACATCCCTTGGTGACATGAAAGCCGGAATTTCTTCGTCCTCATCATCCATCAACTCGTCGAGAAGCGCTTCCAGGCGCAGCTTTTCCGCGCGGCGCCACACTTGCTGTTCCTCTTTTGCAAGGCTCCTGATTGCGGCGCTCTCAGGGGTGCCTTCAAACCATGCCTTCCGCCATTGCTCGGAGAGCTGCTGCAGTTTCTGGTAAGGCGTACCTGCAAGCACGCCATACTGATCGAGCATCCACTCCGCGCCTGCTCTTACTTCCGGGTCTGCATGCAGAAGCAGTTCGCCGAGGCGGAACTGATTGTAGGGAACCTTGGGCAGGTAAAGATCCTTGCGGAGCTGCATGTGCTTTTCAACGCGCTCCTCGAATTTCTTGCGCGCAATGTAAGCTTTTCCTGTCTTTCCGCCTTTCTCCGCCTTCTTCATGCCCTGCTTGAAGAAACGAACTTCCGTAAACGGATCGAAAGCATCCAATTGTCCAGCGTCGTATAGCCGGTCCTGTGCACGGCTGCGTTGCCAGATGCCGATGGCCTGGAAGAGCGCTGCCATGATAACGAGATCCACCATGGCGCGTGCCGCAAAGGTGAGGTGCTTGGCCGCCGGAACGATATTCGGAGCCTGAGTGCCGGAGCAGTCGCCTGCAACGCAGGCGCCCGCGACGGGTGTACGGATATCTACGCTGTAGATTTCCCACCAGTCGACGAATGGGACAGCTTTGGCGAGTTCCCCACCAAAAAAGCTCAGCCAGGCAAAGAACGGATCGGAGATCGGGGCGCCATCGGCGCCCGTGAACGCGTGGAAAACGCCATTTATCTGATGAAGCGCCAGCGGCACCAAAATGAACAGGAAGGCATACCCGAGGAGCGCTTCGTCCTTGAGGTCGTTCTCAAAGCCGATCTGGATTTGCTTGCCATCTGTCCGCAACAGGCGCGAAGCGATTTCGCGGTCTTCTTCGATCCACGCCCAGCGCCGGCCGAGCGCGATTACCATCAGCATGCCTAGAGCAATAGGAGCTAGTCCATAAGGCTGCGGCAGGATGAACCCAAGTGCTGTCAGGGGAACCAGTGACAGGATAACGAAGCCATGGGGAACTAGTGGGCCGTGCTGTGTCGCGCCCGTCAGCGGCGCAATAAAGCGAACGAGAACTGAGTCGAACCAGCTCAGCGCGATCGCGGGCGCGCCGATCAGTAGGGGAGTGTTGGCCGCTGTGTCTCCCGGTTCGCGCTCGCTCTCGGCCAGATGATCAATGTAACGCTGGATATGAGGCAGGAAGATGAAGGCCACGAAGAGCGCGACGACGGCAAATGTGATCCAGTAAGCGAGATTGGCGGCAACACCTTCCTGTTGGTTCTGCGAAACCTGGGCCGCCCAGCTAGCCAGCGCGATGATGCCCGCTAGAAGAGCGGCACCCATCCAGAAGGAAGAGGCGGAAATCGCATCATCGCGCAGCATCTCCCGCTTCAGGGCATCCTGTTCCTCGCGAGACTGCAGATAGAATCCTGAAATCAAAGGGATGAGCGCCAGACCAACCGAAGCAATCAGAGCCGCAACATGCCGTGGCTTGGTGATATCGCTTCCAACGCCGTGCAGGCCGAGATTTTCCCAAGGCAGCATGCCAGGTTGGGCGGACAGAAAGGTAAACGCGGTTAGCCCGCCAAAAGCAGCAAACAGATAAATGAATAATTCCCGGAAGCTGCGGTCAGCCGTTTTGCGTTGTGCCTCCAGTCGCTTGATCGGCTGTATGCGGACAACAGGCTTCAACTTCGCCCAGATCTGAAGCATCCGCGCCATGTTGGCGGTGAAGAGGCCGGTGACCAGGGCGGCGAGGGCGAGCCAGTCGGCGCGGACAGTGGCTGGGGCGACGTCTGGGAAGAAGGGCGCCGCGAGGAGGAAGGCGCCGGTGGCGGCCAGCATCAGGCTGGAGAAGATCGCGGTCGCGCTCCAACTCCATGCTGCCCGGAAGTGTTGAAACCTGTCCCTGCTCGCGGCTGCGCCCTTGCGGCCCATGTCACGCGTCTCCTCACCCGATAGTTCCCTGTGGAATTCTACCTTTACGCTTTGTTAACCTTCGCGCAAGGGGAGAATTTAGGGGCGGGCGTGCGGGCGTGCGGGCGGCCGGCTGTCCGCCCTCAGACGATGTTGAAGAGGTGTTGCAGGGCCAGGTAGACGCCGGCGGCGAGGGTGGCGCTGGCGGGGACGGTGATGATCCAGGCCGCGGCGATGGTGTTGACATGCTGGCGGCGGACGAGCTTGCGCGCGGGCTTGCGGCGGGCAAGGCCGGAGAATTCGGTGTCCGCGCCATTGGGCGACCTTGCGTGCACGTAAGACAGGCGCGTGTGCGAATTGGCGGTGAACCATTCTCGGAAGAAGCCGACGCCGAACACCGCGCCCACGGCAATATGCGTGGAGGAGACGGGCAGGCCGAGCCAGCTGGCGATGATGACGGTGATGGCAGCCGCCAGGGCTACGCAATAGGCGCGCATCGGGTTGAGCTTGGTGATCGAGTCCCCCACCATGCGGATGAGCTTGGGGCCGAACAGCATCAGGCCGAAGGAGATGCCCGAGGCGCCGATCAGCATGACCCAGAGCGGGATGGTGACACGGTCGGACATTTCCCCGTCCTGCAGGGCGTGGACGATGGCGGCGAGCGGGCCGATGGCGTTGGCCACATCATTGGCGCCATGCGCGAAGGAGAGGAGGGCCGCGGAGAAGATCAGCGGCCAGACGAAAAGCTGGCGCAGGGACTGGTTGCGGTTTTCCATGCCCTCGGATTGGCGGCGGATCAGCGGGCGGACAACGACCCAGACGACGAGGGCAATGCCAAGGCCGATGAGCAGGGAATGGGGCAGGGAAATCTTGATCAGCTTGCTGACACCCTTCAGCGCCATATAGGTGCCGAAGGCGCCGGCCATCAGGGCGATCAGCACGGGCACCCAGCGGCGGGCCGCGGCGATCTTGTCTTCCCGGTAGATGATGGCGACCTTGATGAAGGCGAGGACGGCGGCCGCGATGACGCCGCCCATGACGGGCGAGATCACCCAGGAGGCGGCAATGCCGGCCATCACCGGCCAGTTGACGGCGCTGAAACCGGCCGCCGCGATGCCCGAACCCATGACGCCGCCGACGATCGAGTGGGTGGTGGAGACCGGCGCGCCGAGCACGGTGGCGAGGTTCAGCCAGAGGGCGGCGGAGATCAGCGCGGCCATCATCAGCCAGACGAAGGTTTCGGTATTGGCCGCCGTGGTGGGGTCGATGATGCCGCGCGAGATGGTGGAGACGACATCGCCGCCGGCCAGCAGGGCGCCGGCGCTTTCGCAGATGGCGGCGATGATGATGGCGCCGGTCATCGTCAGCGCCTTCGAGCCGACGGCGGGGCCGACATTGTTGGCCACATCATTGGCGCCGATGTTCAGCGCCATATAGCCGCCGATGGCGGCGGCCGCGACGATCAGCAGGCCGTTGGTCTGGTTGCCGAGCAGCGTGCCGCCGATGAGGACGATGCCGGCAAGGAAGAGAAAAGCAATGCCCGGAGCGACGAGGCCGCGCGCCAGGGTGGCGGTGGCAGCTTCGGCTTTTCCGATCTTTGCAAGGTCTTTATCGAGCGTCTGTTTGACGATCGTTGGTTCCTTGCCGTCCACCATTGAAGGCCCCCGCGCTCTAGACGATGTGCCGCGCATCAGCCGCAACCGCCGGCAATTTGCAAGCCGAACCGCCCGAGATTCCAGCGCGCAGCTGCAGATGTCATGTGGTTGTCACAAACCCTCCTGCCAGCCTCCGGGAAGATTTCGATGAAATTCAAACGGCCGGTGAAACCGTAACTCCATGCGTCTGTGTCAGAACGGGGCGTAACGAAACGGCACGGGACGCCCGACGAGGCAGCCTGGCCGCAGGTGATTGGATTAAAGGGTATTCCCATGGCGAAGACGATCCTGGTGGTCGATGACGATCCGACGCAGCGCCGCCTGCTTCAGGCAGCGGTGGAGAAGGCGGGCTTTGCCTGCCGCACGGCGCCCGATGGCGAGACCGGCCTGCAGCTGGCGTCGGACGCCCGCGAGGGCGTGGATGTCGTGCTGCTGGATCTGACCATGCCGGGCCTTTCGGGCATGGAGACGCTGGAGCGGCTGAATACCAAACGCCCGGACCTGCCGGTGATCATGCTGACGGCGACGAGCGGCATCGACACGATCGTGCAGACGATGCGGCGCGGGGCGGTGGACTTCATCGTCAAGCCGGCCAACCCCGAACGTGTGGTCGTCTCGATCCGCAACGCCCTCAAGATGCAGAGCCTGACGGGCGAAGTGAAACGCCTTGTCCGCAAGGCAGAAGGCGGCATGAAATTCGAGGACATGATTGCCTCGGCCCCGGCGATGCGCAGCGTCATCCGCATGGCAGAGCGCGGGGCGGCGTCGGATATTCCGGTGCTGATCCTGGGCGAAAGCGGTGTGGGTAAGGAAGTGATCGCGCGCTGCATTCAGGGCGCCAGCGGGCGGGCGGGCAAGCCGTTCGTCACGGTCAACTGCGGCGCCATTCCGGAAAACCTGGTGGAGTCGATCCTCTTCGGCCATGAGAAAGGCGCGTTTACCGGCGCTGTTTCAAAGTCTCCCGGCAAGTTTGTTGAAGCCGATGGCGGCACGCTGTTCCTCGATGAGGTGGGCGAGCTTCCGCTCGACGCGCAGGTGAAACTGCTCCGTGCCCTGCAGGAAGGCGAAGTGGACGCCGTTGGCTCGCGCCGCCCGACGAAGGTGGACGTGCGCATCATCTCGGCGACCAACCGCGATCTGGCTGGCCAGGTGAAAGCGGGCACCTTCCGCGAAGACCTGTTCTACCGCCTCAACGTGTTCCCCATCGACATGCCGTCACTGCGCGAACGCCGCGAGGACATTCCGGCTCTCGTCGATCATTTCATTGCGCGCTTCAATGCCAGCGAAGGCACCAAGGTGACCGGCGCAGGCGAAGACACGCTGCAGATGCTCTATGCCTATGACTGGCCGGGTAACGTCCGCCAGCTGGAGAACGCGGTCTTCCGCGCCGTGGTGCTGTGTGACGGCGATGAGCTGCGCCCGCAGGACTTCCCGCAGATTGCCAGCATGATGGGCGAAGTGAAGATGCTGCCCGCCATGCCGGCGCGTGCGTCCGAGCCCCCGCCGGTGCCGGCCAATGATGCCCGCCCGGCGAGCGTGCCGATGGTGGGGGATGTGCCCGTCGCCATCAAGGACGCCGATGGCGAGATCCGCAGCCTGCAGGATATCGAACGCGACCTTCTTCAGTATGCGATTGATTTCTATGACGGCCATATGAGCGAAGTCTCGCGCCGTCTCGGCATTGGCCGCTCCACGCTTTACCGCAAGGTACGCGAATACGACCTGGACGTGCGCGGCGAACGCGAAACGGGCTGACCCCTTTTTGCAAGCAGACAAAAGAAAAGCCCCGGACAGGCTCCGGGGCTTTTTCCTTTGCGCTCAGTCCAGGTTGACCGGCTGGATGGGCGCGCGGGTGGCCCGCCAGGTGAGGGCGAGGCCGGCGAGGGTGATGACGACCATCAGCCAGTAGAGCTTGGTCTGCGCGTCAATGCCGCCGGGCGCTAGGGCGTCATAGGCGAGGCCCGCCGCAAGGCCGGTCACGGCCATGGCCGGGCCGAAGATCAGCGCGCCATTGGCCGAATAGGCGAGGGAGAGCTTGTCGTCCGGCAGGGCCGCCTGAAGGAAACGCATCGTTCCGATATGGGTCATGGCAAAGCTGGCGGCGTGCAGGGTCTGGAACACATAGACCGCTTCGACCGGCAGCACGAAGCCCGCCGCCGTCCAGCGGATCAGGGCGCCAAGCCCGCCGATCCAGAGCATGGCGTAATAGTTCGTGTTCTTCAGAAGCCGGCGCGAGACCAGCAGCAGCAGGATTTCCGCGGCCACCCCGATGGCCCAGAGGGCGCCGATATGGCTGCCATCGATGCCCTGGGCGATCCAGATATTGGAGGCGAACGCATAGTACGCCCCATGGCTTGCCTGGATCAGGGCGGCGGCGATGAGGAACACGAACACGCCCGGTATCCGGTAAAGGGTGAAGGAGTCGGTGAAGGTGGAGATCAGCGGGCGGCGGGCCACGGCGGCGCGCGCGCCCTGCTTGGTGAAGAGGGGCGCGATGGCAGCGATCACGCAGGCGGCGATCAGATAGATCAGAACCCAGTCCGGCCCCCAGGCGCCCAGGATGGCGCCGCCGGCAAGATTGGCAATGACGAAGGCGGCCGAGGCGATGGCGCGCCCCTCGCCATAATCGGGCCGGCCATTGCGGGTGCCAAAGACGAGGACCGCCTCGAAGAGCGGCCCCATCACATTCATGGCGCTGTAGATCACGACACAGAGGAAGAAATCGACCGCGCGCGGCGTATCCGGGAAGAGCAGCACATAACCGCCCAGGGCAATCGCCATGACGGCGGCGAGTGTGCCACGCAGGCCGTGATCCTGGGCGATGCCGGCGGTCAGCGGGCCGGCGAAGATGCGGATTAGGATGGCGAGCGTGCTGGCGCCCGCAATCTCGGCGCCGGACATGCCGGCCACGCGTTCCATCCAGACCGGCAGGTAGGGCAGGTTTGCGCCGAGCACGAGATTGACAGCGCCCGCCGCCAGCGCGGCGCGCCAGGATGCGCTCAGGCCCATGATGGCTTACCGCTGACCCCTGCTGCAGGCCCTGTCATGGCTGATGCAAAGTCCCTTGTCCCACGCCCCCGATTTTCCGCTGATACTCTGCTTGGGGGGCATGCGGTAGGGGCTCAGCCCAAGACTTTTCAGGTCATGGCGCTGCCATCGGGCCGCAGGCGTTCGCGTACCAGTTCGCCGAGCTTGCGGGCTTCGGCTTCGCGCGGGCTGCCGGACTTCCAGGCGATGCCGACCTGGCGGCCGATGATCGGGTTGACGAAGGAGCGCACGGCGACATCCGGGCCGAGGGTGAGGCCGTTATCGGCCGCCAGGCGCGGGATGAGCGAGACGCCGAGGCCGCCGGCGACCATGTTCACCAGTGTGCCGAGCGAGGTGGCGGCGACCTGCTCGCGCCCGGCGCCGGCCTTCAGGCGGCAGACCGAGACGGCATGATCGCGCAGGCAGTGGCCATCTTCCAGCAGCAGCACGTCTTCGCCCTGAAGGTCTTCCGGGGAGAGGCCGTTCTTGCGGCTGAGCGGGTGGCTGGCCGGGGCGGCGAGCAGGAATTCGTCGTCGAACAGGGTCATCACCTCAATGCCCGGCGCTTCCCAGGGCAGCGCGATGAAGGCTGCGTCCAGGGTCCGGGCGCGCAGCTGGTCGATCAGGCGGTGGGTGCGGTCTTCGGTGAGGTAGAGTTTGAGGTCGGGATAGCGCCGGGTGAGCTGGCCGACGATCTGGGGCAGCACGAAGGGCGCGATGGTGGGGATGGCGCCGAGATGGAACGGGCCGGAGAAGAGGGCGCCGGCGCTGGTGACGGCCTGAACGAGGGCGTGCGCGTCTGCCAGCAGGGCGGAGGCGCGCGCGACGGCTATTTCCCCGGCATGCGTCAATGTGGCGCCGCGGGATTCCCGCTCGGCCAGCGAAACTCCGAAGAGATCTTCGAGCTCCTTTATGCCCGCCGAAAGGGTGGGCTGGGTGACGTGACATGCCTCGGCGGCACGGGAGAAAGAGCCCGTTTCGCCCAGGGCGACGAGGAATTGAAGCTGGCGGAGGGTCGGAAGGATCATAGGGATAATCTATACGATAAATCGGAATTATCAATTTTCTTTATTGCGTGCACTGCACCAATTCGGGAACTGCCTGCAGCCACCGAAGCAGGCCAGCAACCCGTTTGAGGAGACCTCCCTATGCTTGGCATTGGCCAGAAACTGCCTGACTTCCAGATCACCGGCGTGAAACCGAAATTCATGCAACACGAGCAGAATGGCGAAAGCGCTTTCGAGCCGCTGACCCAGGACAGCTTCCCCGGCCTCTGGAAAGTCATCTTCTTCTACCCGAAGGACTTCACCTTCGTCTGCCCGACCGAGATCGCCGAATTTGCGCGCCTTGCGCCTGAGTTTGCTGACCGCGATGCGGTGGTGCTCGGCGGCTCGACCGACAACGAGTTCGTGAAGCTTGCCTGGCGCCGTGAACATGGCGACCTGAAAGAACTGCCGATCTGGCAATTTGCGGACACCAACGGCTCGCTCGTCGATGGCCTCGGCGTGCGTGAAGAAGGCGCCGGCGTTGCTTACCGCGCTACCTTCATCGTCGACCCGCACAATGTCATCCAGCACGTCTACGTCACCAACCTGAACGTTGGCCGTAACCCGCAGGACACGCTGCGCGTGCTCGACGCGCTGCAGACCGACGAGCTTTGCCCATGTAACCGCCCGGTTGGCGGCAAGACGCTTGAGCTCGCCTAAGCGAGACTGAATGCCAGCTGGTTCCGGGCCTTGCGCCTGCCCCACGTCCCCCCGCCCCTGGCGGGCGCGGCCGGGACCAGCTGGTTATTCCCATTTCAATTTTCCGAATACTGACAGGAGGGCGCGATGTCGCTTGAAACCCTGAAGACCCTGATTCCGGACTACGCCAAGGATATCCGTCTCAATATCGGTTCTCTGGCGAACGAAACCATCCTGAACGACCAGCAGAAATATGGCTGCTATCTGGCCTCGGCCCATGCCGTGGGCGAGCCCCAGACGTTGCGCGCCATCGAAGCGGAAGTGCGCGGCAAGCTCTCGGCCGAAGCGCTGAACGCGGCCAAGGCGGCCAGCGCCATCATGGGCATGAACAATGTCTATTACCGCGCCACGCACCTGGTTTCGAACACCACCTACACCACGCTGCCCGCCCGCCTGCGGATGAACGTCATCGGCAATCCGGGTGTCGAGAAGGCGGATTTCGAGCTGTGGTCGCTGGCAGTCTCCGCCATCAATGGCTGCGGCATGTGCCTCGACGCGCATGAAGCTGAGCTGCGCAAGCATGGCATGACCAGCGAGCAGATCCAGGCGGCCATCCGTATTGGCGCGGTGGTCAATGCGGCGGCCCGTATTCTGGCGGCGGAAGCAGCGCTGGCTGGCCAGCCGGCCTGAGCCTTTTTCCGAATCCCGATTGGGAGCCCCTGGGCCTTTATGGGCCCGGGGGCTTCTTTTTGGGCGGGGAGGGGACTGTCATGGGAAATCCCCGTGCGGCGCGCATGTATTCTTGGTAAGGAATTGGGCAAAAGCTGCGCGATTACATCTCTGGCGCGCAACCGATGCGGCATCGCAACACGGCCCTCTAAACCCCGGTTTCTCTTCGGGTTTTGCCCTGTTTCCCATGCCCGCCCATCTGCGCGTCATCTGGCGTTCCGCAGTTGAGCGCTTTTTGTTCTGGAATTGGTCCAATGTGGAAATTCTGATTCGCCAGTGGTGCCCATTGAGGCCCATGCGTGCCCATGATAGTCCAAATTTACACATGGTTTACCCATGGCGGGGTTTAGGCAGATAAGATTGGGCTAGGCGGGTGTTTGTTTCCACCTATGAGGGCGCTATTGACGCAAAGGGCAGGGTTTCGATCCCGGCGCCTTTCCGCGCCGCATTGGGCGGATCAAACCGCGTTTTCGTCTGGCAGGCCCCGGATGGTTCCGGCGCGCTGGAGGGGGGTGGCGAGGAGCTGATGGAGCTCTACCGCGAAACCCTCGCCGAACTGCCGCTGCAATCCCCCATCCGCGAAGCCATCGTCACCTGCATCATCGCCGCGTCGGCAGATCTCAAGATCGACGATACCGGCCGGGTGAAGCTGCCCGAGGATCTCTGCGAAGCGGCAGACCTCAGTGGCAAGATCAAGTTCTCCGGCCAGATGGACAGTTTCCGGATCTGGAATCCGGAGCGGTTCAGCCTGCACCAGATGCGGATGCGGTCGATCGTCAATGCGCCCGAAACGCTCGATGCGTTTGCCACTGCCTATAACAGGGTGCGCCAGCGCCGTGCGGCGGCTGGACGTGGGGAGGTTGGCTGATGTCGGTGCGCGCCACGCCCCGCAGCCCTGCTGAACCCGGCCATCTGCCGGTAATGCTGGCCGAAGTGCTCACCGCCCTCGCCCCGGCGGACGGCGACGTCATCATTGACGGCACCTTCGGTGGCGGCGGCTATACCAGCGCCATCCTGCAGGCTGCCAATTGCACCGTGCTCGGCATAGACCGCGACCTCGACGCAATCGTCCGGGCCGAGAAGATGGCTGAGGCCAATCCCCGCCTCGTGCCCCTGCTCGGCTGCTTCGGCGATCTCGACACGCTGGCAGAGCAGGCAGGCTATGCGTCCGTGGACGGCGTTGTGCTCGATATCGGGGTCTCCAGTTTCCAGATCGACCAGGCTGAGCGCGGCTTTTCCTTCATGAAGGACGGCCCGCTCGACATGCGGATGGGCGGCAGCGGCCCGTCAGCGGCCGATGTCGTCAACAGGATGAGCGAAAAGGGCCTGGCGGACGTGATCTTCCGTCTGGGTGAAGAGAAAAACTCCCGCCGGATTGCCCGTGTTCTGGTGCAGCGCCGGGCAGAGGCGCCGTTTGAAACGACAGCAGATCTTGCCGCTGTGGTTGAAGAGGCGGTTGGCGGGCGGCGCGGGGCGCGGTCCCATCCCGCCACCCAGACGTTTCAGGCGATTCGCATGTATGTGAATGACGAGTTGGGCGAACTGGCGCGCGGCCTGCGCGCGGCCGAGCGCATCCTGAAGCCGGGCGGCCGGCTGGTGGTTGTTACCTTCCATTCGCTGGAAGACCGGCTGGTAAAGCAGTGGATGAAGCAGAAGGCGGGCGCTGTCCCGTCCGGCTCGCGCCACATGCCGCTGCTGTCCAAGGGGCCGAAACCGGCCTTTGAACTGCAGGAAAACAAGGCGGTGCAGCCGTCTGAAAAGGAAGTGGAAACCAATCCACGCGCACGGTCTGCAAAGTTGCGGGCGGCGATCCGCACCAACGCGGACGCGGCCCTGGATGAGGCGAGCGATGGTATGAACTTGCCGCCGCTCGCGGAGCTGGAGAAGTCGCGATGAGCCGCAAGGTATTTTTCTTTGGTCTTCTGGTCGCCGGGTTGCTGATTTTCAGCCTCTACCGGGCAAAATATGGCGCCAAGGACACAGCCGCCGAACTGATGGCGGTCGAGGCCCAGATCGAGGAAGCGCAGCGCGAGAAGGCGCTGCTGGAAACCGAACTCGCCCATATGAGCCGGCGGGACTGGATCGAGGAATATGCCCGCAAGGAGCTGGGCATGGCCCCGCCCAAGCCCGGCCAGATGGCCAATGAGGGCGATCTCGACGAGGTGGTTGGCCCGCCGGTGACCACCCTGAAGGTGATGTCGGTATCCGGTGAGGCCGCCGGCAAGACGGATGCGGATCAAGAGGCCGGCGCGGTTGCGGAGGCGCCCAGATGAGCGAAGCCTCCCGGCATCGTACACGGTTCGTCGGGCTGGCCATCGGCCTGCTCTTCGTGCTGATGGCGGGCCGGGGCGGTTATCTGGCCCTGTCGGACGCGCCGTCCAGTTCTGCGGCCCGGCCGATGACGGCGGCGCTTCAGCAGCGTGCGGACATTGTGGACCGTAATGGCGAACTGCTGGCAACTTCGGTGGTTTCCTGGTCCCTCTGGGCCAATCCCAGCCTGATCTGGGACGGCGCGGATGTCGCCGGGCAGCTTGTCCGTGTGCTGCCGGACCTGAATGAGGCCGATCTTGCCGCCCGCCTGTCTGATCCCAAGCGCAAATTTGTCTGGGTCAAGCGCGGGCTGACGCCCCGCCAGCGGGCGCAGATCGCTGCGCTCGGCCTGGAAGGGCTCGATTTCCGTGAGGAGGCCCGCCGGGCCTATCCGCGCGGCGTGCTGGCCGGGCAGGTGCTGGGCTATACCAATGTTGACGGCCAGGGCATTGCCGGGGTCGAGCTTGCCCAGGAGGCCGCGCTTCAGGGCGGGGCAGCGCCGGTCCGGCTGACGCTGGACATCGGGGCGCAGGCCGCGCTGGAGGCAGAGCTTGCCACCGCGGCGATGGATTATGACATGAAAGGCGGCGCCGCGATCCTGATGGACACGCGCACCGGCGCCATCCGCGGCATGGCAAGCTGGCCGCCTTTCGACCCCAACCGCGCCAGTGATACGCCTGCGGACGACCCTTCCCGCACCAACCGGGCGATCAGCGCGGTTTATGAACTCGGCTCGATCTTCAAGCCGCTGACGATTGCTGCCGCCCTCGATGTGGGCGCGATCAAGCCCGAAGACCGGTTTCAGGTGGGCCAGCCGCTACTGATCCAGGGCCGGCGGATTTCCGATACGCACTGGTTTGCCCGCGAGGCCAACGCCTGGAAGATCCTGTCGGAAAGTTCAAACATCGGCACCGTGCAGGTGAACTATGCGCTGGGCGCCCAGCGCCAGCAGCAGTTTCTGGAACTCGCCGGCCTCACCCGCCGCGCGCCGGTGGGCCTGCCCGGCTCGGCAGCGCCGCTGGTGCCGCGACGGCTTGATGAAGTGACGGCGGCGACGGTTTCCTATGGCCATGGCATTTCGGTCACGCCCATGGCGTTCCTGCTGGCCTTCTCTGCGTTGGGCAATGACGGGCTGATGGTGGCGCCGGTGCTGGTGGAAGATGAAGCTGCACCGACGGCGGAGCCTGTGCGCCTCTTCTCCAAAGAGACGGCCCATCTCGTAACCGAGATGATGCGCCAGACCGTGGTGGGCGGCACGGCGCGGCGCGCAGAGGTGCCCGGATATCGCGTGGCCGGGAAAACCGGCACGGCCGAGAAGCCGGTGCCTGGCGGCTATGCCAAGGACCGGAATGTTTCGAGCTTTGCTGCGGTGTTTCCTGCAGACAGCCCCCAATATGCCCTGATTGTGACGCTGGATGAGCCCAAGGCCATCGAGGACGGAAGCATGACCGCGGCTGTGAATGCTGCGCCGGTTGCCGGGCGGATCATTGAACGCGTGGCGCCGCTGCTCGAGGTCGATCCGCGATTTGAGGATCTCCGGCCTGCCAGCACGCCGCCCCAGACCCTCTCCCAGAACAGGAGTGAACTTTGAACCTCAGGGACCTTTTCCCACTTGCCGAGAATGGCGAGACCGAGATCCTCGGAATGACGGCTGACAGCCGCAAGGTGCAGCCCGGCTGGCTATTTGCGGCCTTGAAAGGCAGCGTGCATGACGGGGGGCGGTTTGTGCCCCAGGCCATCGCGCAGGGCGCCGCCGCGATCCTGTCGGATGGCAGTGTGGGCGAGGTGTCCGTGCCGCATGTGATTGCCGATGAGCCGCGCCGCGCGCTGGCGCTGGCCGCCAGGCGCTTTTACGGCGCGCAGCCCGAATTCGTCGTGGCCGTCACCGGCACCAATGGCAAATCCTCGACGGTGGATTTTGCCCGCCAGATCTGGAGCCGGGCAGGGATCAAGGCCGCCTCCATGGGCACGCTGGGCGCCATCGGCCCGGGCGGCAAGATCGATATCGGCCATACGACGCCCGACCCGGTAACCGTCAGTGAAACGATGAAATTGCTGGCGGGCCAGGGCGTGACGCATTGCGCGATGGAAGCCTCCAGCCATGGCCTTGAGCAGCACCGCCTCGACGGGGTGGACCTGTCGGCGGTCGCCTTCCTCAACCTCACCCAGGACCATCTGGATTACCATCCGACGATGGACGCCTATCTCGATGCCAAGCTGCGCCTCTTCCGCGATCTGGCGCCCAGGGGCATTCCCGCCATCGTCAATGCTGACAGCGATCACCGCGAGATCGTCGAGGAAACCGCGCGCAAGGCCGGGCTTCAGGTCGTTTCTTTCGGCTGGCGCGGCGAGGATCTCTGGATCGACGAGCTGATGCCCAAGGCCACCGGCCAGACGCTGTTCCTTTACTGGAAAGATGTCGAGCAGAAGCCGATCGAGCTGCCGCTGATCGGCGAGTTCCAGACGCTGAACGCTTTGGCAGCTGCTGCGCTCTGCCTGTCGTTGGGCATGGAGTTCCCGGCCGTGGCCGAGGGGCTGGCAAACCTCAAGCCGGTCAAGGGCCGCCTCGAATTTGTCGGCAAGACCGAGACCGGCGCGGGCGTGTTCGTGGACTATGCCCATACGCCCGATGGGCTCGACGTGCTGCTGCGCGCGGTCCGTCCGCACACGGCCGGGCGGCTGAAGGTGATCTTCGGCTGCGGCGGCGACCGGGACGCCAGGAAGCGCCCGATCATGGGCGAGATCGCCAGCCGCCAGGCCGATGATGTGATCGTCACCGATGACAACCCGCGCTCGGAAGACCCGGCAAAGATCCGCGCCACGATCCTCGGGGGCACGAGGGGCGCCCGCGAAATCGGCGACCGGGCCGAAGCCATTCACACCGTAATCCGTGAGCTGAAAAAAGGCGACACGCTGGTGATCGCCGGCAAGGGGCATGAGACGGGCCAGATCATCGGTTCCCAGGTGCTGCCCTTCTCCGACCAGGATGAGGCGCTGGCCGCCCTGAAAGCGACCGCCCGATGACAACGCCGCTCTGGACCTCCAGCGATATCGAACTCGTCACCGGCGGCGCGGCCAGCGCGCCTTTCGAGGTGACCGGCTCGATCTCCATCGACACACGCACCCTGCAGAAGGGTGATCTCTTCGTGGCGCTGAAGGATCAGCGCGACGGGCATGATTTCGTTGAAGCAGCTTTCAAGGCAGGTGCTGCGGGGGCGCTGGTGGCCCGGCCGATCTCCGGCGGGGCTGTGGTGCAGGTGGCCGATGTGCTTGACGCGCTGACCCAGCTCGGCATTGCCGCGCGCGTGCGCTGCGGCGCCCATCGCACGGCGGTCACCGGCTCTGCAGGCAAGACATCTGTGAAGGAGATGCTGGCGCAGATCTACCGCGCCTTTGGCCCGGCCCACTGGAACGTCAAGAGTTTCAACAATCACTGGGGCGTGCCGCTGACGCTGGCGCGGATGCCGGAAAACACCGCGCGCGCTGTCTTCGAGATCGGCATGAACACGCCCGGCGAGATCGCCCCGCGCAGCCATATGGTGCGCCCGCATACCGGCATCGTCACCTGCATTGCTGCGGCCCATCTTCAGGGGCTTGGCTCGGTCGAAGGCATCGCCGAGGAGAAGTCGAACATCTTTGCCGGACTGGAAGCGGGCGGCACAATCATTCTGCCAGCGGACGATAAATTCCTGGACTATCTTTCCGAACGTGCCCGGAGTTTTTGCCCCACCGGCAATGTCGAGACGTTCGGAACCTCCCCGGAGGCAACCGCGCGCATCACCGCCTATGAAACCGATGGCCACACCAGCCGGGTGGATGTGGATATCGTCGGCCGCCGGGCGAGTGTGACGCTGAATGCCGTCGGCGCTCACTGGGCGCAGAATGTAGCCGCCGCCCTGCTCGCTGCCAGCCAGTCCGGCCTCTCTGTCACAGATTGTGCCGAGGCGCTGTCAGGCTACGCGCCGCCGCCGGGCCGGGGCACTTCCGAAACGCTCAACCTGCCGGAAATCGGCGAAATCACGCTGATCGACGACGCTTACAACGCCAACCCGGCCAGCATGCGCGCCGCCCTCAAGGGCCTCTCTCAACGCGCAGGCACCCGCCGCCTCGCCGCGCTGGGCGACATGCGCGAGATCGGCGACTCTTCGGTTGAGGAACACCGCAACCTTGCCGGGCCGATCGTTGAGGCAGGGGTTGATGGGGTCTTTCTGGCTGGTACTGAAATGCAACACCTTTCCGAGGCGCTTCCGCGTGATTTGCAGCAAATATCTGCTCAGACGGCGGATGAGTTGTGGAATCAGCTGCAAAAAGCACTGCGCGCTGGGGATGTGCTCTTGATCAAAGGGTCGAATGCGTCCGGGATGGGACGAATAGCGGACCGGCTGCGCCAATGGAGCCAGACGGCCGGAATGGGCAAGATGGATGGCGGCTCAGAAGGAGCTGCGAGGGTAAGCTGATGCTGTATGAACTGCTGGCCGCGGACAGCGGCGTATTCAATCTTCTGAACTACATTACCTTCCGCACCGGTGCGGCGGTCGTCACGGCATTTCTGGTGACGGTGCTGATCGGTGACGGGCTGATCAACTTCCTGCGCGCACGCCAGGGCAAGGGCCAGCCGATCCGCGATCTCTCGCTCGAAGCGCAGCTCTCGAAGAAGGGCACGCCCACCATGGGCGGCCTGCTGATCTGGGTCGGCCTGATCGTCGCCGTCGCCCTCTGGGGCAACTGGCAGAACCCCTATGTCTGGGTCACCCTCGCCGTCACTTTCTCCTATGCCTTCCTCGGTTTCCTGGATGACTATGCCAAGGTCACGAAGCATTCGACCGATGGCGTGTCCGCCGGGGCGCGGCTGCTCGCCGGCTTCGGCATCGCGGCGCTCGCCTGCGCCATCATCATGGGCCTGCACGGGGCGCACACGCCCGCCGGCCATGCCGAATGGGGCCCGCTCAATCCGCTGGCGGAATGGATCGCCGGCTTTGCGCCGAAAACCTCTGTCCAGCCGGCAGACCCGAATTTCTCGGGCGGCGTGGCCGTGCCTTTCGTCAACAACTACTTCCTGCCGCTCGGCGGCTTCTTCATCCTCTTCGGGATGATCGTCATCGTCGGCGCGGCCAATGCGGTGAACTTTACCGACGGCCTTGATGGCCTCGCCATCGTGCCGATGACCTTTGCCGCTGCCGCCTATGCGATGATTGCCTATCTCACCGGTAACTTCGTGTTCGCCTCCTATCTCGGCATCCAGTTTGCGCCAGGCGCGGGCGAGCTTGCCGTGATCCTCGGCGCGGTGATCGGGGCAGGCATGGGCTTCCTCTGGTTCAACGCCTATCCGGCGAAGGTCTTCATGGGCGATACCGGCTCGCTTGGCCTCGGCGCCATGCTCGGTGTGGTCGCCGTGGCAACCAAGCATGAGTTCGCGCTGGTCGTGATCGGCGGCCTGTTCGTGCTGGAAGCGCTGTCGGTGCTGACCCAGATCGGCTGGTTCAAGATCACCAAGCGCCTGACGGGCGAGGGCAAGCGCATCTTCCTGATGGCGCCCCTGCACCACCATTTCCAGAAGAAGAACTGGCCGGAAACGCGCGTGGTCGTGCGCTTCTGGATTCTCTCCGTCCTGTTCGCCCTGATGGGCCTTGCCACCCTGAAGCTGAGGTGATGCAGGCGCCATGATCCCCATTACCGAATACGCTGGAAAAGACGTTGCGGTGTACGGCCTCGGCCGCACCGGTCTCAGCGCGGCCAAAGCCCTGAAGGCTGGCGGTGCGCGCGTCCATGCGTGGGACGATAATGAGGAAACCCGCGCCAAGGCCGAAGCCGCCGGCATCGCCCTTTCCGACATCAACAAGCGCGACTGGCAGACTTTTGCCGCGCTCGTCCTGTCGCCGGGCATCCCTTACAAATATCCCCAGCCCCACCGCCTTGTGCGCATGGCAGAGATGACCGGCGTTCCGGTGATCGGGGACATGGAACTCTTCGCCCGCGCGGTTCAGGCTCTGCCGGAGCGGGCGCGTCCGAAGATCGTCGCCATCACCGGCACCAATGGCAAATCCACCACCACCGCGCTGATCGGCCATATCCTGAAACAGGCCGGCCGCGATGTCCGCGTTGGCGGCAATATCGGCACCGGCGTGCTCGATCTCGCCGCGCTGCATTCCAACGCGGTCTATGTGCTGGAGATGTCGTCCTATCAGCTCGACCTGGTGAAGAGCCTGCGCTGCGATGTGGCCGTCTTCCTGAACCTCTCGCCGGACCATCTCGACCGGCATGGCAGCATGGATGGCTATCAGGCTGCGAAGATGCGCATCTTCCAGAACCAGACGGAGAAAGATGTCGCCGTCATCGGGTTTGATGATGTCTACACCCAGTCGATCGCCATTGGCCTCTCGGCCAAGGGCCCCCAGAAAGTGGTGCAGATTTCCTCCACCTATACCCTCGGCAAGGGCATCAGCGCGGTCGATGGCCGCCTCTATGACAACCAGTCGGGCAAGGCGGAGTTCGTCGGCAAGCTCGACGAATGCCCTGCGCTGCTGGGCCGTCACAATTACCAGAACGCTGCTGCTGCCTATGCCGCCTGCCGGGCGCTCGGCCTTGATCCGGGAACGATCATGGCGGGGCTGCGCTCCTTCCCGGGCCTTGCCCACCGGATGGAAGCGGTCGGCGAGATCGACGGCATCCGCTTCATCAATGATTCAAAAGCCACGAACGCCCAGGCGGCCGAGCAGGCGCTGAGATCATTCAAGAACATCTACTGGATTGCCGGCGGCGTGCCCAAGGCTGAAGGCATTGCCCCGCTGGCTCCGCTTTTTCCCAACATCACCAAGGCGTATCTGATCGGCCAGGCGGAAGATGTCTTTGCCGCCACGCTGCACGGCAAGGTGCCCAGCCAGGTGTGTGGCGCGCTCGACCGGGCCGTGGAAGCTGCCTACCGGGACGCCAAGGCGGCCGGTGAGCCCGGCGCGGTCGTTCTCCTGTCGCCGGCCTGTGCCAGCTTTGATCAGTTCAAGGATTATGAGCAGCGGGGCGACGCGTTCCGCCGTCTCGTGCAGGGCATGATGCCGGCGAGCCTCAAGGTGACCGCGTGAGCTACACGGCCAACGCACCGCTTCTGCCGCGTTCGGATACATCCTGGTTTACCGAATGGCGCCGCACGCTGGACTGGGGGCTGGTTGCCGGCGCTGTCCTGCTGCTGAGCATCGGGCTTCTAATGTCGCTCGCCGCCGGGCCGTCTGCTTCGGCGCGGATCGGGTATGGGGATGCCTATTACTTCGTCTACCGGCAGGCGGGGCTGGCGGCGCTCGGCTTCACGATCATGATGGGTTTCAGCGCGCTTGACCGGAAATGGGCGCGGCGCACGGCCACGGCGATTTTCCTCGTCAGTATCGTGATGATGATTGCCGTGCTCGGCTTCGGGCATGAGGCCAAGGGCGCCCAGCGCTGGCTGCGCTTTGCCGGTTTTTCCATCCAGCCGAGCGAGACGGTGAAGCCGGCGCTCATCCTGCTCTGCGGCTGGTTGCTGGCGCAGCGGGAGCTTTATCCCAAAGGCCCCTGGGCGCTGGTCGCCTTCATCTTCTATGCGGTGACGCTTGGCCTGCTGCTGCTGCAGCCGGATGTCAGCCAGGCGGTGCTGCTGACGGCGGCTTTCCTGACAACCTTCTTCGTCAGCGGCCTGCCCAAACGCTGGGTGGGGATCTTTGGCCTGGGCGGCGGCGTGCTCGCCGTGCTGCTCTATAACCTGCTGCCCTATGTGAAGGCGCGGGTGGACGTGTTCCTCAACCCCGCCACTGTGGACCGCTACCAGCTCGACAAGGCGGCCGAAGCCATCAGCCGGGGTGGCCTGTTCGGCGTCGGTCCGGGGGAGGGCCTGGTCAAGGCCCGGCTGCCAGACGCGCATACCGATTTCATCTTCGCGGTGATGGCCGAGGAGTTTGGCCTGGTGGCGATTGTCGTGCTGATGGCGATCTTTGCGATGATGGCGATCCGCGGCTTCCGCGCCGCCGCCCGTATCGAGGACGGCTATGCCCGCACGGCGGCGGCCGGTCTCTTCACCCTGTTTAGCCTTCAGGCGGTCGTGAATATAGGCGTAAACCTCGCCGTTCTGCCGCCAACCGGCGTGACACTGCCTTTTGTCTCCTATGGCGGCTCTTCCATGGTGGGTATGGGATTGACGCTCGGCCTTGCGCTTGCTCTCGTCCGCGGCGAAGGCACAAGGAGCCGTGGCCAGTATGGCTGACACACCCGATTCAAAACTCGTCATCATCGCAGCCGGGGGCACCGGCGGCCACATGTTCCCCGCCCGCGCCTTCGCCGATGAAATGCGCGCGCGCGGCTGGAACACGGCGCTGATTTCCGACACGCGCGGCTTGAAATATGCCGCTGACTTCCCGGCAGACTGGAAAGAAGAAATCGAGGCTGCCAGCCCCAACTTCCGCAAACCCTGGACGGTTCCG
Source organism: Hyphomonas sp. (assembly GCF_013823385.1). Classification (GTDB taxonomy): domain Bacteria; phylum Pseudomonadota; class Alphaproteobacteria; order Caulobacterales; family Hyphomonadaceae; genus Hyphomonas. Next base: position 78,658 of record NZ_PNMA01000004.1, read on the forward strand.
GGCGCCGCGCTGAAGATCAATGCCGGGATCAGCCGCGCCCGCCGTCTGATGAAACAGCACCGCCCGGCGCTGGTGGCCGGCTTCGGCGGCTATCCGGCTTTTCCGGCCCTGGCGGCGGCGCGCCGCCTCGGCGTGCCAATCATCATCCATGAACAGAATGCCGTACTCGGCCGGGTCAACCGCCAGTTTGCCAGACATGCCAAGCTGGTGGCGAGCGGGTTTGACCGGCTTGACCGCCTGCCCCCCGGCTCGGCCCATATGCCGCTTGGCAATCCCGTGCGCGCGCCGATCCTGGAAGCCGGGCAGATTCCCTATCCGCCTACGGACGAGACGCTGAACATCTTCATCACCGGCGGCAGCCAGGGCTCGCGCATCATCGGCGAGGTTGTGCCGCTGGCGATTGCAAACCATGTCTCCCCGCCGCTGCGCGTGCGCCTCAAAGTGGTGCAGCAGGTGCGCGAGGAACAGTATGAGATTGTCTCGAACATCTACCGCAATTCAGGCGTCGCCTGCGAGCTGTCGGCCTTCTTCCGCGACATGCCCGAACGCCTGGCCGCAGCACACCTCGTGATCGCCCGCTCGGGCGCCGGCACGGTCAGTGAACTGGCCGCTGTCGGGCGCCCGTCCATCCTCATTCCGCTCGCCATCGCCATGGACGACCATCAGACGGCGAACGCCGAAGCGCTGACCGGAGTTGGCGCCGCCGACATGATCCTGGAAGCCAATGTGACGCCAAAGCTCTTGGGCGAGCTTATCTCGGCGCGCCTCTCCGACGGCGCAGACCTTGCGGCGCGCGCGGCCGCTGCAAAGTCTGCCGCGCGCCCGGATGCGGCCCAGAAACTGGCGGAAATGGCGGAGAGGATCGCGGAGTTATGATCCGCAAGTCTGCTTACATCGCGCTCGTGTTTGGCCTGTTCCTCACGATCTTCGAGATCGTGCGCAATTGGGGCCACTGGCTGCCCTGGCCATTCTGGCTCGTCAGTTTCATCACGGCAGGCGCGCTCATCTGGGGCGGCCTGCGCACCCTGAACCAGGGCTCCTCCCGCATGCTGTCAGCCGCATGGGGTGTCACGGTCGGCATCTTCTGGATGTCGTATTTCACGCATGTGCAGGTTCTGGTCGAAGGCACCCAGGTGCAAAAGGGCGAAGGCCCGATGACGCTGGTGATGGGCCTGATGCTGGTCGTTGCGATTGCCGGGCTTTTGATGTCTCTGACGCGGCGGACGATTTAGAAGCGCGAGGTTTTCCATGACCACCCCAACCCCGTTTCCGGTAGGCCCGGCGCATATCGTCGGCATTGGCGGCATCGGCATGTCGGGCATTGCCGATGTGATGCTGACCATGGGCTATGAGGTTCAGGGCTCGGATGTGTCTGACAGCGCCAATGTCGAGCGCCTGCGGGCGCGCGGGGTGAAAGTGTTCATCGGCCACAAGGCCGAGAATGTTTCCGGCGCGGGCACCGTCATCATCTCCACTGCCATCCGCCGGGATAATCCCGAAGTGCTGGCCGCCCGCGCAGCCGGCATCCCGGTTGTGCGCCGGGCCAACATGCTGGCCGAGATCACCCGCCTCAAATACACCGTCTGCATCGCCGGAACGCATGGCAAGACGACGACCACCTCGCTGGTCGCCTGCCTGCTGGATGGCGCGGGCATCGATCCCACGGTGATCAATGGCGGCATCATCCACGCCTATGGCTCGAACTACAAAGCCGGCGAGAGCGACTGGATGGTGGTGGAAAGCGATGAGAGCGACGGCACCTTCGCCAAGCTCCACCCCACCTGTGCCATCGTCACCAATATCGACCCCGAGCATATGGACCATTACGGCACCATGGAAAATCTGCGCGAGGCGTTCGACACCTTCGTCGAAAACCTGCCTTTCTATGGCTTTGCCGTTCTCTGTACGGATCATCCCGAAGTGCAGGCGCTGGCCGCCCGCGTGACTGACCGGCGCCGCATCACCTATGGCTTCAATCTTCAGGCCGATGTGCGCGCGGTGAACCTGCGCACCGATCTTTCCGGGGCGCATTTTGATGTCGAGATCCGCCGCGGAAAAGACGAGGCGCCGCGCCGGATTGACGGGCTGACCCTGCCGATGGCGGGCGAGCATAACGTTCAGAACGCGCTGGCCGCCATCACCGTGGCACTCGAACTGGGCGCAACCGATGAGCAGATACGCGGGTCACTGGCAAAGTTCGGCGGCGTCAAGCGGCGCTTCACGCCGGTGGGTGATTGGGTGTCCGCGCCGGGTCAGGAGCCAGTCAAGATCATTGATGATTATGGCCACCACCCGGTGGAGATTGCGGCCGTGCTGAAGGCGGGCCGGGCCATGCAGGGCGACCGCACGCTGATCGCCGTCTGCCAGCCCCACCGCTATTCGCGGCTCAGCGACCTCTTTGAGGAGTTCTCCCGCTGCTTCGACCAGGCCGACCATGTTCTGGTCGCGCCGGTCTATGAGGCGGGCGAGACGCCCATCCCCGGCATCACGCATGAAGCCCTTGTCCGCTCGGTCCAGCGGCACGGCCATCGCAGCGCGCGCGCGCTGGCATCGCTCGCCGATCTGCCCGAAGCCGTGAAGGCGCTGGCCGGGCCGGGCGCCATGGTCGTCTGCCTGGGAGCAGGGGACATCACCCGCTATGCCGGGGAGCTTGCCAGCAAGCTTCAGGGCTGACGCTGGGTCACAGACAAAACCGCCTTCCGCTTTGTGTAATAGCGACTAGTCTCGCCGCATAACGCGCGGGCATACGCGCCGGGAGGATGCGAATGGCGCAAGCGATTGTGGATGCCGCTGGCGGCAACCTGGCTCACACTCACAAGGGAGAAGGCGGCGCGCTCGGCAAGACCGGCTTCTCCTGGGCCTGGTTCGAGGCGGCGCGGAACCCCTACTACATCCTGATCGTCATCTATGTGTTCGCGCCGTATTTCGCGCGGGACATTGTCGGCGCCGATATCCTGGCCAGCGGCAAGCTGGACGGGCTTTCGCCGGACGAGGCCCACCGGGTGGCGGGCGCCGAAGGCCAGGCGATGGTCGCCAATCTGTCGAAGACGGCCGGCTATATCGCAGCCCTGACCGCGCCCTTCCTCGGCGCCGCCTTTGACCGGGGCCTGCGCCGCAAGCCGCTGATCTTCCTCTGCCTGTCGCTGATCTCGCTGGTAGGTATTTCCCTCTGGTGGGCGATCCCCGGCCCGGCAGGCCTGTCGACCGGCGCGGTCATGTCACTGCTGATCATCGCCTATGTCTGCTACAGCTATAGCGAGGTGGCGCATAATTCGATGCTGCCGGATGCGGCGCGGCTGGATGCCTTGCCGGCCGTGTCAGGGCTCGGGCTCGCGCTTGGCAATGGCATGGCCACGCTGATGTTCGTCGCCATCGTCTTCATGTTTGCCCTGCCGATTGAGCGGGCCTGGCCTTTCCCTGAGCCACTCTTCGGAATTGATCCGGCGCAGTACGAACAGTTCCGCATTGCCGGGCCGATCTGCGGGGTCTGGATGCTGGCCGCGATGATTCCCTTCTTCCTCCACGCCAAGGATACGGGCGTCAAAGGTACCTCGCCCGTGCGGGCGATCCGGGAAGGCGCCCAGGGGGTGATCCGCACCATCCGCCAGGCAGCCCATCACCGCGAGGCGTTCAAATTCCTCATTGCCCGGACCATCTACGCCGACGGCATGTTCGCCCTCCTCACCATCGGCGCGGTGTATGTCAGCCTGTTCCTCGGCTGGGGCCTAATCGAGCTGACGATCTATGCCATCTGGGCGTCTGCCTGGGGCGTGGCAGGGGGCATTTTCGGCGGCTGGCTGGATCAGCGGCTTGGCCCCAAGAATGCGCTGATCGTCGAGATCGCCGCCATTGTGGTGATCCTGTTCCTTGGCCTTTCAGTCACGCGGGACTCAGCCTTCTTCGGCCTGGTGCCGAATGTGACCGTGTGGAACGCCCCGTTCTTCTCCGGATCGTCCGACCTGATCTATCTCGTCCAAGGCGCGCTGATTGCCATCTTCGCCACGGCGAACATTTCCTCCAGCCGCTCGATGCTGATCCATGTCGCGCCGGCGCATATGCGAGGCGAGTTCTTCGGCCTGTTTGCGATTGCCGGAACGGTGACGGTCTGGCTCGGGCCACTGCTGATCGAGCAGTTCACCCGCTGGTCGGGAGATCAGCGGATCGGCATGTCGGCCATCGCGTTTCTGTTCTTCCTGGGACTGGCGGTGCTGCTCACCGTCAAGTCCGATCCGCCAGCGCGGCGGGCGCGCTAGGTCCTAGCTTGTGGGGCCGAAGGCAGGCGGTCCACCGCCGCCCTGGCGGATGCGTTCGATATTCGAAACACGCCGGGGGCGAAGGTAGAAGGTGTCGCTCATCGTGATCGACGTATCGATCACCACGCTGAACCCGCTTTTATAGTCATACTCGATCTCGGTCAGGATCACCGAGCCGGGCTGGGGCACAATGCCATCGGGCACCGGCACGATGGAGCCGGCGACGCGCGGTTCCATCTTGTAACCGTCCGACCAGGCCACACGCTTCTGGCCATTCCCGCTATCGACGATGGAGGTGATCCGCATACGCGTTTCCGAAGCGTGATAGGGCTGCATCATCACCGTGGCGGCGTTGTAAAGTTCCCGCATGTCGTCATCGGTTACCGAGGCAAGGCGGGAGGTGAGGTCCCCGAGGCTGGAGGCTGTGGCGGTGACACGGCGATCGGCGCGCATCATGAAACTCAGCTCGATACAGCCGAAGAAGATCAGCACCATGAGCGGCGCGATAAAGGCAAACTCGACGGCAGAGACCCCATCCTCATTGCGCAGGAGGCTCTTCAGGCCGAGCTTCCGGGGAGCGTTCTTCCGCTCCAGCCGGGCTTTGAAATAGCGGTTGAGCAGCATTAGGATTCGCTCCCGAAAGGCTCGTTGCGGAACACGACGTTGGACTGGATCAGGTGTTTGTGGCCGGCCATGTTGGACAGCGGGGCGCTGAGGACCGGTGTCATCAGATCCCATTCATAGAATACGCGGACGGCGACGATGTCGTTGGGGCCGCCCGGAAGAAAGCCGAACTCCTCGCCATTGATGGCGCCGGCTTCGTTGAGGGGCGAGCCCATCGGAACGTGGTTGAAGCCGTCAATGGTCTGCACATCGAAATACAGGCGGTTCTTGCAATCCATCATGCCCATCAGCTTGCTGCAGAGCAGTTCCCGGAACTCTTCCGGGGTCACGCCTGCCTGTTGCACGGCGCCGGTGCGCAGCGGCCGGCTGGCGTCGGCGATGCCATGGTCAAGGATCGCTGCCATGATGAAGATCATGCAGACCTCCAGCAGGCCGAAGATCAGAAAGAAGAAAGGGGCGGCGATCAGCGCAAACTCCACCGCCGCGACGCCCCGATGGTCGCAGGCGTAGTCGCGAAAGCGCGCCTGCAGGCGCGCCGCAAGGCTGTAACGGATGCTGGGCATCATCAGGCTATTCCCCCCAATGGGATCAGCCTGCAGATCTAGCATGTTCCGGTTTGTGGCTGGTTTAGCAGGTCGATGCAATTTCATGCATCGCCCGCCGGTTGTCAGTTGCCGCCGGTCAGGGCCTGCGATTGCAGCTGCTGCTGGAGGAGGCGGGAGAAGTAGGCCGGATCATCCCCCAGGCTGAGGGCGGACCGGCAGACCGGGGCGCAGTCATAGGTCTGGTTCTGGCCGGCGCGGTTGACGGTCACCAGATTGGACGAGTTGGCGGTGACGACCACTTCGGCGCTGTAAACCTCCTCACCGGCCTTGTTGAACACCATCAGATTGGTGGTGCCATAGCTCTTGCCGGTCACGAAGATCAGCCGTTCGTCATGCACGGCCACATCGGCGATGTTCTTGTTGCCCACCACGATGCTGGAGGCAGGGCCGGAGAGGCGCAGCGGAACGGTTTTGGAAGCCTCGATGGACAGCTGCTGGGCCTGGGCGGCACCGGCGAGAACCAGGCTGGCGAGGGCAGCAAGGGCAGGCTTCACGAGGATGTTCATTATACGGAAACTCCGGCGCATGTTTTCCGGAACCTCGCCTATTTTGGTTTCCCATTTCCTAATGCGTTTTCGGCGGGCGCGCAGGCATTGCGCCGGGAAGGGGATTTCCCAAGGTGTATATATAAGGAATCGCGCGCGCGAAGGTGCCGGAGGTGCAACAGCAGAATCAGTAAACAACCCCCTGATTTCGCTTCATGAATTTTCTGACTGCGGAAACGAGATCTCAAAGTTGCTCCTGTAGAACCATCCCTGTTCCGGGAAAAAAAGTTTCAAGCCGGAACTTGTCAAACGCATGATGGGAGTTTCCAATGTTTGCACGTTTTCTGAAAGACGAGTCCGGCGCAACCGCTATTGAGTACGGCCTGATCGCCGCTCTCATCGCTGTCGCCATCATCGGTGGTGTTTCGGCTCTTGGCTCGAACGCCAATTCCACGTTCGAAACGGTTGCCGCCAAAATGGGCACCGCCGGCGCTGATGGCGGTGGCGAAACCGAGTAATCGGTAGTCCGTATCCGATATCAGAGAGCCGCCGGATAACCGGCGGCTCTTTTCTTTCCGGCCCTACCCCCGCGCGCCTCAAGCCTTCTTTCAGGCTTTTGCGCCATGCTCGGCCGCTGACCTTGATGTTTGGGAGACGTCTTATGGTGCTCATGGTTCTCGCCGCCCTTTTCCTCTGCCTTTGCGTGCTGGCGGCGCTTTATGATGTAAACCAGCTGAAGATCCCCAACTGGCTGAACCTTACCCTCGCCGGCCTCTTTGTTCCGGCTGCGGCCGTTTCCGGCCTGCCGCTGGAAATCATCGGCGGCCATCTGATGGCCGGGGGCCTGGCCTTCCTGATTGCCTTTGGCCTCTACGCTTTCCGCATCTTCGGAGGAGGGGACGCCAAGATGATCCCCGCCGTCGTGCTCTGGATGGGGCCGGAAGCGGCCTTTCCGTTCGCGTTCAAGATGGCGATTGCCGGCGGTATCTGCGCCACCCTCATCCTGGCCGTCCGCCGCACCGCCCCGGCTGAAACCATTCCCGGCTTCATGCGTGCCCCGTTCGAGCCCAAGGCCGGCGTTCCTTATGGCGTCGCGATTGCGGCGGGCGCTCTCCTGGCCGGCGCCGCCTCGCCCCTGCTGGCAGACCTTTACCGCGCAGCGGGATTTACCGGTTAACGATCCTTTAGGCGGCGCGTGCAATTTTCCCAACAGTATGAACTGGCTGGCCGTATGCATTTACCTTTGCATACGGAATTGGGAGGGAGAGGCGCCGCATGTCGCCGATACGCATTATTATCCTGGTGCTGGCGCTTGTGGCCGCCGGCGGGGCCGCCCTGCTTGTAAGCCGTATGAGCCAGCCGCAGGTCGTGACCGAGACGCTCACCCGCGACAATACCATCGTACAGACAGAACAGGTCTCCGAGATCAAGGTTCTGACCGCCAAGCGGGATTTCGCCATCGGTGAACAGATCAAGGCAGAGGATCTGCGATGGTCCGTCTGGCCTGAAAAAGGCGTTGTCGAGGGACAGTTTATCGAAACCGCCGCGCCCAACGCGATCGAGGAGATTGCCGGGGCGGTGGTGAAGATGCCGATCTACAAGGCAGAACCTCTGATGCCCCAGCGCATCGTCAAGCGCGGCGAAGCAGGCCTTCTGCCCGTGCTGATGGGCGCCGACATGCGGGCTGTCTCGGTGGGCATTTCGCCTGAGTCGGCCTCGGGCGGCTTCATTCTGCCCAATGACCGGGTGGACCTGATCCTCACCTATGAGCAGAAGCCCACTGCGACCAACGGCCTCACGGATGAGCGCACGATCTCCAAGATCATCCTTCAGAATGTGCGTGTGCTGGCGATTGACCAGGCCTATGCGCCCAGCACGCCGCAGGAGTCCACACGCATTGGCCGCACCGCCACGCTTGAGGTAACGCCTGCCGAAGCCGAACTGGTGGCCCTGTCGCAAAGCAAGGGTCAGCTTTCTCTGGCTCTGCGTCCGCTCAGTGAGGAAGCTGTCAGCGCCCCGCGCACGCCGCGCCTGGAACTCAATGGCGGCGATGAAGCCGGAAGCGCCATCATGATCATCCGCAATAGCCGGCCAACACTTACAGCCATGGGGAGCAACTGATATGCGCACGCTGAAGGCGCTGACCTGCGCGACCCTCCTTGCATTGGCCGCTGGCCCGGTGGCGCTGGCCCAGACCGTGCCCAACGGCATGGGCACCAGCATTACCAAGCCGGGTGACCAGGCCGTTTCCCGCCGGGTGACGCTCGGGGTCAACAAGTCGATGATTGTCGATCTGGAAGCGCCGGCCGCCGATGTGGTGATTTCCAATCCCGCCATTGCGGACGCCGTGGTCCAGACGGCTCAGCGGATCATCTTCCGCGGCATCAGGTTCGGCCAGACGAATGCGCTGATCTTCGACCGGGCAGGGCGCACGCTGCTGGATCTCAACATCTCCGTCGAGACAGACCTTGCCGCGCTGGAAGACACCATTTCCCGGCATGTTCCTGATGCGCGGGTGAAGATTGAAAGCGTCAATGGCAGCATCATCCTTACCGGGATGGTGGACAACCTCTCCCAGTCCGATCAGGTCAGCCGCCTGGTCAAGGCCTTCTTCCCAGAAGCGTCCTCCGGCGGCAACCTGCAGATCGTCAATATGCTGAACGTCAATGCGGCGGATCAGGTTCTGCTGGAAGTGCGCATTGTCGAAATGCAGCGCAGCGTGATCAAGCAGCTCGGCATCAACCTTTCCGGCTCCACCAGCTTTGGCGAACTTGCCAGTCAGTCGCTGCAGCAGGTGTTCCAGGGCGGCCTGCCGCTGTTCTTTGATCCGGACTCGGGCCAATACAATACCACAGGGCAGGGCACCGCCGTTCAGATGCTCCAGCCCACGGGCCCGTCCAGCAACACATTGAGCGCCAGCGCGTCCAACAGTTTCAACGTTCAGGGCCAGGCTCTGGGCGGGGTGTCCCTGAAAACGGGCTACACCAACTATAATAACGGCCGCCTGCAATCCTCCGTTGGGGCGGCCATCGATGCCATGGAACGTGTCGGCATCGTCCGCACGCTGGCAGAGCCCAACATCGTGGCGATGTCGGGCGAGAGCGCAAAATTCCTCGCGGGCGGTGAATTCCCCGTGCCGGTCGGCCAGAACCAGAACGGTCAGATCACGGTCGAGTTCAAACCCTATGGTGTGGGGCTTGCCTTCACCCCGGTCGTCCTTTCGGAGGGCCGCATCTCGCTGAAAGTCTCGACGGAAGTGTCGGAGCTGACCTCGCAGGGCGCCTTCCAGGGCGCCGCGCAGACCTTCACGGACTCCGATGGCAACACCACCATCATCCAGGGCGCAACCCTGCCGGCACTATCGGTGCGCCGGGCAGAGTCCGTGGTCGAACTTCCTTCGGGTGGCTCGATGATGATGGCCGGTCTCATCTCGGTGAAAGATCGCCAGACCATCGACCAGCTTCCCGGCCTCAAGAAGCTCCCCATTCTGGGCGCCCTGTTCCAGTCGCGGGACTTCCTGTCCGATGAAACCGAACTCGTCGTGATGGTGACGCCGTATCTCGTTGGCCCGGCCGGCAAGGCAAACATGAAATCTCCTGCCGACGGCTATGCCAATGCTTCGGACGCCAAGACCATCTTCTTCGGCAAGCTGAATGAAACCTATGGCCGCGATGGCGCTCCCATCAAGGCTGACGAATATCGTGCCCCTGTGGGCTTTATGGAAGAGTAGGGCAAGACAGACCATGACCCGTCAGATCCGTTCGCTACCAGCTCTCATCGCCCTTGGCGCGGGCGCCGCGGCCATATCGGCCTGCGCCAGTGTCGCGCCGACCGCGGTGCCGGCGGCCTATCTTGAAAACTCGCCGCTCGATCTCAATCCGATCCAGGTCGAAAAGCGCACCGAGTTTCTGGAAGTGGCCATCGATGCGCAGGCCAGCGAGCTTTCCAGCAGCGACCGCGCGCGTATCCGCGAATTCCTGGCCGGGTATGTGAAGCGCGGCCACGGCCCGCTCGTCCTGTCGATGCCTCAGGTCTCGGCCAATCCGCAGCTTGCGGTCGCGGCCGTCGCAGAGGCCCGCGCCATCGCCTGGGATCTCGGCGTCGAGTATGAGGAAATGACAGGCCGCGCACACGGCGCCGGTTCGCCCGTCAGTGAGCCGATGATCCTCGCCTATCAGAGCTATGAGGCGATTGCGCCTTACTGCCCGCCCAAATCGACTGTGGATTTCAGCAATATCGATTCCAACAACCAGCTGCCGACGCTGGGCTGTTCGGTCCGCACCAATCTGGCCGCCATGATCATTGATCCGGGTGATCTTCTCGGAAAGCGCGCGCTTGATCCGTCCGATCTTTCCCGCCGCCAGGTCATTCTGGAGAAGTTCCGTGCCGGAGAAACCACGGCATCCGCGCGGTCGAACCAGGAGTCCGGCGCTGTTTCATCGGCGGTCCGGTAAAGTTTTGGCAGGAGCCACGGGGAGCACAAAGAAGATGGGCAAAGACAATCCGATGTTCGAAGACGACATCGACCCTGAGTTCGAAGATGTCTTCGGCGAAGAGGGCCCCTCGACGCCGATAGGCAGGGCGACAGCGACAATCTTTGGCGAAACGCCTGCGGCGGCCTCGCCGGTCCAGCCGGTGGTGGATTTCGCGGCGCGCCCGGCCAATTACAACATGCCGGTCTTCTCGTCCGGGGATGAGGGCGGCGACGCCCTGCTGCCGGCAATTTCGATCAAGCTGTTCTATGAGCGCGAGGAAACCCGCCTGCTGATGGAACTCTGCGCGCAGGACCGGCGCATGGGCCGTGCCACGGTCGAATGCCTGCCCGGCGGTATTCCGTCTGCGATCCATTATCTGCAGGGCAACCCGACACCCAATCTCATCCTCATCGAGTCCGGCTCGGTGGCCGAGCAGGTGATCGCCGAGGTCGATGCTCTGGCCGAGCATTGCGACGAGCATGTGAAGGTCGTCGTCATCGGCTCGGTCAACGACATCATGCTCTACCGCCAGCTGATGGCGCGCGGCGTGTCGGAATATCTTGTTCCGCCGTTCCAGCCGCTGCAGATCATCCGTGCCATCTCGGGCCTCTTCACCGATCCGGACGCGCCCTTCGTCGGCCGCCAGATTTCGGTGGTTGGCGCCAAGGGCGGGGTAGGGGCCTCCACCATCGCCCACAACCTTGCCTGGTCGCTGGCGGAAAATATCAAGGTCAACACCACGCTCGTCGACCTTGACCTCTCTTTCGGCACCACCGCGCTCGACTTCAACCAGGAAACGCCCCAGACGATTGCCGACGCGCTGCTCGCGCCCGAGCGCGCCGACGACGCCGTGATCGAACGCCTGCTGGCCCGCGCCACGGAGCGGCTTTCCCTCTTCACCGCGCCGGCCCATATCAACCAGATCATCGATATTCCCGATGATGCGTACACGACCGTTATCCAGGGCGTGCGCCGGAATGTGCCTTTCATGGTGCTGGATCTGCCGCATGTCTGGAACCAGTGGCTGCGCACCACGCTGATCCAGTCTGACGAAGTGATCGTCGTCTGCCAGCCAGACCTTGCCTCCCTGCGTAACGGCAAGAACCTGATCGACCAGCTCAAGGGCCACCGCGTCAATGACAACCCGCCCCGGCTGGTGCTGAACATGTGCGGCGTGCCCAAGCGGCCGGAAATTCCGGTGAAGGATTTCGCTGCCGCCATCGGCGTGGAGCCGGAGATCATCGTGCCCTTCGATCCTGAAGTCTTCGGCACGGCGGCCAATAATGGCCAGATGATTTCCGAAACCGGCCCGGCATCGCGCCCGGCCATCGCCATCGATGAACTGGCAGCGGCCCTGAGCGGGCGGACGATCCAGAGGGTTGAGAAATCATTCCTCAAGAAACTGCTGGGTAAGTAGGACGATTGAGATAACGGGTTAGATCATGGCTTTTGGCAAACGCTCGGTTACATCTTCCGCAACGCTGCCCTCGCCGGCGCCTGCGGCGGCGCCGAAGCCGGCTGCCCCCACGCCGGCCGCCCCGTCTGCGCCTGTCAAGCCGCGCGCGCCGGAGCCCGCGCCCGTTGCGGCAACAAAGCTCAAGACCCCTGAGGTCAAGCCGGAGCCGGTCCGCAAGGTCAACCAGCATTCCGATCAGTATTACGCCACCAAGACCACCATCTTCAACGCGCTGATCGACACGATCGACCTTTCCCAGCTCGCCCAGCTCGACACCGAGAGCGCGCGTGAGGAAATCCGCGATATCGTCGTCGAGATCATCAGCATCAAGAATGTCGTGATGTCGATTTCCGAGCAGGAATACCTGCTCGACGACATCTGTAACGATGTGCTCGGCTATGGCCCGCTGGAGCCGCTTCTGGCGCGGGACGACATCGCCGATATCATGGTCAACGGTGCCGACACGACCTATATCGAGGTCAACGGCAAGATCGAGCGGACGAATATCCGCTTCCGCGACAATGCCCAGCTGATGAACATCTGCCAACGGATCGTGTCTCAGGTTGGCCGGCGCGTCGATGAAAGCTCTCCGATCTGCGACGCCCGCCTGCTGGATGGCTCCCGCGTCAACGTGATTGCCCCGCCGCTCGCCATTGACGGCCCCACGCTCACCATCCGTAAGTTCAAGAAGGACAAGCTGAAGCTTGACGATCTTGTCCGCTTCGGATCGATCAGCGAGCCTGGCGCCGAGATCCTGCGCATCATTGGCCACAGCCGCTGCAACGTGCTGATCTCCGGCGGTACGGGCTCGGGCAAGACCACGCTGCTCAACTGTCTCACCGGCTTCATCGAGCCGGGCGAACGCGTCATCACCTGCGAAGACTCCGCCGAACTTCAGCTTCAGCAGCCCCATGTCGTGCGCCTGGAAACCCGCCCGCCCAACATCGAAGGCTCCGGCGAGGTCACCATGCGTGAACTCGTCAAGAACTGTCTGCGTATGCGCCCGGAACGGATCATCGTGGGCGAGGTGCGCGGCCCCGAAGCGTTCGACCTTCTGCAGGCGATGAATACGGGCCATGATGGCTCGATGGGCACGCTGCACGCCAACAGCCCGCGCGAAGCCTTGAGCCGTGTGGAATCCATGATCACCATGGGCGGCTTCTCGCTGCCGGCAAAAACCATCCGTGAAATGATCGTCGGCTCGATTGATGTGGTCGTCCAGGCTTCGCGTCTGCGCGATGGCTCCCGCCGCATCATGTGCATCACCGAGGTGCTCGGCCTTGAGGGCGACACCATCGTTCTTCAGGACATTCTCAAATACGAGATCGAAGGCGAAGACGAGAACGGCAAGATCGTCGGCCGCCACCGGGGCATGGGCATAGGCCGCCCGCGCTTCTGGGAACGGGCATCCTACTATAACCTCGAGCGGGAACTCGCCGCAGCTCTTGATGAGGTAAATGGCGGCTGATGGCGGGTTCGATGGTCCCCTATATTGTTGCGGCGCTGGCCTTCTTTGCCATCGTCGGCGTCGGTCTTGTGCTCACCGGCAACCGCGATGATGCCGCGCGCAAGCGCGCCAGGGCGATCAGCGCCGGGGGAGGGCCGGTCAAGGGCAGCAAGCTCGCCGACGAAAACGCCCGCCGCCGCGCCAAGACCCAGGAAATGCTCGAAGGCCTGCGCAGGCAGGACAAGGAACGTCGCCGGAATGATCCCATGCGGAACATCGGGTCAAAGCTCACCCAAGCCGGCCTCGAAATTCCGGTGCCGATGTTCTGGATGCTTTCGGCTGTGTGCGGATTGGTCTGCGCTGGGGTTGTCTACATTTCGGGCGCCGATGGCCTGGTGATCAACGGCATTTCCCTCAAAAGCCGGCCCGTTCTGGTGGCTGCGGCCTTTTTCGGCGGCACGCTGGGCGTCCCGCAATTCATCCTGAACTTCCTCATCAAGGGCCGCCACACCAAGATGGTGAACCAGTTTGCCGATGCGCTCGACATCATCGTGCGCGGCGTGCGCTCCGGCCTGCCGCTCAACGAATGTATCCGCGTCATTGCCAAGGAAAGCCCCGAGCCCCTGCGCAAGGAATTCATGACCTTTGCCGACAATCTGGCAATGGGCGCGGGCCTCGACCGCTCGCTGGCGGCGCTCTACAAGCGGATGCCGCTGCAGGAAATCAACTTCTTTGCCATCGTGCTGATGATCCAGTCCAAGGCCGGGGGCAACCTTTCCGAAGCCCTGCATAACCTCTCCACCGTCATCCGCTCCCGGAAGATGATGCGCGAGAAGGTAAAGGCCCTCTCGTCGGAGGCCAAGGCGTCGGCCATGATCATCGGCTGTCTTCCCTTTGCCGTGGGCATCATGGTGTTTCTCACCACGCCGGATTACATCATGGAGCTATTCCGTACAGAGACCGGACACGTCATCCTCGTGATGGCCGCCGGCATGATGGGCACCGGCATCACGGTCATGCGCAACATGATCAATTTCGATATGTGAGGCGCGGCGCAGGATGTACGATCTTCTTCTCTCCTTCACCAAGCCACAGACGCTGGCCGCCTGGCTGGTGGCGGCCGCCGTGTTCGGCACCTTCCTGACGATTTTCCTGCCCTATCTGCAGGGCAACAAGCTGGAAACCCGTCTCAAGGCGGTGGCCAGCCAGCGCGAAAAGCTCCGCAAGCAGAGCCGCGCAGCGCTGGAGAAGAAAGGTCTGCGCCGCAAGGATGACAGCGTCGTCGGTTCGATTTCCTCCAAGCTGAACCTCGCCCAGGCGCTGGAAGATCCCAACGTCGTCAAGCTGATGAACCAGGCCGGCCTGCGCGGTCCGGGGCCGATCTCGGCCTTCTATTTCGCGCGGATGGCCATGCCCTTTGCCGGGGCCGTGCTCACCTTCTTCTACATCTTCTTCGTCAATGATTTTGGCCTCAGCCAGTTCATGAAATATGGCTCGGTCATCTTTGGCGCTGCCGCCGGCTTCTATGCGCCAAACCTCTATATCTCCAACCTCGCCCAGAAGCGCCAGAAGTCCATCATGCGCGCCTTTCCCGACGCGCTCGACATGCTGCTGATCTGCGTCGAGGCGGGCATGTCGATTGAGATGGGCTTCAACAAGGTCAGCCAGGAAATCGGCTCGGCCTCTCCCGAGCTTGCCGAGGAATTCGGTATCACGGTGGCCGAGCTTTCCTATCTGCCAGACCGCCGCCAGGCCTATGAAAACCTCGCCCTGCGGACCGGCCATGAAGGCGTGAAGGCTGTCTGTATGGCGCTGGGCCAGGCTGAGCGTTACGGCACGCCGCTGGGCGACGCGCTGCGTCTGATGGCCAAGGAAAACCGCGAGATGCGCATGTCGGAGGCCGAAAAGAAGGCCGCCGCCCTGCCGGCCAAGCTCACCGTGCCGATGATCCTTTTCTTCCTGCCCGTGCTGTTCCTGGTCGTGCTCGGCCCGGCCTATATCAAGTACAATGCGATGCAGAAGGAAAACGAGGCCGCCCCGCAGGTTACGCAGGCGCCGCCGTCCAGCGATCTCGCCTGAGGGCTTCCCCCCGCCGCGCCGGGCGGCTAGACCGCTGGCATGACACCGCTTGATCTTGCCGCCGCCAGCCTCGCCCGTCTCGGCGTTCCCATGCCCGCCGCCAGCGGCGCCATTGCCTGCCGCTCGCCGCTCGATGGCTCCGTACTCGGATATCTTCCCGCCGCCACGGCTGTGGACCATGAAGCCGCTGTCAGCCGCGCGGCCGATGCATTTCTCCGCTGGCGCGAGGTGCCCGCGCCCCGGCGCGGTGAATTCGTCCGCCTGCTGGGGGAGGAGCTGCGCGCTGCCAAGGATGACCTCGCCGCCCTCGTCACGCTGGAGGCGGGCAAGATCCCCGCCGAAGCGGCCGGCGAGGTGCAGGAGATGATCGACATCTGCGACTTTGCCACCGGCCTCTCCCGCCAGCTTCACGGCCTCACCATCGCGTCGGAACGCCCCGGCCACCGGATGATGGAAACCTGGCACCCGGCCGGGATCACCGCCGTCATCACCGCCTTCAACTTCCCCGTCGCCGTCTGGGCCTGGAACGCCGCGCTGGCGCTGGTCTGCGGCAATCCGGTGATCTGGAAACCGTCGGAGAAAACCCCGCTCACCGCGCGCGCGGTCAGTGCCGTGGCCGCCCGGGCAGCCGAGAAGTTCGGCGGCGTGCCCGATGGCCTCCTAGCCTGCCTCATTGGCGGGGCAGATGCCGGCGCCCGCCTGGCGGAAGACCCCCGCATCGCGGTCCTCTCCGCCACCGGCTCCACGCGGATGGGCCGCGCCGTGGCGCCCGTCGTCGCCGCCCGTTTCGGCAAGATGATCCTTGAGCTTGGCGGCAACAATGCCGGCATTGTCTGTCCGTCTGCGGATATTGACCTTGCCCTGCGCGCGATTGCCTTCTCCGCCCTCGGCACCGCCGGCCAGCGCTGCACCACGATGCGCCGCCTCTTCGTGCACCAAAGCGTGATGGACACGCTCCTGCCGCGCCTCAAATCCGCCTTCGCCTCGGCAAAAGTGGGGGATCCGCGCGGGGAAGGGGTGCTGCTCGGCCCGCTGATCGATGAGGCCGCCGCCGAGGCCATGCAGGCCGCCTTGGAAGAAGCCCGCGCGCTCGGCGCAGTGGTCACCGGCGGCGAGCGTCTTTCCGGCCCCGGCGTCTATGTCCGCCCGGCCCTGGTGGAAATGCCCGCGCAAACCGGCCCGATGCTGCGCGAAACCTTCGCGCCCATCCTCTATGTTCTGCCCTATACGGATCTTTCGCAGGCCATCGACCTGAACAATGCCGCGGGCGCAGGCCTTTCCTCCGCCATCTTCACCACAGACCTGCGCGAAGCCGAAACCTTCCTCTCCGCAGCGGGGTCTGACTGCGGCATCGCCAACGTCAACATCGGCACCTCCGGCGCAGAGATCGGCGGGGCGTTCGGCGGCGAGAAGGAAACCGGCGGCGGGCGCGAATCCGGTTCAGACGCCTGGAAAGGCTACATGCGGCGGGCCACCAACACGGTCAACTATTCCCGCGCGCTGCCGCTCGCCCAGGGCATCCGCTTCGACCTGCCGGATTAGGGTCCGCAGGCGGATTACTGGTTCAGCGTGCCGCGCAGCTGCCGCTTGCTGCCCGGCGCGGTGGAGGTGGACGTGTTGCCCCCGCCGATCAGCGCGTCATAGGTGCGCGCCGGCTGCACCAGCCCGCGCAGCAGGGCGGCGTTCTGCTCGGCCACCTTGTCCGGCGCGTTCTGGGCGCTGACTTCCTTCATCTCGTCAAACCGCCCCTGCAGGCCGATCACGAGGGCGAGGTTTTCCGTCACGCGGGGGCCCGCGTCCGGCTGGGCGGCGGCCGCGCGCAGCTGCGCCTCAGCACCCGCCAGATCGCCCGACAGCAGCAGCGACAGCCCATAATTGGTCAGCGTCGTCACACGGGCAGGCTCGATGCTCAGCGCCCGCTGATAGTTCATCTGCGCCTGGCGGTGCATTTCCATCTGGTCGAATGCCGTGCCCAGCGCGGCCCAGCCATCGGCCCGGCCGGGCGCGGCGCGGGTCACCTGTTCAAAGCTGGCCCGGGCGGCTTCATGATTGCCCTGCGCCATCAGGATGCGCCCGCTCATCATCAAGAGGTCCGCATTCCCCGGATGGAGCACCAGCGTCTTGCCCACCACATCAATCGCCCGATCCTGGCTGCCGATGGCGCGCAGGGCGTCGGCAAATTGCAGGGCGTTTTCGATGCTCTGCGGGTCTTTCTGATATTCCTTGCCCCAGAAATTCGCGCGGGTAAGCGGATCGGCCCGGTTGGCCGCCTCGCGTTCTTCCTGAGAGGCGGGCGCCAGCGCCGCTTCCACGGCCTGCGCCAAAGCCTTCTCTTCCTTGCTCACCCCGGTTGAGGCGCAGGCGCTGCTCAGCGCCGTCAGCGCGAGCGCGAAGCCGAGAAGGGGTGTTTTGGCACTGGACATCAGCAGGCTCCGTGTATGTATCCCTGAAGGTCGGGCATATATTGCCCCCGCCGGGGTCAAGGTTCGGTTAACGCCGCCGCCCCAGCCATTAACCACCGAGAAGCCCGGAAAGGCGCCGAAATGCACAAATCCTTCACGTCCGAAGCAACCGCTCCCGTCCGGGTCTGGCTCTATACGGCCAGCCAGTTCGGCGCATTGGAGAACGATCCGTTCCCGAATGCGCGGGCGATTGCCGGGGCGCAGGGCTTCACCGGGGCGGCAGGGCAGACCGTTCTGGTGCCCGGCCCGGACGGGCGCACGGCGCATGTCCTTCATGGCCTCGGCGCCGGTCAGGACCAGCTGGCGGCAGCTGCCCTCTCGGCCCGGCTGCCGGAAGCTGACTATGAAATCGCCTCTATGGGCGGTTATCCCTTCGCGGCCATTGCCGCAGGTTGGGCAGACGGGGCCTACCGTTTCGATGGCTACAGGACCGAGAAGGCCGCCCCGCCGCGCCTCCTCATCCCGGCCAGCGAAAACGCCGCCCGCCTGTCGCAGGAGGCAGACGCCGTCGCCGCCCTGCGCGATCTCGTCAACACGCCCGCCGCCGATATGGGCCCCGAACAGATCCACGCCCGCATGACTGCGCTGGGCGAACGCCACGGCGCCCGCGTTGCCGCTGTGGTGGGGGAGGCCCTGATCGAGGAAAACTACCCGATGGTCCATGCCGTCGGGCGCGCCGCCGTCAAGGCGCCGCGCTTCCTGATGCTGGAATGGGGCACGCCCGGCGCGCCGAAAGTCTCCCTCTGCGGCAAGGGCATCACCTTCGATACCGGCGGCCTCAACATCAAGGTGGGCGACGGCATGCGCATCATGAAGAAGGATATGGGCGGGGCCGCCCATGCCATCGCGCTTGCCCAGCTGGTGATGGAGGCGCGCCTGCCCGTGCATCTGCGTCTCTTCGTGTCGGCCGCTGAAAACGCCATCGCGGGGGATGCTTTCCGCCCCGGAGACATCCTGCAGAGCCGCAAGGGCCTGACCGTCGAGATCGACAATACAGATGCCGAAGGCCGCCTCGTGCTGGCCGACGCGCTCGCCCGCGCCTGCGAAGACCAGCCAGACCTGCTGATCGACTTTGCCACCCTCACCGGCGCGGCCCGGGTCGCCCTCGGCCCGGACCTTGCCCCGCTCTACACCGATGACGAAGCGCTCGCCGCCGACATCCTCGCCGCCGCCGAAGAGGTGGGCGACCCGGTCTGGCGCATGCCGCTCTGGGATCCCTATCTCGCCTATCTGCAAAGCCCGGTGGCGGACCTTGTAAACTCCGGCGGCGCCGGCATGGCCGGCTCGATCACCGCAGCGGTTTTCCTCAAACAGTTCGTCTCGGCCAAAAGCTGGGCGCATTTCGACATCTGGGCCTGGCGCAAGTCCAAGTATGGCCGCCCGGATGGCGCCGCCGCCTGCGGCCTGCGCGCCGTCTTCGCCATGCTGGAAAAACGCTACCCGGCGGCCTGAACAGAACACCCTCTCCACCGTCATCCCGGAATTTGCGAAGCAAATATCCGGGACCCAGAAATGGCAATCATAGCGCCCGCCTTGTCGGGGTCCCGGTCTTCGCCTGCGGCGAAACCGGGATGACGGGGTAGAGATGGCGCGGAACATGAGGAAAGGAGGGACGTCCCTCTTTCCGTTCCTTCCCGGCCCACACAATCCGCGAACAAGTCCGTGCCTTGTCCACCCCCTCCGCCCAGCCTCCACGCCAGATCCCGCCCGCGCTATCCGCCGCATAACGCTCCGGGCGCACATTCCCGCCTGTCGCCGCGCGCATGTTCTTCCTTCTGGCGCGGGGTGAGGGGCTCGCCAGGCCCCGGCAGTGGAGGCGGAGGGCGTCGCGAACCTTCCATCTCGCATCTCTCGTCATCGCACGCGGCGCATTCCGCCTCCGCCTGCCACATTTCAGCAAAACCGGAAGGGTCGCCCCTGTCCGGCTTTTCGTGCTGGGATCGGAACAGTTATGCCCGGCGAAAGGCTTCCTCAGCGCTGCCGGAGGGCGGGCGCCGCTCTGTGAGCAGACGGTTTGCGCGAAGCGCTAATTCCCCGCCTTTATCCGCATCGCTTCGCGCACGCGCCCGCGCACCAGCAGCGTGTCGATATTCTTCGGGTCGGCGGCCATGGAGGTTTCCACATCCTTCAGGGCGAGGTCGAGCGCGTCCTTGTTGAGGTGAACCTCGGCGCGCATCTGATGGGCAATCGCGTCGCCCGGCTCATTGGCGATGGCGGTGTTGAGGTCCACCAGCGCCTCGTCCCATTTGTCGATCAGCATATAGGCCGTTGCCCGGTCCAGCAGCAGGTCGTTCTCGCCCGGCGCCAGTTTCAGCGCCTCGGTGAAGGAGACCGCCGCCGCCTCCGCCGCGCCGATCTGCAGCCAGGCATTGCCCGCCTGAGACAGATACACCGCGCGCTGTTCCATCGTGCCGCCATCGCTGGACATGGAGAGGTTCTCCAGCCGCACGGCGCCTTCTTCCACATTGCCAAGAGCAATAAGGGCGAGGGCGGTGCACTGGCGCGCGCCGGGGCGGTTGCCCTCAAAGCTCCAGGCCAGGCCGTCCTCATAGGCCTCTTCCGGTGACTGCTCGATCTTGGCAACGCAGGCTTCCAGCCGTCTGGCTTCAGCGGAAGCGAACTCGGCGCTGGCATTCTGCTGCAGGAAAAGCGCCGCACCGGCGGCCATGGCAATCAGCGACATGGGCAGGACACTCCAAAGCCTCTATCTCATTGTTCTTAGGCGCAACCGGAGCACCCTTGGCAAATGACATCTCAGCCATCTCTGCTGTTTGTTTTCGGGCTTGGCTACTCTGCCCAGCAGTTGGCCAGCCGCCTGATGCCGGCCGGCTGGCAGGTTGCCGGAACGGTGCGCAGCGAGGCGAAGGCCGCCGCGCTCCGGTCGCGGGGGATCGCCGCCCAGGTCTGGCCGGGGGAGGGGCCGGTGGACGTGCCGGCCGGGGCCCATTGGCTGGTCACCCTGCCGCCCGGCAAGGAGGGCTGCCCGGCGGCGCAGGCTGTCACAAACTGTCCGGATTTGTCCGAAACTGTCACCTATCTGTCCACAACTGGCGTCTATGGGGACATGAATGGCGGCTGGGTGACCGAGTGGAGCCCGGTTTCGCCGGGGTCTCCCAGGGGCGCGGCGCGGGTCCGGGCTGAGGCCCAATGGCAGGCGCTGACGGGGGGCAAGGCCCGCCTTGTCCGCCTGCCGGGCATCTACGGACCCGGCCGGTCTGCCTTTGACCGCCTGCGCGACGGCACGGCCCAGCGGATCGTCAAGGAAGGTCAGGTCTTCTCCCGCGTGCATGTCGATGACATCGCCTCGGGCCTGGAAGCCCTGATGCAGCGCCCTGAAGTGACGGGGGTTTTTCATCTCTGTGACGAGCTGCCCGCCCCGCCGCAGGACGTCGTCGCCTATGCCGCGGAATTGCTCGGCGTCGCGCCGCCGCCGGAAATTGCGTTTGAGGACGCAGACCTATCCCCCATGGCGGCCAGCTTCTATGCCGAGTGTAAGCGCGTCTCCAATGCCCGGGCCAAGGCTGCCCTCGGCTGGCGCCCCGCCTATCCCACCTACCGCGAAGGCCTCGCCGCCATTCTGGCAGCAGAATCAGACAAAATATTTCCCTGATTTTCGCGCCTTAGCCGCATTCGCGCCCTGTTGGCGCCGACCTTATCAGGTGTAAGGTGAGATGGGTGGACTCCGGAGGACGTATATCATGGCATTGCAGACTCGCGGGACTCTTAAGGGTCTCAAGACGGTTGTTTTTTCTCTGCTTTTGGCAGGTCTCGCTGCCTGTGGCGGCTCGCAGACGGCCACCACGGCGGATGAGGATGCCGATGCCCGCGTCATGGTCGAGCGCTCTCCGTCCGACCAGGTCGCCGCCCGCAAGCGCGAGGAAGCCCGCCGCAAGGCCCGCGAAGCCGAGACGCAGGACTTCTCCTATTTCCGCTACCGGATCGACACCTCCACCGAGCAACCCCTTGCCTGCTTTGTGTTTTCTGCCGCCCTTGATCCGCAGACCGACTATTCGCCCTATGTCGAATTCCGCCCCTCCTTCCGCGCTGCCCTGACCGTGGAAGGCCGCGAGCTGTGCGTCGGCGGCCTCGCCTTCGGCACCAGCCGCACCGCCACCATCCTCGCCGGTCTCCCCGCTGCTGACGGCCGCACCCTGAAGCGCGGCGAAACCGTCCCGATCGACTTTGCCGACCGCCCCGCTTTCGTCGGCTTCAAGGGCACCGGCGTGATCCTGCCCCGCGAGAATGCTGACGGCCTCCCTGTGGAAACGGTGAATGTCGACGAGGTGAAAGTCACCGTCACCCGCGTCAACGACCGCGCCATCGTGTTCAAGAATGTCAGCGAAGGCCAGACGACCCGTCAGGGCCAATGGTTCTGGCTGTGGGGCGAGGATTCGCCCGAGGATGTCGGCGAGGAAATCTTCTCCGGCAAGATGGACGTGGCCAATGTCCAGAACGCGCCCGTCATCACGGTGTTTCCGCTGCAGGATGTCGTCGGCCCGATGAAGCCCGGCGCCTATTTCGTCCGCGTTGAAGACGCGGCCAAGATCACCGATGGCGAAGGCCCGCCCGCTGCCTCCGGCCGTTGGATCCTGCTGACTGATCTGGCGCTGACAGCCTATCATGGCGAGCATGGCCTCGACGTGACCCTCCGCTCCCTGAAGGATGGCAAGACGGTCAGCGACGCCACCGTCCAGCTGATCGCGTCCAACAACTCCGTTCTGGCCGAGAAGAAGCCGGACTCCTCTGGCCGCGTCTCCTTCGACAAGCCTCTGATGAGCGGCCGGGGCACCATGGCGCCGCGCTTGGTGGTTGCCACCAATGCGAAGGGCGAACTCGCGGCGCTCGATCTCAACCGCTCCCCGGTGGATCTCTCCGAATACACCGTCGGCGGGCGCCGCACCCCCGGCCCGGTGGATGCTTATGTCTACTCCGATCGCGGCATCTACCGCCCCGGCGAAACGGTCGAGCTGACCGCCATGCTGCGCGACCGGGCAGGGCGCCAGGTCACCGGCCGCAATGGTCATCTGGTGATCTACCGCCCGAACGGTCTCGTCGCGTCGAAGACCCGCTTCACCGATCCCAAATCCGGCGCGGTGACCCAGAGCTTTGCGGTCCCGCGCGGGGCTTCGCGCGGCGAATGGCGTGCCAGCATCGAGATTGACGGGCTGTCTGCCCCTGCCGGCGAAATGCGCTTTGCGGTCGAGGACTTCGTGCCCCAGCGCATCGCGGTGGATGTGACCGCCGATCAGGAAAAACCGATGAAGGCGGGCGCCACGCGCCCGGTCGATATTGCCGCCCGCTTCCTCTATGGCGCCCCCGGCGCCGGCCTGACGGTAAAAACCGAAGCGCGGATGGAGCCCGACCCCAAACCCTTCAAGGCGTTCGACGGCTTCACCTATGGCCGCCATGATCAGACCTTCGAGCAGCAGATCCTCGAATTTGACGACGTGACCACCGATGGCGCCGGCAAGGCGCTGGTGCGCCTCTCGCCCGGCACCGCCGGGTCCAATTCCGGCATTCCGCTGCGCCTCAACACGGTTGTCAGCGTGCTTGAGCCCGGTGGCCGCGCCGTGTCCGAAAGTGTCCGCGTGCCGTACCGACCGGAGAACCTCTATGTCGGTCTCAAGCCCGGCTTTGACAGCTCCGTGCAGGAAGGCGGCGAAGCGAAATTTGAAGTCGTCGCCGTCAACGCCGATGGCGAAGCCTCTGCCCAGCGCCTTAGCTGGAAAGTGCTGCAGGTGGACTTCCATTATGACTGGTACCGCGAAGGCGACAGCTGGAACTGGCGCCGCTCGCGCACGGTCACCAAGGTCAATGAGGGCGTCGTCAACACGCCCGCCGGCGGCACCGCTGAGATCAAGGTGCCGGCGCTTGACTGGGGCAGCCATGAACTCGTGGTCGAAGGCCAGGGCGCCAATGCCTCGGTGGGCGCTTCCACCAGCTTCTATGTCGGCTGGGGTGGCTGGACGAGCGCGGACGGCACCGAAGCGCCTGACCGCGTGAAGGTCATGGCCGCCGAGAAGACCCCCAAAGTGGGCCAGAATGCCGAAATGACCATCCTGCCGCCCTATGACGGCCAGGCTCAGGTGGTGGTCGCAACAGACCGCGTGCTGTCGGTCCAGAACCTTGCCGTCAGCGCCTCAGGCACCCGCATCACCCTTCCGGTTACGGAAGAATGGGGCGAGGGCGCCTATGTCATGGTGTCGGTCTATTCGGGCCGCGATCCCGTTCTACGGGCCAAGCCCCGCCGCGCTGTGGGCATTGCCCATGTGCCGGTGGATATGGCCGCGCGCACCTTCGCCCTGACAATCAACTCCCCCGACCTTGCCCGCCCCCGCGCGGAGCAGATGGTGGAGGTCGACATCAAGGGCGGGCCGCGTGAGCCGGTCTTCCTGACCGTTGCCGCCGTGGACGAAGGCATTCTGCAACTCACCAAATTCAAGTCGCCCGATCCGGTGGCTCATTACTTTGGCCGCAAGGCGCTCGGCGTTGAGCTTTATGACGATTATGGCCGCCTGCTTGATCCCAATCTGGGCATGCCGGCGGAGGTCCGCTCCGGCGGTGACCAGCTTGGCGGGGAAGGGCTCTCGGTCGTTCCGGTGAAGTCGGTCGTGCTCTATTCCGGCCTGGTCGAGGTTGGCCGGTCGGGCAAGGCACGCATCCGTCTTGATATTCCCGAGTTCAATGGCCAGTTGCGGATCATGGCGGTGGCCTGGTCCAAAACCGGCGTGGGCTCGGCCGACAAGAAGATGATCGTGCGCGACCGGGCGCCGGCCGATCTCATCATGCCGCGCTTCCTGGCGCCGGGCGATGAAGCCATCATCACCGCCAGCATCGACAACGTCGAGCTTGCCAGTGGCCAGTTCAATGCCAGGGTCGCCGGCACCGGCCAGATCAGCGTGGCCGAAGCCGCCCTGATGCGCACCCTGCAGAAAGGTCAGCGCGCGGATATTCCCGTGCGCGTTTCGGCCTCGGGCGAAGGCATTTCCAGCCTCAGCCTGAATGTCACCGGCCCGGACAATTACAAGACCGACCGGACCTACGAGATCCAGACGCGTTCACCCTATCTGCCAGTCACGCGGGCGACCACGCAGCTGATGCGGCCGGGCGAGACCTTCTCGATCAGCCAGGCGGCGCTGGCGGGCTTTGTGCCGGGCTCGGCGGAAATCTCGGTCGGCTTCTCGCCGCTGCCGATTGACGCGCCGACGCTCTATGCCTCGCTCGACCGCTATCCCTATGGATGCACCGAGCAGATCACCAGCCGCGCCGTGCCGCTTCTCTATTCGCAGCAGCTCGTTACGATGGGCGCCAAGGAAGCGCGGGACAATCCGCGCGACAAGATCCAGACGGCCGTGAACACCGTGCTGAACCGTCAGGGGGCGGACGGCGCGTTCGGCCTGTGGCGGGAAGGGGACGGTTATGCCAGCCCCTGGCTTGGCGCCTATGCGACGGACTTCATCTTCCGCGCCAAGGAGGCCGGCTATGCCGTGCCGGAGGAAGCGCTCACCCGGGCCTATGGCGCGCTGCGCTCTGTCGCCACCGGCGATACCTGGCGGGTCTATGGCTATGACACGGATGTGTATGAGAGCCGCTATTCCAACGATAGCGTGCAGCAGATGATGTATCGCTCCTCGGCCTATGCGCTCTATGTGCTGGCCAAGGCCGGGGAAGCCGACATTTCCCGCCTGCGTTACCTGCATGACCGGGAACTCAGCAATATCGAGAGCCCGCTGGCCCGCGCCCATATCGGGGCAGGCCTCGCCTATCTTGGCGACCGGGCACGCGCCGCCTCGGCGTTCAAGTCTGCAGAACAGAAGCTCGGCTATCGCAACACGGGCGATTACTACCAGACGCCGCTGCGCGATCTGGCTGCCATTGTTGCCCTCGCCGGTGAAGCTCAGCTCCCGGAAGTTGTCGCCCGTCTGGGAGAGCGTCTTGGCAAGGATGTGCCCGATGCGCCCAGCCTGACGACGCAGGAGAAGGCCTATCTTCTCCTCGCCGTGAACAGCCTCAGCAAGGGTGAAGCCAATGTTCAGGTGAAGGCCGAAGGGCTCGGCACGGGCAATGACAATCAGCGCCAGTACAGCCTGACCGAAGCCCAGGCCCGCAGCGGCGTCAGCCTCCGCCTTGGCGGCGACACGCCCCTGTTCCGCACCGTGCTGGTTACCGGCGCGCCGTCTGCGCCGCCGCCTGCTGCCTCGTCCAAGCTCAGCGTCGACAAACGCTTCTATGGCCTGGGGGGTGAACAGACAAAGCTTGACCAGATCCGCCAGGGCGAGCGCGTTGTTGTGGCACTGACGATCACGCCGGAGGAACGCCGTGTGAACCCTGTGATCGTGGCCGACCTTCTGCCCGCCGGTTTCGAGATCGAGGCAATCCTGCGGCCTGCCGATGGGCGCCTCGTCGAGTATGACTGGCGCTCGGGGGAAGACCGCGTGCGTGCCGGCGCCTTCGGTTTCCTCGGTGAGATCGCCCGGGCGCAAAGCTCTCAGTCTCAGGATGACCGCTTTGTGGCGGCCATCGATGTGATCGAGAACCCGGTGACGCTTGCCTATGTGGTTCGCGCGGTCAGCCCCGGCAGCTTCGCCATCCCCGGTGTTGTCGCCGAGGACATGTACCGCCCCGACGTCTTCGCCCGTTCGGCGCCCGGCCGTGTGACCGTGCTCGCCGCGCAGGGCGCAGCCGGCGGCCGCTGATCGAGAGGGAGGGCAGTTTGGGCCAGTCTGTGCCGAAACGCCTCCTTGCCGGACTGGCCGCGCTGATTGCGGCCGTCCTTCTGATTGACGTGATCTTCCCTCCGCCCCTTGAAAGGGCGGGGGGCGTTTCCGTGCTTGTCACCGATCGTGCGGGCAAGCCCCTGCGGGCTTTCCCGACGCCCGATGGCCGCTGGCGCTTCGGTGTTGACCTTGACCAGATCGACCCGGATTTCGTCGATGCGCTGATCCGGGTGGAAGACAAGCGCTTCTGGGATCATCATGGGACGGACTGGCTGGGACTTTTCCGGGCGGCGTTTGACAGTGCTGCGGCCGGGCAGATCGTCTCGGGGGGCTCAACCCTGACGATGCAGACAGCGCGCATGCTGGAGCCGCGCCCGCGCAATGCCGGCTCCAAGCTGATCGAGATCTGGCGGGCAAATCAGCTGGAACGCCGCCTCTCCAAGCGGGAAATCCTGGAGCTTTACCTCTCGCTGACGCCCTATGGCGGAAACCTGGAAGGCGTGCGCGCCGCCAGCTGGAGCTATTTCGGGCATGAGGCAGACCGGCTGTCGACTGACGAGATCGCGCTGCTGATTGCCCTGCCGCAATCGCCCGAAGTGCGCCGCCCGGACCGCCGCCCGGAATTTGCCGCCCGCGCGCGCGACTGGGTGGCCGAAAAGCTCGCCCGCTATGGCGTCTTCTCCGAAAATGACGTTCTGGAAGTAGCCGCAAGCGCCATCCCCGCCCGCCGTCTCGATTTCCCGGACCGTGCCTGGCATGGGGCAGACGCGGCGCTCGCCAGCGGCCCGCGCGAGGATGTCCGCTCGACGCTGGACGCTGCCCTGCAGGCAGAGCTGGAGCGCATCGCCCTGACACGGGCCCAGCTTGAAGGAACGGATGTTCAGGTCTCCGCCATTGTCGTGCATGTGCCCACCCGCGCGGTGCGCGCGCTGGTCGGCTCCGCCTCGCGGGAGCGGGCAGGCGGCTGGCTCGACCTCACCAACCGCCCGCGCTCGCCCGGCTCGACGCTCAAACCCTTCATTTATGCGCTCGCTTTCGATGATGGCACGGCCTCTGCGGATACGCGCATTCAGGATCTGCCCAGCCGCTTTGCCGGATATCAGCCGGAGAATTTCGACCGGATGTTCCATGGGGATGTGCGCGTCTCCGATGCGCTTCAGCATTCGCTGAACGTCCCCGCCGTGCTGATGCTCGACCGCGTCGGCGCCGAGCGTTTCTCGGCGCAGCTGGCGATTGCCGGGGCCCGGCCGCGTGTCTCCGGAGCGAGGGGGCAGTCCGCAGGTCTGGCAATTGCGCTTGGCGGGGCAGGGCTCACCGGGCGTGAGCTGGCGGTGCTCTATTCAGCGCTGGGGGATGGCGGGGTGGCCAAACCGCTCGTCTGGCGGGCAGAGGAAGAACGCGCGAGCCAGGCCGATCCCGGCCGGCGCCTGATGGGCGAGGCAAGCGCGGCCGAAATTCTCCGTATCCTGCAAGGTTCTCCCTCGCCGGCAGGCCGGATGCCCGGACGCCTGACACAGGACGCGCCCCAGATCGCCTTCAAGACCGGCACCTCCTATGGCTACCGGGATGCATGGGCGGCGGCGGTTTCCGGCCAGCATGTCATCATCGTCTGGGTCGGCCGCGCGGACGGCGCCCCGCGCACCGGCGTGACCGGGCGGGACATCGCCTTGCCGATCCTCTTCGAAATGGCAGACAGGGCTGCCCACCATCTGCGCGACGATGGCGATAGCGAGCTGCGCCTCAGCGCCGCCCCGCTGACGCCCTCAAAAGGCGCTCTGCGGGCCTTTTCAACTGACCGGCCGCCGGAAATTCTCTTTCCGCCCCAGGGCGCTGAACTCTGGGCAGGCACGGTGGACGGGCGCGCGCCCCGGCCTTTCGTGCTGGCGGGCAGGGGGGCGGGCGCGCTCAGCTGGTTCATTGATGGGGAGCCTGCGCCGCTGGACGATGCCGGCGCGGCAGTCTGGCGGCCCGCTCAGCCAGGCTTCTATCTGGTCACGGCGGTGGACGGGGCTGGCCGGTCCAGCCGGGTGCGGGTTCGTGTGCTGACGGAAGACCCCGCCTGACCGGTCTGTGTGCATCAGGTCACAGCCGCGAGATAAAATACAGTATTACGCATTCGATGCCTTTTTTGTGCCGCCTGTAGCAACTAATTCGGATTTGCCGTGTAAAAGCGCCCCTTTGGGTGCCGGCAAAGTAAGAGTTAACAGTCCAGCGTGCTTACCAATCGTCCAGCCGTCCTTATTGCCATTGCTTCGGGGCTCGCCGCTTCGAGCATCGCGTTCATGTCTGGCGGCGGCGTGGATGACCGCCGGGCCGAGTACGCTCCTATTCGCGTGGCGACCGCTGTGTTTGCCGGCGGGTGCCTTGCCTGTGTCGAGGCGGATTTCGACAAAATGACCGGCGTGATCGAGACGGTTGTGGGCTATACTGGCGGCAGCGTCGAGCGCCCCACCCACAAGCAGGTTGAATCCGGCGAAACCGGACATTACGAGGCGGTCAAGGTGACCTATGACCCGGCGCGGATTTCCTACGAAGCGCTCGCCGCCAACTTCATCCGCACCATCGACCCGACCGACGATAACGGTCAGTTCTGCGACAAGGGCGAGCCGTTCCGCAGCGCGATCTTCGTATCCGGCAGCAGCGAGCGGAACGCGGCGGTTGCCACCGTTTCCGGCGCGCAGCGCGTTCTTGGCCAGAACGTCGCCACAGAAATCCGTCCACTGACGGTGTTCTGGCCTGCCGAGGAACAGTATCAGGACTACCATGTGAAGAATGCCTCGAAATATGCCAGCAAGCGCGAAGCCTGCGGGCGCGATCAGCGTCTCATGGAAGTATGGGGCACCAAGGTCCCGGCACTCTGAGCTTTTTCAGCCGCCAAAGGCGGCTGTCGGGCAGGGCGGCTCTCGAAATTCCATCTCGCCGATGAACCGGTTCTCCCATTCGCGCGTGCGCTCGGCCGGGCTGTACCCTTCTCCGATATAGAGCTGGAACACCCGGGTGATCGGGCAGCCATTGCCGCGCTTGCCAAGGTCTATCCGCACCTGGCCCACCGGCTCGAAGCGGGCAAAGTCACTGCGCATATGCGGCCGCAGATCCGCATGAACCGAAGCGATCAGCACCCGGTCGGCAATCGCGCCTTCCAATGGCTGTCTCTCTGAAAAGCTTTTCGGTCCGGGATAGCGGCGCCAGGAAATCAGCGGCAGCGTCCGGTCGCGGGCATAGAAGTCCAGCCCGTGCCAGGCCTCGCGCTCATCCACCAGAACTGCGGTTGCGCCGAGGCGCTCCGCCTCAGCGAATACCTGCTGGGCAGAAGCCTCCCAGCCGCGCGTCCGCTTCATGGCATTGTCCAGCCCCAGATGGGTCGTGGCGGCGGGCGGGAGCAGCGTCATTGCCATGAACAGCCCCGCGACCATCACGTTCAGCCCCAGACTTGCCCACAGCGTCAGGGCCTTGCCCCGGCTGAACCAGATGGCCACCAGCAGCGCAGCGCCGGGATAGGCCGTGGCGGTCCAGTTGGCGTGGGCGCGCGAGAGAACCGCCTGGCAGAGGATGAAGATCAGCACCGGCAGGACGAAGCAGAGCAGCCAGCGCTCAGGGCTGGCTGCCTCGCCCTTGCGCGACCGGTTGAGGACGAGGCCCACCAGCAGCGCGATGAAGCTGACCGGCCCAAACATGCCGAGTTGGTCTGCAAACCAGGTCAGTGCGTTTTCCGGATTGAACAGGTCCCCCCCGAGATTGGCATTGTCCACCGTGTGGCTGACGGTGGCAAAGTCGTTGGCGGCGTTCCAGGCAAAATGCGGCGCCACGATCAGCGCGGCGATGACGCCCGCCAGCAGCCCGCGCGGCGTGAGGATGGCCCGCCGTGTCGGCGCATCTATCAAGCAGGTGAGCGCCAGGCCGATCAGGAAATACAGCATCGCATACTTCGACAGCATGCCCGCACCGATCGCGCCTCCGAGCAGGGCGGCCGTGATCCAGCGTCCCTCGCCGCTGCGCAGGCGCCAGAGAAGGTAGAGCCCGGCGCACCAGAAGGGCATCAGCACGCCATCGGTCGACAGCACATTGGACGAGAGCACCACCGATGGCATCAGCGCGTAGAGCAGGGCGGCAAAGAAGCCTGCGCGCGCATCGAGCATGGCGCGCCCGGTGAGGAAGATCAGGCCCGCTGCTGCGGTGTGGAGCAGCGGCGCGGCCAGCCGCACCGACCATTCGTGTATTCCAAACAGCGCCGTGGTCACATGGATCACCCAGGCAATCATCGGCGGCTTGGAATAGTAGCCCCATTCCAGCGTCTGGCCCCAGCGCCAGTATTGGGCCTCGTCGGCATAGAGGTCGAGCGGGGAGGCGATCACGGCAATGAGCCGCAGAATCAGCAGAAGACCAAGGACCGCCAGGATCAGCCGCTCAAAGGTCTGAGGCGGCGTTGGGGCGGGGGCTGTCGAATGAGTCATGGCCACTTCCAGGGAGGTTGGTGCCTGTCTTATGGCCGGATTATCGCCCCAGATACAGGGGCAGAGGCCGCTTCGAGGCGCCTCTGAGGTATTAACAGCGTGTCATTTTTGCATCGCAGCGGAAAAACCGTACGCCCGTGGAAATGCGATGCTGAACCTTCAAACGCTTGTCACTAATCTGTCACTCAGCGGGGTTAAGGCCTCGCCAAACCCGGTCTCGCGAGGGGGCTGTGGTGATGGTCGAATTTCGGGGAAGTCCAAATGATCAAGAATTTCTTTGCGCGCAGCGCATCGATTGCGGCTCTCGCGGCGCTTGCGCCGGTTGCCGCCGTCTACGCTCAGGAAACCGCATCTGAAGTACGTGGTACTGTGGTTAGCGACACCGGTGCTGCGGTCACCGGCGCGACAGTCACGATTGTGCACGAGCCGACTGGCACAACCAGCACACTCTCGACTTCTTCCAACGGCAACTTCTTCCAGACCGGTCTGCGCACCGGCGGTCCGTACACGATCACCGTGTCGGCGCCCGGTTTCGAAGGTGGCGCGGTCGCTGGTCTGAACTTCGCGCCCGGCCCGCAATCGCCCCTGCGCATCACGCTGCGCGCTGCTGACGACACTGCGGTTCTCGACACCGTTGTGGTGACCGGCTCGGCCGTCAACGTCCTCGACCTCAACAGCGGCGTCGGCTCCAACCTCACCGCCCGCGACATTGCAAACCAGCCCACGCTGAACCGCGATCTCGCTTCTGTTCTCGCGCGCGATCCGCTGTCCATCTCGGGCGGCCCGAACAACCTCTCGATCGCCGGTGTGAACCCGCGTTTCAACAGCGTCACCATCGACGGCGCCGTGCAGAAAGACAATCTCGGCCTTGGCACCGGCCTCGCCGCAACCCGCCGTTCGCCGATCGACCTTGATATTGTCGAGTCCGTGCAGCTCGTTGCTGCAGACTACTCCGTCACCGCTTCCAACTTCACCGGCGGCGGCGTGAACGTTGTCACCAAGGGCGGTACGAACGAGTTTGATGGCGCAGCCTACTATTACTACCGCGACCAGGACTTCGTTGGCAGCAAGACCTTTGGTGGTGAAAGCAGCTTCAATCCCGGCGTGTTCGAGGAAAAAGAATACGGCCTCACCGTCAGCGGCCCGATCATCCGGGACCGCCTGTTCTTCCTCGTCAACTACTCCAAGTTCCAGGATGCGCGCAGCGTCGACTTCGAAGCTGCTGACGCCAACAACGGCCTGAC
Source organism: Hyphomonas sp. (assembly GCF_013823385.1). Taxonomy (GTDB): domain Bacteria; phylum Pseudomonadota; class Alphaproteobacteria; order Caulobacterales; family Hyphomonadaceae; genus Hyphomonas. The sequence continues at coordinate 110,956 of NZ_PNMA01000004.1, forward strand.
CCCGGAATTCTTCACGGCTCTCAACCAGCTCGTGCTCGACCGCTACGGTATCGACATGGGCGGCCGTCCGTCCTCGACCTCGCTGCCGGAAGAATCCGAGCGTATCTTCGCCCGTATCGACTGGAACATTAACGACAATCACCGTCTGCAGGTGAACCTCCAGCAGACTGAAGAAGTCGTGGTCGAAGGCGTGGGCGCCCTGACCTTCCAGTCCGCCTGGTACCAGTCGCCCAACAAGCTCAACAGCTATGGCGTCCAGCTCTTCTCCGACTGGACGGACAATCTCTCCACCCGTCTGCGTGTGAACTATACCGAGAATGACCGCCAGCAGAACTGCTTTGCCGGCGACGGCGTGGGCGCTCTGAACTTCAACGTGACCGCGGCTTCGGCCAACGTTGCCGGTTCGCCGCTGGCCGGTACGGTTACCTCCACGACCAACCGTCTGGTGGTCGGCGGATGCGACCAGTTCCGTCACACCAACACCTACGCCGACGAGCGCCTGCAGTTCTCCGGCGTTGCTGACTACACGATGGGTGACTTCATCTTCACCGTTGGCGGTGAATATGAGACCATCGAAGCAGCGAACGCCTTCTCGCAGTTCTCGCGCGGCCTCTACACCTTTGGTGCCAACGCAGCTGGCAACACCACGCTGGTTCCCAACCTCCTCGCAGGCACGGCCAACGCGTTCCAGTACCGCAACGTCCGCTCCAACGACGCCAGCGAGTACATCACGCAGTTTGCCTACGACCGCGCTGCCCTCTTCGGCCAGGCACGTATTCAGGTTCTGCCTGAGCTCGAGCTGACCGCTGGTCTGCGTTACGAGCGTCTGTTCACGGATGATGTGCCGGTCACCGACCCGACCTTCGCTGCCGACGTTGGTATCCCGAACACCACGACGACCGATGGTCTTGACCTGCTGATGCCGCGCTTCGGCTTCCGCTACACGCCGTTTGACCGCACGACGATCACCGGTGGTTTCGGTGTGTTCGCCGGTGGTGATCCGGGCGTCTGGACGCTCAACGCGATTGCGCCGCTGGTAGCCACCTCGCAGCTCTCCAACGTCCCGAACGTCGACCCGACGGTCATTCCGGCAGCCGCGCTCACCGGCGTGGCCAACGGCGTTGTTCGTGCCATCGACGCTCTCGACCCGAGCTTCCAGATCCCGCGCGACCGCAAGTCCTCTCTGCGGATCGACCAGCAGTTCGATCTGGACTTCGGTTTCGTGAACCTCGGCCAGAACTACGTTGCCTCGGCTCAGGTCCTCCACACGGAAGGTCTGGAATCGTTCCTGTGGCGTGAATACGGTCACACGAATGCCGGCCGCACGCCCGGTGTTGCCCCCGATGGCCGTCCGATCTACGCGGACCTCCAGGCCCTCGGCGCGTCGAACCGTACCGTTCTCACCAACGGCTATGGCGGCGACAGCACCGTCTACACGCTCTCGCTCGGCAAGACCTTCGACATCGGCGTCGACGTGTTCGGCTCCTACAGCTACCAGGACATTGAAGCCCTGACGGAAGGCTCTTCTTCCCGCGGCGTTTCGGCCTATCGTGGCCAGGTCGCAGCAGACCGGAACTATCCTGAAGCGCGCACCTCGATCTACCAGACCGAGCATGCCTTCAAGCTTGGCCTCTCCTTCGAGCGCAAGCTGATCCGTGACCTCGCCAGCCGTATCGATGTGTTCGGCCAGTTCACCTCGGGCAGCCCGTTCACCTACACCTTCGACATCGACAACAACAACGCCCTCTTCGGCCGGACCGGCCTGGGTGAAAACCCGAACGACAACAACCCGGTCTACATTCCGAACCTGAACGACAGCCGCGTTGTGTACGCAGCAGGCTTCAACCAGGCGGCGTTCAACTCGTTCATCGAAGCCCGCGGTATCAAGCGTGGATCGATCCACGAAGTGAACTCCGACGAGTCGCCCTGGAACCAGCGCTGGGATCTCCGCTTCCAGCAGGATCTGCCGGGCATCTGGGGCGCTGAGAACTTTGTTGGCGAAAACCGGTTCAAGCTGGTGCTCGACATCGAGAACTTCGCGAACCTGCTCAACAATGACTGGGGCACTTTCTACAACGGTCCCAACTTCGGCCAGTCGCCGATCGTGCGGGCTGACCTCGTCCGGGCTTCGGACGTCGCCAACCTCGGTGTTGCAGGCGCGCCTGCCCTCAACAACGACCTGGCACGTGTCAACTGCCTCTCCGAAGGCGATTGCGTGTACCGCTACAACTCCTTCACGGCTCAGCCGAACGCTTTCCGCTCGAACTCGCTCTCGACCTGGCGCGCTCGCATCGGCATCCGTTACGAGTTCTAAGCGGAAATCCGCTGAAGGCTCACTATATGAGGGGGCGGCCTTACGGGGCCGCCCTTTTCGTTTGACCCAAGCTGTGGCAAGGCCCGCGTGACATGACTGATATGACCCTGCATCTTCCGCCCGAATGGGCTCCGCAAGCCGCCCTCTGGGCGGGCTGGCCCCGCCTTGCCGAGGAATGGGGCGGTGATCTGACCGCTGCCCGCTCGGAAATCGCTGGCTTCATCCGCAAGGCGGCAGATTATGTGCCGGTCAAGATTGCCTGCGGATCGCGGGAAGCGGCCGCCTCTGCGCGTCTTGCCACGGGCGGGGCAGGGGAGATCGTCGAGATCCCGACGGGTGACATCTGGCTGCGCGATACCGGCCCCATCGTGACCGGGGCAGGCGCTTCCCGCCAGGCGCAGCTGTTCCAGTTCAACGGCTGGGGCGGCAAATACCTGATGGAGGGCGACACCGAGACGGCCGGTGCCGTTGCTGGCGTGGAGGGCCTGCCCACGCGCCGCCATGCCATGATCCTGGAAGGCGGCGGCATCGATGCGGACGGCGAAGGCCGCCTGCTGACCACCCGCCAATGCCTGCTCAACCCCAATCGCAACCCGGCCCTCTCTCAGGCGCAGATCGAGGCGAGCCTGACGGCGGCGCTCGGCGTGGACGAGTTCATCTGGCTCGGCGACGGTCTGATGAACGACCATACCGATGGCCATGTCGACAATATCGCGCGCTTCATCGCGCCCGGCCATGTGCTCTGCCAGCATCCGGCCGACCGGAATGATCCCAATGCCGAGACGCTGCAGGAAATCGAGCGGACGCTCGTATCGCACGGCTTGATGGTGTCCAGCATTCCTTCGCCGGGCCTCGTGCATTTCGGGGATGGCGTTCCGGTTCCGGCAAGCCATATGAACTTCACGATCACCAACCGCGCTGTGCTGGTGCCGGTCTACGAAGACCGTTTCTCGGCGGTTGCCCTGTCTGAACTCAAGGCGCTGTTTCCGGGCCGCGAAGTCATTGGCCTGCCGGCGCGCGCTATTCTGGCGGGCGGTGGAAGTTTCCACTGCATGACCCGCGAAATCCCTGCCTGAGAAGGAGGCTCTGCCCTTGACCCGGAAGATCACGCTCGCCGCCATCCAGTTCACGCCCACCGATGATGTTCAGGAGAATATCGACCGGGTTGCCGGCTTCGTCCGCGAAGCTGCAGCCAGGGGCGCAGACGTCATTCTGCCGCCAGAGCTTTTCTGCGGCCACTATTTCTGTAAGACGCAGGAAGAAGAGCATTTCGCCCGCGCCATCGAATGGCAGGCGCATCCGGCTGTTGATCAGCTCTCGGAGCTTGCCGCAGAGTTGGGCGTCGTCATTCCGGTCTCGATCTATGAGAAGGAAGGCCCGCTCTATTTCAACTCCATCGTTGTGATCGATGCGGACGGAACCCCGCTCGGTGTCTATCGCAAGAGCCATATTCCCGATGGTCCCGGCTATCAGGAAAAGTTCTATTTCCGGCCGGGCGATACCGGCTTTCGCGTCTGGAATACGATGAAGGGCCGCATTGGCGTCGGCATCTGCTGGGATCAGTGGTTCCCCGAGGCGGCCCGCTCAATGGCTCTGATGGGCGCGGATGTGCTGCTCTATCCTACTGCGATCGGCGCTGAGCCGCAGGACGCTTCGCTTGATACCGCCGCGCGCTGGCGCCGGGGCATGCAGGGCCATGCCGTTGCCAATGTCATCCCCGTGGTTGCGGCAAACCGGGTCGGCGATGAGCAGGGGCAGGTTTTCTATGGAACCAGCTTCATCACCGATGAGACCGGCGAAATCGTCACGGATATGGACCGCAAGGAAGAGGGCGTGATCCTCGCCACCTTTGACCTCGACCATATCGACCGGGCGCGGGCTGCCTGGGGTTTCTTCCGTGACCGGAGAACCGATCTCTACGAAATCCTGGTCTAGACGCCGCGCGCCGGCTTAGCGGCGATTGGATGTGCCGAACATGCGGGCGACGCGGTCTTCGGTGTCGTCATTGTCGGCAAAGATAACCGGCTCGCTGCGCCGGCGGTCGCGTTTACGCTGGTCGGCGATGCGGATTACGCCGCGTCCGGATGATTTGATATGGTATAGCTCAGCATCGGCCTGGCGCAGCATGCCGGCAAATCCCGTCTTGTGGTCGTGGAAGGCGATGCCGATGCTGGCGCCCACAGTGATGTAATTGCCCTCATGCTGCAGGGCCGTCTGGGCCGATTGCAGGAAGGCGTTGGCCTGGGTGATAATGTCCATCCGCCCCTGCCAGTGGTATCCGAGGATCAGGAACTCGTCCCCGCCGGTCCGGAAAATATCCCCGCGGCCGCCAAAATGTGCCCTCAGTTTTTCGGCCATCGAGACGAGCACCGCATCACCGGCGGCATGGCCAAAGGTTTCGTTGACCAGCCGGAAATTGTCGAGATCGATGGCGACAGCGGCGCCGTAGCGTTCGCTTGTCTGGCGGTTTTCCAGTTCGCAGATCCGGTCCAGCAGGCGCCGGTTGCCAAGCCCGGTCATCGCATCAGCGTTGGACCAGAACTCGGCTTGCCGCGCCCGTCCGCCCAGCACGGCGCTCAGATAGGCCAGCATGAAGGCAAAGGCGAGCGGCAGCAGATATTGATTGATCGGCAGGTATGGGGTCACATCTGCCATGCGCAGGTGAACCCATACCGTTACCAGGAGGCATGGCAGCCAGGCGATCAGCGCGCTGCGCGCCCCTGAAACCCCGCTTGAGGACATGATCGCCAGCCCGGCCACCAGGATCACAGGTCCGGCGCCGGTGGCAATGTAGAAGCTGATCCGCCCGATCCAGGAGGGAAGGCCCGCGCTGATGGCGGTGAGTGTGCTGATGAAGGCAATGGCGTAGAACACACGGTACAGGCGCGGCGCCTGCTTCTCCATGTCGAGAAACACCATGATAAACATGGTGCCGAACGCCATCATCATTGCCTGAATGAAAAATACGATCCGGCCGAAGTTGAAATGCAGGTGCATCCCGAAAATCGCGGTGACGAGCCCCGAAGAGAGCAGGATATAGACCGCCACCGAGAGGGCAAAACAGATATAGATACGAAATGATCCGTCGGCTGCCGCAAACGACATGGACCCCGCATAGACCGCAAAGGAGAGGGCTGCGCCGATAATCAGGCTCCAGATCAGGGTTTCCACGGCGACGCGGCGCGCAAAATGCGCTTCTGAGGAAATGATCGCCGGAAGGACGATCAGGGAGGAGCTGCGTACCCGGACAAAATATTCCCGGCTTTCGCCGGGCGGCACATACAGATGATACGCCGGATAGGCCGCTGCGATGCCGGCGCCCGTCACCGCGACAGCAGACCCGGCCGTACTTTGGTGCAGGCTGCCATCGGGCCGTATTTCAAAGAGATCGGTGCGCTGCAGATAGGGAAACCGCAGGGCAAACTTGGCTGACTCCACATCCGGACTGGTGTTCGTCAACGCAAAGCGAAGCCATACATCGCTCTGCCAGGCGGCGAATTGAGGTGTCCTGCTGCCTGCCGGCTTGAAATCCAGGGTGCCGGCAGATGCGATGACCTCTTCCGGCGCGAGGTTAGGGTCTATGGCCTCGGCGATCTGAAAAGTGGGGGTGAAAGCAGCGTCCGTCGGCAGTCCGGCAATATCGATGACACGGGGGGACGGGCCCGCCGAGGCGATGAGTGGCAGGAACAACCACCCCAGCACCGCGCAGATGGCGACCCTCCAAACGTTTGGATTTGTCCTTAACCAGATCATCATAAACCGCATCAGCTCCAACTCTTGGTTTATAATGAAGCGGTAAATATCACGTTGTTTTCACGCGCGAATTATTCTCCTGAGCGAAAGGAAATGTCAGTATATCTCTGCGGGCTGCAACGGGAGGGCGTCTGCGGCGCTAGAGGCTCCTGCCGGGGGAGAGGTGGCTGGCCGCCGAGACGATCGCGTCAGCATCAATCATGAAGTGCCGGTAGAGATCGCCGATCGTGCCGGTCTGGCCGAAATGTTCCACGCCCAGCGGGGTCACGGCATGGCCTTTCACCCCGCCGATCCAGGCCAGTGTGGCCGGATGGCCATCGGTCACGGTGATCAGCTGCGCATGGCGCGGCACGCTCTCCATCAGCCGCTCGATCTGGCTGCGGGCGTTTTGCTGGCCGCGCGCGCGGGCGCGGCGGGCGGCGGTCCAGCCCGAGTTCAGCCGGTCGGCAGAGGTCACCGCCAGCACGCCGATATCCCGCCGCCCTTCGCCAATCCGCGCTGCCGCCTTGATGGCTTCGGGCGCGATCACGCCCTGATAGGCGATGATCACTTCGGCGTTCGGGCCGGGCCTCCGCAGCCAGTAGCCGCCATCGATCACGCCCTGCCGGAAGGCGGCGTCCTCGCGCGACCAGACGCGCACCTGCTCCACAGGGCGGGTGGAAAGCCGCAGATAGACCGAGCCGCCCGTCTCGTCGCGAAGCCAGGTGCGCTCGTCCGGGTCGCCCTCGCCATCGCGCTGGAGATAGTCGAACGACCAGTCCATGATGATCGAGAGTTCATCCAGGAAAGCGGGCTCAAAGGAGACAATGCCGTCCTGGCTCATACCGATCAGCTGCGCGCCGATTGATTGGTGCGCGCCGCCTTCCGGGGCAAGCGTGACGCCCGAAGGCGTGCCAGCGATGATGAAGCGCGCGTCCTGGTAACAGGCATAGTTCAGCGCATCGAGCCCGCGCGCCACGAAGGGATCATACACCGTCCCTATCGGGATCAGCCGCTCTCCAAACAGGGAATGGGAAAGCCCTGCCGCGCCCAGCAGCAGGAACAGGTTCATCTCCGCGATGCCGAGCTCGATATGCTGGCCTTCGGGCGAGAACGCCCATTTCTGCGCCGAAGGGATCTTCTCGTCCCGGAACGTGTCGGCCACATTCTCCCGCGCAAACAGGCCGCGCCGGTTCACCCAGCCGCCAAGATTGGTCGAGACCGTCACATCGGGAGATGTTGTCAGGATGCGCTGGGAAAGGTCGCTGTCGCCGCGGGCGAGCGCGTCGAGGATCTTGCCAAGGCCCGCCTGGGTCGAGAGCATCTCATCATCCAGAAACACCGGGCCGGGGGAGGGCACGCGCGGCGCCGAATACCGGCGCGGGCCCTTGGCGAAGAAAGGCACCTCCGCAAGGGCCGCCTTCAGATCGCCGGGCTCGGCGACCGTCGCAAACGGCTCCCACTCCTCGCCTTCGGCCACGCCCATGGCTTTCTGGAAGTCGGCCATCTGGGCCTTGGTCATCAGGCCGGCATGGTTGTCCTTGTGCCCGGCCAGCGGCGTGCCCCAGCCCTTGATCGTATAGGCGAGGAACACGGTCGGGCGCTCGTCATCTGCGCGCGAGAAAGCGTCCAGAAGCGTCTCGAGGCACTGCCCGCCCAGATTGTTCATCAGTTCACTGAGCTCAGCGTCCGACCGTTTCCCGATCAGCTCGGATACATCGCCCTGGTCGCCCAGCTCGTCCAGAAGGCGTTTGCGCCAGGCGGCCCCGCCCATATAGGTCAGCGCCGAGTAAAGCGAGTTGGGGCAATCCTCGATCCATTTCTTCAGCCGCTCGCCGCCCGGTTCGGTAAAGGCGGCCCGCTGCAGCGCGCCAAAGCGCAGCACGTCCACGCGCCAGCCGAAAGCCTTGAAGATCGCCTCGATCTTCGCCCAGAGGCCTTCATGCACAACCCCGTCGAGGCTCTGGCGGTTATAATCGATGATCCACCAGGTATTGCGCAGGCCATGCTTCCAGCCTTCCTGGAGGCATTCATAGACATTGCCTTCGTCAAGCTCGGCGTCGCCCACCAGGGCCACCATGCGGCCGGCCGGGCGCTTGCCAGACCCGAAATCCGTCCACGGACGGGCAATCAGATAATCCTGGATGATTGAGGCAAACGCTGTCTCCGCCACGCCGAGGCCGACCGAGCCGGTGGAGAAATCCACGTCATCAATATCCTTGGTGCGGGAGGGGTAGGACTGCGCCCCGCCATAGCCCCGGAAGTTTTCCAGCTTCTCCCGCGTCTGGCTGCCCATCAGATAATGCATCGCATGGAACACCGGCGCGGCATGCGGCTTCACCGCCACCCGGTCTTCGGGGCGCAGCACGCTGAAATAGAGCGCCGTCATGATTGACACCATCGACGCGCAGCTCGCCTGATGCCCGCCCACCTTCACATCATCATCGGCCTTCTCGCGCAGATGGTTGGCATTGTGAACGGTCCAGGCGGAAAGCCAGAGCAGGCGCTGCTCAATTGTTTTCAGCTGATCAAGGGAAAGGGGCATGGGTTTGCGTTATCTCGTTGGGGAAGGGGCAATTCCTTCCGCCTAAATCAGGCGCGCGCGCAAGTCCATTGGACCGGCACAAAAGCCTGGCTGCGGCGCGGCGCGCTAAACGCCCATCCAGGCGCGCAGGTTCGTGAGGAACTGACCGACCCCGGCGCCGATGAAGAAAAAGGCAGCGGCGAGCGCGATATAGGGCCCGGCGAATATGCTCACAACGATGAGCGCGAGGACGGCCGCGACCAGCGAGAAAAACGGGATCAGGACGATCTGTCGAAGCAAGGCGCCGCCGGCATGCGCCCGCTCTGTGCGCCCTGCCGCCGCCACCGATAGTAGCCAGCGCAGGTGAAGCACCCGGCCTATGCCGAGTTTCACCGGCCCACCGGTTCCTGCGGCGTCGTCCAACGCGTCGGCCATGCGCTGCGTCATCACGAAATCCCCGATCTTTCGCCGGCCGATCTGCAAATGATTGCGGCGCACTTCCGCCATCCGGAAGAGGCCGCCGCCTTCCATCACGACGCCGGACCCGATGCTGCCAATCTCGCCGCTATAGATGACGCCCCACGGTCGCGCGAGCAGAAAGCCTGCCACCGGCGCCGCGATCCACATAAACAGGATTGTCCAGCCGAGCGCGGCGGAGCGCGGGTCTTTCTGGTTCAGTCCAAAAGCCGCTTCGATCTCGCGGTTCAGCGGCGCGCTCATCTTCTTGTTGCGCCAGCTATAGTCGATGACGAGGTCTTCGTATTTCTGACAAGTCTTGTCTGGCCCGCAAAGACGGGGCGGAAAGCCGAGGTCTGCGCGGATGCGGGCTTTGGGCTGGTCGCTGAGCGCGTCGTAAAGCGCCTGTTCCTGCGGTGTGAACGTCATCGGCTTCGAGCGCTTGTTCGCTGCGCGGTAGATGATCGTGCTGAAATAGGAGAAGGCCGCTTCCTGCCGGGCAGCAGCGTCGAGACGCGCATCGCCTTCGCCGGCGATCGGAAAGGCAGCCTCGATCTCTTCTGGGGATGGAATGTCATTCAGATACGCTTGGGCCGCAGCAGGCGCCGCGATTGCCAGAAACGCTCCGAGCACAACGAACGCCGCTCTGACCCAGTGTGCGAATGCTCTCATGATCGCCCCCATCCGTGTTATTGCGAAATAACACCCAAAAGCGCAAAATTTCAACTTTGGATCAGGGCGCTGTCCTGCGCGCGTTCGAACTGGCTTGATTCTGGCCTGAATTCTGGCTCGCTGCCTTAGCCCACCGAGCGGCGGGCCTTGTCGAACATGTCGGTCAGGGCCGCGCCGGGGCCATTGGCCACCTGATGATACCAGTCGGGCATCGCCTGCAACACGCCGGCCGCATCGGCCCAGCGGCGCACATTGGCGTCGGCGGTCAGCTGGAAAGCCTGGCGCATATAGTTCTCGTCTGCGCTGTCAAAGCCATCTGCCAGGGTGATCGAGGAGAAGCTGATCATGCTTTTCTGCAGGGTCAGCATCGTGTCGAGCGATGCGGAGGTCAGGGCGAGAGACGCGCGCCAGGGCGCCAGCCACAAGTCAAACATCGGTTTCATATCCATCAGCTTCGCTCTTTTTCTACGCCGCTATTGTGCGCTGCACAACAAATCTCATGCCAAAAGGCCGATTCTGCCCCGTTTTCGCCGCCCGGGAATGGTCTTAACTGCGCGGTATGACTGCCGATGCGCCCCTTCCGTTTGAGCCTTCGCCCGCCAGGGGGCGTGTTCTGGTATTTGATTCCGGGGTGGGCGGGCTGACCGTCGCGGGCGAGATCCGGGCCCTCGGGCCGCGCCTTTCGGTCCATTACGCCGCCGATACCGGCTTTTTCCCATATGGGGACAAGTCCGACGAGGCCCTGCGCGCCCGCCTGCCGGTGGTGGCGAAGGCGCTGGTAGAGGTGGTCCGGCCCGATGCCTTCGTCATCGCCTGCAATACGGCGAGCACGCTGGCGCTGGCCGAAGTGCGCGCCGCGCTGGATATCCCGGTCGTCGGCACGGTGCCGGCCATCAAGCCGGCGGCGAGGCTCACCGAAACCGGGACAATCGGCCTTCTCGCCACGCCCGGCACCATCCGCCGCGCCTACACCGCCCGGCTGATCGAGGAATTTGCCGGCGACAAGCGCGTTATCCTGCATGGCAGCCTGGAGCTGGTAAGGCTCGCCGAGGCCCATGCGCGGGGAGAGGATGTGCCGCCGGAGGCCTTTGCCGCCGCGCAGGCACCCCTGTTCGAGGCGCCCGGCGGTGATGAGATCGATACCATCGTGCTGGCCTGCACGCATTTCCCGCTGGTGCGCGGACAGCTGATCGCCACCGCGCCCCGCGCCGTCAGCTATATCGACAGCGGCGCGGCCATTGCCCGCCAGACGATCCGTGTGCTGCCTGCCAGAAACGATTCAGGCGGACAGGGAGGCACAGCCTGCCTCACAAGTCCGCCTGAAAGGGAAGAGGGAACCGTCCGCGTCCTGAGGCGCTACGGTTTTCCCGAGGTTCAGTTCGTGGCCATCGAGCCGATCGAAATGACTTCAGCGCCTTCGGCCGAGCCATAGAGCGACGGCCAAGGGCTATCCTGAACAACCGCCAGCTCGGAGTCGCCGAAGCCATTGAAGCGCGTCGCCATCGAGCGGCCATAGGCGCCGATATTGCCGATCTCGATATAGTCGCCTTCGGTCAGGCCGGCCGGAAGCCAGACCTTGCCCGGAAGCATATCGGCCGAATCGCAGGTCGGTCCGTAGACGGTGTATTCCACCATCCGGCCGAGCTTGCGTCCGTCGCCCGAGATCGCGCGCATCGGGAACACCCAGTTCTCGTGCACGGCGTCATACAGCGCGCCATAGGAGCCTTCGTTGATGTAGAGCGCGTCGCCCTTCACCAGATCGACACCCACAAGCAGGCTTTCGGCTTCCGCCACCAGCGCGCGGCCCGGCTCGCACCACAGGTCAGCGTTCTCCAGAACGAACATGTTCTCGAACGAGCGCATCACCATGGCGACATAGTCGTCCATCGCCGGCGGGTTCTTGTCGGCATAGATTGCCGGGAAACCGCCGCCGACATCCACGATGTCCACGGTCACGCCCGCGTCGATGATGACGCGGCTGGCATCTGCCATCGCCTGTGCCCAGGCAGAAGGCTTCATCGCCTGGCTGCCCACATGGAAGGAAATGCCGAGTTCGTCAGCATAGCGGCGCGCCACGCTGAGAATGTCAGCAGCTTCCGCGGCGCTGGCGCCGAACTTGCCCGAAAGCGGCAGGGCCGATCCTTCGTTCGACACGGCAATGCGCACCAGGATCGTCAGATCCCTTGCAAAGTCGGTCGCGTCGAGAATCTTCTGCAGCTCGGCCATCGAGTCGGTGACGAAGATGCGCACGCCATGATTGAAGTAGGCACGGCGGATCGCCTGACGCGGTTTGACCGGGTGCAGGAAAGCGATGCGGGCGTCCGGGAAGCGACCGCGGATCAGCTCGATTTCCTTTTCGGAAGCGGCGTCGAAGCTGCGGATGCCCCCTTCCCACAGCGCGTCGAGGACGTGCGGGGCAGGGTTCACCTTCACGGCATAGAATGCCTGGGCCGGGAATTTCTCCACAAACCAGGTCGCAGCCGCCGTCACGCGCTCCGGACGGAAGCAATACGTCGGCAGCTCGGGCTTTTGCTCGCGCGCAATATGATACGGGGTCGCGTAAGTGTGCATGACACCTAACCTCCAAAGGGCTTCAAACCAGCTTTGGGCGTTAGTACAGGGGGCCCCCCTTGGTTGTCGGGTTAGCCCAGATGTCCGCCACATCGAATTTCAGGGGCCGAAATAGTGTACAATGCCCGGGCATGCAAGAAGAAATTTTGCTCGTTACACAAGCTTGTCACAAAAGAGTAACGGTGCTGCGCCAGATAGCGCTTGCAAACATGGTAAAATGGCGCTCCGAAAACCGCGATCTCTGCGGTATTGGCGCTGTTCCCGGAGGTCTCCCGATGTCCCGTCGCCTTATCAGCCTTCTGGGCGCTGCGCTGCTTGCTCTGGGCGCCTGCAGCCAGAGTGATCTCTCGCAGCTCGATACCGGCGAGCCGGGCACCAAGCCTGTCCCGGCGATTGCGCGCAATCAGAAGATCAAGATTGTCGGCTCTTCCACGGTCGCGCCTTTCTCCCGGCCTGTGGCAGAGCGGTTTGGCGTGGTCACGCGGTTTGCGACACCGATTGTGGAGTCCACCGGCACCGGCGGCGGCTTCAAGGCCTTCTGCGAGGGCGTGGGCCCGATCACCCCGTCCATCGCCAACGCGTCGCGCCCGATGACCGATTCAGAGCGCGAGCTTTGCCGGAAGGCCGGCGTCACCGAGATTACCGAGCTGGCCTTTGGCTATGACGGTATCGTGCTGGCGAACGCCAAGGGCGGCCCCGATTTCAGCATGACAAAAACCCAGATGTTCCTGGCCCTCGCCAAGGATATTCCCGATGGCAAGGGGGGCTTCATCCCGAATCCCTACACGCGCTGGAGCGAAGTCTCGCCGGAACTGCCCAATGTTCCGATCCTCGTCTTCGGCCAGCCGCCGACATCCGGCACACGGGACGCGTTCAACGAGCTGGGCATGGAGAAGGGCGCTCTGGGTGTCCCCGAGCTGGCTGACCTGAAAGCGTCCGACGCAGATGCGTTCAAGCTGCGTTCCCACACCATTCGCACGGATGGCCGGTGGATCGATTTCGGGGAACATGATTCGGCGATTGTTCAGTCGCTGATGAAGTCTCCCGAAGCGCTTGGCGTCCTGGGCTTTTCATTTCTGGAGCAGAATGCCGATCGCATCAAAGGCACCGCCTTCAGCGGCGTTGCGCCCACATTCGATAACATCAACTCCGGTGACTATGGCCTCGCCCGTCTGATGTTCTTTTATGTGAAGGAACAGAATCTGCCGCTGGTGGATGGCCTGGCAGAGTTCGTGGAGTTCTCCGTCGATGACGGCGCCGCCGGCCCGGACGGCTATCTTCTGGAGCAGGGCCTCGTTCCGCTGCACGAAGATGAACTGCTCGTGCAGCAGCAAAAGGCCGCCCAGCTGGTCGCCAAGAGCCGCGGCTACTGATCCGGCCGACGCCGCGTCCCTAGAAGCCCGGCCCTGCCGGTGGCCTGCGCCGCCGGATGCGGATCTTCTGCCAGAAGCGTTTGCGCTCGGGCGCGGGCAGGGGCTGCAGGTTCTCGATGAACGCCTCGGCGCAGGCCCGCCAGCTATAGGTCTCCGCATAGGCCCGGCAGGTCTCGCGGCTGAGCGTCAGGCAGTCGATGGCGCCCTGGCGCAGATTGCCGCCCACCGGCGTGATCGTGCCCGCGCCGGAACCGGGGATCACATCGCGCGGCCCCGTCGCGTCATAGGCGGCCACCGGCGTGCCCGCCGCCATCGCTTCGAGCACCACCAGCCCGAACGTATCGGTCAGGCTGGGGAACACGAACACATCGGAGCTGGCATAATGGGTGGCCAGGTCATCCCCAAACTTGGCGCCCAGGAACACCACATCCCTGTATTTCTTCTTCAGCTCTTCCAGCTGCGGCCCGTCGCCGACGATCACCTTGGTGCCGGGCAGGTCGAGTTCGGCAAAGGATTCGATGTTCTTTTCCACTGCCACCCGGCCGACATTCAGGAAGATGGGCCGTTTCAGGCCCGCAAACGGGTCTCCGGGCTGGCCTTCCTCGATGCGCTTGGCGGGGTTGAACAGCTCGGTATCCACCCCCCGGCTCCAGGAGACGAGGTTGATGAAGCGCTGCTGGCGCAGCTCGTCGAGCAGCGACGGCGTCGCCACCATCACCTTGCCCGAATATTTGTGGAACCAGCGCACGAAGGAATAGCCCCACGCCACCGGCACCGGCAGGCGCGCCGACACATATTCGGGAAACCGGGTATGATAAGCGGTGGAGAAGGGGTGTTTCTCGGTGAGACACACCGCGCGCCCGGCCATGCCCAGGGTGCCCTCGGTGGCGATATGCACGGCGTCCGGCTCGAACTCGTCAAACCGCTCGCGGATCTTGCGGCGGGCAAACAGCGCCAGCTTGATCTCCGGATAGGTCGGCAGCGGCATGGTCATGAAACCATCCCCCGGATGCACGATCTCCCAGACATGGCCCATGGCCTCTGTCTCGGCGATAACGCGCTTCATCGTGCGTACGACGCCGTTGACCTGCGGGTCCCAGGCGTCGGTAACGAGCATGATGCGCATGCCGGCTCCATGATTGTGGGCCCCCCGTGGGCCTTTGCGGGCGCAATCTGGCGGGCTTGGCGCGGGGCGTAAAGGGGGTCACTGCGGCGCAGGGGTGTTTTGAGGGGCTCCCCCGATGGGGGTATTCTTGTCTGCGGGCTCAGGTATAAGCGGCAGAATATTGCCCCGGCCTCGCCAGACGGACCCACACTATGCCCGATACCCTGCCTCAGACCGCGCTCGACTGGGACGCGCTCGACGCCCTGAAATTCGCCGATGAGGAAGCCCTCCTCGAAAGCCTGCTCAAGGAAGGCATCCTCCCTCAGCCGATCCGGGAAGGCGCCGTCCGCCGGGGCCGGGAGCTGGTTGTGATCGCCCGCGCCAAGGGCCGCCGCAAGGGCATGATGGAAAGCTTCCTGGAGGAATTCGGCCTCACCAATTCCGAAGGCCTCGCCCTGATGTGCCTGGCCGAAGCCCTGCTGCGCGTGCCAGACGCCGAGACGAAAGACGACCTGATCGCCGAAAAGATCCGTTCCGGCGACTGGGGCGCTCATAAGGGCCAGTCCGACAGCTGGTTGGTGAACGCCTCCACCTGGGGGCTGATGCTCACCGGCCGCGTCATCGGCGCGCCGGAGAACGCCCACAAAGGCGCTGGCAATTTCGTCACGGGCCTCGTCCGCCAGTCCGGCGAGCCTGTCATCCGCGCCGCCATGATGCAGGCCATGCGCATCATGGGCGAACAGTTCGTCCTGGGGCGGACCGTCTCCGAAGCCCTCAAGCGTGGCCGCCGCATGGTCAAATCCGGCGATGCGGCGCATTTCAGCTTCGACATGCTGGGCGAAGGCGCCCGCACAACGGCTGACGCAGACCGCTATTACAAGGCCTATCACGACGCGATTGCCGCTGTTGCCGCCGATAAGGATCCCGCCCTGCCGCCGGAAAAAGCCAATGGCGTTTCGGTCAAACTCTCCGCCCTTCATCCGCGCTATCTCGCTGTCAAGGAAGCGCGCGTCATGGCGGAAATGTATCCGCGTGTGCTCGCCCTCTGTGAGGCGGCTGCAAAAGCCAACATCGGCCTCTGCCTGGATGCCGAGGAAGCCCACCGCCTGGTCATCAGCCTGAAGATATTCGAGCGTCTCGCCCGCGAACCCTCGCTGAAAGACTGGACCGGCCTTGGCCTTGCCGTGCAGGCCTACCAGAAGCGCGCCCGCGCCGTGATCGACCGGCTCGCCGATCTGGCACGGGAAACAAACCGCCGTTTCATGGTCCGCCTGGTGAAAGGCGCCTATTGGGACAGCGAAATCAAGCATGCCCAGGTCGAGGGCTTCTCAAACTTCCCGGTCTTCACCACCAAGCAGGGGACGGACGTTCACTATCTCGCCTGCGCAAAGGCCATGCTGGCGGCGTCCCCCGCGATCTACCCGGCCTTCGCCACGCATAACGCCCACAGCCTCGCGGCGGTTGATCTGCTCGCCCAGGCGGCCGGCGTCACGAACTTCGAGTTCCAGCGCCTCCACGGCATGGGCGAGCCGCTCTATGAAGCCGCCGGCGCCGGAAACCGCGTCCGCGTCTACGCCCCCGTCGGCGCGCATGAAGACCTGTTGCCCTATCTCGTCCGCCGCCTGCTCGAGAACGGCGCGAATACCAGCTTCGTCCACTCCTTCCTTGATCCTGATGTCCCCGCCGAACAGGTCGTGGCCGACCCCATCGCCAAGGTCGAAATCGGGCCCCGCCGCCATCCCCGCATCCCCACGCCGCCGCGCCTCTATGGCGCTGGCCGCCGCAACTCCGCCGGCCATGACCTCAGCCAGCTTGGCGTGCGCGGCCAGTTCGCCGCCGCCCTGAAGACGCTTGATGACGGCCCGGCCTTTGCCGGTGGCCCCATCGTCTCGGGCAAGCCGGAAACCGGCGGCGGCGAACTCGTCCGTATGCCCGCTGAAACCGGCCGCGCGCTCGGCGCGGTGAAGGAGGCCGACGCTGACGCGATCAACCGCGCGCTGGACGCAGCCACCGCCTACCAGCCGGAATGGGATCATCTCGGCGGCCCCAAACGCGCGGAATACCTCCACGCCATGGCCGATGCGATGGAGGCAAACGCCGCCCAGCTCATCGCCCTGATGGCGCGCGAAGCTGGCAAGACGCTGCCCGATGGCATTGCCGAGGTGCGCGAAGCGGTCGATTTCTGCCGTTATTATGCTCAGCAGGCAGAGCATGACTTTGCCAGTCCTGTGCGCCTGCCTGGGCCAACCGGGGAAACAAACCATCTCTCTCTGCATGGCCGCGGCGTCTTCTGCTGCATCAGCCCCTGGAACTTTCCGCTCGCCATCTTCACCGGCCAGATCGCGGCAGCCCTTGCAGCTGGCAACACGGTCGTCGCCAAACCCGCCGAGCAGACTGCGCTCACCGCCTTCGAGGCGGTCCGCCTCTTCCACAAGGCGGGCCTGCCGGTGGACGCGCTTCACCTGCTTCCGGGCAGGGGCGAAACCGTCGGCGCGGCCCTCACCGCAGACCTGCGCGTCTCCGGCGTCTGCTTCACCGGCGGGACCTCCACCGCCCGCCTGATCAACCGCACCCTCGCAGGCCGCGATGGCCCGATCATCCCGCTGATCGCCGAGACCGGCGGCCTCAACGGCCTCTTCGTTGATACAACCGCCCTGCGCGAGCAGGTGATCGACGACATGATCATCTCCGCCTTCGGCTCGGCCGGCCAGCGCTGCTCGGCCCTGCGCATCGCCTTTCTGCCAAACGCCACGGCAGATCATCTCATCGAAGGTCTCATCGGCGCGATGAACGAGCTTGCCCTCGGCGATCCGGCTCTGCCCGAAACCGATACCGGCCCGGTCATCGATGCCGACGCCCGCAAGGCGCTTCAGGCGCACATGGAGCGGATGCGCCGCGAAGCCAAAGTGCTTCACCAACTCGACGCCGGAAAGATCGGTGAAGACGGCTATGGCTTCGGCCCGGCCTTGGTGGAGCTTTCCTCGCTCGACCAGATCAGCGAGGAAACCTTCGGCCCCGTCCTGCATGTCCTGCGCTATGATCCGGATAATGTCGCCGCTGTCGGCGGTGCGCTGAAGGCCAAGGGCTATGGCCTCACCCTCGGCATCCATTCGCGCCTTGAAAGCTTCCACAATGCGGTGAAGGCGGCCTGCCCGGTCGGCAACACCTATGTGAACCGCTCGATGATCGGCGCGGTGGTCGGCGTCCAGCCTTTTGGCGGGGAGGGCCTCTCTGGCACCGGGCCGAAGGCGGGCGGCCCCCATTATCTCCATCGTTTCGCCACAGAGCGCGTGGTAAGTGTGAACATCACCGCTCAGGGCGGAGACCCCGAACTGCTCAGCCTGTAAGGAATATCCGATGAAACGTCTTCTCCTCACCGCATCGATCGCTGCGCTGGTGCTGGCCGCCTGCGCTCCGGCAAATGAGGCGCCTGCCGGCGGCGCCGCTTCAGGAGAAGAGGCTGGGGCAGAGGCGGCCCTCTCGCCAGAAAGCGTGCCGCTGCCGGTAGACCTTGGCAGCCCCGTCTTCGAGGAAACAGCGGAAGATTATTCCATCCGCGCCGTCGTCGATTCCCGCATTGCCGCGTTCCAGCCGGCGCTCGCCGAAAATCTGATGGCGGCGGCCAAGACCCAGCTTGAGACTTTCAAGGCGGACGCCATCCGCGATGGCACCGACGCGCGCGAGCGTTCTGCCGCCACAGGAGAGGAAAACTGGTTCCGCCCCTATTCGATGGAAATCCGTTTCACCCAGTCGGCCCAGGCGGGCGATGTGATCGGCATCGAGCGCTTCACCATGGTCGACACCGCCGGCGCTCACCCCAACTATATCCTCACCGGCCTGGTGTATGAGCGCGCCAGCGACGCCCCCGTTGCGCTCGAAGCTGTCGTCACCGACATGGCCGGCTATGGCGCCAGCCTGAAGAAACATCTGATCGAGGCCAAATCAGAGCGCGCCTATGATGATGCCTCCCGCGCGAATGTGCCTGCCGAAGTTGAGGAAATCCTCGGCAGCGATGCTGAAGCTGCCAGCAAGTTCGGCAAGAACTTCACCCTCGCGCCCTCCACCGAGGCCGGCAAGTTTGGCGGCATCACCGTGCTCTTCTCGCCCTATGATGCCGGCCCGTATGCGGAAGGGTCTTATGAGGTCACCCTTCCGGCCTCGGAGCTTTCCGGCAAGCTGACACCGGCCTGGGCAGGCCGTTTTGGCGGCGAGCCCAACCTGCCGGCCGACGAGCCTCAGGAATAGGCCCCGCCTAGCAGCGGCGGAACTGGAAAGTCTGCGCCCGGTCGCCATTCATGCGCGAGATGGTTGCCGTCATGCGGCGGCCATCGCGTGTATAGGTGATCAGCTGCGGGAAATCATGTGAGGGGTTGGCAAAGGTGATCGTGTTCCTGGCCCGGCTCGTTTCGGTGAAGGCCGAAGGCCCGAAGCCGCCCGGATAGGCATTGAACGTTGCCGGCGTCCCCAGCTCGATTCGAGTCTGCTCGAAATAGGTCGTCACCTCGCCATTGAGGTTCAGCGCATAGCCGAACAGATAGCCATGTTCCGGCTTGGTCCACACTTCCTTGTAGCTGCGGTCATCATTGCGCCAGCACCCGCTCATCCAGTCGAGATCGTCCGCATGGGCTGCAGAAGGGGCGCTGGCACAGGCCGTCAGGCCAAGGGCGAGGGCAACAAAGGCGCGTTTCATATGTCCACCAATCTCCGGCCCGCATCCGGGCCTGTCTGCATTGCGTGCGAACGGATCATCCGCAAGTTCCGCCTGAAGATACCATCCCGGCGCCCGGTGTGAAGCCATCAGCGCAGCTTCTCCGGGGGCGGGCAGGGGCTTTGGTCAGTCCTGCGCCACCATGAAATGCGCGGTGATCGCCGAAACCGGGTCGGCCCGGTTCTCCTGCCAGGCTTCGGCGCGGACTGACGCCATCCGCCGGCCCATCTTCATCACGAAGGCACGCGCATAGAGATCCTTGGCATGGCCCTGGCGCAGATAGTCGATGGTGATGTTCATCGGCTTGGGCGGGCGCGGCATGTCCGAGACGAGGAACACCTGCAGCATCGCCGTCAGCTCCAGGAAGGACGCGATCGCCCCGCCATGCAGCGCGCGGATGGTCACATTCCCGATCAGCTTCTCCTGAAAGGGCAGGATCGCCGTCATCTCGTCGCCCATCACCTCGCAGCGCATGCCGAGCGTCTGCGCAAACGGCACGCGCTTCAGGATGGCGTCTATATCGTCCGCGCGCGGATTGGTCAGGTTGGGGTTCATGGCAGCGTCTTTCCCTGCGGGCTTTGCGAGCCAAAGCGCGGCTTGTTGATGGCAAAGGTGCCCGCCGAGGTCGCGATCAGCCGGTCCCGCGTGCCGTGATAGGCCCAGGCGCGGGTAAAGCACACACTCTTGGTCACCCGGTAGCATTCGGCCTCGCCTATGATGTCGAGGCCCTTCTCCGCCGGCCGCATGTAATCGATCCGCAGGTCAATCGTCGCCACAAAGCGCAGCTTGGTCATCGCCGCCGTGCAGGCCATGCCCGAGAGATTGTCGAGGAAGGTGGTGATCACCCCGCCATGGATCACGCCCGTTTCCGGGTCGCCCACCAGCTTCTCGCTCCAGGGCTGCAGGCCCCACACATGCCCGCGTTCCACCTTCGTCACCTGAAACCCGACCTCATTGCCCCAGGGCACGGCCGAGTTCATCAGGTCGACATGTTCGCGCATTACAGCGGCGATACGGTCGGGATCATTTTTGTCATCATTCATCAGAGGCTTACCCCGCGTCCGGATTTGACGCCTTACCCAAGCCGGATAACATCGCTCCAATTCCAAAGAAACGGCAAACGTGACCCGCCCCGGCGGAAGAGGAGACGCCCCAAATGGCATTTGACGCAGCGGCAAAGCCCAAAACCTGTATTATCGGCGCCGGATGTTCCGGTTTCACCATGGCCAAGCGCCTGAAGGATGCCGGCCTGCCTTATGATTGCTTTGAGAAGTCGGACAATATCGGCGGCAACTGGTATTATAATAACCCCAACGGGGTCTCCTCCTGCTACCAGTCCCTGCACATCGACACGTCCAAATGGCGCCTCGCCTTCGAGGATTTCCCGGTGCCCGCCGACTGGCCCGATTTCCCCCACCACGCCCAGCTGCTGCAATATTTCCACGACTATGTGGACCATTTCGGCCTGCGCGAGACGATCACCTTCAACACCTCCGTCACCGATGTCGCAGACCTCCCCAATGGCCGTTACCGCGTCACCCTCTCAACCGGCGAAACCCGCGACTATGACGCCGTCTGTGTCGCCAATGGCCACCATTGGGACGCGCGCACGCCGACCTATCCCGGCAATTTCACCGGCTACCAGATCCACTCTCATTACTACCGCGACCCGTTCGAGCCCTACGACTTCCGCGGCAAGCGCATCATGATCGTCGGCGCCGGCAACTCCGCGATGGACATTTCGTCTGAGCTTTCCCAGCGCCCGATTGCGCAGAAACTGTTCATCTCCATGCGCCGGGGCGTCTGGGTGATGCCCAAATACATGGACGGCAAGCCCGCTGACAAAGCCGTGCTGCCCGCCTGGATGCCGCCGTCCCTTGGCCGCTCGCTCGCCAAGAAGAAGATCAAGAAAACCATCGGAAACATGGAAGACTATGGCCTGCCCAAGCCCGACCATGAGCCGCTGGAAGGCCACCCCTCCGTCTCCGGAGAATTCCTCACCCGCGTCGGCTGCGGCGACATCACGCCCAAGCCCGGCATCGTCCGCTTCGATGGCAACACCGTCCACTTCACCGACGGCACCACCGAAGAGGTTGACGCCATCGTCTGGGCGACCGGCTACAACACGACCTTCCCCTTCTTCAAGCAGGATGAGCTGACACCGAAGGACAACGTCTTCTCCCTCTACAAGCGGATGGTGAAGCCCGGCCGCGAGACGCTGTTCTTCCTCGGCCTTGCCCAGCCGCTGCCCACTTTGGTTAACTTTGCAGAACAACAGTCAAAGCTGGTGGCCGCCGCGCTGCAAGGGCGCTACGCTTTCCCTTCGCATGAGGAGATGGACCGCGTGACGATTGCCGATGAACAGGCCCATCTCGGCCATTTCTATGACAGCCCGCGCCACCGGATGCAGGTGGATTTCAATCTCTATGTCCGCGACCTGCTGAAAGAGATCGAGCGCGGGGCAAAGCGGGCACAGGTCCGCGCATGAGGGCAGGGGCGGTTGGTCTGGTGCTGGCGGCGCTGATGGTTTCGGCCTGCGCCTCCTCGCCCGCGCCCATAGACCACCGCCCCTCTCAGGCCATCCTGCGCATGCCCCCGGTGGATTTCGGCCCACCGGGAGACCTGCGCAATCCGCCCCAGGGCCCGTTCCAGCCAAACGCCTATCTGCGCACTTGCCCCGGCATGCGCGTCTCCAATGCCCCGGCCATGGATGGGGACCGCTGGCTGATCGATTTCAAGCCGATCATCGTCGTCTACGGCGTCATCCTCGCCACCTCGCCGGTCAATGATGTCTGCCTCGCCTCGGGCTATGGCCAGCGCGACGGGCGCCTGCATGCGGGGATAGACCTTACCAGCCGCCCGCCCGGCATCGTCTATTCCGGCGCACCCGGCCGGGTGATCGAGGCGAAGAATTCCTCCGGCTACGGCCTGAATGTCGTGCTCGATCATGGCCACGGCGTCTACACCCGCTACGCTCACCTGGATTACTTCGCCCCCGGCATCACGCCCGGCGTCTCCATCGGCTTTGGCCAGCCCGTCGGCCAGATGGGCGCCACCGGCAATGCCCAGGCCGCCCACCTGCATTACGAAATCCTCACCGGCAATATCGACAATCCCAGAGGCGCCTACGGCCTCACCAGCCATGATCCCTTCTCCTTCCCCCCCTATGAAGGGGCGTTGCAGGCCGGATACTGATCTGCCAGACCCTTGAGCCTGACCGGGCAGGGGGCGCGTCCATGAAACCGAAAATCTCGCCATCGCTGATCGCGCGCGCCTATGCCGATCCGCTGTCCTGGCTCAATCTCGCGGTAGACCTCTTGCCCCTCTGGGCGATCCTGCAGTTCGGCTGGGGCGCCACGCCGCTGGTTGCGCTCTACTGGCTGGAAAATCTTGTCATCGGTGTCTTCACCGTGCTGCGCATGGTCGGCGCGGGCCTCGTCCAGATCCGCCAGGGCGCGCTCAACGTGCTCGGCGTCTTCTTCCTCGCGCCCTTCTTCTGCGTGCATTACGGGGCGTTCTGCTGGGGCCATGGCATCTTCATCGCCACCTTTGCCAACCAGGAAATCGGCCTGCCCAGCCCGGAAGGCCTCCTGCGCTGGGCCCTCGGCACCGGGCCGCACATGCTCTGGTTCCTCGGCGCCATCATCGCGGCCAATCTTGCCGCCTACCTTATAGACTTCATCGGCCGGGGAGACATCGCCCGCGTGCGGGTGGACGAGGAAATGACCGCCCCCTATGGCCGCATCGTCACCCTGCACGTCGCCATCATCCTCGGCGCCATGTTCGCCTTCGGCACAGACGAACCCCTGATGGGCGTCTTCCTCCTGATCCTCATCCGCGTCGCTTTCGGCATCTTCCTCTCCCTCCGCCGCCGGATGAAACGCGATGCTCAGCGGGCGGAATAGGAAAAGGTTGCTGAGTCTGTATTCTGTAGCAAACAATGCAGAACCAAAAATTTGTTAACCATTGAATTAATTGAATTTCAGCACATCCATGCATACTGGACGGCTGGAAAAGGCTGAGCTTTCGGATGCGAAAGTCTCCCGGCCTTGGGGACGAAGTTGGGGGAAATGGAATCTGATGACCGCTATGCTAGAAATGCCGGCATTGTTGACGAATCTGCTGGCGGAAGGCTCCTGCGAACTGTTTCGCGAAGTCGTTGCGGCCTCCGCCGATGCGATTATCGGCGTTGAAGCCGACCAACGGATTGTTCTGTTCAATCAGGCGGCGGAAGTCATGTTCCAGTATCCGCAATCGGCCATTCTTGGCCGGCCACTCTCCGATCTCTTGCCAATGGAAGCGCGCATTGGCCATGACCGGCATGTCCGGGCCTTTGCCGAGAGCGAGGGCACAGCGCGCTATATGGGCAATCGCTCGGGAGAGTTGAAAGGTCTGCGTGCTGACGGGTCAGTGATCCCGGTCGCCATTTCCATCCAACGGGTCTCTGCGGGCGGGCGCCCGGTGATGATCGCGCATATCCGTGAAATCTCGCATCATGTGCAGATGAAGGAAAAGCTCGTCCAGCTTGCCTATGTTGATCCGCTCACGCGGGCGCTGAACCGGCGGGCCTTCTTTGAACGCGCCGCCTCCGTGCAGGAAGCCTGCAGCGAGGCCAACGAATATTACACCATCCTGATGATGGATCTTGATCATTTCAAACGGCTGAACGACACGCACGGCCATGTCGTCGGTGATATCGTGCTCAAGAATTTTGCGGAGATCTGCCAGAATGGCTTGCGGGCTGAGGATATCTTTGCGCGCTGGGGTGGTGAGGAATTTATTGCACTCCTGCCGCAAACCGGCCGGCGCAGCGCGGCAGCCATTGCACGGCGGTTGATCTCCAGCGTCAGAAACCATCCGTTCCGGGACGAATCCGGCAACCGGGTGAGCCAGACGGTCAGCATCGGTGCAGCAAGCTGGCATGGGCCCGGAGAAACGCTCGACGAAGTGATCAACCGGGCAGACCGTGCCTTGTACGCCGCCAAGGGATCGGGACGTAACAGGGTGGTCTCCGACCTTTCCTGAGGGCCGCTCGGCTGTCGGAGCCACGAGGGGGTAAGGCAGGCCCTCTTCCGGTTCCGCCTGCCTCCCCAATTGACGCCCCCCTCGCTCTCCCCCATCCCTCTCCCTCTGACACAGGGAGCGCGCCATGAACCCCATCCTGATCCTCGACTATGCGGGCATCGCCGTCTTCGCCGCCACCGGCGCGCTGGCCGCCTCGCGCAAGCAGCTCGACATCATCGGCTTCCTGTTCTTCGCCGCCTTCACCGGCGTTGGCGGCGGCACGGTGCGTGATCTGATCCTTGATGTGCCCGTCTTCTGGGTGGTCAATCACGACTATCTGATGATCTGCCTCGTCACCGCCGTGCTCGTCTATTTCACCGCCCACCTGTTTGAATCCCGCTACAAGCTTCTCCTCTGGCTCGATGCGGTGGGCCTTGGTGCCTATTGCGTGTTCGGCGCGTGGAAAGCGCTGGAGGCGACCGGCTCGCCGGTCATCGCGGTCGTCATGGGCGTCATCACCGCCAGCTTCGGCGGCATCCTGCGCGACCAGCTTGCCGGCGAGCCCTGCATCCTCCTGCGCCCGGAGATCTACATCACTGCGGCGCTGGCCGGCGCGGCCACCTATACCGGGCTGCACCTGGCCGGCCTCCCCCTCATGGCCGCCGCCATCCCCGCCGCCCTCGTTTCCTTCGCCATCCGGGGCGGGGCGATGAAATTCGGCTGGTCGATCCCCGGATACAAGAGCCGCCCCGGCCGCCCGCCCGAGGAGATCCAGTAGCAGGCCAGCAGCGGCTAGGTATTGGACCGGGCTTGCCCCGGCCGGGCGCAGGCTGTCCAGATTTGTCCGGAAGTGTCCACAAATTGTCCGGCCCTGTCCGGGAAAGGGCAGGGGCAGGGCGGAGATTGACCAATGCCGGACGCATGGCTGCTCTACGAGATCGCAAAGTTGACGCGAGATGACGCCCGGTGCAGTGTCAGCCCACGTCATTCGGGAAACTCATCCATGGCCGATACCACACTGCCCGCCCCCCTCTCCGGCAAGCGCGCCAGCACCAAGGCTGCCAACCGCCGCGCCATTCTGCAGGCCGGCCGCCAGGTCTTCGCCCGCATCGGGTTCGAGGCCACCACCGTGCGCGACATCATCCGCGAAACCCAGCTCGCCTCGGGCACTTTCTACAATTATTTCAAGTCGAAAGAGGAAGTCTTCCAGGCCATCGCCGAAGATTCCACCCAGCGTTTCCGCGACCGGCTGGCCGATGTCCGCGCCCGCGCCGAAAGCCTCGAAGACTATATGGAACACGCCTACCGCGCCTATTTCGGCTTCATCGCGCGGGAAAATGAAGAGGCCATCGACAATGGCGCCCCGCATATCGCCCTGATCGGCGTGCGCGTGGATACGCCCGAGATGCAGGCCGTCGCCCAGGAAATCCGGGCTGACCTTGAACATATCCAGGAAAAACAAGGCATAAACCCAACGGTCGATACCGAATACCTCACCGCCGCCGCCATCGGCATCGCCCGCGAGATGGGCGATTACATGCTCAAGCGCCGCCCGGTGGATGTCGAAGGCGCCACGCATTTTGCCTGCACGCTGCTGCTCTCGGGCATGAAGGCGCTCGCTTCGCAGAGATAAGTCTCCCGCCGCCGGGGAACCCCTTGGCGGCGCGCGAAAATGCCGTCACCTTCTCCCTCCAGAGAGACATGAGAGGGAGGGAATTCCATGAGCCTTCAGCGCACGATTGCCAAGGCGATCGCCAGCCTGCCCGGCGGCATGATCGTCAACATGGCCGGCGGCAAGCCGATGATCATCGAAGGCCGCACGCTGGAGCCCCAGCTCCAGCTCGTCGCCTGGAACGGGCGCAACGCGCCGCCCATGTCCACCCTCCCAGCCGAGATGGTCCAGCAGGCGGTCAAGGCCCAGCTCGCCCTCTTCCAGGACAAGCTGCCCGGCGGCGTCGGCGTCGAGGAGTTCACCATTCCGGGCCCGGATGCCAACCAGATCCCCGTGCGCCTCTACACGCCCGCCTCGCAGGATCCGCGCCATCCCCTGATCGTCTATTTCCATATGGGCGGCGGCGTCATCGGCGATCTCGACACCTGCCACGCTTTCTGTGGCATGCTCGCCCAGGGCGCGCAGGCGCCCGTCCTCTCGGTCGATTACCGCCTCGCGCCCCCGCATATCTATCCGGCGGGGCTGAACGATTGTTTCGCCGCCTATAAATGGGGCGTGGCGAATGCGGAGAAATACGGCGCGCCGGCGGGCAAGGCGGCGGTCGGCGGCGACAGCATGGGCGGCAACTTCTCCGCCATCATCAGCCAGCGGATGAAACGCGAAGGCGGCCCGCTGCCCGCGCTCCAGCTGCTGATCTATCCGGCCATCGACATTTCAAAACACTATCCCTCCAAGACGGCCTTCGGAAATACCTTCTCCCTCAGCCAGGACACGATGGACTGGTTCATGAAGCAATACCTGCCCGAAGGCTTCGACTATACGGACCTCAACGTCTCGCCCGGCCAGGAGACAGACCTCACCGGCCTGCCGCCCGCCATCGTCATCACCGCCGGCCATGATCCGCTGGTCGATGAGGGCGATGAATATGCAGAGCGTCTCCAGGACGCCGGCGTGAAGGTGAAACACAAGCGCTACGACAACCTCGCCCATGCCTTTACCGCCTTCACCTTCCTCTCGCCGGGCTCGCGCGCCGCCTGCGCCGAGATCGCCCGGATGGTCCACGATTTTTACGCGGCCAAAAAATAATGAAATCTCTTGTCGTTAGCCAACTCGCCCCGGACTTTGCCGGGACGGGCCTCCAGGATTTGCCCCTGCCGGAGCCGAAACCCGGCGAAGTGCGCGTGGCGGTCAAGGCCGCCAGCCTCAACTTTCCAGACCTTCTGATGACGGAGGGAAAATACCAGCTGAAGCCGGAGCTTCCCTTCACCCTCGGCATGGAACTGGCCGGCGTGGTCGATGCGGTGGGGGAGGGCGTGACGGAGCTGAAACCCGGCGATGACGTCGCCGGCGGCAGCCGCATCGGCGCCTTCTCCGAATATATCGTCCTGCCCGCCGCCGGCCTGCGCATAAAGCCCGCCGCGCTCACCTTTGCCGAAGCCTCCGCCTATGGCGCCGCCTACCTCACCGCCTATGTCTCCCTTGCCATACGCGGCGCGCTCCAGCCGGGCGAAACCCTGCTCGTCCACGGCGCCAGCGGCGGGGTTGGCATGGCGGCGGTCGAAGTCGGCAAGCTCCTCGGCGCCACCGTCATCGCCACCTCGGCCTCGGACGAAAAGCTGAAACACGTGAAGGCGCGCGGCGCCGATCACGTCATCAATGTCACGCGCGGCTTCCGCGAAGAGGTCAAGGCGCTCACCGGCGGGCGCGGCGCAGACGTGATCTACGATCCGGTCGGCGGCGATGTGTTCGATGAAAGCGTCCGCTGCATTGCCTTTGATGGCCGCCTGCTCGTCATCGGCTTCACCTCGGGCCGCATCCCCACAATCAGCGTGAACATTCCACTCATCAAGGGTTTCTCCGTGGTCGGCGTCCGCGCCGGCGAATATGGCCGCCAGTTCCCGGAAAAGGGCCGCCAGAATCTCGACGCCATCTGGAAATGGGCCGAAGAGGGCAGGGTAAAACCCTGCATCCACGCCGAAGTCCCCCTGGCAGACTGGCGCCGCGCCTTCGACATGATGCGCAGCCGCGAAGTTGTCGGCAAGGTCGTTCTGGTGCCCTGAAGCGTTGGAGCGCCGTTGGAGTTTTTTGGAGTTTTCTGGAAAAACCTCCAACGGGCCGCCAAGCCGATAACCGCCCCACCCCAGCCCTCCCCGCCAGCGGGGAGGGGGCAGGTAGCGCTCATGGAGAGCTAACCTCTCCCCAAACGCAACAGGTCCCCTCCCCACAAATGTGGGGAGGGATAGGGTGGGGCCCCTCTCCGCAAAAACGAAACCTATCCAACAAAATTCCCCCCAAACCTGCAGCAAACAGGCGATTTCCAGGAATTTCATCCACCCCCTCCGGGAACGGAGCTATACTCCTTCCCATGTCGCCCCAGATCGCCGCCCGCCTCTATGCCCATGTGCTGCCAGTCTTCTGGCCGTATCTCTGGCTGCAGCTGCGCTGGATCTTCAAACGTCAGGACAAGGAACTCAGAACGCTCCTGATCTCGGTCAGCAAATGGGGCCACGTCCACATTGTCCATGTCGGCGACTACTGGCGCGCTTACAAGAAACCTGCCGCCGTCAAACCGAGCTGGGATGATCCCGTCTGGGAAAGTCACATCTCTCCAAACCTCGCTAGCATTTTCTCGGAAGACTCCAAAAATCCCCCAACGGACGAAATCTCTCTATCAGGCGCTGTCCTCCTCCCCCGCCTGCGGGGGAGGTGCCCCGCAGGGGCGGAGGGGGGAGCCCCAGGCGCAACGCCCGACACTTCCTAGCCGAGAGCAGCCCCACCCCAACCCTCCCCACATCTGTGGGGAGGGGGCAAGTCGCGCCCTGGGGAAAAGTCGCTCTCCGCTGAAACTCAACGCCCGCCCCACCACGCAACACGTCCCCTCCCCATGAAAATGGGGAGGGCTAGGGTGGGGCCGCTCTCAGTAAAAAACGCTACACCGGCCGCGCCCCCGCGCGTTCCGGCCAAACCCGCTGGCTTATTCCCCGGCGTCCATCGCCAAGATGATCTGGGCATAGCCCGTGGCCAGCCGGCCCATATTCTCCACCGCCAGGCGTTCATTCGTGCCGTGAAAACCGGTGAGGTCATCGGGAGACATGATCGCCGGGGCAAAGCGATAGACATTCGGGGTAATGGCGCTGGCATAGCGTGCATCGGTGGCCCCCAGCACCAGCCCCGGCGCGGCCGGCGCGCCGCCCGATATTGCCTCCGCCACGCTGGCGAGAACCGCATAGGCAAGATTATTCGTCGGCGAAACCGGTGAGGCGCCTTCCCCCCGGATGCCCTGCTGGCCAACCTTGATCTCGATGCCCTCGATCCCGGCAGTTACCGTGCGGACATGTTCGAGAATGTCCTCTTCGGTATTATTGGGATGTATACGGAAGTTCACCATCGCGCTGGCGCGCTGGGCCAGCACATTCTCCTTGGCAGAGCCCGCCAGCATCGTCGGCGCCGTGGTCGTGCGGATCATCGCATTGCCCGCCGGAATGCCGCTCATCTGCTGGTCGATCATGCCTTCAAACAGCCAGAGATTGGCAAAGGCCATCTTCTGCATAAAGGGCATGTCATTGGCCGCCGAGCGGAAAAGATCAGACACCGGAGGTTTGCTGAAATCCGCCTTCATCTGGTTGTCGTCCAGCGCGACGACCGCGCGGGCAAGCCGCACAGCCGCCGAATCGCGCGGCGGCGTCGACGAATGCCCGCCCTCGCCGGTGGCGATGATTTCCAGCGTCAGATAGCCCTTCTCCGCAATCCCGATAAAGCCCATCGGCTTGCCCGTCAGGGGGGAGGGGTCCACGATCATGAAGCCCTCATCCAGCGCCATTTCCGGCTCGATGCCGCGCGCCTTGAGCAGGGCAATGCCCGCCTCTGCGCCCGATCCGGACACTTCCTCGTCATGGCCGAACATGAAATAAACCGTGCGGCGCGGCTGGAATCCGGACCCGGCAAGCGCCTCGGCCGCCTCCATCAGCGCGACCAGCGAGCCTTTGTCGTCAATCGTTCCGCGCCCATAGATATAGCCGTCGATGATCTCGCCCTCGAAAGGCGCGCCCGTCCAGTCGCCCTCCGTGCCGATATTTACCGGCACCACATCCTGGTGCGCCATGAGGAGAATGGGCTTCAGCGCGGGGTCGGAACCTTCCCAGGTGTAGAGCAGGGTCAGCGTGCCCGGCACCAGTTCCTTTTGCATTGCAGCATGGGCGGCCGGATAGGTTTCCTCCAGCCATTGATGCAGCTGGATCCACGGTTCCTCCTGACCCGGACGAGGATCGCCGGGGGCCACCGTGATGGTGCGGAAGCGGATGGCGGCGGCAAGATTTTGTGCGCCGCGGTCAGACGAGATGGCCGGCGCTTGCGGAAGCTCCACCCGCCCGCCGACCGGATCGGCGCCATAGCTTGCCGTGCGGAACAGGACGACCGCGGCAAGGATGCCGATGATGGCCCCGAGGCCAATCAGTATGTTGCGGATCATGGCGCCGCGTCCTCCCTCTGCTTTTGGCGCTGCAGTTTGCGTGGCATCGGCGCCACGTCAAGCAACCGGAGACTTAAAAAATGACTTGGCCGTCACCTTCGCCCAAGGCACTGTGCGCGCCATGTCCCAATCACCTTCCAAGCGTTTGTCGTTTCCGCGCGTACTGGCGTTCGCCTCCCTCAGTATACCCATCGCCGGCGTCGGGCTGCCGCTGGGCGTTTACCTTGCGCCGCTCTATGCCAATGAAGCGCCCAACGGCGTCGGCCTCGGCCTGGAGCTGACAGGGCTCCTCTTCATGCTCCTGCGGTTCTGGGACATCGTGACCGATCCGGTCATGGGCTATATGGTCGACCGCTACCGCACGCCGCTTGGCCGGGTGCGCCACTGGATCATCCTGTGCGTGCCGATCCTCGGCATCTCCACCTTCTTCGTCTACATGCCGCCGGTCGGGGCGGGGCCTGGCTATTTCATCGGATGGATGCTGGTCTTCTATGTCGGCTTCACGCTGCTGCAGACTTCCCGCTCCTCCTGGGTGCCGGCGATTGCCAGTGACTATGACGACCGCTCGCGTCTCTTCCTCTGGCCGGAAATCATCTCGGTCTTCTCGATGCTGGTGCTGCTCGCCGTGCCGCTGATCCTCTCCACGCTCGGCGTGGAGGCAGACAGGTTCGGCCAGGTGGCCGTGATGGGCTGGATGATGATCCTCACCCTGCCGATTGCCGCTGCGCTCTCCTGCTTCTTCGTGCCCGACCCGCGCCTGCGGGGCGAGTCAAAGTCAGTCGAGAAGTTCGAAATCCGCCCACTGATCGAAGCCCTGCGCGGCCCGATGTTCAGCCGCCTTGTAACCATGGAGCTGCTTGTCTCCACAGCCATCTCGGTGACGGCGGCAAACTTCCTCTTCGTGGCCGAATATGCCTTCGGCGCTGAAGACTGGCAGACCAGCCTGACGCTGATGCTGTTCTTCGTGATGGCGATCCTGGCTTTGCCCTTCTGGCTCTGGCTGGCGAAGAAGACCGAGAAGCGCAACGCCTTCTTCATCGCCACCACCTTCTCCGGCATTGCCTTCATCGCCTTCATTCCGCTGGCGCCTTTCGGCAACTTCACCACCTTCCTGATTGCCTCGCTGATTGCGGGCATTCCCTTCAGCGCGCCGATCTTCCTGTCGCGCGCCATGACGGCGGATGTGGTCGAATGGCAGGCCGCCCAGACCGGCGAAAACCGGGCGGGCAATTTCTACGCCCTGCTGACCAGCTTCAACAAGGTTGGCTCCAGCCTCGCCTTCGGCGTGGGGTATTTCCTCGTTGGCCGGATTGCCGGTTTCCGTCCGGGGCAGGAGAATTCGGATGGGGCGACCTTCGGGCTGGTCCTGGTGTTCGGCTTCCTGCCGGGGCTTCTCTATCTGCTGGCTGGCCAGCTGGCGCGCAAATATCCGCTCACCCGCGCGGTGCAGGAAGAAACCGCCCGCAAGCTGGAAGGCCGGGTGGAAGTTGCCTCTGCCCAAGCCCCTGAAGGCGCCGCCGGCAGCTGAGGTCAGAAGCCGCCGCCCTCGGCCAGCCATTCCTTTTCCGCGTCCGTGCTTTCGCGGCCAACAGCCTCATTGCGATGCGGGAAGCGGCCAAATTCCGCGATCACGTCGAGATGCTGATGCGCATAGTCGAGCGTGTTCTTCGCAAAGTCACGGAACGGGTCGCGCGCCTCGTCTGCCAGGCGGGTGAAGAGGGCTACCGATTGCTGCTGATCGGCCAGCGCTTCGGAATGTTCCAGCGGCAGATAGAAGAACACCCGCTCGGTTTCGGAAAGCGCGCGGTCCTCGCCGGCGGCCAGGCCTTCCTTGCACAGATGAAGGGCCAGCATGTCCTGCGCAAAGGCGCGCGGGCTGCCCCGGAAGATGTTGCGGCTCATCTGGTCCAGAACGATGATGGCGCAGAGGCGGTCCCGGCCGCTGCGCGCTGCCCAGCCATGGGCGAGCGGCCCGGCCGACAGCGTTTCCAGCAGCGGCTGGAACTGCGCGGTCAGCAGCCGGTCAAAAGCTTCTCCGCCATTGAACCAGAGCGGCGCGTGGGTCTTGAGCACTTCGGGCGAGGCGGCCGATCCGCCAAACCAGAAGCCATGCACCGTCGCGGGAGAGGGAAGGGCAATCATGCGGCAGGCCTCCGGGCAACGACCATATAGTTGACGCTGGTATCGCCGGAGAGTTTCCACTCTCCGCTCAGCGGCTGAAAGCTCACCCCGATGGCGGGCTCTGTTTCCATGCCGGCGCTTTCCAGCGGGCCGGCCACGTCTTCGGGCGCCAGGAATTTCGACCAGTCATGCGTACCCGGCGGCAGCCAGCGCAGGATGTATTCGGCCCCGATCACGGCGGTGGCGAGCGCCTTGGCGGTCTTGTTGAGCGTTGCCACGATCATCAGCCCGCCGGGCCGCACCAGCCGCGCGGTATCCTTCAGGAACTGCGCCGGGTCCGCCACATGCTCGACCACTTCCATGTTCAGCACGATATCGAACGCCGCTTCGCCGCTCGCCAGCAGGCCTTCAGCGGTTCCGGCGCGGTAGTCGATCTTGAGCCCCTGTTCGGCGGCATGGGTCAGCGCCGTCTTGATGTTGGCTTCCGACGCATCGACCCCGGTGACTTTGGCGCCCAGCCGCGTCATCGGTTCGGAGACGAGGCCCCCGCCACAGCCGATGTCGAGCAGGCGCAGGCCATCCAGCGGGCGCAGCTGGCCTTTCGGGCGGCCGAAATGCCGCTCGGCCGTCTCGCGGATGAATTTCAGCCGGGTCGGGTTGAACCGGTGAAGAGGCCTGAACTTGCCGTTGGGGTTCCACCAGTCGGCCGCCATGGCGGAAAACTTCGCCACTTCCGCAGGGTCTATGCTGGGGGTCACCGGCGGGGTGTCAGACGCGTCAATTGTTCTCGCCATTGTTTAGCAATCCTGTTTGATCCCGGCCGAACTTTCTTCTAGAGGGGCCGATAAATGAGCGGGCCTCAAGGGGCCAGAAGGTATTTGGGGCGAAATGGCGCGGACAGTACTCAAATTCGGCGGCACCTCGGTCGGCGATCTCGACCGTATTGCCAATGTGGCGGAGATCGTAGCCGCCCGGGCGGCGAAAGGCGAGAAGATGGCTGTCATCGTCTCGGCCATGTCGGGCGAGACCAACAAGCTCGTCGCCCTGGCAGACGGCGCTGCCGGCAAGGAACTGCCGCGTCATCTTTACGACGATGAGTATGACGTGGTCGTCGCCTCCGGCGAGCAGGTCACCGCTGGCCTCCTCGCGCTGGCACTGCGCCGCCGGGGGCTGAAAGCCCGCTCCTGGCTCGGCTGGCAGCTGCGCCTCAAGACCGATAACAGCCATGGCCGCGCCCGGATCATGGGCTTTGACGACAGCTCGCTGCCCGATTCCATCGACAGCGGCGAGATTGCCGTGGTCGCCGGCTTCCAGGGCGTGACTGACGAATTCCGCGTCACCACGCTTGGCCGGGGCGGGTCTGACACCAGCGCCGTGGCCGTCGCCGCCGCCCTCGGCGCGCAGGTCTGTGACATCTATACCGATGTGGACGGGGTCTACACCACCGATCCCCGCATCGTTCCGAAGGCCCAGCGCATCGACAAGATTTCCTATGAGGAAATGCTCGAAATGGCTTCGCTTGGCGCCAAAGTGCTTCAGACGCGCTCGGTTGAGCTCGCCATGAACCATGGCGTGCCGGTGCGCGTGCTGTCCAGTTTTGTGAAACCCGGCGAGGAGAGCCCCGGCACCCTCGTCTGCTCAGAGGAAGAGATCGTGGAAAAACAGGTCGTCAGCGGCGTTGCCTATTCCCGGGACGAGGCCAAGGTCACCCTTTACGGCGTGCCCGACAAGCCGGGCTCCTCGGCCAAGATCTTCTCTGCGCTCGCCCGCGCCGGTGTGAACGTGGACATGATCGTCCAGGCGTCTTCCCGCGAAGCCTCCAAGGCAAACCTCGTCTTCACCTGCACCGACCGCGACAGCCCGTTTGCGCGCGAGACGCTGGAGAAGCTCCAGGCCGAAGTCGGCTATGAGCGGATCGAGGTTGCCCGCGACGTGTCGAAAATCTCGATCATCGGCGTTGGCATGAAGAGCCATACCGGGGTTGCCGAAAAGATGTTCACTGCCCTGTCGGAGAAAGGCATCAACATTGATGTCATCGCGACCTCCGAAATCAAGATTTCCGTTCTGATCGCGGCGCCCTATACAGAGCTGGCGGTCCGGGCACTTCATACAGCATTCGGGCTGGACGCAGACTGACGGGTCACCGTAGACCGGGGGAACATGCCGTATAACCTGCCGGCCACCCGAGTTCTGATGAACAGCCTTCGCCAGGTTATGGCGGAGGATGGCGAGACCCGTTCGCGCCTCGATCAGGTTGTGCATCTGATTGCGTCCACCATGGTCGCCGATGTGTGCTCGATCTACCACCGGGAGGCCGATGGCACCCTGCTGCTGATCGCCACCGAAGGTCTGAAGCCCGAAGCCGTCAACAAGACGCGCATGGGCTCGACCGAGGGCCTTGTCGGCTATGTTGCCCGCACGGCCGAGCCGATCGCCATCGAAGACGCGCCGCGCCATCCGGCCTTCTCCTACCGCCCGGAAACGGGGGAAGACCCTTTCCACGCCTTCCTAGGCGTGCCGATCCTGCGCACCGGCGGGGTGATCGGCGTGCTTGTCGTCCAGAACCGCACCGAGCGGTCCTACCGGGATGAGGAGGTCGAAACCCTCCAGACCATCGCCATGGTGCTGGCCGAGATTGTCCACAGGATCAGTGAAGACCAGCTCAGCGCCCAGCCAGACCGCCGGGCGCGCGGGCAGAATGGCGGCAATCTGCGCGGGCGCATCTTCTGCGAAGGCCTCGGCTATGGCCGCGCCGTGCTGCACGATCCGGTCGTGCCGGCCGCCCGTTTCTTTGCGGCGGATCAGAAGGAGGAAGCCCTCCGGCTGGAGCAGGGCCTCAAGGATCTGCGCGCCAGCATTGACCGGATGATGTTGATCGACGGCGCCGCGCTGGGCGAAGATCCGCGCGATGTGATGGAGGCCTACCGCCTCCTGGCGCATGACACTTCCTGGGCTGAAAAGCTGCAGGAGGGCGTCCGTTCGGGCCTTTCGGCAGAAGCTTCGGTTGACCGGGCCCGCCGCGAACACCGCGCGAAGATGCAAGCCGCACGTGATCCCTATCTGCGCGAGCGGCTGCACGACCTGGAAGACCTCGACAACCGCCTGCTGCGTATCCTCGGCGGGGATGAGAACAAGCCCCAGATCACAAGCGAGAGCAGCGTGCTCGTGGCCCGGCGCCTCGGCCCGGCAGAGCTGCTGGAATATGCCAAGCTCGGCCTCAAGGGCATCCTGATGGAAGAGGCCGCCGCCTCATCCCATGCCGCCATCGTGGCCCGCGCGCTCTCCATTCCCGCCATCGGCGGCATTGAGGGTCTCACCACGCTGATCGAGCAGGGCGATTATGTGATCGTCGATGCCGAGCAGGGGCAGGCCCATATCCGCCCGGATGATGCGGTCTATGACGCCTACAAGTCCCGCGTGGCGCTGCGTTCGGAGCGTCAGGCCATCTATGCCAGCCTGCGCGGCCTGCCAGCGGAGACGAAAGACGGCAAGACCGTCTCGCTGATGCTGAACGCCGGTCTCGATCTTGATCTCGACATGATGGATCAGGCCGGGGCCGACGGGGTGGGCCTCTTCCGCACCGAGTTCCAGTTCCTTGTCTCCGAAACCCTGCCGCGCCTGGAAGACCAGATTGCGCTCTACCGCCGCGTGCTGGACCGGGCCGGCGGACGGCCCGTCATCTTCCGCACGCTGGACCTTGGCGGCGACAAGGTGCTGCCGATCCTCAACCAGCTGCGCGAGGAAAACCCGGCGCTCGGCTGGCGGTCGATCCGCTTTGCCCTCGATCACAAGGGGCTTTTCCGCCGCCAGCTGCGCGCGCTTGTCCGCGCAGCGGGGGAGGGGGCGCTGACGGTCATGTTCCCGATGGTCACCACGCCGGAGGAGTTCCGCGAGGCGCGCGCCCTGCTGGAGGAAGAGGTGGTCTGGACGCTGAAGCGGACCGGCCGGAAGCCCTCGAAGCTGGAAATCGGGGTGATGCTGGAAACCCCCGCCCTGGCGTTTGCCCTGCCGGATCTGGCCGGCGAGGTCGATTTCCTGTCGGTGGGCACCAACGATCTCCTGCAGTTCTTCTTCGCGGCTGACCGGATGACGCCGTCTGTGTCAGACCGGTACGCCCTGATCAGCCCGTCGGCGCTGCGCTTCCTGCGGATGGTGGCGGAGACCTGCCAGACGGCCGGTATCCGGCTGTCGGTGTGCGGTGAGGCGACCGCCACCCCGCTCGCGGCCTTCTGCTTTGCCGCCTTCGGCTATACCAGCCTGTCGATGTCGGCCTCCTCCATCGGCCCGGTCAAACAGGCCCTCCGCTCCATTGATCTGGCAGGGTTCCGGCGCGGCCTGGATCAGGCGCTGAATGAACCGAACGGAGCGTTCCGTAACCAAGTGTTAAGGATAGCACTGGAGCATGGGGCAGATATACCGGACGCCTGAAGCCGGTTATGACGGGATGATGGCGGATTTTTCTTGGCCTGGACCGTTTTTTGCCAAATTTGACACCCATATGGCAGCGGTCGAAGAGACTGGTAGAATATGGCACACATCATGACGCCTGAACCGGTAGAGGACGGACAGAAGTCCGAAGCAACTGTGACTGAAAACGGAACGGACCGTTCGAATGTTACGCCCATCTCCCCGCGCGCCGCGCGGGAGCTGGAAGTGCGCGAAGGCCGTGTCCGGGCCGAGGAGATTTTCCGCACCGCCGAATATGAAGGCGAAGCCCTTCGTATGGGGCAGGTGCTGCGCCGCGTGCGCGAAGCGCTCGGCTACCAGCTGACGGAGATCGCCAAGGAAACCCGCATCCGCGAGAATTTCCTGATGGGGATCGAGCGGATGGAAGTTCAGTCCATCGCGCCGGGCTATCTGAAGGCCTATCTGCTGACTTATGCGCGCTATCTGGGCCTGCCCGAGCAGGAAGTGGTGCAGCGCTACACCCGCGAATGTGGCGGCCTGGATGAGGTGAAAACCGCAGCCCCGGTGCCCAAGATCGGCCAGATCCAGAAACAGCGCACCAAATGGCCCCTGATCGTCGCCGGCGCCGCGATGCTCGGCGCTGTCATCGCTGCCGGCGTCACCGCCATGGTGATGATGAACAACGCGCCGGAAGAACCCCTCAGCGAGGCGCCCGTGGCCGTTTCCGGCGCGCGCGACAGCCTGTTTGACAATGTGCGCACCGAAACCCGCCCGGCGGTCGATCTGCCGCTGGCGATCGTGGCCGTCCGCCAGGGCTGGCTGGAAGTGCGCGGCGCCGATGGCACCATCTTCCTCAGCCGCACGCTGGCGCAGGGCGAAACCTTCTTCCCGCGCCTGAATGCCGGCTGGACCGTATCGGCCCGCAATGGCGGCGATTTCGAGTGGCGTGTCGGCGATATGGTGGTCGGAACCGTCGGGCCGGAGGGCGCGCAGGTCTTCTCTCTGGCGGTCGACGAACAGCTGCCGCGGGCCGCTGAACTCCTGGCGCCGCCGGAAGTGGCGGCCACCGAGAGCGGCAAGGCGACACCGTGAGGCCTTTACGGGGCGCCTTCCAGGCGCCACATCTGGCCTGACCTCATCTGCCGATGAGGCCCAGCCCGTGCGAGACGCCCCATGAGCCACAATCCGATCCGTCCCTGGCGCAATATCGAGCGCCGCAAGTCCCGTCAGGTGCGGCTGGGAAATGTGCTGGTCGGCGGCGACGCGCCCATTGCCGTCCAGACCATGACCAACACGCCGACCGAGGACGCCGCCGCCACAATCGCGCAGATCCTGCGCTGCGCTGAGGCAGGCGCCGACATTGTGCGCGTGTCCTGCCCGACCGAAGAGTCGACCAAGGCCATGTACGAGATCGTCAAGGCGAGCCCCGTGCCGCTCGTGGCGGATATCCATTTCCATTACAAACGCGGCATCGAGGCGGCTGACGCCGGCGCTGCCTGCCTGCGGATCAATCCCGGCAATATCGGCTCGCCCGCGCGGGTGAAGGAAGTCGTCGCCGCCGCGCGCGCCAATGGCTGCTCGATCCGCATCGGCGTCAATGGCGGCAGCCTCGAGCGCCACCTCCTGGAAAAGTATGGCGAGCCTTGCCCGGACGCGATGGTGGAAAGCGCGCTCGATCATGCCCGCATTCTCGATGATCTCGGCTTCCATGATTACAAGATCTCGGTGAAGGCGTCGGACATGTTCCTGACGGTGGCCGCCTATCAGGCCCTCGCCGAAGCCACCGATGCGCCGCTGCATCTGGGCATCACCGAGGCCGGCGGGCTTCGTACGGGTACGGTCAAATCCTCCATCGGCATGGGCGCGCTGCTCTGGGCCGGTATCGGCGACACGATCCGCGTTTCCCTCTCGGCAGAGCCGGAGGAAGAGGTGAAGGTCGGCTTCGAAATGCTGAAATCCCTCGGCCTGCGCACGCGGGGGGTCAACATCGTGGCCTGCCCGAGCTGCGCGCGGCAGGGCTTTGACGTGATCCGCACGGTAGAGACGCTGGAAAAGCGCCTTGCGCATATCTCGGAGCCCATCTCGCTGTCGATCATCGGCTGCGTGGTCAATGGTCCCGGCGAGGCGGCGCTGACCGATCTTGGCTTCACTGGCGGCGGCAAGGAAAGCGGCAAGATGTTCGTCAACGGACGGGCAGACCATAATGTCTCGAACGCCGACATGGTGGAGCATATCGTCAGGCTGGTCGAGGAAAAGGCCGCGCGCCTGAGAGCCCAGCGCGAGGCTGAAACGGCAGAAGTGCCGGCTGAATAAACACTAAAGGTCAGATCAGAGCGGCGCGCAGCGGCTCGCCAGGATCAGCCCAGCGGCGGCTTCATAGGCGGCCTGCGACGGCGCGAGCCGCCGGATCAGGGCGAGCGCTTCGGGCTTTTTCAGGATCACCTGCTCGGCCTCGCCATATTGGTAGAGATCCTGCCCCTCCAGCGCGACGATCACCCGGCGGATGGCCGGCGTGCCGTCGGCCCGCGCGTCGAGCGAGCCGGCATAGACATTGTCCGTATCCGCCTCAAAGATCGACAGCGAGCCATAATCCGGCCAGGCCGGCACGGTCAGCTCCACCGGCCCCTTCGACACGTCGATCAGGCAGATGGCATAGGCCAGATCGGGGGAGGGGCGCACCACGGTCTGGGTTTCCGGCGTAACGCGCGGGCTCATCGCCCAGGCATGCACCGGCAGGCCCCGCTCGGCCATCCGTTCCCGGACCGTTGACATGATCTTGCCCGGCAGGGCGGTCAGCACCCCGAAATGCGCAATCAGGAAGGTCACGGCAAAGGCGGCAAGCCCGGTAATGAAGCCACGCATCAGGCGGCCCCTCCACAGGAAAGGCGTTTGATCACCGGCGCGGGCAGCACGTCTTCCGGATTTGCAATCAGCTCCGGCGTGGGCTTGTAGATGCGCAAGGTGAGGTCAAACACGCCGGCGTTCTGGCTGGACACCCAGTTCCCGGTCTCTGGCCCGCCGGCCGCGATGGTGAAAGCCCAGGCGCCGCCGTCGCCGGAGGCGGCCGCCTTGGTCTTGTCGAAAGAGAGGGCGTTGTCCTTGTTGAGCGGCAGGTAGCTGCCCGCGTCATAGAGGGTCACCGACCACCAGAGGCCGGGCATGTCGCCGCCGCTGACTTCATAGCTGCAGTCTTCGGAGAGGCGCCTGCCATCTGCGTCCACGCCTGTGGTGAAATAGACCGCTTCTTCCTTGGTGAGGGCCAGGAGGCCGTGGCGGGCAACCCGCGCCCGCGTCCAGGGATTGGCCGCCGCCGACCCGATGGTCCAGTCGCTTTTCCAGCCATCGACATTGATCTCATCGCTGAAACCCGCGCCCGCGCCGAACATGCCTGCCGCAAACAGGGCCGTCACCGCCCCCGCCGCCAGGCCCAGCACACCGCCGATCAGTAGAACCACCATCCGCATGCCGTAACGCTATCGTGACTGCAGCTGGCCGCAAGGGGAAAACAGAAGGGGGCTGGGAGGCGCCCCTGCAATGCGCTAGCAACACTCCGGTAGCGGGCATCTTTCCAGGTTTGTTTATGGTGTTGAGAGTTTTGCGCTGGATTGGCCTCAGCCTTCTGGCAGGGTTGATGCTCCTTGTCGGGTCCAGCTGCACCATGCTGGGCCTGAACTATGCGAGCCTGGATACGGCCAACAAGCCGGCGGCCGCCCCGCAGATCGATGTTCCCGCGCTGGTTTCCGATCCGGCCGAGCGTGCCCGCCTGAAGGGGCTGCTGCAGGACACCCTCTATGGCGCCTGGCCGGAAAACCTGCCGGTCAGCTTCGGCGACTGGCGGGTGATCGTTCCGGACTATCTGGACGGCCGCGGCACGCTGGAAGAACTCGATATCACCATCGGCGCAGGCCCCGGCGCGCGCACCTTCCAGCTCGTGGCAGCGTTCCCCGCGGGCGCCGCGCATGTGCCCGTCGTGATCGCGCAGACCTTTGGCTCCAACTGCGCCACCTTTCCCGAGCAGCCCGTCACCAGCATGGATGGGGACGCCTGCACCGTGCGGGATTTCGGCAAGCTCGCCAGCATGATCATTTCCGCCGTGTTCGGGGAATATATCGCCGAGGCCCCGATCGATCTCTATTTCGATGCCGGCTTTGCCTATGCCAGCTTCCATGCCAGCGATTTCGTGCCTGATGACAAGGACGAAGCCGGCCCGGCGATTGAGGCCCTTGGCGGCAATCCCAATCCCGGCAGCACGCTGATGGCCTGGGCCTATGCCTATTCCGCCGTGATCACGGCGCTGGAGGCCGATGAGCGGATCGACACCAACCGCACGGCCATTCTCGGCCATTCCCGCCATGGCAAGGCCGCGCTTCTGGCGGCTGCCTGGGACCCGCGCGTGGACGCTGTGATTGCCCACCAGTCAGGCTTTGGCGGCGCCGCGCTCTCCCGCTCGCCGTCGGGGGAACGGCTCGACCGGATGGTGAAGTCCTATCCTCACTGGCTGGCCCCCACAGCGGCGGACTATGCAGCAGACCCCGCCACGCTGCCCTTCGACCAGCATCACCTGCTGGCGCTGATTGCGCCGCGTCCGCTGTTCCTCGGCAATGCCCGCCGGGATGTCTGGGCCGATCCCAATTCCAGCTACCGCGCCGCCTATGCCGCCAGCGCTGTCTGGCGCGCCTATGGCGAGACGGGCCTGAAGGACGACATGTCCCATTTCGATCCGGCGGCCGACATTGCCTTCTTCCTGCGCCCCGGCGGCCACAGCATCGTGGACGATGACATTGAAGCCTTCCTCGGCTTCCTGAAGGCGCATCTGCAGAAAACAGCTCAGTTGCCAAGCCAGGTGACAGCGCCCTAAGCTCTCCGGCAATAACAAAGCTGTGGGAGGCAACAACAATGGCAATACCTGAAATCGAATTCCTGAAACCGGTTCTGGCGCTGGTTATCTGGACCTGCGTGATGTGGATCTGGATGTATGCCCTGCGCCTGCCGGCCTTCAGCAAGGCGGGCATCAAGCCGGATGACGCGCGCCATCCGGGCACCTATTCGGAAAAGCTGCCCCCGCATGTCCGCTCGGCAGCGGACAATTACAACCACCTGCACGAGCAGCCGACGATCTTCTACGCCCTCATGTTCTTCGCCGCGCTCACCGGGGGCGGGGACAACCTCTCCACCCTGGTCGCCTGGGCCTATGTGGCACTGCGGGTGGTGCATTCCTTCGTGCAGATCGTGATCGGCTCGGTGGCGCTGCGCTTCCTGGTGTTCACGGCGGGCACCTTCTGCCTGTTCTTCCTGGCGGGGAAGGAAGCCCTGCGCATCTTCGCCTGACAGCCGCGCGGGCTTCCATGCCGCCGGAAAGCGGATTAAAGGGCGGGCATGTCAGCCCTGTCCCAGATGCGCCTTCAGCAGGTGATCGACCGGTTCGAGGAGGTTGAGGCCCGGATGGGCGCAACCTCCGACTCCTCGGAGATCATCACCCTTTCCAAGGAACACGCCGAGCTTCGCCCGGTGGTCGAGAAGGCGCGCGACCTGATGTCGGCCCGCAAGGGCCTCTCCGAAGCCGAAGCGATGCTCGCCTCCGGCGACAGGGAAATGGCCGAACTGGCCGAGATGGAGATCGAGGATCTGCGTGAGCGCTTGCCCGCGCTCGAGCAGGAAATGCAGATCCTGCTCCTGCCCAAGGATGTCGATGACAAGGCCGACATCGTGCTGGAGGTGCGCGCGGGCACGGGCGGGGACGAGGCGGCCCTGTTCGCCGGCGATCTCTTCCGCATGTATACCCGTTTTGCCCAGCTCATGGGCTGGAAGGTCGAGATTGTGGACGCTTCGCCGGGAGACGCGGGCGGCTACAAGGAAATCATCGCGAACGTATCGGGTGACGGCGTGTTCGGGCGGATGAAATGGGAAAGCGGCGTTCACCGTGTCCAGCGCGTGCCCGCCACCGAAACGCAGGGCCGCATCCATACGTCGGCAGCCACCGTCGCCATTCTTCCGGCTCCGGAAAACATCGAGATCGAGGTGCGCCCGGAAGACATCCGTATCGATACGATGCGCGCTTCGGGCGCGGGCGGCCAGCACGTCAACAAGACCGACTCGGCCGTGCGCATCACCCACCTTGCGACCAATATTGTCGTGACGAGCTCGGAGAAGTCCCAGCACGTCAACCGCGAAAAGGCGATGGAACAGCTGAAGATCCGCCTCTATGAGCGCGAGCGCGCCGAGAAGGATGCCGCCCGCTCTGAAGCGCGCGCCAGCCAGGTCGGCTCAGGCGACCGCAGCCAGAAGGTGCGCACCTACAACTATCCGGAAAACCGCGTCACCGATCATCGCATCGGCCTGACGCTCTATTCCCTTGACCGGATCATCGCGGGCGACAAACTCGGCGATGTGATCGAAGCTCTGATCACGGAAGATCAGTCGCGCCGCCTGGCGGCCTTGGAGGCAAATTGATGTCTGTACGCCTTGGATGGCTCGTGGCCCTCATGGCAGGTGTTGCCGCCTGCGCCAGCACGCCTGAGGCAGCGCCCGCCATAACCGCTCAGGCCACGGCGCCGGCCAGCCTGCGTGTGGTGGGCAACCGGATTTTCCTGCCCGTGGAGGTTCAGGGCATTGCTACGGACGCGCTGCTGGATTCGGGCGCGGAGATGACATTGGTGGACACCGCCTTTGCCACCACCGCGGGCCTTGCC
Organism: Hyphomonas sp.; assembly: GCF_013823385.1. Taxonomy (GTDB): domain Bacteria; phylum Pseudomonadota; class Alphaproteobacteria; order Caulobacterales; family Hyphomonadaceae; genus Hyphomonas. Next base: position 154,772 of record NZ_PNMA01000004.1, read on the forward strand.
GCCTTTGGCGAGGAGGAGGCCCGGGGCACGGGCGCAGGCACGCAAAGCGTTCAGTTTGCCGAAGGCGTGACGCTGAAGGCTGCCGGTAAAACGCTGCAGGACCGGATGGTGGCAATCCTTGACCTGACGGATATTTCGCAGCGCGTCGTCGGCGCGCCGCTGACGGTCGTGCTCGGCCGGGAGTTTTTCGATGCGGGTATTTACGCGATAGATATCGAGGCGGCCCAGATCGCTGAGATCGGCCCGGACGCCGTGCCCGCTTCTGATCCCCTGCCGCTGCAGGATGCCCACGGCATCAAGCAGCTCAGCGCGTCGGTCAACGGGGTTGCCGTGCTTGCCGATTTTGATCTGGGCAATGGCAATGAAGTTCTGCTCAGCCGGTCCTTTGCCGAGCGCGCCGGATTGCTGGCGCCGGAGAACATACTCGGTACCAAGATGGGCGGTGGCATCGGCGGAGATGTGGAGCGCACGCTCGTCCGTATCGAGACGCTCGAGATTGGTGGGTTGACACTGAAGGATGTGACGGCGGCGGTCTCCCCTCATGAGAAAGGGGCCGATGCCAATATCGGCGTCTCGGTGCTGCGCAATTTCCACATTGTCGTGGATTATGAAGGCAACCGCATCTGGCTGGAGCCGCATGCGTGACGCCGCCCACCTATGACGCGCTGATCCGGGAGGCGGCCCGCCGGTTTGCCCAGGCCGGGATCAGCGAACCCGGCCAGAACGCCATGCTGCTGATGCTTCATGCCTTTGGCGATACCCGCGCGGCGCTGATTTCGGCGGGCAATGCGCCGGTGCCCAAACGTGTCGAGGAAGAATTCCTGGCTGCTGTGGCGCGCCGCGTTCTGCGCGAACCGCTCCAGCACATCATTGGCACCACAAGCTTTTACGGCCTCGACATCCGCACCGATGCCCGCGCCCTCATTCCGCGTCCGGACAGTGAATGCGTCGTTGAGGCCGCGCTCGACCGGCTGCCGAAAGACCAGCCGCTCCGGTTGGCAGACCTCGGCACCGGAACAGGGTGCCTTCTCGCGGCGCTTCTCGTCCAGCGGCCGCTGGCGCGCGGGGAAGGGGTGGAGGCCAGCCCGGCGGCGGCAGACCTCGCCCGCGAAAACCTCCAGGCGCTCGGCCTTTCCGGCCGCGCAGACATCTTCCTGGGCAGCTGGACCGGCTGGCAGGGATGGACCACGGCGGACCTCATCATTTCCAACCCGCCCTATATTGCCTCGGCCGTGATCCCGGCGCTGGAAGCTGAAGTGCGCCACCATGACCCGGTGAGCGCGCTGGATGGCGGCGCCGACGGGCTGGACGCCTATCGCGAGATCATTTCCCTCGCCGGAGGGGCGATGAAGCCTGGCGCCTGGCTCGTTCTGGAGATCGGCCATGACCAAAAGGAAGCTGCCTTGCACCTGATGACGCGGGCGGGCTTTGAAAGTCTTGCCTCTGGACAGGATCTCGGCGGCAATGACCGCTGGGTGGCCGGCTGCAGACCCCGTTAAATCTGCTTACATTTTCCCTTGGCGGACCCCGCATTCCACGTTACATAAGGGTTCGGTGAGGGGCCGCCCGCAATTTCCTGCGGGTGCAGATGCAAGCTCCCGCCAGGGATCGGTTGAAACGGCAGCGTCGATACTCAGGCCCCACCTGCACGCAGAAGCTGACGGTTCTGACAACTGCTTGCCGGCAATTTTAGGCACACTTTGAAACAGGATATCCCGAATGAAACGCTCACGCGGGCGCAACAGACGCTCAGGCGGCAATCCGCAGAATGCTTTCAACAATCCCAACCGCCACTATGAAAGTGTCGGTCCGGACGTGAAAATCCGCGGTTCCGCTCAGCAGGTCCTGGAGAAATATCTCCAATATGCCCGTGACGCGCAGACCAGCGGCGACCGCATTCTCTCCGAGGCCTATTTCCAGTTCGCCGAGCATTATCAGCGCATCGTCGCCAAGCAGCTCGAAGCGCGCAACCAGCAGCAGCAACCCCACCAGAACCGGGGCGACCGGCGCGATGATCGCGACAATCGCCCGAATGGGGACCGGGACTATCGCGGCAACCAGTCCTCTGAAGGCGCTGATGGCGGTGAAGAAGATGCCGGTGAGGCCGTCGTTGTCACCTCCACCCATCCCCGTCATGAGGATGAAGGTGATCGCGCCGATTCGCTGCGCGTGATCGACACCGATGACGAGGCAGACGACACGTCCTCTGATCAGGGCGAGGAAGCCGCCGCTGCCGAAGAGGCCGCCCCGGCGGAGCGGGACCGCGCAGACCGTGGCCCCCGCACGCAAGGCCGCCGCAAGCCGTACAAGGCCCGCGAAGAGCGCGCCCCGCGCCTGAAGGAAGAAGGCGACGCCCCTGAGGTCGTCTCCGAAACCGACGGCGTGATGAAAACCCTGTCGCGCGGCCGCCGCCGCCCGGCGGTGGAAGAAGGCGCCCCCACCGAGACGACGGACTGAGTGTCAGCAGGACGGAGAGGCCCGTTCCTTACGGGCCTGCCGCCTGCGGGCCGTCATTTTCAGACCATCGCGCATGTTGAGCGTGAGCAGCCAGATGTTCACCGCGCCGGCCACCAGTTCCAGGGCCTGCACGGCATAGAATACGGTATCGATCTTTCCAGCTTCAGCCCTGGCCGCCAGGAACAGCGCGGCAGGAACCAGCACGAGAACGCCGTTTGCGGCGATGACCGGCATGCGTTTCTGCTTGGCCGAGATCAGCTTTCCCTGACGGCCTTTGGCCAGCGCTGCGCCACTGGCGCCCGTCAGCAGGAGGGCGGGCACCAGCAGCAGAAACCCCCACGGCACAGCCATCTTGACGGCGCGGATCAGCGCGCCGGACCCCGATAGTTCTGAAACCGCCGTCGAGATCCAGAAAAGCGAAATGATGAGCAGGGCCGCGCCCCCGGCGATGGGGTGAAGTTTCTGGCGGATGCCCGGAGATGTGGTCTGAGGGGAGGGTGTCATTGCCGCGCCTTTCGTGCTCGTTGACATATACATAGTATGCTATGTTTAAATTGACAGCAAGCTATATTTCTTTAGGCAGCAGCGCATGGCATTTGAAAAAACAAAATCGGCCGGTTTTCTGGTGAACCATCTTGCCCGTCTGTTCGCCAATGGGTTGGCGGCGGAGATTGCGCCTCTGGGACTTGCGCCTGCGCAGTTCATGGCGCTGCTGGAACTCTGGGAGCGCGATGGCCTGACCCAGGCGGACCTGGTTTCGCGGCTGGATGTCGAGCAGGCGACACTTGCCAATACGCTGAGCCGCATGGAGCGCGACGGCCTGATCCACCGGACCCCGCACCCGGAGGATAGCCGCGCCCGCCTTATCTGGCTGACGGAGCGTGCGCGCAATCTGGAAGCACCCGCCAAGAAAGCTGCTTCACAGCTCAATCGGAAGGCGCTGGAAGGGCTTGATGAAAAAGCCGCCAGCGCTTTCCTGTCCTCGCTGAACATCGTCATCAATACGATGCGCCAGCGGTGAAGCCGCCTAGGTAATTCTACTGCGACGCCCCGCCCCCCAGCGGGGCGTTTCGTTTTGCGCGGCAAGTGCTTGCAGCTTTCGCCCTTCATTCCCACATCGGCTTCAACGAGACGGCTGCCGCTGAGCGGGGCCTGACAGGAATTGTAAATCTGCCTCCAGAAGGGGATGAACCCATGAACCTTGACCAATATACCGAACGTGCCCGCGCCATCATCCAGGGCGCCCAAACCTCTGCGCTGGCTTCCGGCCATCAGGTGCTGACCCCGGCGCATATCCTCAAGACGCTGCTGGAAGACCGCGACCAGCTGGCGGTGAACCTCATCCGCGCTGCCGGTGGGCGGCCAGAGCTGGCCGTGCAGGGCGTTGACGCGGCGCTCGGCAAACTGCCGAAGGTTTCCGGCGCCGGGGCAGGGGGTCTGCGCCTTGAGCAATCGGGCGCGAAACTCTTCCAGGATGCCGAAGCGGGCGCCAAGAAAGCCGGTGATGCGTTCGTCACTGCCGAACGCCTGCTGCTCGCCATCGCGGGCCTTGCCGGGGATCCGGCCGCCGAAGTCCTGAAGAATGCCGGCGTAACGCCCAAGACGCTGGAAGGCGCCATCGCCCAACTGCGCCAGGGCCGCACCGCTGACAGTCAGAATGCGGAAGAAGGCTATGAGGCGCTGAAGAAATATGCCCGCGACCTGACCAAGGATGCCCGCGAAGGCAAGCTTGACCCGGTGATCGGGCGTGACGAGGAAATCCGCCGCGCGATCCAGGTGCTCTCGCGCCGCTCGAAGAACAACCCCGTCCTGATCGGTGAGCCGGGCGTCGGCAAGACGGCCATCGCCGAAGGCCTCGCCCTGCGCATCGTCAATGGTGACGTGCCCGAAAGCCTGAAAGACAAGAAACTCCTCGCGCTCGACATGGGCGCGCTGATCGCCGGCGCCAAATTCCGCGGTGAGTTCGAGGAACGCCTGAAAGCTGTGCTGAACGAAGTTCAGCAGGCGGAAGGCGGCATCATTCTCTTCATCGACGAGATGCACACCCTCGTCGGCGCCGGAAAATCCGAAGGCGCGATGGATGCGTCCAACCTGCTCAAGCCTGCGCTGGCGCGCGGCGAGCTGCACTGTATCGGCGCCACGACGCTGGATGAATACCGCAAATATGTTGAAGGCGACGCGGCGCTTGCCCGCCGATTCATGGCCGTGTTTGTCGATGAGCCGACGGTGGAAGACACGATCTCGATCCTCCGGGGTCTGAAGGCCCGCTATGAGGCCCACCACGGCGTGCGGATTTCGGACGCGGCAATTGTCGCGGCCGCCACGCTGTCGAACCGCTACATCACGGATCGTTTCCTGCCGGATAAAGCCATCGACCTGATGGACGAGGCCGGATCGCGCCTGCGCATGCAGGTCGATTCCAAGCCCGAGGAACTCGACGAGATCGACCGGCGGATGCTGCAGCTGAAGATCGAAGCTGAGGCCCTGAAGAAGGAAAAAGACACCGCCTCGCAGGACCGGCTGAAAACACTGGAAGGTGAGATTGCCGGCCTTGAGACACGCTCAAGCGAGATCACCACCGCCTGGAGCGCGGAGAAGGACAAGCTGAAAGGCGCCGCCGCCGCCAAGGAAAAGCTCGACCGGGCCTTTTCCGACATGGCCGAGGCCCAGCGCCAGGGCGATCTGGCGCGCGCCTCCGAGCTCAAATTCTCGACCATCCCGCAGCTTGAGAAACTGATTGCTGAAGTCGAAGCCAAGGGCGACGCCGAAGGGGGCCTTGTCTCCGAAGTCGTCCGTCCAGAGCATATTGCCGGGGTGGTTTCGAAGTGGACCGGCATCCCGGTTGACAAGATGATGGAAGGCGAGCGCGACAAGCTGCTGCGCATGGAAGATTCCCTGCGCGGGCGGGTGGTCGGCCAGGAAGACGCGCTGCTGGCGGTCTCCAACGCCGTGCGCCGGGCGCGCGCGGGGCTGCAGGACCCCAATCGCCCCATCGGATCGTTCCTCTTTGTCGGCCCCACGGGCGTTGGCAAGACAGAGCTGACCAAGGCGCTCGCCGAATTCATGTTCGATGATGACACGGCGATCCTCAGGCTCGACATGTCGGAGTTCTCGGAGAAACATTCCGTGGCCAGATTGATCGGCGCGCCTCCCGGCTATGTCGGTTATGATGAAGGCGGCGTGCTGACAGAGGCTGTCCGGCGCCGGCCGTATCAGGTCGTCCTGTTTGACGAGGTGGAAAAGGCCCATCCGGACCTTTTCAACACGCTCCTGCAGGTGCTTGATGATGGCCGTCTCACAGATGGCCAGGGCCGCACGGTGGACTTCAAGAATACGATCATCATCATGACCTCAAACCTCGGCGCCGACGCGCTGGCAAGCGGGGAAGAGGGCGAGGTGTCAGAAGCCGCCCGCGAACATGTGATGGCCGCCATCCGCCGCCATTTCCGCCCGGAATTCATCAACCGGATCGACGAGATCGTCTTCTTCAAGCGGCTCGGCCGCGGCGAGATCGACCATATCGTCGATATCCAGATGGGCCGCCTCGAGCGGCTTCTGAAGGACCGCAAGATGAAGCTCGACCTCAGCCTCGATGCCCGCAACTGGCTGGCGGCGCGCGGCTATGATCCGGTCTATGGCGCGCGGCCTTTGAAGCGCGTGATCCAGAAAGAGCTGCAGGACCCTCTCGCGCGGCTCTTGCTGGAAGGCCGCATCCTCGACGGCGAGACGATCCATGTCAGCGTCGAAGGCGACGGCCTCTCCATCAACGGCGTCCCCAACACCTTCGCCAAGGGCAAGGCCGCGTTGAACTGATCGGACCCGAGATTTGATTGATATACGGAAGAGTGCCGGAGTCTGCGCTCCGGCACTTTTTTGGAAAGCGATCAGACAGCTTCGTGTGTAGACGGAGAAACGGAGAGTTTCACGTCCAGGGCCTTCATCAGCCGGAGAAGAGTCGACAGCTTGGGATCACCGTTCTGCCCGAGAGATTTATAAAGGCCCTCCCGGGTAACGCCCGCTGCTCTGGCAACTTCTGTCATGCCAATAGCGCGGGCAATGTCATTGAGCGCCTGAATGATGAATTCAGCGTCGCCTTCCTCGAAGGCGGCTTCGAGATAGGCGGCGCGATCTTCCGGCGTCTTCAGATGATCCTGAATATCGAACTTGGTCGTTTTCAGTGCCATGTCAGAGCTCCTTTGCCATATCCTTAGCGCTTTTAATGTCCCGGTCCTGAGAGGATTTGTCTCCCCCGCACAGAAGGATAACGACCTCATTGCCCTGCCGCATGAAATAGACCCGGTAACCCGGTCCATAGTGAATGCGCATCTCGTGGACGCCGTCGCCGACCGATGCCGCATCACCGAAATTACCAAGTTCCATGCGGCGGATACGGGCGGCTATCCGCGCGCGTGCATTGATATCGCGAAGTCGCTCAAGCCAGTCGGCAAAGCGCTCTGTCTTACGGACTTCGATCATGTGTAATCTATAGATTACAATCGGGCAGGCGTCAACGGATACCGTCGTCTGTAGATTACATTTCTAAGGCGCCGGGGCGTTTGTCATCCGGGCGGTGCTGGTGGTGGCGGCGAAAAGCTGGCCGCCGGCCGCTTCATTGCGGAAGGCGTCGATCCCGTCGCGATGTGCCTCGAAGGCGGCGAACACGGCCTTGTTGCCGGAAATATCGCGCCCCGTCGGCAGCGCAAGGGTCTCGGGGTTCACATAGAAGCCGTTGCGCAGCACTTCATAATGCAGGTGCGCGCCGGTGCTGGAGCCGGTGGAGCCGACATAGCCGATCACATCGCCGCGCATCACGGTGCGCCCTGGGGTGAGGTTTTCGGCAAAGCCCGACATATGCGCATAGACGGTCTCATAGCCGCGCTCATGCCGTATACGGACGAACCAGCCATAGCCTTCGCCATAGCGCATGTCGGTGACAAGGCCAGAGCCTGCCGCGCGGATCGGCGTGCCCACAGGGGCGCGGAAATCGATCCCCGCATGCAGCAGCATTTCGCCGGTAATCGGGTGCATGCGGTTGCCAAAGCCGGAACTCATCTCGCCCCCGCGCACAGGATCGCGCAGCAGGAACTCTTCGCCGGCAATGCCGCTGCGGCTGAAGAATTCGGGCAGCCCGGTATCTTCCGGCGTGAACCGGTACCAGCTGCCGGACGTCTTGGCGCCATTGAAGGCGGCAAACACAAGATCGCCCGCTTCGAGGAAATTGCCGCGCTCATCGGTGACAACTTCGATCACGGCGTCAAACCGTTCGCCCTTGCGCCCGCCTTTGCCAAGCGCCGGGTCTTCGGGGAAGAGGCCGGCAAACATGTCGGCATGCTGGCGTGTGCCGCCCCCGGCGATGATGGCATCCGCCAGGGTCGTGTCGATGCGTCCGGCAACCCGGTGCAGCGCCGTCGTGGTGCGGGCGGAAAGGAGGTTGGCCTTGAACCGGCCATCGCTGCTGCGGCTGGCCACCAGGGTCGCCTTCGGGCTCAGCTTGGCGCTGACGCCGGCGAGGCGTTCGGTGCCGTCTTTCCCGGTTTCAAACCAGGCCGAAAGGGCCGTGCCGGGGCGCAGGCGCTGGCCGCGCGTCGGCGAGGCTTCGCGCAGCGCCACGGCCGCAGCCGTCGCATCCTCCGGGCTCGCGCCCAGCACTTCGAGCACATCCATGGCCGATACGCTGGCGGTCACCGTGCCATTGCGGGTCACGGTGGCGGTCTGTCCCGCTTCGGCGCGCAAATCATTGATCTGCAGCAGGCTCAGCGGTTTCAGCGTTTCCGGTTCAGCCCGCACCAGCAGGAACAAAGCCAGAATGATGAGAATGACCGCGCCCCCGCCGATGCGTTCGGCAGTACGGGAAGTCATGTCCAGGCGCCGTACGGCGACAGGAATCCGAGGCGGCTTTCGCGTCCGTTTCATGCCGTGTCTCCCATCCAGGGGCCGAAGGGCCTAGGTCTGGCAGTCAGGAAGCAAGAAAGGGACCAGAATCGCCCCAGAGGAGAGATTCTTGTGCAGCCAGTCTCGCTGTGGGTTAGAAATTCTGATGCCTGTTCAGGGGCTTGCAGGCAGTTCCTGATGCACCAGTTGAGCCATCGGACCCGTCCCGCCAAGGCGCAGGGCGTCGATGTTTTCCTTGAACTGCTTGAACTCGGCCAGCATGGCCGGTTCCTCGGAAAGCTTGCGGCCGGTCGGCAGCTTCAGCGACATCGCGTTCACCGGCTTGCCGTCCACATACACCTCATAATGCAGGTGCGGGCCGGTGGAGGCGCCGGTCGAGCCGACATAGCCGATCACATCCCCCTGGCGCACTTTCATGCCCGGCTTCAGGCCGCTGGCATAGCGCGAGAGGTGGGCATAGGCGGTCTCATAGCCGCGCGCATGCTTGAGCTTGATGAAGTTGCCATAGCCGCCATTCCAGCTCGCCCGCTGCACGGTGCCAGAGCCGGCCGCATAGATGGGCGTGCCCGTGGGGGCGGCGAAGTCGGTGCCCTTGTGCAGGCGGGTATAGCCCGAGATCGGGTGGCGCCGGGTGCCGAAATTGGAGGAGATGCGCGCCCCGTTGATCGGCGTCTTCATCAGGAATTTCGTGGCGCTTTCGCCTTTTTCGTCGAAATAGTCCGGCAGGCCGTCATCGCTGGGCGCAAAGCGGTAGAAGCCGCGCTTCAGCGCCTTCCCGTCGAGCGCCGCATACAGCACCTCGCCATGGCGTACCGGATTGCCGCGCTCATCCACAAACGTCTCGAAGAAAATCTCGAACCGGTCGCCGGGATGGATTTCGCGTTGAAAGTCAATGTCATAGGCAAAGGCGCTGGCAAAATCGACGACCTGCTGATCCCCCGCGCCCAGCTTCAGGGCCGCATTATAGATCGAGCCGTCAATCTCCGCCGCCACCCGCTTGTAGCTGGGTGTCAGTTTCGCATTCAGCTGGGTGGCCTGCCAGCCGCCTTCCAGCGTGCGCGTCACCAGGAGGCTGCGATCGGCGTCCGCCTTGATCGCCAGTGCGGTCAGGCGGCCATCTTCGACAAAGGTTTCCGCTTCGAGGCCAGGGCGCAGGCGCCGGTGATCGATCAGATCCTTGCTGTAGACGGCCTGCAGCGCGGCATTGGCTTCGCCCACGGGCGCGCCCAGCCGGCTCACCAGGCCCGTCAGTGTTTCATTCCGCTCCAGCTTGCCTTCAGCCTTCACCAGATGGCGCGGCGCATCGGCCACATCCACGGCGGAGACCAGCCTGGCGGCCAGCGGCAACGGCACCGCCGCATCCGCCGTCTGCACCAGCGAGGCGTCCGGCCGCCCGGCCATCACCAGTCCTGCAAGCGCCGAAGCGGAGCCCAGAACACCCAGAACAACGAGGCTTCTCATGCCCTGGGAAAGGTTGCGTTTCGGCGGGTTTGCCGGGGCGATGGTCAAGTCGTCCTGGTTCAAGCTCGGTATCCTGTCTTCTGACGCCCCCCGGCCCATCGGGCTGGAATGGAACTTCAGCGCCCTATTTTCGTCTCCTGATCAACTTAAGGATTCGAGAGGTTGGAACGCCTGAATTACATGCCACTTTAGGACTTTATGGCGTAGTAGAAGCAAGAAGCAAGCCGGTCGGACCAGTGAAACCTGTCGACTCTTCGGAGATGAAGCGCCTCTCAGGGGAGGCGTCACCTCGCCAGCATGTCTGGCCGAGACGGCTGCTGTATGGCTCTGCCATCCTCATCGTGGCCTCTACCGGCCTTGTCTGGATGTTGCGAAAACCCATTGCAGAACAGGCACTTGATGCCTGGTGCGCCGAGCGGGATCTGGTCTGTGACGCCCGTTTCACCCGCATCGGGCTGGGCGGCGCCACCCTCAACGGCGTGCGCATCGCATCTGGCCCGGACGTGCCGGCAGAAGCAGATGAGATCGTTGCGCACCTGTCCTGGCCGAAGCTCTTTACCCCCCGGATTGATGGAATTTCGATCACCGGCCTCCAAATGCGGGGCACGCTGGATCCCTCCGGATTGAAATTCTACGGGCTGGAGCGTCTGGCCGCGCCCTCCGGCGAGGCGGGAGGCGCCGCGCCCCCCATCGATATCCGCGACGCCCGCATTTACCTCCAGACACCCTTTGGCCCGGCGGCGGCGACGCTGAACGTCTCCGGCAGCTTCCCGGAAAATGCCACCGCCTCGCTGGCGCTTGATCCGGCCCGTCTGGCGCTGGGCGACGCCCGGATGGTGCTGGGCGAGGCGCTGCTGAAGGCCAGGATCACGGACGGCGAGGTCACCGGCGAGCTGCGCCTGGCTTCAGATGCAGCCGAGGCCAGCGGCTACACCGCCTCCGGCTTCAGCCTCGCGGCAGAAACAAGCTTCCCGCTCAGCGGCGATGGGCCCACCACGGTCGAATGGTCCGCCCGCCTGGCGCAGGGCGCCTCACCCGAGGCGAGCCTCAGCGGCCTGCGCACGCGCGGCCGGGCAGAGTTTGACATCCTCCCGGACATGTCCGCCGACAGTATCCTGGACGCGCTCACCCTGGCCGTTGCGCAGGTGGAATTGGACCGGGCAGAAGCCTCCGGCTGGTCGGTCGGCGAAAGCGCCTTCAATACCGAGCTTGAAGGCAGGAATGGCGCCTTTCAGGGCCCGGTCTCGCTGGAGGCCAGCAATCTGGCCGGCCCGCCGGGCACAGCGGCCGAATGGCGCCTCGCCGGGGATCTTGCCCGCTCGGCCGATCGCCGCATCGATTTCACCGGCGGCGTCCAGCTCAACGGCACGGCGCTGACCGCAGAGACGCTCGCCCCGGTCACCAGCGCCCTGAAACTGCCCGGCGTGCTGGAAGCCCATGGCGCGGCCCTCTCCGGCGCGCTCACCCGTGCTTCAAAGGATTTCGACACTGCCTTCGGCCTGCGCGCCAGCCTGGAGAACGGAGCCCTGCGCGTAGACGCCGATGGGCCTTCCGCGCTGGCGGCGGCTTCGGGGCTTCGTCTGGAGGCGGATGGTCCAGACGGCGGCAGCTGGCTGCGCGTGCAGGGCGGCGACGTGCTGATGAGCGGCAGCCTGCGCCTGTCCGGCGGCGGCATGCCCCGCATGTCGGCAGACCTTGGCACCACGCGGCTCAGCCAGACATCGCTCAGCCTCGAAGGCGCCTCGCTGAACCTCGCCCCCTGGGCGGCCGGCGGGCGCACCATCGCGGCCGATTTCAGCGCCTTTGACTATACCGCAGAGGCTGGCGGCTTTCAGGCGCGCGGGCAGGGGGCCTTCACCCTCACCGGAGAACTGGAAGGCGTCACCCTTCAGCGCACGCGCCTCGCCGGCGGGCTCAGCGCCGTGCAGGATGCAGACGGCCTGCGCGTCCAGTCCGATGGCAAGCCCTGCCTCGCCGTCACGTCGGATGGCATCGTCACCGGCGGCATCACCATTCCGCGCGCCGCCTTCGACATCTGCCCCGTAGACGGACGGTTCATCCGCCAGGGCGCCCCGCTCAGCGGCGCCGCCAGCCTCGGCAATGTCGATATCCCGATGCAGTTTTCCGGCGGGGAGGGCACGCTCGCCCTGCGCAGCGCCAAGGTGGACTGGACGCTGTCCAGAGGCTTCCAGATGGTTCTGGCCGCCGATACGCTCAGCATGCCGCTGACCCTGGGCGAAAACACGCTCACCATCGACAGCGGCGCGCCGGAAATCCGCCTCGCCACAGCCTCCGGCCCGGTGCGCATTACAGCTGGCCTCGGCCAGACCCAGTTTGGCGGCGGCATGATCCCGGCCAATGTCTCGGCGGCGCATTTCGGCTTCCAGGGCACCAGCGCCCCCGGCGGCCTGTCGGGCGATGTCTCGGCCAGCGGGGTGCGGATTGCCGACAGGCTGGACGACCCGATCTATGAGCCCATGGTGGGTGATTTTACCGGCCGTATCGAAGGCCAGCGCCTGGTGGCGTCCGGCCCGCTGCGGCTGGAAATGTCCGGCCGGCAGATTGCCGCGGCCAGCGCCGACATCAACATCTTCGACCTGGAAGGCACCGCCGCCCTCAATTCCGAACGGCTGGTCTTCTTCCCAGGCGGCATTCAGCCCGCGATGATTTCCCGCCGCCTCGTCGGTCTCTTCACGGCGGCAGAAGGCGAGTTCGTCGGCGACGCGGCCTTCACCATTGATGGCGGGAATATTCAGGGCACGGCGGATCTCACCGTCAGCAATTTCGGCTTCCAGACCACCCGTCTTGGCCGGGTCGATGGCATCACGGGCAATGTCCGCTTCACCGATCTGATGAAACTCACCACGGCGCCGCAGCAGCAGATAACCATCGGCAGCGTCAATCCCGGCATTCCCTTCTCCAATGGCCGCGTCCTGTTCCATCTGGAAGAAGGCAAGACCCTGCATCTGGACGAGGTGTCCTTCCCCTTTGCCGGGGGAGAGCTGGCGCTCGCCCCGCTCGACTGGTCACTCAGCGGAGGCGCTGACCAGCGCGTCGAGGTCACCGCCACCCGGATCAACCTCACCCAGCTGATCGAAGTGCTGAAACTGCCCGATACCGCCGCCGAAGGCACGGTCAGCGGCGAATTTCCGATCGAGTTCACGCCCACCTCCGTCTATGTGCGCGATGCCCGCCTGAAGGCCGATGAAGGCGGACGCCTCTCCTATACCGGCGGGGCGGTGAATGCGGCGGCGGAGAACGATCCCACCGCGGCGATGGCCTTCAACGCCCTGCGCGATCTGGAATTCTATGTGCTGGAAGTCAGCCTCTCGGGCGATCTGGCAGACCAGATGCAGGCAGGCATCATCCTGGCCGGGCGCAACATCCGCTCGGTGCCGGTGGGCGGGGCCATCACCATGCCGCCCGGCCAGGCGTTCGAGTTTTCGATGAACTTCAACCTGCCGCTCACCCAGCTGATCGAGCAGGGGCTCCAGTCAGCCAATGCCAGCACGCTGATCGACATTGCCACCGGCCTGGAGGAGGGCGGCGAAACGCCGCCTGAATGACAGGCAACAGCTGCGTCGATTGACGTTAAGAACGGGCATGTCATTGTCAGTCCGCAATATGAGGAGTTTTCGCCTTATGAGGTTCCAGCCAGTCATACTTGCCGCGGCAGGGGCCATCGCCCTGTCGGCCTGCACGCACACCGTGAAGCTCGAGCCGTCGGACAAGCCCATCAAGATCGACCTTAACGTCAACATCACGCAGGAAGTGCGCATCAAGCTGGACCGTGAAGTGTCCGACCTGATTGCGAACAACCCTGACCTGTTCTGATAGCCAGGTCCCCTGGGGAGATACACATGACCACATTTCGTACCCTGATCCTTGGCCTTGTCCTGCTCTTTGGCGGTGTCACCGTCACGCAGGCCTATGCCCAGGGCAACGCGCAGATGGAGACCGCCCGGTCCACGGGCGTCATCGGCGAGCGTATCGACGGCTATCTCGGCGTGGTCGGCTCGGCTGACGCTGAAATCGTCCGCAAGGTGCAGGACATCAACAACCGCCGCCGCGCCCTCTATGAGAAGACGGCGGCTGAAACCGGCACGACCGTTCAGCAGGTCGCCCGCATCGCCGGCGAGAAACAGCTCGCCGAGCGCGTCCAGCCCGGTGAGTTCTACATGGACGAGTCCGGTTCCTGGAAGCAGAAGTAAGCTTCGGCAAAGCAAGGGCCCCGGATGGCGAAAGCTGTCCGGGGCTTGTCTTTTCGGATGCCAGCCTGTCCAGCATGTGTCCGGAACTGTCCGAATTTGTCCGGAACTGTCCGGATCTGTCCTGGTTTTGACCCCATGTCGCTCCGCCTGATCCTCTGGATTGCCGCCGCTTTCGCCGCCCTGGGCCTCCTGCTCGGGGGCCTCGCCATTTTTTGGCAGGCAATGGGAATCGGCATCAGCGGCCATGGCTGGTTCGCCTTCATTCTGGGCGGCGTGTTCACCCTCGCCCTCTCCATCGGCCTGTTCCTGCTGACATTCCACAGCGCCCGCCATGGCCACGATGATATTGATGGCCCCGGCGCCTGAGCCTTCGGGCTGTTACCGGACTGTCATCGCTCATTTGTTGACAGTCCCGGCGGCTCACCTGATCCTGCAGCGCACGCTGACAACACACGGGCTGAACCAATGAACCTTGATCATGCGCGATTTGCCGCGTTCCTCTCCGCGCGGCTCTGTCACGACATCGTCTCGCCTGCGGCCACGATGTCCCTCTCGCTGGAAATGCTCGACAGTCCCGGCAGTGCCGAGGAAAAGGAGCAGTCGGAGCGGATGCTGCGCGAGGGCGCCCATGGGGTCACCGCCACGCTGCAATTCCTGCGCTACGCCTTCGGTTCGATGGGCCTCCAGCCCGGCACGGCCGATGTCCACCAGTTCAAGAAGCTGACCGACGAATATCTCCGCTTCCAGAAACCCAGCATCGACTGGGATCTGGGCGCCCCGGAACTCAGCTTTGCCGAAGCCCGGCTGATCATGAACCTCATCATGGTCTGCCTCACCGCCACGGTGCGCGGCGGCGTCATTCATGTGAATGTCCGCGAGGAGAACAACCAGAAGACGCTGACGCTCACCTGCAAGGGTGACCGGCTGAAGCTCAAGGAAGACGTGGTGAAGGCCCTCAAGGGCGAGGAGCCCGACCATGGCTGGCGCCCGGAGAATATCCAGCCGCTGTTCGCCAAGCTCACCTGCGACAGCCTCGGCGGCACGCTGCATGCCCGCCAGATGGCCGATGGCACCGTGGTGTTCATGGCCACCGGTATCAAACATCAGGGCTAAGCCCGCCCGGTCAGGTTTTTTTAACCCGCTTCAGGCAGGCATAGGGCTGGATAGCCGCATTCCCGCCCTTCCGGAGCCCTGCCGCCCATGCGCACCTGCCTCATCGTCGACGATTCCCGCGTTGTCCGCAAAGTGGCCTCCCGCATTATCCGGGATCTCGGTTTCTCGGTCACCGAGGCCGGAGATGGCTCTGAAGCGCTGAAAATGTGCCGGGAATCCATGCCGGATGCCATCCTGCTGGACTGGAACATGCCGACCATGAACGGCATCGACTTCCTGCGCGCGATCCGCCGGGAAGAGGGCGGCAAGGTGCCGCGCATTGTGTTCTGTTCGATTGAAAATGATCCCGAACACATCAATGAAGCCCTGCGCTCCGGTGCGGATGAATTCATCATGAAGCCTTTTGATGCAGACATCCTGGAGAGCAAATTCGCAGAAGTCGGGCTCATCTGAAGCCTTTCTTAATAAAAAGCGGCCTAACGGTAACCTTTGGGGCGCCCGCGCCTCGTGGCGGAGCAGGATATGCAGGAGACGGTGTTCAACGTGCTCGCAGACCTGGCCTTGAAGGCCACCGGTCAGGCGATCCCGCCGTCACGCGCCTATCTCATGGAGGCGCGCCTGTCGCCGCTGGCGCGCCGCGAGGGCTTCGGTACGCTCTCCGACCTCGTTCACTGTCTTGAATCGCGCCAGAACGCGGTTTTCCGCAATGAAGTCGCCTCCGCGCTGCTCACCCATGACACCTGGTTTTTCCGGGAACGGCCCGTCTTCGACACGGTGATCAACACGATCCTGCCCGAGCGCCTCGACGCCACCCAGTCCGGCCGCCTGCGGGTCTGGTGCGCGGGTGGCAGTTCCGGCCAGGAGGCCTACTCCCTCGCCATGCTGCTGGAAGACGAGCCCGGCGCCAGCCTGCGCGGCGCCAAGATCGAGATCCTGTCGACCGATTATTGCAAATACTCGACCGAAAAGGCCCGCCTCGGCGTCTATAACCACTATGAGGCCCAGCGCGGCCTTTCGATCTTCCGGCTGATGAAACACTTCACCCGGATGGACAGTGGCGACTGGCAGGCAAACGAGACGATCCGTTCCCGTGTCAGCTTCCGTCAGCACAATCTGATGGAAACGGCGTCCGGCCTCGGCAAGTTCGACCTGATCTTCTGCCGCCATGTCCTCTCGGGCATGTCCAAGGCCGCGCGGATGCGCGTCGCCGAGGTCCTGGTGGCCCAGATGGCGCCCGGCGCAGTCATCCTCCTGGGGGAAGGGGAAAGCTTCCAGGGCCTCACCGACCTCCTCGAACCCGCCCGCGACATCCGCCAGGGCTGGGTCGAAGCCGGCACGGCGAACAGGGCTGCGGCGTAACACCTTACCTCCCTTTTGAGAGCAGAAACCTGCCACGCTCCGCAATCGATGGATAATGATCGGTCTCAAGGTAGCGTGCCAAGGTAATCGCGACGTCCCCCAATTGGGCGCGATGGGCAATCAATACATCTCCAGCAATGCGGCGAACGGCTGGAGATGAATCCTGCATTGCTGCGGTCAATGTGGGGACAAAATCGACCGCAACAGTAAGCTCTCGAGAGGCCCACACCCGCTCTCGAATTCGCTCTCCCATAGATTTGTCCACCCAGCGCCATGTCCATCCGTCCGGCCAGACAGCACGGCGGTTCAGCAGCATCCGATAGGCTGCGGCGCGAACGGCTGGTTGAACAGCGGACGCCGCGAGTTCGGGTAAAAAAGCGTCCAGATTTGCACGGCGACTTACTTCCCGAAGAACTGCAGACGCGCGCCCTGCTGGCACGCTCAAAAGCCTTCTGAAGATAGCTTCAGCCACATCCGATCGCTCCGTCAGGCTATCGAGAATTGCTGCGCCGTCAGCGTCAATTCGATTCCATGACGTGCGGACGGGAAGCGTCGCCCAGGCGACTTCGGCAACGATGTCTGCTGCGCTTGTTGTCAGCGCGTGCCGGACTGTATCCTGTGCCGCTTCGCGGACTTGCGGAACCCAATCGTTCAGGCGGCGGATAAGCATCGCCAACAGGAATGGGCTTGGTGCCTCTACTTTTACCGCGCGCAGCACCCGTTCCCGCCGAAAGCCGTTACCACTGAACAAATCGAACCATGGCACCGGAAAGCTGTACTCTTTGGGCGGCTGCTGCCACAAAAATCGCTGCCGGGGCGGCTCTTGAACATAAGCGGCTGCCCTGATC
Source organism: Hyphomonas sp. (assembly GCF_013823385.1). Taxonomy (GTDB): domain Bacteria; phylum Pseudomonadota; class Alphaproteobacteria; order Caulobacterales; family Hyphomonadaceae; genus Hyphomonas. The sequence continues at coordinate 172,113 of NZ_PNMA01000004.1, forward strand.
GCGCTTTCATACCCGCTGAACTTGGAAAGCGGGAGCGACTTCGTTTCCTCTATGAAATCTGCAAGCGCTCCGGCGTCGTGGCGCCCATCCGAAATTGCTGCTGCCGTTCGGCGAATGGCGCTTTGCATACTGTCAGAGAGAGTGGGTCTTTGGGACATTGAAACACTCTGCATAACCAAGGTGGCGGATAAAGTACCTTTGGTTGCCATTTCGCTGCTTCTTTTCGCCGGGCAGGGGAAGCTCTGGTTCCCCCTCGCATTCCCGCGCCAGAACCGTTATATCCCCGCCAACCAACCAGCTGCTCCGGGCCTTGACCCCGGTGGGAGTGAGAGATGACGACCGACACCGCTGCGTGGCCCGAGGGCCGCGTCAACTCGCTTGGATTTGCCAAGCCTCCCCATGAAACCCGCGTTGTGGCGGCCATGTCTGGCGGCGTCGACAGCTCCGTTGTGGCCGCGATGCTGAAAGCCGAAGGCTATGACGTGATCGGCATCACGCTGCAGCTTTACGATCATGGTGCCGCCATCGAGAAAAAGGGCGCCTGCTGCGCCGGCCAGGACATCCACGACGCGCGCAACGTGTCCGATGCCATCGGCATTCCTCATTATGTGCTCGATTATGAAAGCCGTTTCCGCGAGCAGGTGATGGAGGATTTTGCCGACACCTATCTGTCTGGCTCGACGCCCATCCCATGCATCCGTTGCAATCAGACGGTCAAGTTTGCAGACCTCCTCGCCACCGCGAAGGAGCTCGGCGCCGATTGCCTCGCCACAGGCCACTATATCCGCCGCACGGACGGCCCGGAGGGGCCGGAGCTTCACCGCGCCCATGATGCCAGCCGCGACCAGTCCTACTTCCTGTTTGCCACAACGCGCGAGCAGCTCGATTTCCTGCGCTTTCCATTGGGAAGCCTTCCGAAGACGGAAGTTCGCGAACTCGCCGAGAAGTTCGGGCTTCAGGTCGCCGCCAAGCCCGACAGCCAGGACATCTGCTTCGTGCCCGATGGCTCCTATGCCAAGGTGGTCGAGAAGCTGCGCCCCGGTTCGGGCCGCGGCGGCGAGATCGTGCATCTTGATGGCCGCATCCTCGGCAGCCATGACGGCGTCATCCACTACACGATCGGCCAGCGCCGGGGCCTCGGCGTGGCGACCGGCGATCCGCTGTTCGTCATCAAGATCGATGCGCCGAACCGCCGGGTCATTGTCGGCCCGCGCGAGGCGCTGATGACGCGCGGTCTTCTGCTGGAAGAACTGAACTGGCTGGGGCAGGGCAGCTTGGAAGAGGCGGCCACCAACGGCGCGCGCGTGCTGATCCGGGTACGATCCACCCGGCCGCCGGTGCCCGGCTGGCTCGGCTATGAGGACGGCGCCCCGGCGGTGTTTTTCGACGCGCCCGAAGAAGGCGTCGCGCGCGGCCAGGCGGCGGTGCTCTATGATCCAGATGGCGGCACCCGCATCCTCGGCGGCGGCTTCATCGCCCGGCCCCTGCCCGCCGATGCGCGCGTGGCGGCGGCCTGAGCGTCAGCTCAGCCAGTCCGGCGCCTTCACGCTGCCTGTAAAGCTCGGCGGCGGATAGCGCTCCAGCAGCTTCTCCACGATGAGGTCGGCCACGCGCTCTGCCTCCCGCAGCGGTTCATACGACCACTGATCAAGCTGGCCACCAAACCAGCGGGCCACGCCGCGCTGGATCAGGCTGTCATGCAGCCGGTCAAACTTGTCGCCGCGCCCTTCCAGCTTGGCGATATGCACCGGCAGGCCATGCCAGGCGGCCTCTGACAGCATGTTGGCGCTGTCCTCGGTCACGATGGCGGCGTTGGAAAAGAGCAGCCAGGCGAGATAGGGGTTGGGCCCGTCCTGGGGCCCCGCCCAGAAGGCCGCGCCGATATCGCCCGCCATCTGGCGGAAGCGCGCGGCAATCGGCACCGGCGTGCGGCGCGATGTCGTCAACCGCAGGCGCCAGCCCTCGGCCGCCAGCGCGCGCATCTGCCCCTCCAGCCGGTCGGCGGCGGCATGGGTGAAGCTATGCACCCGCGAATCCCCGCCCAGGATCACAATCGCAGACCGGCGCGTCTCATCGGCAAGGTCGGCAAAGGCCTGCGCCGCCTCTTCCAGCGCCTCGGGCGAGAAATAGGCCGGCGAGCCCACCGTGCGCACCACATTCGGCCCGCTCAGGGCATCATGTTCGGGCACGACCAGCAGGTCGAAATGCGACGGGTCCACATGCGGATCGAGGATCTGTACCGTGAAGGTTTTCCCGCCCGATGCGGCGCGCGCATATTTCGTCATCGGCGCCGAGCGCCGCCCGGCCGCGATCCACACCGTCGGCCAGGGCGCCGCCAGCAGCGCGCGCTGTTCCTTCGGCAGGGCGGCAAGCGGGGAGGGCCACCGGTCCGCCGGCAGCCAGCGCCAGGGCGCACGCGGGGTAAGCGCCAGCGGTTCCTGCCGGTACGCCTCTCCGGGGATATGGGCAATCCGCACCCAGCGATGCATCGCGCCCAGCGCAGCCGTCAGCGCGCGCACCTGCGCAGCATTGCCGGCGCGGCCATCAGAGACCGCCCAGATAGAGGGGCCGAGGGAGGCCATGCTGGCCGGTCCTTTGTCTGCGGGTGGGCTTACTTGTAGACGACCTTGACGATTTCGTAAGCGCGCGCGCCGGCCGGCGCGGCCACTTCGGCCTCATCGCCTTCTTCCTTGCCGATCAGGGCGCGGGCGATGGGCGAGGTCACAGAGATCTTGCCCTGTTTCACATCCGCCTCGTCTTCGCCGACGATCTTGTAGGTCTGCTCTTCCTCGGTATCGACATCCGCAATCGTCACCGTGGCGCCAAAGCGCACCTTGCCACCGCTGAGCTTGCTCACATCGATCACATCGGCGCGGGCCAGCTTGTCGTCGAGCTCGCTGATGCGGCCTTCGATGAAGCTCTGCTTCTCCTTGGCGGCATGATATTCAGCGTTCTCCGACAGGTCGCCATGCGAGCGGGCTTCGGAAATGGCCGCAATAATGCTCGGGCGCTCAACGGATTTGAGCACCTTCAGTTCGGCCTGAAGCGCGGCATGGCCTTCAGCGGTCATCGGAATGCGTTCCATCGAGAGTTTCCCTCATTCTCAGCGGCAAAAAACGTTGTCGCAAAAATCAAGGGCGTCAAGTGGTGCCCGATCAGGCGCTTTGCAAGGCGCGTACGGAGATTTCCTGTGATTTCATGCTGGCGATGGCCTTCACGGCGGCGAGCGACGCAGCGAGCGTTGTAAAATAAGGAATTTTTCTGGCCACTGCCGTCCGGCGAATGGACGCAGAGTCCGACAGGGAGGCGGCCCCTTCCGTGGTGTTGAACACCAGCTGGACATCCCCATTGATCATCGCGTCCACAATATGGGGCTGGCCTTCGAGCACCTTGTTGACCCGTTTGACCGGAATACCCTTCGATTCGAGGTGGTCAGCCGTGCCGCTGGTCGCCAGAATGGTGAAGCCGAGCCCTGAAAGGCCGCGCGCAGCCTCCTCGGCGCCCTTCTTGTCGCTGTCGCGTACGGAGATGAACACCGTGCCCTCGGCCGGCAGGCGGATGCCCCCGCCAAGCTGGCTCTTGAGGAAGGCCATGCCGAAATCATCGTCCCAGCCCATCACTTCGCCCGTCGAGCGCATCTCCGGCCCAAGCTGCGGGTCAACGCCGGGGAAGCGGGCAAACGGGAACACCGCTTCCTTGATCGCGATGCGGCGCGGGCGTGCGTTGGAAAGGTCAAAGCTGGAAAGCGCCTCGCCGGCCATCACCTTGGCGGCGATGGCGGCAATTGGCGCGCCCACAGCCTTGGCCACGAAGGGCACGGTGCGGCTGGCGCGCGGGTTGGCTTCCAGCACATAGATTTCCTCGCCCTTGACGGCGAACTGGATGTTGATCAGCCCCCGGACATTGAGCGCCATTGCCAGTTGCGCGGCCTGTTCGCCCAGGCGCTTCTGCAGCTCCGCTGACAGCGTGAAGGGCGGCAGGGCGCAGGCCGAGTCGCCCGAATGCACGCCCGCTTCCTCGATATGCTCCATGATGCCGGCCACATGCACGGTCACCCCGTCACAGATCGCATCGACGTCCACCTCGATGGCGTCGGCCAGATAGCGGTCGATGAAGAGGGATGCATCGCCCGAAACCTTCAGCGCTTCAGCCGCAAACTTGCGCAGGTCTTCGTCATTGCGGGCAATTTCCATCGCCCGTCCGCCCAGCACGAAGGAGGGGCGCAGCATCACCGGATAGCCAATCTCGTTGGCCTTTACCTCGGCCTCTTCCACGCTGCGCGCGGTGCGCGAGGGCGCCTGCTGGATGCCGAGCTTGTCGAGCAGGGCGGCGAATTGTTCGCGGTCTTCGGCAAGGTCGATGGATTGCGGGCTCGTGCCCAGAATGGGCACCTGCTCATGGAACAGCGGCCCGGCCAGCTTCAGCGGCGTCTGCCCGCCAAACTGCACGATCACCCCGGCGAGTTCACCAGCAGACTGCTCCACATGGATGATCTCGAGCACATGCTCGATGGTCAGCGGCTCGAAATACAGGCGGTCAGACGTATCATAGTCCGTAGACACCGTTTCCGGGTTGCAGTTGACCATGATGGACTCGATGCCGAGGTCTTCCATCGCAAAGGCCGCATGGCAGCAGCAATAGTCAAACTCGATGCCCTGGCCGATGCGGTTCGGCCCGCCGCCCAGAATGATCGCCTTCTTGCGCGAAGACGGCCCGGCTTCACATTCCGCCGCTGCCTGCCCAAAGGGGGCGTGTTCATAGGTGGAATAAAGATAGGGCGTCTTGGCCGCAAACTCTGCCGCACACGTATCAATGCGTTTGTAAACCGGCCGCACGCCAAGAGCGTGGCGATGGGCGCGCACGCCGTCTTCGGTATTGCCGGTCAGCTCCGCCAGGCGCTTGTCGGAAAAGCCCATGGCCTTGATCTCGGTCATGCTGGCAATGTTGCCCGGCAGGCCATTGGCCACGATCAGGGCTTCGGTCTTCACGATCTCTTCGATCTGGCGCAGGAACCACGGATCAAAAGAGGTGACGGCCTGCACATCCTCAACGGAGAGCCCCATGCGGAAGGCCTGCGCAATCACGCGCAGCCGGTCGGGCGACTGGATGCCGAGCGCCTGGCGCAGCGCGCTCTCATCTTCAAAGGGCAGTTCATTGAGACCGGAAAGCCCGGTTTCCAGCGAGCAGAGCGCTTTCTGCAGGCTCTCCTGAAAGCTGCGGCCGATGGCCATTGCTTCGCCTACGGACTTCATCGCCGTGGTGAGGACAGGCTCTGCGCCCTTGTATTTTTCGAACGCAAAGCGCGGGATCTTGGTGACGACATAATCAATCGTCGGCTCGAAGGAGGCGGGCGTCACGCCCGTGATGTCATTGTCCAGCTCGTCGAGCGTGTAGCCGACGGCGAGCTTGGCCGCGATCTTGGCAATCGGGAAGCCGGTGGCCTTGGAGGCGAGCGCCGAGGAGCGCGAGACGCGCGGGTTCATCTCGATGACAACAAGGCGCCCATCTGCCGGGTTCACGGCGAACTGCACGTTCGAGCCGCCGGTCTCCACGCCGATCTCGCGCAGCACCGCGATCGAGGCGTTGCGCATCACCTGATATTCCTTGTCGGTCAGGGTCAGGGCAGGGGCCACGGTGATCGAGTCGCCGGTATGCACGCCCATCGGGTCGATATTCTCGATCGAGCAGATGATGATGCAATTGTCCGCCGTATCGCGGACGACCTCCATCTCATACTCTTTCCAGCCAAGCAGGCTCTCATCGATCAGGATCTGCGCGTTGGGCGAGGCGGCGAGGCCCGAGCGGCAGATCTCCTCATATTCCTCGACATTGTAGGCAATGCCCCCGCCGGTGCCGCCCAGGGTAAAGGCCGGGCGGATGATGGCCGGCAGGCCGACCGTCTCCAGCGCGTCCATCGCCTGCTTGAGGCCGGTGATCCGGTCATAGCGCTTGGGCTTGCCCGGCTCGGCGGGCAGCTCAGGGGAGGCAATGATCGCCGCGCGCGGGTTTTCCAGGCCCAGCCGGTCCATCGCCTCGCGGAACAGCTTGCGGTCTTCGGCCATCTCGATGGCCTCGGCCTTTGCGCCGATCAGCTCGACGCCGTATTTCTCCAGGATGCCGGCATAGTGCAGGTCCAGCGCGCAGTTGAGCGCCGTCTGCCCGCCCATCGTCGGCAACAGCGCGTCCGGGCGCTCGGCCTCGATGATCTTCTCCACCACTTCGGGCAGGATCGGCTCGATATAGGTCGCGTCCGCCAGCTCCGGATCGGTCATGATCGTGGCGGGGTTGGAGTTCACCAGGATCACCCGGTAACCCTCTGCTTTCAGGGCTTTGACAGCCTGAACCCCGGAATAGTCGAACTCGCAGGCCTGGCCGATAATGATCGGGCCGGCGCCGATAACGAGGATCGAGGAGATATCTGTGCGCTTGGGCATGGGTCGTGGTCTCCTCACAGGCGGTCAAACGGCTGCCCGATAGCAGGGAGTCGGGCGCGGGGGCAAGGCGCAAGGTGCGCTCAATACCCCTCTTCGGGGGGAAGCGCGACGCCTGGCGCGGTGCTACGGGCTGAAGCACAGGAAATCCAGATGAATCGCGCGCCTTTCATCCTGCTTCGGCCCGGTCTTATCGCCGCACGGGCCCGAAACGGGGGCCAGGCCGCCCATCTGCCGGTTTCCGCCAATATGTGAACAGGAACCCGGTGACCCCGGCGGAGGAGAGAGACCCGATGAAAACCCTGATTGCCGCCGCCGCCGCGGCCCTGCTTCTGGCCGCCTGTGACACGGCCCCGGTGCCCGCGCCCGCCGCAGAGGCCCCCGCGAGCACGGTCGAAGTCATCCAGGAAACTCCGGTCGAAGTCACACCCAACCTCTTCATCCTTTACACGCTGAAAGACGGCGTCACCCCGGCGCAGTTCGAGGAATGGGTCCGCACCACCGACCAGCCCGCCATGCGCAGCCTCGCCCGCGTCCAGTCCTTCCGCACCTACCGGGCCGAGCGCCTGCTGATGGGCGAAGGCGCCCCCGGCGTCGCCTATATCGAAGCCTTCGCCATCCCCGATCTTGAGGGCTTCACCGCCGAGGATATGGGCGGGGAAACCGTGCAGACCGTGATGGGTGAATTCATGGGCCTTGTTGAAGCCCCGCAATTCATCATCGTGTCGGAGGTGAAGTAACCGCCGGGCACACGCCGTCGGGGGGAGGCAAAACAGACAGCGAGGACATCGAGGATGGATCGTCTCAGGATGGCAGCCGGGCTGCTGGGCATGTGGATGTTTGCCGCCGGCAGCGCATTCGCCGATGACTGCGCAGGCACGCTTCGCACCAGTGCGGTGGCCGCCACGCTCCGTCCGGTCACGACGGGAGAGCAGCTTCAGGCCGCCCTGAAGGATATCGACGCGATCGTTGCGCAATGCCCGGCCGATCCGTGGATCAATGCCCTCGGCGCCGAAATGGACCTGCGCGTCTACAACGCGCTGCTTGCCGCCAACAACAACCAGGTCAACCAGCAGGCCTTCGACTTCCTGCAGCGCGCCTTTGCCCGCTCAGACATCTTCCAGGAAGCGCCGGTGGAGGCGCGCCCGGATATCCTCTCAATCCGCACCGAGCATGGGACGGGGAACCTCACCTACAGCTTCGCCTCAACCAACCGGAAGAGCATCCTCCAGATCCTGATGGCGATGGCGAGGCTCGGTCAGGTCCATCCCTATTTCAAGGCAGAGACGCCGAAAACCTGTGACGGCTGGCTGATGTCGGACACCCAGACCATCGGCTATGCCATGGAAACCGAGGCAGACCTCATCTTCCGCCCCTTCATCGATGCGGCGGCAGAAGCCTGCCGGGGGGAGGGGAGCGGCGACCGCCTGCCGCTGGCCGTTGCCTCGCAGGCCTATGTACGCCTCGTGGAACGGGGGGCGATTACTTCCCGCTCAGATATCAGCAAGGCGCTCCTGAAGGCCCGGGATTATCGCGACACCTATCTCAGCCGCGGCGGCTTCGACTTCCACTATTCCAAATTCGATGCCGAACGGTTGGACACGGCGCTGCGCAAGCATGAAGTCGACCCGATGGCGGGGCGCCTTGCGCGGGAATTGTGGTTCACGCCGGAACATCTCGGCAGCGAGAAGATGCAGTTCTCCCTCGCCTGGGCTTTGAGTGAGGAATGGGCCGCCATTTCCGAAAACTTGGCGAAGGGAGAGATCGAAGTGGCGGCGGGCGGAACGCAATATACCCGCTTCGTTTATGACGTCCTGAAGGATGGCCGGGAAGCCGGCAAGGAGGCAGAGACAAAAGCCGCCCTGCGAAAAGCGCTCAGTGACGTGCAGCAAAGCCGCGTTCGGGCATTGGCTATGGCTGATTACGAACTGCCGCCGAATTGGCTCTACGACATGCTGCTGAAGACCGCTGCCGCGCCTGCGGAAGGAAACTGACATGATCCGTAGCCTGAAATATGCCCGCAGGAGTACCTGCGCACCCGCTGATGGCCCCCGCGCATAGAAGGCCCCATTCCCGGGAGGGAATGGGGAACAGGGCCTTCCAGTCCGTCAGATCACTGCGCGCTTACCAGCGGCGGCCATCATCCGGATAACGGTCGCGCGCGTCGACAACACCGTCGCCATCGCTATCGTAGTTGTACGGATCATAATTGGAGGGGCGGTTGCCCGTGCCGCAATCGCCGGCCTGGCTACACCCGCGCGCTGCGCCGGCCACACCGCCAACCGCTGCGCCAATCGCCGCGCCGCGCGTGGCATTGCCATCGCCCACATTGTTGCCGATCGCCGCGCCAGCGGCTGCGCCGAGGGCTGCGCCCGCAGCGGCGTTGCGTTCTGCCGTGCCCGAAGAGGTGCACGCCGCCATGGCCACCGCACTGGCGCCAATCGCGGCAAGTTTCAGGTATCCGATCATGGGGTCGTTCCTTTCCTGGTTTATGGAATAGGAACGCCGCCATGCCCGCTTGGTTCCGGCCCAATTGCTGCCGTATTTCAGCCTGCCGCCGGCGCGGCGCCGAACACGCTCTTCCAGTTGGCCAGAGACATCGAGGCCCTGTAGGCGGCGGTGTATTCCGGATCGAGCACTTCCATCAGGAACGCGCCTTCAATCCACACCTCCACTACATGGAAGAAACCGCCCCGGTCGCAGATCGCCGTGGGCCATCCGGCCGCATCGGCAATTTCGATAACCTCCTTGGCCGGACGATCCACGCACAGCGCCAGATGGCATTCGGAAAGGCGCGAGGCGGGCGTCCCTTCCTGGGGCTGCCAGCTTCCGCCCCCTTCGGCCGGCTGCATCACCGCGCCGCGAGGGATCACTTCGATCTCCACCTTCTCGTCGGCCGACCAGGCCATCCACGCGCCGGGGCCTCCGGGCGGGAAGGGAACGGCCGTGCCATTCATGATCCGGGCGAGGGTGGCGGCCACCTTGGCCGTGTCATCGGCGGGCAGGGAAATATGGGCGATCATCATTGCATACACTCCTGGGATAACGGGCAGGCTCCGCCCGTCCGGGCCCCGCAATCGGCTGCCCGGTGATTTTAATGAAAAAGGGTCAGATGGCGAGAGACGGCCGTATCAGGACGTGTCGCCCGCGCCCCTCCGGCGAAAATGCGTCAGCAGAAGGTCAAGCGCTTCGGAGGCGAGCGGGCCAGACCGGCTGCCCTCCAGGCCCCAATAATCCTTCATCGACACCCAGGCGAAGGACGAGTCCAGCAGCTGGCAGATGGCGGCCAGGTCCCGGCGGTCGGCTTCGCTGAGATCGGGGCGGGCGGTGGCAACCGCCTGCAGAAAGGCGGCCTGGCGTTTGTCATTCACCGACAGGCGCAATTCCTGCCCCTGCCGTGTAAAGACGAAACGCGTCAGGCCTTCTTCCCGGTCAAAGCCGGGGAAGATTTCCGACGGCTGCTGGATCAACGCCTCCGGCGTCGCCGGAAAGGTCCGCCCCTGCGCCGCCCGGTCATTGATCCGGGGCCAGAGGGCTTCGATCAGCTCGTCACGGGTGGCAAAATACCGGTACAGCGTACGCTCGGTCACCGCCGCGCGCGCGGCGACATTGGCAAGCGTGATGGTGTCCAGCGCTTCCTCGGAAATCAGCTCCAGGGCCGCATCCAGGATGCGGTTCCGGGTGAGTTCGCGCTGGGCTTCACGGAGAGACAGGGGTTCTGACGACATGTCATAGCGTATGACATGAAGATTTCCGGAGCGCAAGCCCTCATGTCATAACATCTGACATCTTTTCACTGAGCCTGACTTCTTGTCAGGTATAGCGTTTGGACAGCCGCTGCAGCATCTCGTCGGCGTCGCCGCGCTCTGTGCCGTTATAGCCGGTCACCACATCGGCCACGAACGGATTGTCCTGGCGCTCCTGCCCGAAGGTCGACATCGGCCCATGGCCGGGCACAAACCGCATCTGGTCGCCCAGCGGCCACAGCTTGCCGGTGATGGAATCGATCAGCTGCTGATGGTTGCCGCGCGGAAAGTCCGTACGCCCCACAGAGCCGCGGAACAGCACATCGCCAACAAAGGCCAGCGCCCCGTCCTGATGATAGATCACCACATGGCCCGGCGTATGGCCGGGGCAGTGGGCCACGCCGAATTTGTTGCCCGCCAGGTCCAGTTCGTCGCCATCGTCCAGATAGCGGTCAGGCTGCACATTCTTCCCGTCGCGGATGCCATAGCGCGCGCCGCTGGCTTCCACCTCGTCAAGCAGCCACTGGTCATCCTTGTGCGGCCCGATGATCGGGCAGCCGGTGCGTTCTTTCACATCCATCGCTGCGCCCACATGATCAAGGTGCCCATGCGTCAGCCACACGCCGACAATTTTCACCCCGAAATGGTCGGCTGCCTGCATCAGCTTGTCCACCTCCCCGCCGGGGTCCACGAACACGCCTTCCTTGGTCTCGGTCGACCAGATCATCGACGTATTCTGCTGCAGCGGGGTCACCGGAATGATCCGGATCTCGAGTTTGGGGGCGGGGGTCTGCTCGGTCATGCGGGGAACATAGCAATCCCGGCCCGCTTCGCAATGCAGCGCGTCCCGTCTTTTCGCCTGCCAGACGCTGGGTTAACTAAGGCGCAGACACATCTTCAGGAGCGCCCGGCGATGCAGCAGCCCAGACAGCCCATCCGGGCCAACGGCCTTGGAGACATCGGAGGGCGCGGCGGGATCATCCTCATCGCCCTGATCGGCCTCTTCATCTACTGGCAGTCAAACCAGAAAGAGGTGCCCTTCGCGCCGGGCAAGAAACAGTTCAACACCCTCTCTGTCGCCGAGGAGGTCAGGCTCGGCGAACAATCCTATCTGCAGATCCTCCAGCAGGAGCACAGCCAGGGCAACACCGTGCTCTGCGCCGATGAGGCCAGCTGCCAGGGCGATGCCCGCCTGCTCACCGAGAGGGTCCGCGAGATCGGCGCCCGTCTGGAGCGCGCCGCGCTGGAGCTGGAAAACGACTACCGCATCCAGGGCTACCGGATGCCGGGCGTCGTGGAACAGTTCAACTGGACCTATTATGTCGTGGATTCGCCCACGCCCAACGCCTTCTGCCTGCCGGGCGGCTATGTGGCCGTCTATACCGGCATCCTCGACATCACCGGCAATTATGATGGCCGCGTCACGCTGGAGGATGTCGCCGATGTCAACAAGCTCGCCGTGGTCATGGGGCATGAGATCGGCCATGCCCTGGCGCATCACGGCGCGGCGCGGATGAGCACCCAGCAGATGATGCAGATCGGCCAGATCGCCCTCGCGGTCGGGGTGGGGGATATGGATGCCGGCCAGCGTCAGGCAGTCCTTCAGGCCTTCGGCGTCGCCGCCCAGGGCGGCTTCCTCGCCTTCTCGCGGGAGCATGAAACCCAGGCCGACCGGATCGGCCTCGATCTCTTGGTGCGCGCCTGTTACGACCCGCGCGAAGCTCCTGAGCTCTGGGAGCGGATGGGCGAAATCGGCGGCGGCCAGCGCCCGCCCGAATGGATGAGCACCCACCCGGCCTCGGCCACCCGCGCCGAAAACTTCCGCAAATGGATGCCCGACGCAATCGCCGAATATGAGCGCCGCTGCGGGAAGCTGATGTGAAAACGGCCCCCGCCGCAAGGCGAGGGCCGCCAAGGGCCATTCCCCAATGTGGAAGCGCGCTGCCTTGGGAGCTGTGCGTTTCCGCCCTTGAAATCTGAGTAATATTGTCAATCTGAACGGCGGATAACGATCTGCGCCGGCCCCGCTCAAACCCTGAAATCCGCGCAAAAAAAAGCCGCGAAGGCTCCTCCTCCCGAAGCGCTTCGCGGCTGTGCAATGCAGTCCGTGCCGTCCACCGGCGTCACCCAGCCTGCAGTGTATCAAGTGAGCAGCGTGGGCCCCGAAAGACCCGCAACCAAAAAAGGTTACCCTTTTTACATACCACTGGTATGGTGAGACGCAAGAGGTGTGGGGATGCCGAAACGCACAAAAGAACAGGCGGCCGAAACGCGTGAAGCCTTGCTGCGCGCGGCCAGGAAATTGTTTACAAATCAAGGATTTGCGGCCACAAGTGTTGCCGCCATCGTCGCCTCTGCGGGCACGACCAAGGGCGCGCTGTTTCATTATTTTAGCAGTAAGGAAGACCTTTTCCTCGAAGTGTGGACCGCGCTGCAGCTGGAAATGGACGCTGCCGCCCGCGACGCCGCCGCCGCCGCCCGCTCGAAAACAGACCCCTACGCGGCCTTCCTGGCCGGCTGCCGGGTCTATCTCGACTGGGCCATGCGGCCAGATTACCAGTCCATCGTCCTGATCGACGGCCCCTCCGTCCTCGGCATGGCCCGCTGGCATGAGCTCGATTTCCAGCTCGGCATGAACAACATGACGCGCGGCGCCGCCTATCTCGCCAGCCAGGGCCTCGTGCCCGAAGACCGCATCCGCCCGGCCGCCGTCCTCCTCCAGTCGGCCCTCAATGGCGCAGGCTTTGCCCTTGCCTCAAGCTACCAGGATGTCACCCGCGAAGACCTCTTCGCCAGCTTCGAAGCCCTCCTGCGCGGCCTGAAGCATTCCGCATAATCCTCGCGCGCAGATGCCAGCAGGCGGGGTTTATTATGCGGCGGAAAGCCGGTACGGGTCAGCCCGAAAGAAAAGGGAAGGCTCTCCTCATGTCGCATTTCTCGCCGCTCTCCACGCTGCCGCCCGACGCCCTCCTGGGCCTGATGACCGCCTACCGCGCCGACGAGCGCTCGGAGAAGTTCGATCTCGGCGTCGGCGTCTACAAGGACGAGAATGGCGAAACCCCGATCCTCTCGGCGGTGCGCAAGGCAGAGGCCAAGCTCCTCGCCGCCCAGACCACCAAGGTCTATGAAGGCCCGCGCGGCAATACCGATTTCTGCGCCCATATCGAGAAGTTCGTTTTCGGCGCCGATCACCCCGCCCTGAAGGAAAACCGCGTCCTCTCCTTCACCGCGCCCGGCGGCTGCGGCGCGCTGTTCCTCGGCGTTGGCCTGATGCGCCGCATGGGCACCCGCCGCGTCTGGGTGTCCAAGCCCACCTGGCCGAACCACCCCAATGTCGTCAAATCCCTCGGCCTTGAGGTGAAGGACTATGCCTATGCCCGCGACGGCGCCTTCTACCGTCTCGGCGCCCTCGCTGACCTCTCCACCGCCGAGCCCGGCGACGGGGTCATCCTGCAGGGGCCCTGCCACAACCCGACCGGAATCGATCCGTCAACGGACGACTGGCGCGAGCTGGGAAAGCTCTGCCGCGACAAGGGCGTCATTGCGCTGCTGGATGTCGCCTATCACGGCTTCGCCTCCGGCCTTGACCGGGACATGGACGGCGTGCGCGCCTTCATCGAGGAGGCCGGCGAAGCGCTCGTCTCCTATTCCTGCTCGAAGAATTTCGGCCTTTACCGCGAGCGCACCGGCTGCTTCCTCGCCATCGGCAAGACGGCTGAAGGCATCGCGGCGGCCACCACCCATGTCGCCGATATGGGCCGCGCCACCTGGTCGATGCCGCCCGCGCACGGCGCCGGCATCGTCGCCACGGTGCTGGATGATCCCGATCTGCGCGCCGAATGGGAGGCAGAGCTCACCGCCATGCGTACCCGGATGATCGCCCTGCGCACGGCGCTTTCCGATGCCCTGGTCAGCCATACCGGCTCAAACCTGCTCGCCGCCCTCAAGACCCAGAACGGCATGTTCTCGCAACTGCCGATCTCGGCCGAAGACACCGCCAGGGCGCGCGACGCCGACGGCATCTACATGCCCTCCTCCGGCCGCATCAACATCGCCGGCCTCCACGCCAGCGACATTCCCCGCCTCGCCGAAACCCTCGCCCGCTACCTGGTCTAGGGCAGGGCGCGGGCCCCAAGACCCTCACCTCCCACGCCCTGACGGGCGCGGGCCCCTCCTCTCCCAGAGGGAGAGGGGTTGGGACTTCGCGGCAGGCGGAACGCCAAACCCCTCTCCCGCGAAGTGGGAGAGGAGGGGCCCATTGCGCAGCAATGGGAGGTGAGGGCCTTCCGCCCTATCCAACACATCCCGCCCCCTCCGCCCCCAAAATCCCCAATCCCCACAACGCCTTAAAAATAAATCCCCCAATCCTTG
>NZ_PNMA01000005.1 GCF_013823385.1 Hyphomonas sp.
AGTTGGCAGGAACAGAAGCGTTGGTCGGTCGGTTTCATAAGGTCGGAAAAGATCAAAGGACCGCAGCTGGCTGGTATCGAATCATTGCATATATAGGCTTCCTCGCAACGGCCATATATATGGCATATACAGTATATGTCACTCAACAAGGCGGATATAATGGCACTTTGCTAGAAGCAATGATCGCCAAATCTCAATTGGCGCTATTTCTTCTCATTCCGTCGACTTTTCTCGCAATTGAGCTGCGCCGATTAAACCGAAGCCAAGCTCGCTTACAAGAACTTGAGTTGCTTATCTCAGCTTTTGGTCCTTTCGTTGACGATCTGCCAACAGAAGAAAAGAATAGGCTGAAGCAAACTATGGCACCTGTCTTTTTTAAAGCAGACAGCTCGAAACCCGACACAGAGCCATCGATAACAGATGAACAAGTCAAGCTATTCAAAGAGATATTCAAAATTGGGAAATCTTAAGGCGAACGCATTGTTGATCCCGAAATCGTAACCCAACATCCCGCGCGCAAGCCGGTGGGTATCGCTCCGCTCAACCCACCCTACGCATACATCTCAAAACTTCCCCTTCAGCTCCACCGTAAAAATCGGCCCGAACGCGCGGGAATATTCCTCCGTGCGCACCAGGGGGCCGTTGCGGTCGCCAGCATAGACGCGGCGCCAGTAGGTGTCCTTCTGGTTGGTGAGGTTGCCGAGGGCCACCGTGCCGGTCATGCCGGCGATGTCCTTATGCTCCAGATAGGCCATCAGGAAGGGCGGCTCATTGCCCGAGAGCTGTGTGTCGGAAAGCTGATAGAACGGCTCCTGCTTGAAGCCTTCCAGCACCATGCCCCAGGCAATATCCGTATTCGGAACGTCCTGGCGCAGCTCGATATTATAGTCCCAGATCAGGTGGCCATTGATCGAGCGGCGGATGCCGGTCACCGGATCGTCGGCTTCCGTATCATAATACCGTCCCTTGGCGGTGATCTCGGCGCCGGTGAAACCCAGCTTTGAGAGCTTCAGCGTCGATTCGGTTTCCACCGCATAAGCCTTGGCGCTGTCGATATTGCCCGGCCCCGCCCCCTGCCCGATCGGCACCTGGTCGATCACATCTTCAAGGTCCACATAGATGAAGCGTATGGTGGACGCGCCCCATTCGCCGAAATTCTTCTGCGCCTCCAGCGTATAGCGCCAGGATTGGTTGGGCACGATATTCTGGTTGCCGGACTGGCCATTGCCGAGGTCAAGGTCCACCGAGGAAATGAAGTCATAGAAATTGAGCTGGCCCACGCGCCGCTCCACCTTGCCCACCAGTTTCAGCGTATCGCTCTGCTGCCAGGAAAGGCTGGCAATGCCCTTGGGCCGGGTAAAGCTGCGCTTGTTTTCCGCGTCGCCGGTCTGTTCGAGCTCGGAATATTCCATCCCGCCGGAAATCTGCAGATTGAGCTTGGGGGTGAGTTGGCGCCCATGGGTGAGGATCACCTCGCCCCGGCGTTCCTCCACGCGGCTGTTGGCAAGGTGCAGCGGCACCGGCAGCAGCGGTCCGCCGCCCACGGCCTCTTCCAGCGCGGTTTCGGCCTCCAGGAAGTTGAACGCGCCCTCGGCGGAAATCTGCCAGTCGCGCCCCTTCCCCGTCTGCAGGGCATATTCGCTGCGCAGGATGTATTCGCCCTCGTCAACGCTCTGCTCGAAATTGGACGCATACTGACCAGACCCGTCGAGCCCGCCCATCAGGAACCAGTCTACAAACGGGCTGTGCTCATGCCGCACCAGGCCGATCAGCTTCAACCGGCCCGGCCCGAAACCGAATTCATAGTCCCCGCCGATCTCGGCGTTCCATTCGTCTTCGGACCCCTTGAAGAGGCGCCGCCCCTCCACCCCGCCCAGCGGATAGGTCTTGGAAATCTGCTTGCGGTCCACTTCCCACACGCCGAGCTTGGCGTTGAGATTGGCAATGTCTCCGCTCGCCGGCTTCCAGGAAAGCGACCCGGCGAGCGACACGTCCTCGATCACGCGGGTGAAATCCTCCCGGCGCTGTTCCAGAAGGTTGCCCTGCCCGTCCTGAATGAGGCGCCAGCCCGCGTCGCCCGCCCGTTGCGGCGCGCTGCGCCCTTCCACGCTCCAGCTCAGCGCGCCCTGGCTGCCTGCCAGCGTCACCGTGCCTTCGTTCAGCGAGGGCGGCAGGTTTTCCCGCAGGCGGATCTTGTAGCGCCAGGTGCCGTCCATCGTGCCTTCGCCGTCTGTGATCACGTTGACCACCTTGCCGGTCAGGCCCGGAATATCGGTCTGCGTCCCGTCCAGCACTTCGATGCGCACCACCCGGGCTGCCGCGATCCGGCCGAGTTCAGCTTCGGCCCCGTTCGCCTTGGCAGAGACGCGCTGGCCGTTGATCAGCACATTGCCGCGCGCCTGGCCAAAGCCGCGATTGCCGCTGTCATCGCGGATGATCGCAAAGCCCGGAATACGCCGCACCATGTCCAGCGCCGTCACCGCGCCATATTGGGCAAAATCCGCCGGCACATATTCGGAACGGATCGTTCCGTTTGTGGCGGCGGAGCTGGCATCCGGCACGACGTCCACCGCCGTATCGGCGCCCGCAGGCCCCATCAGCGCCATCACGGCAAGGCTTCCCATCAGCAGCGGTTTCATCGGCATTGGCATTTCCTCCACACTCTCCGAGCAGGCCTGCTTGACAGCGCCGCTCAAATGTCATTTCCGTTTTTCGGTATCGATTTCTCGATCTTCAATAAGATTGAGGCGTGGTCTCACAAGACTACAGATGTAGTCAATAGCTATTTCGATGCGCTCTTGAGGGTCATTCGCACAGGATTGGCCCGCCCTCTGGCGGCCGGGGCGCCCGAACGCCCTGTTTTCAGGGCAATCGGCCGCCGCCCTGCCCGCCCCGCGCCCAAACATGATATTTCGGTAATCCGCCGCAAAACCGCCCCGCCCCCGCCTGACAGCCGCCGCGCCCCGCGTCTTAAGTCGGTGTTCACCGTGTCAGGCCATGAACTAGGCGGGCGCGCGGCAGTAAGCGGCAGAAGGAATTTCCCCATGAAACGGCCCATGAAACGGGTAGCAGTGATCTATGGCGGCTGGTCTTCGGAACGCCCCGTCTCCTTGTCCTCCGGCCAGCAGATGGCCGCTGCCGCCCGCAAGGCCGGCTATGACGTCACCGAGATCGATGTCACCCGCGACCTCGCCGCCCAGCTTGCGCAGGCCAAGCCCGATGCCGTCCTCAACGGCCTGCATGGCCCCTGGGGCGAGGATGGCTGCGTGCAGGGCGTGCTGGAGGTGATGGGCATCCCCTACTCCCATTCCGGCGTGCTCGCCTCGGCCCTCGCCATGGACAAGCTCAAATCCAAAACCGTCTATCGCGGCGCCGGTCTTGATGTGGCCGCCGACAAGCGCGTCACCCGCGCAGAGGCCGCCGCCGCCCATGCCCTGCCCCCGCCCTATGTCATCAAGCCAGTGAACGAAGGCTCGAGCTTCGGCGTGCTGATCGTGCGCGAGGGCGCCAACGGCCCGCCCCAGGAGCTGACCGGCCCGAACTGGCGCTATGGCGACTATCTGATGGCGGAAGAATACATCCCCGGCCGCGAGCTGACCGTCGCCGTCCTCGGAGACCGCGCGCTCGCTGTCACCGAGATCACGACCTTAAGGGACTATTACGACTTTGATGCAAAATACGCGGCTGGTGGATCAAGGCATGTGATCCCGGCAGAGCTGCCCGCGCAGATAACGAAAGCGGCAATGGACGCCGCGCTCGTTGCGCATCAGGCCCTTGGCTGCCGCGGAGCGACACGGTCTGACTTCCGCTATGATGAAGAGAAGGACCGGCTCGTGATCCTCGAGACAAATACCCAGCCCGGCATGACGCCGACCTCGCTCGTCCCCGAGCAGGCCGCGCATGTGGGCATGGCATTCGAGGACCTCGTCGCCTGGATGATCGAGGACGCCTCATGCCAAAGATAGAGCGTAACCAGACCGTTCCCGGCCGCCGCCGCGCGCCGCCCGCCACGATCATCGATGAGACCACGGGCGAGGAAGTGCGCGTTTCGTCGGTGATTTTCGGCATCGTGCTGCTGGTCGCCATCCTTGTCGCCACCGCCGCCTGGATGGGCGGGTCGATGTCGCAGATCGGCTCGCGCTTTGGCGGCTTCATGGATGACACCGCCCGCCTTGCCGGCGTGGACGTGCGCTCGGTCTCGGTAATCGGGCTCGAGCTCAACCCGGCGCTGGCCGATGAAGTGCGCGCCGCCGCGATGATCGAGCCGGGCGAGAACATGTTCCGCGCCGACCCCTATGTCATCCGCCGCCGCGTCGAATCCACCAAGAAAGTCCTGAACGTCCGTGTACACCGCCTCTGGCCCGGCCAGGTGGTGATCCTCGCCGAAGCCGCCGAGCCCGTCGCCCTCTGGCATGACGGGCGCGACTGGAAAGTCGTCGATGGCCTCGGCCGCATCCTGCCGGATGCAAAGGCCGAAGATCATGGCGACCTGCTGCGCCTTGCCGGTCTCGGCGCGCCCGCCGCCGCGCCCCAGCTCACCCGCGCCCTCGCTTCGTCTCCTGACATCAGCGACCGCGTGGCCGTCGCCACCCGCGTCGGCGAGCGCCGCTGGGACATGCGTTTCGTCAGTGGGGTGACGGTTCGCCTGCCCGAAGACGAAGCGCTCGAGCCCGCCCTCGACCGCCTCGCCAAGCTGCAGGTGCGCACCGCCCTCACCCAGCGCCCGCTGGAAATGATCGACCTGCGCTCGCGCAGCCGCGTCTATCTGCGCGCCACCAAGGAAGCCCAGCTCGCCCATCCCCTCACCCCGGCCGGCGAGCGCACCTGATGGCAAACCTGTCGGCCAAACGCCTCGCCCGCCTCCAGAACCAGCGCGCCGGCACCGTCGCTGCCCTCGATATCGGCTGCTCGAAAACCACCTGCCTGATCGGCCGCCCGGATGGCTCCGGCCCGCGCCGCATCCAGATCCTCGGCGGCGGGCGCCAGCAGACGCGCGGCTTCAACGGCTCCGGCATCACCGACATGGAAGGCCTCGAGCGCACCATCCGGGTTGCCGTCGAAGATGCCGAGCGCGAAGCGGGTGAACCGATCAGCGAAGTCATCCTCGGCGTCAGCGGCCCGCAAGTCACCTCCTGCCTTGTCGAAGCCCAGATCGAGCCGGGCGGGCGCGCCGTCACCTCCCGCGATGTGCGCCGCCTGCATGCCCAGGCCATGGCCCGCGTGCCGCAGAAGAATTCGGATATCCTCGCCGCCTGGCCGGTGGTCTACACGATTGACCGCGCCGCCGGCCGCGTGCGCCAGCCCGTCGGCATGATTGCCGGCACGCTGCATGTCCGCATGGCGGTGATCACCGCGCCCAAAACCATCGTCCGCAATCTCGTCGAATGTGTCGGCCGCGCCCATCTCGGCGTCACCAAGCTTGTCCCCTCCTCCATCGCGTCCGGCCTTGGCACGCTGATCGAGGACGAGTTGGAAAACGGCACCATCTGCATTGATATGGGCGCCGGCATCACCGCCGTTTCGGTCTTCCTCAACGGCGCCCCGGCCTGGCTTGGCCTCGTGCCGGTCGGCGGCCAGCATGTCACCGCAGACCTCGCCCAGGGCCTTGGCACCACCTTCGCCGCTGCCGAGCGGATCAAGACCGTCTTTGGCACCGCAGACCTTGAAGGCCCCGGCCTGGCAGAGCGCGTGGAAGCGGCCCGCCTTGGCGATGATGGCCGCCTGCATGCCACGCGCACCGAGCGCGGCGAGATCGCCCGCATCATCGCCCCGCGCATCGAGGAAACCTTCGAACTGGTCGCCCAGATCCTGGAGACCAGCGATGTCCGCAAGGTGCTCCCCCACCGCGTCGTTCTGACCGGCGGGGCCAGCCAGCTTCCCGGCATCCGCGAAGTTGCCAGCCGCTATCTGCGCGCGCCCGTGCGGCTCGGCAAACCGGTGATTTCTGAGTTTCTCGGCGAGACACTGGCAACACCGGCTTTCTCCACCGCATCCGGCCTGATACTCTATCCCGAGTTGGGGTATGCAGATGCGGCGCGGGCTGGCGTGGCATCAACAGAGGATGCTGCCGGATCGGGCACCTGGGTGAATGCCGCACTGCGCTGGCTGAAGGAAAATTTCTAGCGGAATTTCCCTGAAAAGTTTCTGGCGCTATCCACATTCACTTAAGCGTTTTTTAGCCCCGCCACGCGATGGTGGTCGCTGATATGGCCCGGCTGGACGCGAGATTGTGAGAATAGGCACTCGATGACTCAAGAACTCAGACCCAAAATCGTCGTTTTTGGCGTAGGCGGTGCCGGTGGCAACGCGGTCAACAACATGATTGAGGCAAACCTGCAGGGTGTGGAGTTTGTCGTTGCCAACACCGACGCTCAGGCCCTTGCCCGGTCGCAGGCCGAATTGCAGCTCCAGCTGGGCCTGGAGACCACCGGCGGTCTCGGCGCTGGCGCGCGTCCCGAAATCGGCGCCCGCGCGGCTGAAGAATCGCTCGAGGAAATCCGCCTCCACCTGGAAGGCGCCCATATGGTGTTCATCGCCGCCGGCATGGGCGGGGGCACCGGCACCGGCGCAGCCCCCGTCATCGCCCGCGCGGCCCAGGAACTTGGCATCCTCACCATCGCCGTGGTCACCAAGCCCTTCGGCTTTGAAGGCAGCCACCGGATGAAGCTCGCCGAGGAAGGCCTCGCGCGCATCCGCAGCCATGTCGATACGATGATCGTGGTGCCCAACCAGAACCTCTTCCGCATCGCCAATGACCGCACGACCTTCGCCGACGCCTTCCGCATGGCCGATGACGTGCTCTACAATGGCGTGCGCGGCATCACCGACCTGATCGTCATGCCGGGTCTCATCAACCTCGACTTTGCAGACGTCGGCGCCATCATGCGCGGCATGGGCACCGCCCTGATGGGCATGGGCGAAGCCAGCGGCGAAGGCCGCGCGCTGGAAGCGGCCCGCCGCGCCATCGACAATCCCCTGCTCGATGATGTCACGATCCGCGGCGCCAAGGGCGTGCTGATCAACATCACCGGCGGCTATGACATGACCCTGTTCGAGCTGGACGAGGCCGCCAACGAGATCCGCCGCGAGGCCGATCCTGAAGCCAACATCATCATCGGCTCGGCCTTCGATACCGCGCTGGAAGGCACGATCCGCGTCTCCGTGGTTGCCGCCGGCCTGGATGAAGCTGCCCGCCGCCTGCCCGCTGCCCAGCCGGCCACCGCCAGCGTGCGCCAGCCCATCGCGGCCCCGGTCGAGGAAGCCCCCGCCCAGCCCGAGCCTGAGCCGATGCTCGCCGAGCCGGAAATCGAAGACATGCTGGAAACGGTGGCAGAGACGGCCGCCGCCGAAGAGGCCCCCACCCCGGCCAGCAACGCAGAAGACGACGACCGCCCGGTCGTCATCACCCGGCCCCAGCCGGCCACGCGCGCCGTGATCATCGATGACACCGCCGATGCCTCCGATGAGGACGAGGCTGTCACGCCGATGCCGTCGGTCTTCTCCAGCCGCAAGGACGCGCCCTCTGCCGACAGGCCGGCCCGCGAAGCGCCCTCGGCCGGCTTTGCCAACCTCTTCGGCTGGCGCCGCCCCACACCCCAGGGCCAGAACGACACGGCCGATGTTCCGGCGGTGCCCAGCCAGATCGTCACCTCGCCGGACGACCATCCCAAGCCGGCGCCGTTTGACGATGCCGATCTTGAAATCCCGGCCTTCCTGCGCCGGTCGGCCAACAACTGATCTGCCTTCCGAATGTGGCCAGCGCGCGCCCGGACCTCGTCCGGGCGTGTCCGTATTTGTCCGGAAGTGTCCGGATTTGTCCCTTATCTGTCCGAAACTGTCCCGGTGTGTCCCTTCGGTGACAGCTTTTGTAACAGAAATGTCCGTTTATTTTCAGCGTACTAGAACCAACACCCGCCCCATTTTGTAACAACACGCAATATCCCGTGTTTTGATGCTGGCCCCCTCCCTTGCCAAATGAATTCCGAAGGCTGCGCCAGGTGCAGCCGCAGTTCAGGTTGTTGGTTCAATGGTTGATATGCAACACACCCTCGCCAAGGCTGTCAGCTGCGCCGGTGTCGGCGTGCACAGCGGCGTGCGGGCGCGCCTCACCCTGAAACCGGCCCCCACCGGCACCGGCATCGTCTTCGTCCGCACCGATGTGCCAAACGGCACCGGCACCGTGCCCGCCCATGCCGAAACCGTCACCGACACCCAGCTCGGCACCACGATCAGCAATGAACACGGCGTTTCCGTCGCCGTCGTCGAACACCTGCTGGCCGCCATCGCCGGCCTCGGCATCGACAATCTCATCGTCGAGATCGACGCCCAGGAAGTGCCGATCATGGACGGCTCCTCCTCGGTCTTCTACGAGTTGATGATGCTCGCCGGCCTCAAGGCCCAGGGCGCCCTGCGCCGCCGTATCCGCGTGCTGGAACGCGTCGAAGTGGCCGAT
Organism: Hyphomonas sp.; assembly: GCF_013823385.1. GTDB lineage: Bacteria > Pseudomonadota > Alphaproteobacteria > Caulobacterales > Hyphomonadaceae > Hyphomonas. Next base: position 8,453 of record NZ_PNMA01000005.1, read on the forward strand.
GGCCCCAAGCGCGCCTCCCTCTCCCCGGTCGCCGATGACAGCCTCACCATGCGCGCCCGCATCGAATACACCGACCCCACAATCGGCGTGCAGCAGATGGCCCTGCGCCTCCTGCCTGGCAGCTTCGCCCGCGATCTCGCCTTCGCCCGCACCTTCGGCTTCGCCCGCGATGTCGACATGCTGCGCGCCATGGGCCTGGCCCGCGGCGGCTCGCTCGAAAACGCCGTGGTGATCGACGATAACGGCATCATGAACCCGGAAGGCCTGCGTGTGGAGGATGAGTTCATCCGCCACAAGATGCTCGACGCTGTGGGCGATCTGATGCTTGCCGGCGCCCCGATTGCCGGCGCCTATGACGCCGTCCAGCCCGGCCATGGCATCAATAACAAGCTGGTGCGCGCCCTGCTCGCCAATCCCTCGGCCTGGTGCTGGGAAGACGCCGGCACTTCCGCCAGCGTGACAGAAGACGTCCGCGCCGCCGTCTGAGCTTTCACCGGATGGCTCTGGCGCTGCCTGCGCCTCAGGCCTGCCCGCTGATCCCGCCATTGGCCGCAGGCCGTGCAGGCTCCGTCCCACTGGCAGCTTCAACCTCACTGTCCGGGTCGGGCCCGCCTGACAGCGTCCGCATCAGCGCCATAAGATGGCTGCGCACGCGGTCGTCCTCGATCCGGGAAAAGTTGCGCACCAGTTCGATCACCGCCCGTGACGAGCTGCCCGGCTCATCTGCCGCCTCGGCCGCGCCAAAGAACCAGCCGGGCAAAACCTCCAGCACTTCGGCAATCTGGGCCAGCCGCCCGGCGCTGATCCGGTTGGCACCGGTCTCGTATTTTTGGATCTGCTGATAGGATATGCCGAGAGCATCGGCCACCTGGTCCTGCGTCAGCCCCAGCAATATCCGCCGCCGGCGCATGCGCTCGCCCACCTGACGGTCCACCTGGTTTGCATCACTCAGTTTGATCGGTCTCATGGAGTTTACCTGACTGCGCCATAGGTTGCGGTTGACCCACCCGAAAACCGGGTTCCGGCGCGTAAAGAAGAACCCTTATACCCGGGGAGCTAGTCCGCAACACCCTTAAGACAAGGCCGCCCTTCCCTGCCGCATGCGCGCAGATGACAAACGGTCTTGGAAACCCCGCACAATCCGGGCTAATCAAGCTGACGAAACGTTCTGAGAGCGCGAGGCCGCACCGCATGTCGAAACTGACGCCCCTTCCCCTCGTGATTCTTGCCAGCGCCCTTGTGGTGACGGCGTGCGCCTCGAGCCGCCGCAATCCCGAGCTTGCCTATGTCGAGCGCCCGGTGGAGCAGCTCTACAATCAGGGCACCGACCGGCTGGACCGCCGCGATTACACCCGCGCCAAGCTGTTCTTCGAGGAAGTCGAGCGCCAGCACCCCTATTCGGAATGGGCCCGCCGCGCGATGGTGATGTCGGCCTATGCCTCCTATCGCTCGCGCGATTACACCACCTCCATCTCCGGCGCGCAGCGGTACCTCTCGCTCCATCCGGGCGGCTCGGAAGCTGAATACGCTTATTACCTGATCGCTCTGAACTATTTCGACCAGATCACCGATGTCGGCCGCGACCAGGCGACCACCGAAAGCGCACGCAACGCCTTTCTGGAGGTCATCCGCCGCTATCCCGACAGCGAGTATGCCCGCGACGCCCGGGTCAAGCTCGACATGGTCAACGACCAGCTCGCCGGTAAGGAAATGACCATCGGCCGCTGGTATCTGCGCTCCAACCAGACGCTGGCCGCCGTCAACCGCTTCCGCCGCGTGGTCACCGAATATCAGACCACCTCTCACGCCGAGGAAGCGCTCCACCGCCTCGTTGAAGCCTATCTCACCCTCGGCCTGCGCGATCAGGCGCTCGCCGCCGGCGCCACGCTCGGCCACAACTATCCGGGCAGCGACTGGTACAAGATGAGCTACCAGCTGCTGACGAATGAGGGGCTCAACCCCGAGACCGTCGACGAGACCACCCGCCGGTCCTTCCTTCAGCGGCTGATCCCCGGCGGCAAGTAACCGCCGGGCCGCCGGCCCGTCAGGCCTCGCCGATCAGGGCGAGCCAGTCGTCTTCCGTCATCACCGTCAGGCCAAGCTGCTCGGCCTTGGCCAGCTTTGAACCAGCGCCGGGCCCGGCGATGACGATATCCGTCTTGGCCGACACCGACCCGGCGACCTTTGCGCCCAGCGCGCTCGCCCGCGCCTTCGCCTCGTCGCGTGTCATCTTCTCCAGCGTGCCGGTGAACACCACTGTCTTGCCCGCCACCGGGCTGTCGGTCGCGGCGGGTACTTCGTCCTCCACCTCGACTTCCTGAAGCAGCGCGGCGAGCATCTCGCGGTTATGCGGCTCGCCCTCGAACGCCATCAGCGCGCGGGCCGCCGCCTGGCCGATGCCGTCAATGCCGATCAGCTCATTGTAAGCCTCGCTGCCCACGCCGCCCTCTTCGGCCGCCCTCACCGCCGCCCAGAAGCTCTGCCAGCTGAGGAAACTGCGCGCAAACTGGGAAGAGGTCGTCTGCCCCACATAGCGGATGCCAAGGCCATTGAGGAAGCGCGCGAATGCCACCTTCCGGCGCGCATCAATCGCGCTGTAAAGCTTCTTCGCAGAGGCCGCGCCAAAGCCTTCCCATTCCTCCAGTGGCGGCAGGCCGGCAGCTTCGATATTCGTCTTCAAGCGGAATATATCCTGCGGCGCCTTCAGCACGCCCTTTTCGAAGAACAGCGCCACCTGTTTCTCGCCCAGCCCGTCAATATCCAGCGCCTTGCGGGACACGAAATGTTTCAGCCGCTCCACCGCCTGGGCCGGACAGATGAGCCCGCCGGTGCAGCGCCGGCGCACATCCTCGCGGCCTGCATCATCGATCTCGCGCACCGCCGCCGAGCCGCAGACCGGGCACGTGTCCGGCATTGTCCAGACCGGCCCCTGCCCGGCTTCCACCACGCGCAACACCTGCGGGATCACATCGCCCGCCCGCTGTACCTCCACCCGGTCGCCCGGCTTCACCCCAAGGCGCGCGATCTCGTCCTCATTGTGCAACGTGGCATTGGAGACCACCACGCCCCCGACCGTCACCGGCTCCAGCCGCGCCACCGGCGTCAGCGAACCGGTCCGCCCCACCTGAATATCGATGCCGAGCAGCCGCGTAACCGCCTTTTCAGCCGGAAACTTGTGGGCAATCGCCCAGCGCGGCGCGCGGCTGACAAAGCCGAGCCGCTGCTGCCAGTCCAGCCGGTCCACCTTGTAGACCACCCCGTCAATATCATATTCAAGGCCCGCGCGTTCGGCCTCGATTTCGGTATAATAGGAGAGGACTTCCTCAACCGTCTCGATACGGATCATACGCGGATTGGTAACAAATCCCCAATCGGCAAAAGCGCCAACCGCCTCAAACTGTGTCTCCGCAAAAGGCGCGCTCGCCGCCGCCCAGGCATAGGCAAAGAAACGCAAGGGCCGCGCCTTGGTAATCTCCACGTCCAGCTGACGCAGGCTGCCGGCCGCCGCATTGCGCGGATTGGCGAAGGTCTTGCGCCCGGCCGCCTCTTCGCGCACATTCAGCGCGGCAAAGTCGGACTTGGCCATATACACTTCGCCCCGGATCTCGATGCTATCCGGCCAGCCTGAACCTTTCAGCTTTGCCGGTATATCCTTCAGGGTACGGGCATTCTTGGTCACGTCCTCGCCCGTCTGCCCGTCCCCGCGCGTTGCCGCGCGCATCAGCTTGCCCTTCTCATAGGTGAGGCTGAGCGAGAGGCCGTCAATCTTGGGCTCGGCGGTAAAGGCCACCACCTCTTCGGCCGGCAGCCCGAGAAAGCGGCGGATGCGGGCGGCAAAGTCGGCCACATCTTCATCCGTGAACGCATTGTCGAGCGAGAGCATCGGCGCACTGTGGCGGGCCTTGGCAAAGCCGTCGCCTGCCTCGGCGCCCACCCGCTCGGTCGGGGAATCCTCGCGCTTGAGCTCCGGGAAACGCGCTTCGATGGCAAGGTTGCGCTGGCGCAGGGCGTCATAGTCGGCGTCGGTCAGCTCCGGCGCGTCATTCTGGTAATAGGCCGCATCCGCATCCGCGATCGCCCTGGCGAGGCGTTCCAGCTCTGCGGCCGCTTCTGCCGGCGTCAGCGCCTCGACCGGTTTTTCCGCGCTCATGCATCCTCCATCAGCCTCCCTGCCGCCGCGCGCGCCTCATCGGTGATTTCCGCGCCCGACAGCATGCGGGCAATTTCTTCCCGCCGTCCGCACGCGTCTAGCAAGCTGAGCTGGGTCTCGCCAGCCTCCGGAAGCTTCTCGATCAGCCAGTGATTGTCCCCGGCGGCGGCCACCTGCGGGCTGTGGGTCACGGCAAATACCTGCCGCGTGCGCGCCAGATGCTCGAACCGCTCGCCAATGGCGGCGGCGACCGCCCCGCCCACGCCCTGATCGGCCTCGTCAAAGATCAGCGTGCCCGCGCTGCCGGCCTCGGCGAGCGCGCATTTCAGCGCCAGCGACACCCGCGCCAGCTCCCCGCCCGAGGCCACCTTGCGCAGCGCGCCAAAGCCCGCGCCCGGATTGGTCTCGGCCTCAAATTCCACCCGTTCGGCCCCGGCCGCGCCAGCTTCCTCCTCGGCGAGTGGCACCAGCGCCACCCGGATCGTCGCCCGGCCGAGCTTCAGCGGTTTGAGCTCCGCCGCAATCGCCGCTTCCAGCCGCCCGGCGGCGCCCTTGCGCGCCTGCGTCAGCCGGTGGGCCGCGCCATGCCAGCGGGCCCGCGCCGCGTTTTCCGCCGCCTCGGCCGCCTTGAGGCCGGCGTCGCCCGCCTCCACCAGGTCGAGCCGCCCGCGCAGTGCCTCCAGCCGGGCCGGCAACAGCTCTGCCTCCCCGCCATATTTCCGCGCCGCCGCGCGCAGCGCAAAGAGGCGCGCCTCCACCGCGTCGAGATCCCCCGACGCTTCGGGCAGCGCCGCCAGCCGCGCCACGGCGAGTTCTGCCTCGCGCACCTCGATCAGCGCCCGCTCGATCGCCTCGGCGGCGGCCCGCGCGGTTTCGGCCAGCTGGCCCTCCCCGCTTTCAAAGCCCGGCAACCGGCAGATCCGCTCGGCCGCCCGCGCCGCCTTGCCGAGCGCGGTTTCAGACCCGCCCTTGGCGAGCGCCTCTTCAGCCTCGGCAACCGCTTCCTGGATACGCTCGGCCTGCATCAGGCGCATCCGCTCCTCGGCCAGCCTTTCGGCCTCGCCCGCCTGCGGCGCCAGGCGTTCCAGCTCCTCGACCGATGCCATCAGCCATTCGCGCGCCTCCCGCGCCGCGTCCTGCTCCGCCTTCAGCCGCGCCCGCTCGGCCCGCGCGGCGTCCAGCGCCTGCCAGGCGGCGGCGCATTCGGCCAGCAGCGCCTCATTGCCGGCAAACTGGTCCAGCAGCCGGCGATGGGAGGATGGCCGCATCAGGCTGGACGCCGCATGCTGCCCATGGATCTCCACCAGCAGGTCGCCCGCCTCGGCCAGCAGCGACGCGCTCACCGGCTGGTCATTGATGAAGCCGCGCGCGGGCCCCTGCGCCCGCACCACGCGTTTCAGCGTCAGCGTCTCGCCCGCCTGCGCCGCCACGCCCTGCCCGGTCAGCAGCGCCCAGACCGGATGATCTCGCGCCACCTCAAACTCGGCCGCAACGCTCGCCTGCCCGGCGCCCGCGCGGATCACGCCCCGGTCAGCCGGCCCGCCGAGGGCAAGCGCAATGGCGTCAAGAATGATGGATTTGCCCGCGCCGGTTTCCCCGGTCAGGGCGGTGAAGCCTTCCCCCGGCGAAAGATCGAGCCGGGAAATAAGCACGAAATCACGGATAGAGACTGAGAGCAGCATGAAGGGGCTGATACCACGAGAACAAAATGAGAACAACCAGAATCATGGGCTTGCGCGCAGAGGCCACTTCGCCCCATCTTCGGCCCCGGCGCTGCGGGGCGCATCAGGAGGCGGGGTGCAGATAAGGCGCGCGCAGATCATGGCAGGCTTCAAGGGCGCGGGGCTCGCCATCGTCGCGCTCCTCATCCTCTGCTTCTGGTATCTGGGCGCGGCCTGGCTGTCGGGAAAACTGCCGCTCGGCGGGCGGGCCCAGGCCGAGGAGCCGGGCGCGCCGGTCACCTATCTCTGCGAAGCGCCCTTCCACACCGACATCGCCCTCCCCCTCCACGACCCCCTGTTCGACTGGGCCGCCGAATTGAAAGACGAGCTGCCTGCCTGGCTGCCGCCGGACACCTACGTCCTCTTCGGCTGGGGCGACTTGGTCTTCTTCACGCGCGTGCTGCAGCCCGAGGACATGACCCCCGGCCGCGTCCTCAGCGCGCTTGCCGGGCTGAACGAGACCGCCGTGCGCATCGTGCCGGTGGATGGCGGCTCGGTGGACGAGTTCTGCGCGCCCATTCAGGTCGACAGTGAAGGCCGCGCCGCCCTGATCGCGCATATCCGCGAGACCTTCGAGCGGGACAGTGCCGGCGAGCTGCAGATGATCCCGACGCCGGTGCCGGGCGAAATCCTGGTCCGTGCCCGGGGCCGCTACAGCATGTTCAACACCTGCAACCAGTGGACAGCCGCCGCCCTCGGCAAGGCCGGCCTGCCGCGCGCCCTCTTCGCCCCCTTCGCATGGAACGTTACGTCACCCTTGCAAGCCCGGCTGGAGACGGATACCGAGGAGGTAACTCTATACAACTAGATTAATGGGAGGAGTTAGAATGATTGGTCCGAATGGCCGCCCCTGTCCGGAATGGTTCGCCAAGCCCCAGCTCGGCATCTTCATCCACTGGGGCATGTTCACCATCCCCGCCTGGGCCCCGCGCGGCCGCGCCATCCACGAGCTTCATGGCGACGACTATTATATGAGCGCGGTGATGACCCCCTATTCGGAATGGTATGACAATGCCGTCCGCGTCGAAGGCAGCGAAACGCGCAAACGCCATCTGGAGCTTTACGGAGACAAACCGTACAAGGACTTCTTCCCCGAATTCGATGCCCAGTCGCAGAAGTTCAATGCCGATGAATGGGCCGATTTCTTCGTCGAATGCGGCGCCACCCATTGCGTCTTCGTCACCAAGCATCATGACGGCCTCTGCCTCTGGCCGACGGAAGTTGAAAACCCCCACCGCCCCGGCTGGCATACAGAGCGCGACTTTGTCGGTGAGCTCGCTGATGCCGTGCGCGCCCGCGGCCTGCGCTTTGGCCTTTATTATTCCGGCGGCCTCGACTGGACCTTCCGCGACACGCCGATTGCCAATCTCGGAGACATGTTCGCCTGCGTCCCCACCGAGCAGGATTACCGCGACTATGCCCTCGCCCAGGCGAAAGAACTGATCGATCGCTACAAGCCCTCGATCTTCTGGAACGACATCGCCTGGCCCAATGGCGAGGATGTGCCTGTGCTGCTGGACTATTATTACAAGGCCGTGCCCGATGGCGTCACCAATGACCGCTGGCTCGGCGCGCACGACTTCTTCAATTCCCTGCGCCATGACGAAACCCGCAAGGGCTTCAACGACATGATGAAGGAACGCTCCGCCGGCGGCGCGCAGGAAGAAACCCCCGCGCCGTATGCGGATTATCGCTGCGTCGAATTCGGCCTCGGCGTCGTGCCCAGGGAACACAAATGGGAGGCCTGCCGCGGCCTCGGCCTCGGCTTTGGCTACAACTCGGCGGAAATCCCGGAAGACTATATGACCAGCGGCGAGGTGATCGCCCTCTATAAGGACGTCACCTCAAAGCGCGGCAACCTGCTGATCAATATCGGCCCCCTCGCCGATGGCACGATCCCGGACCTGCAGAAAGCCCCGCTGCGCGCATTGGGTCAGTATCTGAAGGGCTGACGGCGGCGGGCTTAGCCCGCCCGCTCCACCACATCGGCCACCGGCCGGCGCCGCGCGCCGTGCCGGCCCTTGAAGCGCACCTTCTGGCCCACCCGCACATGCGCCCGCCCCGGCGCCAGCCGGAACTGCACCGGGCTTTTCACGCGGTCACACCGGATAAGGCCCACGGCCCTCTGCCGGTCGAGATGGATCACATTGCCTGACACCCATTCGTCCGGGTCCAGGTCTGGCGCGCGGGCCGGGCCGGACGCTACCTGCGCCAGCATCACCATGGCCGGGCCATCCGACAGCGCCCCCGTCACAGCCCCCTCTGCCGCCAGCGGCCCCTTCGCCCCGCGCCCGCCCGCCAGCCGCGCCACCAACACAACCGCCAGAACCAGGATCAGCGCCCCCGCCAGCCCCACCACGAGCATCCGCGCCGTCTCATCCCACGCCGCCGGCAACAGCGATGTCACCGGCCTCAGTATTTCCTGAATATCCAAGTCTGCCTCCCTCAAGCCCCAACAAGGATTAGATCGCCGCCCGCCCCCGCCAAGCACCGCCGCAATTTTCCGCAATCGGAACCTTCCCGCTGCCTGAATTTTGGGCAGCTTGTTCGCGCCCATTGCCGGGCAAACAAAAACGCCCCAGCCTTGCGGGCCGGGGCGTCTGGGTCTCGTCTGTGGCGGCGAAATCAGATCTTCGCGCAGGCTTTCTTCAGCCAGTCTTTCACCTCGCCGTCGAGCTTGCGGCCGAGCAGTTTCAGAACGCGCTTGTGATAGTCGTTCACATATTTGCGCTCCTCCTTCGTCAGCATCTTCACATCGATCAGGTCACGGGCCAGCGGCGCAAAGGTCAGGCATTCAAAGCCGAGCATCGCAATCTCCCCGCCCGGAATATCCTCCGCAGGCGTCACATATTGCAGATTCTCGATGCGGATGCCGTATTCCCCGGCCTTGTAGAAGCCCGGCTCGTTGGAAACGATCATCCCCGGCATCAGCGGCACCGGGTTCCACGGCTTGGCAATCCGGTGGGGCCCTTCATGCACGCCGAGATAAACCCCCACGCCATGGCCGGTGCCATGCTGATAGTCGAGCCCCGCCTGCCACAGCGCATGGCGCGCCAGTACGTCCAGATGCGTCCCCGTGGTGCCCGGCGGAAAGCGCACGGTCGCCAGCGCAATATGCCCCTTCAGCACGCGGGTATAGTTCGCGCGCATTTCCTCCGTAGGCGTCCCGATCGGCACGGTGCGCGTCACATCCGTCGTCCCGTCAAGATACTGGCCGCCCGAATCGATCAGGAACAGAGAGCCGCGCGCCAGCTTCCGGTCAGAGGCCGTGGAAACGCGGTAATGCGGCAGCGCGCCATTCGGCCCCGCCCCGGAGATCGACGGGAAGGAGAGATCGTTGAGATTGCCGAGTTCCTCGCGAAAGGCTTCCAGCTTCACCACCGCGTCAATCTCGGTCACCTCCCCGCTCTGCGCCTCGGTGTCGAGCCAGTGGAGGAAGCGCGTCAGCGCCACCCCGTCGCGGATATGCGCCGCCGTCGTGCCCTTGATCTCCGCTTCATTCTTGCACGCCCGCGGCAGTGCCACCGGGTCGCGCTGGCGCAGGATGGTGGCGCCCGCCTCCTTCAGCGCATCAAAGAACCAGGCCGAAGCCACATCCGGATCAAGGCTCACCGTCTTGCCCGAAAGGCCTTTAAGTCCCTCGTCCAGCTTGCTCAGCGGGCGGAGCGTTACCCGGTTGCCAAGGTGCCGGCGCAGCGCCGCGTCGGTCTTCTCCTCATCGATGAACAGCTCTGCCGATCCATCCGCCTTGAGGATCGCCCGCCCCAGCGGCAGCGGCGTACAGCTTACGTCCCCGCCCCGGATGTTGAATGCCCAGGCAAGCGAGGCCGGCGAAGTCAGCACCGCCGCATCCGCCCCGTCGCGGGCGAGCTGCGCGCCAACCGCTTCCAGCTTGTCGGTATGCGCCACGCCCGCATGCTTGACAGCCTGCGGAACAACTTTTGCCATCGGCTGGGGCGGGCGGTCTTTCCAGGCCGCATCAATCGGGTTCTCGGTCACCGCCACCAGCTCGGCCCCGGCCTTCGCTGCGGCCGCTGCCAGCGCGGCCACATCGTTCGGGCTCATCAGGCGCGGGTCATACCCCACCTTCTTGCCCTTCAGGCTCTGCTGCGCCAGCCAGCCAAACGCGCCGGGGTCGGGAATGCCCACCACCTCGAACAGCGCCGGGTCCGTCTGGTCGCCGGCCTGCAGCGTGTAGCGTCCGTCGGCAAACAGCACCGCCCTGTCGGTAAACACGAAGGCGGAGCCGAACGAGCCGGTAAACCCGCTCACCCAGGCCAGGCGCTCATTCGCGTCGGGCAGGTATTCGTTCTGATATTCATCGTCATGGGGCACGTAGAGGCCATCAAGGCCCTGGCGTGCGAGTTCACGGCGAAGCAGCGGAAGATGGGCCCGGCCGTCCTGCGGCCCACCCTTGATGTCGAATGTCTGTCTCATGCCCCTTCATAGCGCCAACTGGCGCTGCCGGAAAGCAAGCAAGCTATGCAAATAAGCATGGAAAAACGTCACATTCCATACTGTTTTGTTTAGCTCGCACCCTATATAGGCCGCACACAAACATTGCTGCGCCGCAGCAAAATGATAATTAACAAGGTATTAAAATGAAAACCGAAATTAACCTCTCGCCGTCGGCCGATATGGTGATCGAGAGCGTCCTGCGCCCGGCAATGGACACCCAGGCTGCGCCCGCCGCAGCGCCTGCCGCGCATGAAAGCGCCCGCGACGCCCTCGTCCGCCTCAACATCCTGGCCCGCCGCCAGCAACGCTGGGATCGCCGCGCCGCCCGCGCCTGATCCGTCCTTATTCGCCTGCCGCTCCACACCCTCCCATCGGGGGCGGCAGCTGAAGATCGCCCGGCCAGGCGTCCTCCCCCCACGCGCCGGCGCGATCCCCTCCCCGCCCATCCCTCCCCAGGGATGGGCCGGAGGGCCAAGGGGGCTCTTCTAAAATTGGATTGGGGCCGAACCCCTCACCCCTTCTTCCGGAACACCAGCGTTGACCAGCCGTCGCGCTTGATGCGTTTCTGGAAGAGGAGGTTGTGCCCCTCATAGGCAGCGCGCACCGGCCCGGCCTGATGATGCAGCAGCCCCGAAAGGATGATCGTCGCCCCCGGCGCCGACAGCCGCTCGATCTCGCCGGCAAGGCCGATCAGCGGCTTCATCAGGATATTGGCAAATACCGTATCATAGGGGCCTGCCTGCCGGATCGCCGGATTGTTGGCGCCTGCCACATGATGCACGAAGAAACGGCTCACCTGGTTCTTCTTCGCATTCTCGCGCGCCACGAATACCGAGTCCCGGTCAATGTCGCTGCAGGACGCCATCTCCGCGCCGACTTTCAGCGCCGCAATCGCCAGCACGCCCGATCCCGTGCCGAGATCCAGCACGCGCCCCGGCTTGCGATAGCGCCGCGCCTGCGCCAGTGCCAGGAGGCAGCCCAGCGTCGTGCCATGATGGCCCGTGCCGAAGGCAGGGCCCGCTTCGATCAGTACAGAGATTTTCCCGGGCGAGGACTGGGCCAGCGCATGGCTGCCCGCCACCACGAACGGCCCGGCATTCACCGGCGGCAGCCCTTCCAGCGACAGCGTCACCCAGTCGCGCTCGACAATCTCCTCGATCCGCGCGGTCAGCTCCGGGGCGGCCGCCTCGATGAGGGCGACGCATTCTTCGGCCTCTTCCATCGTTTCGCAGAAGGCGTCGATCCGCCAGGCGCCGCGCGCATCTTCCTTGGCATCGACCGCGCCTGCGGGCGAAGGGTCCGCCCAGGCGAGCGCGTCCCATGCCGTTTCCACTGGCCCCCGCGGGCCTCTTGCCGTGATCTGGTACATGGCGGCGCGCTTAGCAGGCCGCCCCCGCCTTGGGAAGCGGGCAAGGCGCGCCGCGCGGGCCCCATCCTAACAAAGTTTAACACAACCTCTGCGGGCCCGCGGCGTTGTAACGGGACAGCAACCCCAAAAGGAGACGATCCATGCCGACACCCTCCGGCCATACCAGCGCCATTCCCGCAAGCCGCACCATCGGCACCTCCGTCTACAACACTGCCGGCGACAAGATCGGCAAGGTCGAAGACGTGATGCTCGACAAGATGGACAATTCCATTCTCTACGCCGTTGTCGGCTTCGGCGGCTTCCTGGGCATGGGCGAGAAATACCATCCGGTTCCGTGGTCCACGCTGGACTACAGCAAGGAGAAGGATGGCTATGTCGTGCCCTTCACCAAGGAGCAGCTGGAAGCGGCCCCGGCCGATTCCATCGACGAGCTGACCAAGAATGACGGCCACGCCGCGCGCGACGCCGCCTACAACTACTACAAGGTCCAGCCCTACTGGCTCTGATCCCCTGCCAGTAAAGCCTGGACAAGAAGGCGGTGGCTTCGGCCGCCGCCTTTTCGTTTGGGGAGTCCCCCGGACTCAGAAAATTACCGTTTTTCGATAAAAACTACTGGAAACGCCCCCACCGGTTCCTATATGATAATCGATAAGACAGCAGAGGAGCCGAGCAATGGCCTTCACCACCGAAGACATGATCCTGATCGAGCAGCGCGCCGCCAATGAGAAGAAGAGCGCCGGCGCCGCCTATCTGCTCTGGTTCTTCCTGGGCTGGATCTCGGCGCACCGCTTCTATCTCGGCAAGCCGGTCACGGCGATCCTGCAGATCGTCAGCTATTTCTTCCTGATCGGCTTTGTCTGGTGGGTGCTGGACCTCTTCCTCATCCCGGCGATCATCGACCAGAAGATGGACGCCGCCCGCTCCGACGCCGCCTGGGCCATCCGCCGCAGCCGCTACGCCTGACACTTGAACACCCCGGCGGCTGCCCTCCTCCCACAGCCGCCCCCAAGGCCCCGAAGCGCTCCCCCGCTCCGGGGCCTTCTCGTTTCACCGCCCCCGTCAGGGCACGGCTATCTGCAAGGAAAACCTGTCTTCCGCCCCGAGCGTGTCGGTGATGACCATCACGCGGTCCCCATCCCCGGAAAAGAAGACCCGGCGCGGGTATCCGCGGGCAGTGCCCACCGACAGCGGCACATGCTCCATCTCAAGGACGCCTTCGCGTTCGAGCCCGGTATCGGAATAATAGACAACCTTGCCGGCGATCGAGGGGTCGGACTGCGATATGTTCACCGCAAGCGCCCAGACACCCCGTTGCGAAGAATGTTCGGCCCACATCAACTGCATGTCCCCATCGACAGCCTGGATAAACACCATGTCTGTCGCCGGATCGTCAGAGGAATGGAACAGTTCCGCCCGCCGCGATATCATGACCGCCCCGTCTTCCCTGAACCAGGGCGGCCCCTCGACATCGCGCAGTTCCGGTTGCGGCATGCTTCCGACAAAGGAGATGGGCGAGGTCGTCAGATCCCATCTGTCAAACTGGAACCTCCCGGACCGGCGCGTCGCCGTGTACAGACGGTCTCCATTGGGATGCATCCGCGTGTCATCTCCGCGCGTCGCCCATCCTGCCTGCACCTCCGTGCCAGCGTCCATGTCCACCGAGACAATCGCGTTCCAGACCCCATATTCATTCGGCATATGGGCAACGCCGCGGCGATCGAGCACAATATCGCCAAAGCTGGTCGATATCTGCTGGGTCGCAATCACCGCCGCCGTTTCCAGATCAATCCGGCTGATCAAGCCCGTATGGGCCACATAAGCCTGCCGCCCGTCAAAGGACAGCCCGATCCGGTACCCTTCCCTGGACAACGGCACACGCGCCTCCCCCAGCCCGTCCAGCCGCAGGATGCGCAGCTCGCGCCGGTCCGGCGAAAAGTATGTGAACAGATCAAGGGCTTTGGAATACTCTCCATCCTCGGCTATCCCGTCGAGGCGAAAGACCACCGGCTTTCCCGGCGCAGCCACATTCACGGTTATCTGCTGAGGCACGCCGGTGCGCACTCCATCATCGGCGTTCATCGAGAAGACATAGGTTCCCGCCACCGCTGGTGTAAAGTTCAGCGCGGCGCTTCTCATGTCGGCAATCACCAGAGAACTTGCAGCCGGCTGGCTGACGATTGTCCATGCAAATTGCAGGGGCCGGCCCTCAGGGTCGAAACTATCGCCCGCATCCAGCCGGATGCTTTCCCCCACCCGGCCTGCGGAATATTTCTGCAGGGTCAGCACGGGAGGAAGGTTCATCCCGCTGGGGCTGGGAAGGGAGTATTTCAGAATGTAATAGGCCTGCGGCTGCGTCAGGTCATCCTGCGCCAGGATATAGCTTTCGTCGCTCGCCTGATCGGACCAGACATATTTGGCATAGAGTTGCCGGCCCTGCGCGCCGCCGATGCGCGGCATCGGCAGGACACTGGCAGGCTTACCACCCCCGGCGCCGAACAGGCTCGCCTGCGTGGCGAGACCGTTCGCATCCCCGGTCAGAACGCTCCAGTAGTTCGTAAACTGATTATAGGAAGCGTTCGTGATGTTGACAGCATCAATCATCGCCAGGAAGCGCATGTCGGTGGCCGGGTCCGAACTGCTCTCAACAATGACGCCGCATGCCGTCAGGATCGATCTCCCGTCGCCAGCCAGCCATTTGTTTCCGCAGAAACTATACTGCCCGTGATAGGGCGAATCCCGCACGCCCAAAAAATGCCCGGCACTCACACTGATACGCCGGATATCGTCGGGAAAAAAACTCCGGTCATCGACCGAGTAAAGCCCCTCTCCGGAAGGGTGCATCTTCAATTGGGACCCCCGGAAAATACTCGTCAGGTCTGACTTCAGCCCCGAAGGACTGATGGATATCACCTTGCGGAAAATATCGCCTTCTGACTGGACAGCATAAACATACCCATCGTCCGCAATGCTGATATTGGCGGAAGCCCCATATGCCGGAAGGGTCCACACGATCTCGTAGGAAGACAGGTCAACAACACTGATCGATGTCTCATGGCCAATTGCAGCGAGGTGTCCGTTCGGCGAAACCGCAATCGAAAGGCCCGGCAGGGGAAGGCTGGTAACAGCCGCTTCCCGCCCCCCTCTCAGCACCATGAGCGATCTCTCGTGCAGAGCTGCGACAACTCCCTCACCCGCTGACCCGGCGACCATCCGGAACGGCGCGTTCAGTGGCCGGATGGTATACAAGCTTGCCTGGATAGGCCCGGTCGTTGCCGTCGTGACGGCATATCCGTCACTTACGGAAACCTCGAATGTGTATTCGCCCTCGGCGTCGAACTCTATCGGCACCACGGCGCCCTCAAAGCTCGTCTGAAGGGCCGAGGCAGAAGGCGCACTTGTCAGCCGCCAGGAATAAGTGAGCAAATGGCCATTTACGTCATTTGAACCACTGGCATCCAGCAGCACCTCTTCCCGGATGGCAGGCATCGCCTCAGAGGCAACCACAGACACCACCGGCGCATCATTGGTCAGCGTTACCGTTACCGTGTCGGCGTTCTCCGCGCCCGCCGGATCCACCACGCGGAGACGGATGACATAGTCGCCCGGAGCCATGGCCATAAGGCGCGCGATCGGCACGCTCTCGCCGCTGATCGTGGCATTGGCCCCTGCCGGCTGGGACACGATGGACCAGACATAGGAAAGCGGATTGCCATCGGGATCGGTGCTGGCGCTGCCGTCGATCTGATAGCCGGCCGGAAGGATGGCGGCCGTGAAGTCCGGTCCGGCAGCGGCGACAGGTGGGCGGTTGGCAGGTGGCGGCGTGCTGCCGCCGCCTCCATTTCCGCCGCCGCCCGGCGCGCTTCCGGTGCCGCCACCGCCGCCCCCGCCTCCACATGCAGCCAACAGGAAACCGAGCGCAGCAATCGCTGCCGCAATACCAACCCGCACAGAAAGCCCCTCTTTTAGATTGCGGCATCCTCCCCAATAGTTGCCGGTGCCGCAACCCCAAATTTGTGAAAGTATCGTGGCAACACACTGGTGGAATTGAAAAAATTAATCATTCCCCGGCGAGGCGAACTTTCCGGTGCCCGCACCCCAGAATTGCCGCAGCCGCCCTCATCGGCTGCTTGATCCGGGCCCGGAAGACTTTGAGTGAGGCGCGCAGGACTTGACGAGTTATTTTCAATATCGTAGAAATATTATCAATAAACGGAAGGAAATGCAGATGTCAGATTATGCGCGCGGCAAGGGCGTCTCCAGCGCCGTCACCTATGTGGACCCCAATGCCGCTTTCCGCTGGCTGGAAGACGCCTTCGGCTTTGAGCCGGTGATGGTCATCCTGGATGAGAATGAGCGCATCGCCCATTCGGAGATGGTCTTTGGCAACGGCCTCATCATGGTCGGCGGCGAATGGTCGGAAAATCATCGCAGCCCGAAAAGCCTCTCCGGCGTCAACACCCAGTCTGTCCACTTGCAGCTTGGCGATGGCGAAGACATCGATGCCCATTGCGCCCGCGCGCAAAAGGCCGGGGCCGAAATCCTTCAGATGCCGGACGATCAGTTCTACGGCGACCGTACCTATCGCGCCCGCGACCTTGAAGGCCATATCTGGACCTTCGGCGTCACCGTGAAAAAGCTGAGCCCGGCCGAATGGGACAAGGCCTCCGGCGGCAGCCTTCACACCCGGACGCGCCTGTGAGCAAGCCCGCCCGCCTCGATACCGTCTTCGCTGCCCTCGCCGATCCAGGCCGCCGCCGCGCGGTGGAACTGCTGGGGCAGAAGCCGCGCAGCGCCGGCGAGCTGGCCAGCGCCCTCGGCCTGGCCGCCCCCGCCATGAGCCGCCATCTGCGCCTCCTCAAACAGGCCGGCCTTGCGCAGGAAACCCATCCGGAATTTGATGCCCGTGTACGGATCTATTCCCTGAAGGAGGGCGCCATGGCCGATCTGAAGCTCTGGCTGGCAGAGACCGAAGCCCTCTGGACCGGCCAGCTCACCGCCTTCAAGGCGCATGTCGAAGCCAGGGCAAAGGCACCGAAAAAGCCGTGAGCGCCGTGATCGTCTCTCTCCGCGTGCCTGCCCGCCCGGAGGAGGCCTTTGACATCTTCACCGGAGAGATTGCCGCCTGGTGGCAACCCTCCGCCCTCTTCCAGCTCACCCCGCGCGGCGATGGCACGCTGAGCTTTGAGGGGGAGACCCGCCTCATCACCACCCTGCCCAATGGCAAGGTGTTCGAGATCGGCCGCGTCACCGCCTGGCAGCGCGGCGCGCGCCTCGCCTTCTCCTGGCGCCAGGCGACCTTTGCGCCAGATCAGCTCACCCATGTCGACATCCGCTTCGAGGCGGCCGGCGAAGACACCCGCGTCACGGTCACCCATCGCGGCTGGGACGCCATCCCGCAGGACCATGTCGCCCGCCACGGCTTTCCCCTCGCCGCCGCCCAGATGCGCTTGGCCGAATACTGGCGCGCCCAGCTCGCCGCCTTCAGCCAGGTCCGTAGATCGCCCTGAAGTGATCCCACAGCGCAGCCCGCGTCGTGTTGAACCCCTCCACCACCAGCGCGTCATCGGCGGCCACAGAATCGGGCGCTGCCTCATCGATGAAGATGTGCGACGTCGGGATCGCCCAGCCGGGCGCGTCCAGCGTTCCGGCACAGAGGATGACAAGGCCGGGCGCCACATCCGGCCCATGCCACAGCCGCGCGCCGCAATGCCGGCAGCGATAGATCGAGATCTGATTGCCACTGCCCCCGGTGCGCCGGAAAAGGTCGAGCTGCCCAGCGGTCACCTCAAACCCGGCCTTGGCCACATGCAGGTAAACGGCGACCGGTCCCCCCGAAAGGCGCTGGCAATCCCTGCAATGGCAGGCATTCACCGCCATCGGCCGCGCGCTCACCCGGTAGCGCGCCCGGCCGCAATGGCACCCGCCTTCCAGCGGCAGCGGAGGCAAAGGCGGGCGGGCAACAGCAATCCGTTTCATGCCCCAAATCCTGCCCTCCGCCCCGCCCGCAGGCAAGCCGGGCCTCTGCATGGCTCCCTTTCCCGGAAATCCCCCGGCAATTGACGCGGGCCGCCCCCTCGCCGACAGTTGCACGCATGAAACGCGCTCTTTTTGCCTCCGCCGCCCTTTTCTGTGCCGCCTGTGTCACGGCCAGTCCGGTTTTGTCCAAAACTGTCCCGGAATTGACCGGGCCTGTCCCTGGCTGGCGCGCAGTTGACCCGGAAAATCTCATCCTTGTCACGCTGGAAACCGGCACCGTGGCGATCGAGCTTTTCCCTGAAGCGGCCCCCGCCCATGCCGCCCAGATCCGCGAAGCCGTCCGCGAAGGCTTCTATGACGGGGAGTATTTCTACCGCGTGGTCGAAGGCCATGTCGCCCAGGCCGGCCGCGAATTCGACATGGCCATCGCCGCCTGGCCCACCCTGCCCTTTGAGGCCGAACGCGAAGCCTCTGCCGAGGGCTTTGCCCCGCAGGGCAGTGCAGACCTTTACGCGCAAGAAGTTGGCCACAGACAAGGCTTTGCGGTTGGCCGGGAGGGGGATAGCGAATGGCTTCTCAACTGCCCCGGCGCCCTCGGCATGGCCCGCGACACAGATCCCGCCAGCGGCTCCACCGAGCTCTTCATTCCCCTCCAGCCGCGCCGCTATCTTGACCGCAACTACACCGTCTTCGGCCGGGTGATCGACGGGATGGAGTTCATCCACCGCCTGCCCCGCGTTGATCCGGCCACGGAAGAAGAAACCAACGCCCTGATGGGCGAAGACGCCGAGCTTGCCCACCAGATCAGCCAGTATCGCCGCTCGAAACTGGCGGATAACCAGATCCAGTCCGCCCGGATGGCCGCAGATATCCCCGTGGACAGCCGCCCGGCGTATGACGTCATGATGACGCCCTCTGCCGAATGGGAAGCCCTCAAAACCTCCAAGCGCGACTATGCCGGCATCCCCGCCCTCGCCTATACTCCGCCCAAGGTGCTGGACGTCTGCTCGCTGCCGGTGCCTGCTCGGCGGGCGGGCGAGTGATGCAAGGATGGGCATTGCCCGGCCTGAAGCCAACCTTACGCATTTATAATCTGGCGCGAATCCATCCGGAAACAGAGCACTAGCGCGCGGCTTCTCCTGCCGGGCGAACCGGCGGCCCGCTCCCGTCTTGCCAGTCTCGCCGGGCCATAGTTTCGTTTTGCTTCGGGTGCCCCGGACTGCCGGTCCGGGCGGGTGGGTTTTGCGCTGCGCCAGGGGGCGCTGCAATGGCTTCGAGAGGCAGGGCGTGTGAGCATGGCGTTCGAGGGAAAGTCGCAGGGCGAAAGCCGCCCCGCCGAGACCGAAGGCAAGACCCAGACCGGGCGGCGCTGCTTTGTCATCCTCCCCTATCCGGCCGGGGAAGAGGCAGCCGCCGGGCCGGATTTCGACGCGGTCTATGAAGACCTTATCCGCCCCGTTATCGAGGACCTCAACCTCGACATCATCCGTGCCGACCGGGTGAGCCGGTCCGGCCTCATCCACAAGGAGATGATCGAAAACCTGCTGGAAGCCGACGTTGTGATCGCCGATGTCACGCTCGGCTCGCCGGATGTGTTCTTCGAACTCGGCATCCGCCAGACCGCGCGGCGGGCAGGCACGGTGATCCTGCGCCATGCCAAAAGCGCCGTGCCGCTGCCCATCTCCGGCATGCGGGCGCTCGACTATGATCTGGACGCGCGCGGGGGCATCTCGCGCCAGCAGGTGATCGAGGATTGCCGCATCCTCCTGCGCACGCATGTGAAGAACAGCCTCGACAATCCGAGCACGGACAGCCTCGTCCACACGCTGATGCCGGGCATGGAAGTCTCCCTGCCCGGCCGCCTCATTCCGGAGCGGCGCTACATCTCCTACCGCGTCGGCCCGCAGGGGCCCAAACCCTCGAAGCTGATCGAGCTTGTCACCGGGGACCTGGCCGACATTGACGACATGGATGTGTGGGTGAACCCGGAAAACACCCGGATGGAATTCGGCCGCCTGCACGAAGCCTCCATCTCCGCCACCATCCGCTATCTGGGCAGCCGGCGCGACCGGCACGGCTTTGTGCGCGACGACATGATCGCCCGCCTGCTGGCCCAGCGCGCGGGCGGCCATCAGCTGCGCACGGGGGTGGAGCCGGCCACCGCGCTGGTCACCGAAGCGGGCATGCTGCGGAAGACCAACAAGGTGCGCCTCCTCGTCCACACCGCCGCGTATCAGGGCGAGCCGGGGCGCGGCTACCGGCTGATCGGGGCCTATCGCAAATGCGTCAGCAATGCGCTGGCCGCCATCGACGCGGAAAACCGCCGCTTCGGCATGAGCCCCAAGCGCGCGCTGAAATCGGTGCTGTTCCCCCTTCTGGGCACACGCAGCGGCGGGGAAAGCCCGCATGAACGCGCGCAAGGCCTGATCCAGACCGCCCAGCAATACCTGCTCAACTGGCCCGATTCCCGGATCGAGCGGGTGGCCTTCCTCTGCCACACCCAGGCCGATCTCGACCTTGCCCAGGCCGCCCTCTACCGCATCGGCCTGCGCGCGGTTGCCGTGCCGAGAGGCGCGCGCTAGGCAGGCGGGGCGGGTCTTTTTTGTGGGATTCGCGGGGGTGCGGCAGATGCACATCTTGCGGTATTAACCCATTTAAAACACTATATGTGGTGTGTTGAGTGTCCGAACCGGCCGGATTCGCCGGCCTTAACCGACCTGATGAATGGAGCCTGCCCCATGGCAAACGTAAGCAATGATCGCCCCGGCCTGCTGACGCCGAGCCTTGCCTACAAGCCCTTCCGCTATCCCTGGGCGTATGAGTTCTGGAAGAAGCAGCAGCAGGTCCACTGGATGCCCGAGGAAGTGCCCCTCGGCGAGGACTGCAAGGACTGGGCCGTGAAGCTCTCGGACGCCGAGCGCAACCTGCTGACCCAGATCTTCCGCTTCTTCACCCAGTCGGATGTCGAAGTCGGCGCCAACTATATGGAACACTACATGCCGCTGTTCAAACCGGTGGAAGTGTCCATGATGCTGTCGTCCTTCTCCAACATGGAGACGATCCACATCGCGGCCTATGCCCTGCTGCTGGAAACCATCGGCATGCCGGATTCGGAATTCTCCGCCTTCATGGAATACAAGGAGATGGCCGCCAAGCACGACTATCTCGGCCAGTTCGACACCAAGACCGATGAAGACATCGCCGTCTCGATGGCCGTGTTCGGCGCCTTCACCGAAGGGCTGCAGCTGTTTGCCAGCTTCGCCATGCTGATGAACTTCCCGCGCTTCAACAAGATGAAGGGCATGGGCCAGATCGTCACCTGGTCGATCCGCGACGAGAGCCTGCACTGCGAAGGCATGATCAAGCTGTTCCACACCTTCTGCGCCGAGACCGGCGTGATGAATGATGCCCTGCGCGAGCGTATCCGCGAATGCTGCCGCACGGTGGTGAGCCTGGAAGACAAGTTCATCGAACTCGCCTTCGAGATGGGCCCGGTGGAAGGCATGACGGCGGACGACATCAAATCCTATATCCGCTACATCGCCGACTGGCGCCTCAATCAGCTCAAGCTCGAACCGATCTACGGTATTGCCAAACACCCGCTGCCCTGGCTGACCGAGATCCTCAACGGGGTCGAGCATGCCAACTTCTTCGAGCAGCGCGCGACGGAATACTCCAAAGGCGCCACCAAGGGCGACTGGCACGGCGATGACGGCGTCTGGAGCCGCTTCGACCAACGCCGGAAGACCGCAGAGAACGTGCCGGCGGAGTGAAACCGGAAAGAATTGAGAGAAGGTCCCGGATAGCAGCTGCGCTGCTTCCGGGATGACATCCTCTTTTGATCCCGCTCGAAAAAACCCGTGTCATCCCGGCCAAGGCCACGCAGTGGCCGCAGAGCCGGGACCTGCTCTCCAAAATTCGCGCGCCTTCTCAACAAGGTCCCGGATCACTGCTTCGCAGTGTCCGGGATGACACGGGCCATGCAGGCCCCGCCCGACACAAGATCACCATACAGATCAATCCAGCCGGGATTGAATTTGCCGATCAGCTCATCCTTCCAGGGGCGGCGCCAGCGTTTGAGGCGCTTTTCGAAGTTCAGCGCATCGTCCACCTCGGCAAAATCCTCGAACCAGACGAGGCGGTGGATATGGTGTTTCTTTGTATGCCCACTGAAGGCTCCGCGGCGATGCTGGGACACGCGCCCGAGGAGATCACTGGTGACACCCACATAAAGCGCGCCGTCCTTTTTTGAGGCGAGGATGTAGACCCAATAGTTTTTCATATGCGCCCCCCCACATAAAAGAACATAACATGAACATTATTCTACGTCAACCCTCTCCCGTGTCATCCCGGACGGCCCAGAGGGCCGATCCGGGACCCTGTTGAGAGGGAGCACAGAGATTGAGAGAAGGTCCCGGATCACCGCTTTGCGGTGTCCGGGATGACACGAGGGGGTGGTGGGGATGACACGCGATACTCTCCGCGCCGTTTAAAGCCCTTTGCCCTTCTGCCCCTGCCCCGCTAAGGTCCGGCGATCCATGAGCGCAGACGATTCCTCCACAGGCGATGATGCCACGGGCGCCCTCTTTGGGGGCGGGGAGGCGCCTGCGCGCGGCAAGGCCTATGAGGTGCTGGCGCGGAAGTATCGCCCGCGGCGCTTCGAGGACCTGATCGGCCAGGAAGCGATGGTGCGGACGCTTTCGAACGCGTTCGAGACGGGCCGCATCGCGCATGGCTTCATGCTGACGGGCGTGCGCGGGGTGGGCAAGACGACCACGGCGCGCCTCCTGGCCCGGGCCCTCAACTATGAGCCGAAGGCCGATGCCAAGGGGAAGAAGGGCAAGGCTTCAGGCCCGAGTATCCACCTCGACCCGCCCGGCGAGCATTGCGACGCGATCATGGCGAGCCGGCACCCGGATGTGCTGGAGCTTGACGCGGCCTCGCGCACCGGCGTGGCGGATATGCGCGACCTGCTGGATTCGGCCCGGTATGGGCCTGTGTCGGCGCGCTACAAGGTCTATATCATCGACGAAGTTCACATGCTGTCGAATGCGAGCTTCAACGCGCTGCTGAAGACGCTGGAAGAACCCCCGCCGCATCTGAAGTTCATCTTCGCGACGACGGAAATCCGCAAGGTGCCGGTGACGGTGCTGTCGCGCTGCCAGCGGTTTGATCTCAAACGCCTCGATAGCGCGGAGCTGGCAACCCATCTGGGCAATGTGGCCCGCAATGAAGGGGCGAATGTTTCTGAAGAAGCCCTTGCGCTGATTGCGCGGGCGGCCGAAGGCTCTGTGCGCGACGGGCTTTCCCTGCTGGACCAGGGCATTGTTCAGACCACGGATGGCGAGGAAGTTTCGGGCGCCGCCGTGCGCGCGATGTTGGGCCTGGGCGACCGGGCGCGCCTTCTGGACGCGGTGGAGAAGGCGGTTTCGGGCGACGCCAAGGGCGCGCTGGCCGAAGTGCGCGAGCAGGTGGCGAGCGGGGCAGACCCGGCGGTGATCCTCAAGGACATCCTTGATATTGCGGCCGATATTTCCGTGGCGCAGGCGACCGGAGACGACTGGACCCCGGCCGGGCCGGCCGACTGGGCAAACCGCACGAAGGCGCTGGCCCAGCGCCTGACCCCGGCGCAGGCGGCGCGCAACTGGCAGCTGCTGCTGTCGGGCTATGGCGACCTGCAGGTGGCGCCGGACCCGGCCACGGCGCTGAACATGGTGATCCTGCGGCTGGCGGCCGCCTCCACCCTGCCCTCGCCCGAAGAGGCCGCGCGGATGATTGCCGAGGGGGCCCGGCCGCCGGGAAAGGATAGCCCGCCCCTTAAGGCCCCGCCGCAGGTGCCCGGCGGGATACACAGCTTTGCCGACATGATTGCGATGATGGACGCGGCACGCGAGGTGGCGTTGCAGGTGGATACCGAACGGTTCGTGCGGCCATCGAGCTTTGAGCCGGGGCGGCTGGCCTGCGCGCTGGCGCCGGGGGCACCGGCGGGCCTGCTGGGGCGGCTGAAAACCTTCCTCGAAAGCTATAGCGATCTCGACTGGACCGTGGAGGAAGCCGAGACCGATGCTGAATCCATGCGCGAGCGGGAACGGCGGGAGAAGGCCGAGCGGATCGAGGCGGCGATGCAGCATCCGCTGGTGGCGGCAACCCTTTCGGCGATCCCCGGCGCGGTGATCCTGGATGTGGGCCAGATGCCGCCGCCGCTTGAAATCGAGCCCTCGCAGGACGATGTGGCCAGTAACGTTATTCCTCTCAAAACCCGCCGGCCGGCCTGACGGAGACAAGATCCCATGAAAGACCTCGCCCAGATCATGCAGCAAGCCCAGGCCATGCAGGCCAAGATGGCCGAAGTGCAGCAGAAGATCGAGAATACCGAAGCGGACGGCGTGGCGGGGGCCGGCCTTGTGCGCGTGAAGCTGCGCGGCAAGGGGGAGATGGTGTCGGTGACCATCGACCGGAGCCTGATGGGGGACGATCCGGAAATCGTGGAAGACCTGATCAAGGCCGCCCATTCCGACGCCCGCAAGCGCCTCGACCAGGCAATGGAAGAGGCGATGAAATCAGCCACGGCCGGCTTCGGCGGCCTGCTGCCGGGGTTCAAGCTGCCGTTTTAGCGCGGTCTGGCTCCAACTGCCATATATCCTATCAAATCAAGGAGGCGGGGGAGGACGCAAACCGGCCGGTCCCCGTTACGCCTCCCCAATTACTGCAGCTAACGGAGTTAAGAGCTGTATTGAATATATTTTTGCCAGAAGAAGTGCGCAGATTGGATAACGTCTTCACTGGCTTTTTTTGCGATGAGATAATCGCTGAGTGCTGCCCAGCTTTGCGGCTGCGGAAAATCCTTATCTCTTTCCACTGACCAAACGAAGCGCTCGTGTTTCTCTCTCCAAGCGCAGCGAGTTTTTACATATTGCCTAAAAGTTTGCATGCCCTTCTCCTTTTTGTTGAAGGCACGAGAGAATTGAAGCATCGCGCCCGCTCTTGGAACGCACCGGAAAATTCCCAAATTCATAAGGCGTCATGATCCGAATGAGGCGCCGAGGCTGTAAGTCCCGGGCCAAATGTTCGTCACGCTCGATGGCCGGCAGGCCATCTGAGCGCCCAGCTCCTTTTCTCTCCGCTGGAAGCAACGGCGCTGGCAGGAGATGGGCCCTCAGATGCGCTTTGCGCATCGAGGGTGACGAAGGACAGAGGCTGCGCATCTTCCGGGATGACACGGAGCGCGAAGTGCGCGAGGAAAACGGCCATGTCACAGCGTTCTGCCGGTCCTGAGCTTCTTCGACTGATTGATCTGATTGCCAAGCTGCCGGGCCTGGGGCCGCGGTCGGCGCGGCGCGTGGCGCTGCATCTGCTGAAGCGGAATGACACGCTGCTGAAGCCGCTGGCCGAGGCGATGGCCGAAGCGGGCGCGAAGATCCAGAAATGCACGGTCTGCGGCAATTATGACACCGTGCAGCCCTGCGCCGTATGCCAGATGCCGGGGCGGGACGAGGGCGTGATCTGTGTGGTGGAGGATGTGCCAGACCTGTGGGCGCTGGAACGCGGGGGCGCGTTCCGCGGGCGCTATCATGTTCTGGGCGGGACGCTCTCGGCCATTGACGGGATCGGGCCGGAAGACCTGGGCATTGCAAGCCTTGTGGCACGGATCGATGCGGGGGGCATCCGCGAGGTGATCCTGGCGCTGAACGCGACGGTGGATGGTCAGACCACGGCACATTATGTGGCCGACCTGCTGGCCGGGAAAGGCGTGGATGTGACGCGGCTCGCGCACGGGGTTCCCGTGGGCGGTGAGCTGGATCATCTCGATGATGGAACATTGGCGGCGGCGCTGCGCGCGCGGCGCGGGCTTTAGCCGGTATCAAGCCGCATCTGCAGCAGGGCGCCGTCAACGAGGCCCTGCACCTGGCCCAGCAGGCGGAAATTCACGGCATTGTCACTGGCCGCGCGGGCCGCGTCATAGCCCCGGCGCGACAGGATTTTTTCAGGGTAAGGTGCCAGCAGCCGGCGCATCCGCAGAATGTTCGCCTCCGGATCAAGGAAGACCGTTTCCAGCGCCCGCAGGCGGCGAACGAGCCGCGCGCTGGGCAGCAGCGTATCTTCGGTGGGGGGCGGCGCGGCGGCAGCGGCAGGATGGGGCGTAGACGGAGGAGCTGCCTTGCGGCCAATGCGGACGCGCGCGGCAGGCTCAGTCAGGCGGAACAGCGGGGCGCGGGCGCGGCCCGAGGCGGGCGCTGAAGGCGCGGCGGGCCCTGCAGCGGGGCGTGCTTTTGGCGGGACGGACGGAGCGACCAGCGCGCCGCGCGCGGCGGCAATGAGGAAGAGGGCGCGGCGCACCATGGCTTCGATGAAGGTCAGCTCGGCGGCGACCGCCTCATGCGCGGGCCGGGGCAGAAAAACCGTGAAGCCGAACCGGCCAAGGCCGAGGCGCGGGACCAGCGTGACCGCCAGCATCTCTGCCGCAACCTGGGCAAAGCGAATAAGGCTGATGGCCATGGGGGCGAAGACGGCGCGCATGGGGGAGAGTTTAAAGCCAGGCACGGGCGTGTTGGATAAGACGGGGGCGCGGGAGGGGAAAAGCTGTTTCCGGTCAGGGCGTTGGCCGGGCAGAAACCTGCGGGTTTGGGCGCGCCTGTCCCTCATTCGGGGGGTGACAGAACGCGGACAAATCCGGACAGTTTTGGACAGGCCCGGACACTCCATGGACAAATCCGGACAGTTTCGGACAAATCCGGACAGTTCCGGACACGCCGGGACAGGGCCCGGCGCCCCCCTCCCCTGATCCGGGGATTGGCGGGGGCGCGGGATGTGGCAGGAGAGAGGCAGGCAGGGCGCATATCAGGGGAGCCATCATGAAGGCAGGGGTGAAGCTGATGGGCGCGGCGCTGGCCGCCAGCCTGGCCAGCGCGGCAGCGACGGCGACGGCCCAAGGCGCGGGCTGGAATGTGATGCCCTACATCAGCAGCCTCTATGAGGAATGCCTCGACAGCGCGCTGAGGGATGACACGCCGGACATGCAGCTGGTGATCTGTGAGGACAATCTGGCGGCGCTGGAGGCGGTGGAGACCGACCTTGCCGGCTGGGCCCCGGTTTCCGCCGAGATGAACCATCTGCACTATGCCATGGCCCTGCTGCTGGACAGTGTGGGCGAGGCCAATGCCCTTCTGGCGGGCGACGCGCTGAGCCAGACGCGGTGTGGCTATGTCGAGACGGCGCTGACGCGGATGACGCAGATTGCGCCGGAACTGAGCGCGCAGGACGACGCGGATTTCTATGGCGTGATCCATCGCGGCTTTGAGGACAAGGCGCGGATGTGCCGGATGCGCTGGGGCGCGCCGGAGAGAGCCCCGGTCCTTCCCGAGGAGTGAGGCTTCAGAAGATTATCTGCCGGCGGATCACTGATCCAGATCAGGAAACTTGTCTCGCAGGTTGACCGTCATGCGGCTGAGGAAGTCTGCATTCTTGTCAGCGTCACTGCCGCGCGTGGCGGGGGCAGCGCGGCTGAAGGCGGCGGCATGGGCGAGCGCGGCGCGGGCATGTTTGCGGGCCTCACCGGGGCGGAACTCGTTGGCATAGGCGGCGCGGTTGAAATAGGCCGCCAGCGCCCAGTCGAAATAGGCCGCCCGCTTCGGGCAGGCCGCCTGCAGGCGCAGGAGGCGGGCGGAGATGGCGCCCACCGCGCCCGGAGCGGTAGACGCCCCGGAGAGGCCGCGGGCCTCATATTCCACGCCGCTGCCGCGATTTGCCGTATAGGGATAGGCGGCCAGCGGGGCCTCTTCGGCAAAGATCGGGTGGACCCGTTCCCTGCCGGGCGTGGTGGCGAGAATGGCGAGTTGCGGGATGATGACCGATTCCAGCGCCGTGAAGACCGGGCCGTAGAGATAGAGTTTCACCTCTGCGCCATCCCCGCCGGTGACGGCGGTGCCGGTGCCGCTGTCGAACGTGTGGTCGGTGCGCAGGGCCGCGTCATAGGCCTTGCTGAAGAGGGTGAGCTGGGTGTCTGGATCTTCCACGGCGCCGGCGAGGGAGACGAACAGGAGGGCGGCGAGGCCCTGAATGTCGCTGCTGCCGGGACAGCGGGTGGCGGCGATTTCGGCCGTCTCATAGACCTTTTCAAGGGCGGTCGGGACGCCAAGCTCGATCGCGGCGTGCATGTTGAAGACGATCTGGGCGGCGTTTTCGGGGCAGGCGATGGTCTCGGCGGCGCCCTCCCCGGCTTCGGCAAGCGCCGGGGCGGCGGCCAGGCTGAACAGGGCGGCGGCAAGGCGCGCGCGAATCATGGGGCATCTTCCAGATGGGTGCCGCCCGATTGTGGCGGGGGAACCGGGCCCCCGCCAGCCCCTGTACCGGGGGGCGGATTTCAACGCCTGTTCAAAGATTGGGCAGGTTTGCCTGCCCCCGTGGCAATGAGCAGTGAACAACGGTGATTTTGTTCAGAAGCGGGCCGGTTGTCATTGCTTTGTCGCACCTGCGAGGTAATTGTTGCAATGCAGCATGAGCTGGGCCGCTCCGGTCAAGGCCATGGCGCGAGGCACCCCGTCCACCGGGACCCCGCCCCATACCGGAGCAGGATAAGCCCCCGGACGCGCTGCGGGAGGAGTTTTCCTGCCGGCGCGCCCGGCGCTAACTCTGAAGGACTGATCCAATGCTGAAAGCTACCTCGATGATCCTGGCCGCTGCCATGGCTCTCACCCCCGTTGCTGCTGCAGAGTCGCTGAAGGAAGTGACCCTGAAGATGGACTATGATCCGGCCCTGCTGACCACCGAAGCCGGCGTCGAAACGCTGGTTTCCCAGCTTGAAAGCAAGGCCCGCAAGCTCTGCTCGCAGCGCGTGCCGGCGCTCGGCGCCATCTATGTGGACGCCGATTGCTCCGCTTCCCTCGTGAAGGCCGCCGTGCAGCAGATCCATGCTGACCAGGCCAGCAGCGTTGAACTGGCACCCACCTTCCAGCGCCTGGCCGCTGTGGACTACGCGCTCGCCAACTGAGCCCCCCGATTTTCCGGAACAACGCCAGACCAATGTTTCCTCCCGGTCCGCGGCGTTGGAGGGGCCATCTGAGGCCAAGGGTGGCCCCTCACTCCGGCTTTGCCTGAGACCATGACTGAGACTTGACCTGAACGCAGGCCGCCCGGCTTTCACGCCGGGATTGCGCCTTTCTCCACTTTGCTCTTGACGCAGCGTCAGGCTTCCCTAGCGCAAGGCATGGGCAGCGAGGGGCTGCCTGCTTCCGGAACCGGGCCCGCAGAGCCCGGCCGGACACGGCCCGCAGAGGCGGGCTGCAAAGCTGGAGGAGGAATGACATGATTTCCATGAATACCGGGCCATACCGCCTGTCGCTGGCCACGCTGCTGGCGGCGCCGCTGGTCTATGGCCTGTTCTTGGCGGCCAATGCGCTGATCACGGTGCGCGAGGTGACCCTGGTGGTGAGCCCGCAGCGGGTGCTGGAAAGGGTGACGCCGGAGATTACCGAGCCGGGCAAACCCCGCACCAAGCAGAGGCCCGTGCCCCTGGAGGCGGCGCAGAAGCCCCCGCCGCCGCCGCGCCCGGCTGTGGCGAGCGAGGGCCTCGTTCCCACCGGCCCGGTCTGGGGCGGGGAGGCGCCGGAGCGGTTTGACGTTGGCAAGATCAGCTTCGGCGCGATCTCTGCCAGCCCGATTGACGGGCGGGAGCTGGTGGCGGTGCGCCCGCCGGTGCCCACGATCCCGGCCGCCGCCGTATCGCGCGGAATTTCAGGCAGCTGCAACGTGACCTTTGACGTGGATACGGCCGGGCGGCCGCAGAATGTGGCGGCGCAGTGTACGGATAATGTGTTCCGGGCCGAAGCCGAACGGGCCGTGCGGCGGGCGGAATTCCTCCCCGCCATCCGCAACGGCCAGCCCGTGATCCAGAAGAATGCGGTCTACCCGATCGAATTCATCGTGGAGTGACGGGCTGCCGGGGCGGGCCTGCCCTGCCCCGGCCCTGCGGCTTTGCCCCACCCTGCCGGTGTTGACCCCATGGGCAACGCCGCCAATATTGCGCCGGGGTCGACAAGCGGGGCCAACCCATGGGTTTTGTATCAAGACGGGCCGGCTTTCTGGCGATGCTGTGCGCGCTGGCGCTGATGCCGGCGGCCGCGCAGGCGGCGGGCGCGGAGCGTGCCGCGCTGGAAGCCGGATGCGGCGCGGGCGATGGCGAGGCTTGCCTGACGCTGGGCCACATATTTGCGCGCGACGAGGACGCAGAACGGGCGCTGGCGCTTTACCGGGAGGCCTGCGCGCTGGAAAGCGGCGCGGGATGCCATGCGGCCGGCGCGCTTCTCTATGCCGGGCGGGGGGCGGCGGCAGATATTCCGGGAGCGGTGGATCTGTTCGCGCAGGGCTGCGGCCTTGGCGACGGCGATGCCTGCCTGCGCCTTGCCGGCGAGCTGGAATTTCCCGACTTTGGCGAACCTGACAGCGAGGGCGCTCTGGCCGCCTATACCCGCGCCTGCGAGGCCGGGAAGCCGGAGGGCTGCGAGCGGGCGGGCATCGAGGCGGCGCCCGCGCCCGTGGAAGCCGCCGGCGCGCCGGTGGCCCCTGCCGATGCAGACAAGGACGCCGCCGTGATCGTGACGGCCTATACGCTGCCTGCGGAGGATGAGGCGCCAGCAAGGGGCGGCCCGAGCTTTGCAGCAGAGGCCCTGCCCGACCTTGATTTCGGGGCGGCGATTGCCGGGCCTGATGATCTGGCCGAGGGCGAGGAGATGACGGCGGCAGATGAGGCGGCCGGGGATGTTCAGCCCTCGGAGGAAGACCTGGCGCTGGCCGAGGAGCGGAGGGGCATGGCGGACGCCTGCGGGCGGGGCGATCTGGAAGCGTGCGAGATCTTTGCTGCCTGGCTGCGCGATGGTACGGGCGGAGAGGCAGACCCGGTGCGCGCACGGCGGATATTCTCCGTGATCTGCACCGAAGGGTCAGTCAAGGGATGCTATGAGCTGGCCTGGATGATGTATGATGCCGGGCAGGAAGCCGAGGCGAGCCCGCTGGAGCTTTCGCGCGCGCGGTTTCTGTTTTCCGAAACCTGCAAGGCTGGGGTGATCGAAGCCTGCCTGCAGGCGGGCGACCTGCGCCGGGAGGGCATTGGCGGCCGTGTGGATGAGGCGGGCGCCGGGCGGCTCTATGCGGTAGCGTGCGACGGGGGGCTGGAGCCAGCCTGCACGCTCGCCGCCAGCATGGCGCTGCCTCTGAAGGAGACCGCCACGCCGGAGGAAGCGGACAATGAGGCGGCGGCCCCTTCAGAGGACGATCTGGCTGCGGACGAGGCCGAGGCGACCGAAAGCGATCCTGTTTCCGGCTGAGGGCGAATTATTCGCTGGTGGGCGTCTGGTCTTTCTGGCGCGTCTTGCCGACGCCCACGACCATGCCGAGGCCGAGCAGCGTGACGGCGCCGACGAGAATCCAGGTGAGCGCGACGCCCAGAAGGAACGCGCCATAGGCAAGGCCGCCGATGAACAGCAGAAAGCCGATCAGATAAATCGCAAAAGATGACATGACGAACTCCAGACTCCTTATGATCAGGAGTCAAACGGCTGCCGGGGCCGTTGGTTCCTTTGGGGGTCCAAAGGAGCCTGGCGGGCGGCGCTTGACGGCAGCGCCTGCCGGGATACACTTTCCCCCGGAGGTGGCGCGCATGAACCGCTTGACGTTACTGATCGCCGCAGGCCTGGTGATGGCGGGCTGCACCACGCGGGTGGCCCCTGACCCTGAGCTGGCGGCGGTCTGCCCCGTGCCGGCAATGCCCCTGGTTTTTCCGCACCCGTCCTATCCCGAACACGAGGCCGAAAATGGCTATGAGGATCGCTGCACGGTGCGCTTTGATGTCGATGCGGCGGGCACGCCGGTAAATCTGGCGGCGCGCTGCACCTACAAGGCCTTTGCCGAGTCCGCCGAAGCGGCGATGCAGGAAGCGCGGTTTGACCCGGCGCTTTCCAAGACCCTCCCTCCCGGCGCCCAGTGCGCGGGCTTCAACTTCGAATACAGCCTGGAGCCTCAGCCAGAGGCATTCTGACCGGAAGAAGGACGGCATAAAAAAGCCCTCCCCGGCTGGAGAGGGCTGTTTTGGAGAGAGGGTCCCGGATCAGCGCGGTACGCTTTCCGGGATGACACGGGCGGATCAGGCGTCGGCGCTCTGTTTGGAGCGGCGCTTGCGCTCGTTGGGGTCGAGGTAGATTTTCCGCAGGCGGATGTTTTTCGGGGTGACCTCGACGAGTTCATCATCCGCGATGTAGGCGAGGGATTTTTCCAGCGTCATCATCAGCGGCGGGGTCAGGCGGACGGCTTCGTCCGAGCCCGAGGCGCGCATGTTGGTGAGCTTCTTGCCCTTGAGGACGTTCACTTCCAGATCGTTGTCGCGGTTGTGTTCGCCGACGATCATGCCGCCATACACCTTGTCGCCGGGATGGATCATCATCGGGCCACGGTCTTCCAGGTTCCAGAGGGCGAAGGCGACGGCTTCGCCCTGCTCCATGGCGATCAGCACGCCGGTGTGGCGGCCCTGGATCTTGCCCTTGTGGGGGGCGTATTCGTGGAAGATGCGGTTCATGATGGCGGTGCCGCGGGTATCCGACAGAAGCTCGCCCTGATAGCCGATCAGGCCGCGCGTCGGCGCGTGGAAGACAAGGCGCGTGCGGCCGACGCCCGAGGGGCGCATGTCGAGCATCTCGGCTTTGCGCTCATTCATCTTCTGGACGACGATGCCGGAATGTTCGTCATCCACATCGATGATGACTTCCTCGACCGGCTCGAGCTTTTCGCCATTCGGGCCTTCCTGCATGACGACCTGCGGGCGGGCGACGCCGAGCTCGAAGCCTTCGCGGCGCATCGTCTCGATCAGGACGGAGAGCTGAAGCTCGCCGCGGCCGGAAACGGTGAAGGCCTCGGCATCAGTGGCGCGCTCGACTTTCAGGGCGACGTTGCCTTCGGCTTCCTTCTGCAGGCGGTCCCAGATCATCCGGGAGGTGACTTTGGTGCCTTCGGTGCCGGCCAGCGGCGAATCATTGACGCGGAAGGTCATCGAGATGGTCGGCGGGTCGATCGGCTGGGCGGCCAGCGGCTCGGTGACCGAGGGGTCGCAGAAGGTGTCGGCGACGTTGGCCTTGGTCATGCCAGCGAGCGAGACGATGTCGCCTGCGGAGGCTTCGTCTACCGGCACGCGGTCAAGGCCGCGGAAGGCGAGGACTTTGGAGATGCGGCCCTGCTCGACGAGGCCGCCTTCGCGGTTCAGCACCTTGATCGACTGGTTCGGCTTGATCGAGCCTGACAGGATGCGGCCCGTCAGGATGCGGCCGAGGAAGGGGTCTGCCGAGATGGTGGTGGCGAGGAAGCGGAACGGGCCTTCGGCCACTTTCGGCGTCGGGACGTGATCGACCACCAGCTGGAACAGCTCGTCCATGTTGGCGGTGGGCGTTTCATATTGCTTGGACATCCAGCCCATCTTGCCCGAGCCATAGAGGACGGGGAAATCGAGCTGTTCGTCGGTGGCGTCGAGATTGGCGAAGAGGTCGAACACTTCGTTGAGCACTTCGTCCACGCGGCGCTCGGCCTTATCGACCTTGTTGACGGCCACGATGGGGCGCAGGCCGACTTTCAGGGCTTTGGAGACCACAAACTTGGTCTGCGGCATGGGGCCTTCAGCCGAATCGACGAGCACGATCACGCCGTCCACCATGTCGAGGATACGCTCCACTTCCCCGCCGAAGTCGGCGTGGCCGGGGGTGTCGACGATGTTGATGCGGTAGCCGTTCCATTCGACCGAGGTGGTCTTGGCGAGGATGGTGATGCCCCGCTCTTTTTCCAGATCGTTGGAGTCCATCATCCGCTCGGCCGTCTTTTCGTTGGCGCGGAAGGTTCCGGACTGTTTCAGGAGTTCGTCAACGAGCGTGGTCTTGCCATGGTCAACGTGGGCGATGATGGCAATGTTGCGCATCTTTTCGAGCGGCGTGGTCATAAGTATAGGCTTTCCGGCGGGCGGCGTTCGGGAGGAAAACGGGCGCTGTCTGGTGGATTTGGGCGCCCCCTAGCAGACATGCGGCGTTTTGCATATGCCGAAGCGGCAGGTTTTGATGGGGCCGATGCAGCCCGAAGCGGGTCTTGACGGGGCCGCCGGGGACCGGCAGCAGGGGGAGCATGAGCCCGCCGCTGACCTCTGCCCCCCTGCTCGCCGGTATTTCCGGGCTAAGCCATGGTTTCTTCGGGCGGCGCGGCGGGGTTTCCGGCGGGATTTATGACAGCCTGAACTCCGGCGAGGGATCGGCGGACGATCCGCGCAATATTGCCGAGAACCGGGCGCGGATCAGCGCGGCCATCGGGGCAAAATGGCTGCTTTCCTGCTATCAGGTGCATTCGCCCGGCGTGGTGCGGGTGACCGCGCCCTGGGATGAGCGCCCGCAGGCCGACGCGATGGTGACCGACCGGCCGGGGCTGGGGCTCTGCATCCTTTCGGCAGACTGCACCCCAGTCCTTTTTGCGGACCCAGATGCGGGCATCATTGGCGCGGCCCATGCCGGCTGGAAGGGCGCCATTGCGGGCGTTCTGCTGCGCACGCTGGAGGAGATGGAAGCCCTGGGCGCCAGGCGCGAGCGCATCCGCGCGGCGATTGGCCCGACGATCCAGCAGGCAAGCTATGAGGTGGGCCCGGAATTCCGCGATCAGTTTCTGAGCCAGGACGCGGGCAGCGACGACCTGTTCATTCCCGGCAAGGGCGACCGGTTTCACTTCGACCTGCCGGGCTTCTGCCAGCGCCAGCTGATCACCGCCGGGGCGGGCGAGGTGTTCAATCTCGGCCATGACACCTGCGCGATGGAGGAGACCTACTTTTCCAACCGGCGGCGCAACCTGCGCGGCGAACCTGATTATGGGCGGAATGCTTCGGCGATTGTCATTCTGCCCTGATATACTGCGGATTCCAGAATCCTGTGGCTTGCGACTCGGGCCGCCCTGTTACAAAAGCGTCGCGAACCCCGCCCGGTCAGAGAGAGCCCTCCCATGAAGCTGATTTCCTGCAACGCAAACCGGCCTCTGTCCGATGCCATCGCCGACTATCTGGACATGCGGCTGACCCGCTCGGAGGTCAAAACCTTCGCCGACCAGGAAATCTTCGTCCGGATTGATGAGAATGTGCGCGGGGAGGACGTGTTCGTCATCCAGTCGACCTCCTACCCGGCGAACGACAATCTGATGCAGCTGTTGATCATGATGGACGCGCTGCGCCGCGCCTCGGCCCGGCGCATCACCGCCGTGATCCCCTATTTCGGCTATGCAAGGCAGGACCGCAAAACCGATGGCCGCACGCCGATTTCGGCAAAGCTCGTGGCAAACCTGATCTCGACCGCCGGGGCTGACCGCGTGCTGACCGTTGATCTGCATGCCGGGCAGATCCAGGGCTTCTTCGACATTCCGACCGACAACCTCTTCGGCGGGCCGGTGATGGTGGACGACATCAAGGAACGCTACGGCAAGGAGAAGATCATCGTGGTCTCGCCCGATGTGGGCGGCGTGGTGCGGGCGCGGTCCCTCGCCAAGCGGCTGGACGATGCGGATCTGGCGATTGTCGACAAGCGCCGGCCAGAAGCGGGCAAGTCCGAAGTGATGAACATCATCGGCGATGTGAAAGGTTGCCGCTGCATCATGCTGGACGACATGTGCGACTCAGGCGGCACGCTGGCCAACGCCGCCGCCGCGCTGAAGGAGCATGGGGCAAGCTCTGTCTCCGCCTATGTGACGCATGGCGTGCTTTCCGGCAGCGCCGTCAGCCGGATCGAGAATTCGGTGCTGGACGAGCTGGTGATGACCGACACCATCCAGCCCTCGGAAGAGGCGCTGAAGTCCAAGAATATCCGTGTGCTGCCGATTTCGCCCCTGCTGGGCGAAGCGATCCGCCGGATTGCGAATGAGGAAAGCGTGTCGAAGCTGTTCGACCGCTAGCCAAGGCCGCCCGCGCGCAGGGCGCGGGCTTTGCCAGGACCTTCAGGCCGGATTACGCCGTGGCACGGGCCAGGGCGCAATGGGACCAGAGCTCTGACAGGGCCTGGACGAGGTCTTCTATATCGGCATCGGTATGGACCGGGGACGGCGTGATGCGCAGGCGCTCTGTGCCTTTCGGAACCGTGGGATAGTTGATCGGCTGAACATAGATGCCGTAGCGCTCCATCAGCCAGTCCGAGATCATCTTGCACTTGACCGGATCGCCGACCATCACCGGGACGATATGGCTGGGGTTTTCCATCGCCGGGATGCCGATTTCGCGCAGGCGGCGGCGGACCTTGCGCACCCGGTCCTGCTGCTGCAGCCGCTCCCAGCTGGAAACCTTCAGATGGCGGATCGATGCCTGGGCGCCAGCAGCGATGTGCGGGGGCAGCGCGGTGGTGAAGATGAAACCGGAGGCAAAGCTGCGGACGAAATCGACAACCGCCGCCGAGCCGGCGATATAGCCGCCCACAACGCCGAAAGCCTTGCCGAGCGTGCCTTCAATGATGGTGAGCCGGTCCATCAGGCCTTCACGCTCGGCAACGCCCCCACCGCGGGGACCATAAAGGCCAACCGCGTGGACTTCATCGAGATAGGTCATCGCGCCATATTCATCGGCAATGTCGCAGAACTCCGCTATCGGAGCGATGTCGCCGTCCATGGAATAGACGCTCTCGAAGGCGATCAGCTTGGGCACGTCCGGGTCGAGCGCGTCGAGCTTGCGGCGCAGGTCTTCCGGGTCGTTGTGGCGGAAGACCTTGCAGGTGGCGCGGCTGTGGCGGATGCCTTCGATCATCGAGGCGTGGTTGAGCGCGTCCGACAGGATGATGAGGCCAGGTATCCTGGCGCCGAGCGTGCCGAGGGTGGCCCAGTTGGAGACATAGCCGGAGGTGAAGAGAAGCGCAGCTTCCTTGCCGTGGAGGTCTGCCAGCTCCTGCTCGAGCAGGACATGGTAATGGTTGGTGCCGGAGATGTTCCGTGTGCCGCCGGCGCCCGCGCCGCAGTTTTCCAGAACCTCATGCATGGCCGAAAGCACTTCGGGATGCTGGCCCATGCCGAGATAATCGTTCGAGCACCAGACCTTGACGGGTTCTTCCCCGCGCTCGCCGCGGAACACGGCCTTGGGGAAAGCCCCCTTCTCGCGCTCGATATTGGCGAAGACCCGGTAATTGCCTTCCTGGCGCAGAGCGTCGAGCTCACTTTGGAAATGTGCTTCGAAATCCATGGGTTATCCCCTCCACTTCTCTTTGTTTTCTGTGCGTGTGTGTGCGTGTTCGTGAACGGAAGGCTTGATGGCCCACCCCCACAGCGATGGGTCCCGCAGGGGCAGGACAAGAGCCCAATGCTCGATCAGGGCAAGGACGGTAATGGCGGTGAGCAGGAGGAAACCAGCCGATTCGAAACTGCCCGGCGCATGGCCAAAGGCTTTCAGCGCCAGCCAGGCCGAAGCGCTGGTGATGACGATGACGGCGGCCGCAAAGACCGAGCCGGGCGCCCGGCGGCTGAAATAGGTTTTGAGATAATCCAGATGCCGCGGCATGAACTGGTCTGTGATATTCGGCGCGCCGGAGAAGACGACCAGCTTGGCACAGATGCGCGCGCCCCAGAGCACGAGATATACCCAGAAAGCAAACTGATTGGCCGCGCCCCAGCTGATCACACCGAGAATGACCGCGTGGACGGCAATGGCAATCTCGTGATGAAGGACGGTGGCAAAGGCGGCGCGGAACCGGGCCATGCCGGTGAGCCCTTCCGGGCAGGCCGCGCGCGAGGAGCCGGTGAGGAAGCCGGTGAGGAACATCACCTCATGCCAGGCCCAGAGCAGCAGCCCCGCGCCAAAGCCGAGATAGGCGGCCTCTACGCTCGTCTGATCGCGCAGGGCGATGACCAGCAGGGTGGCGCCCGCCAGCACGGCGGTGGCGCCCCAGGCCGTCCAGACATGTGTGCGGCGGGGCAGACCGATCAGGAAGAAGATCGCGCCCGTGCTCAGCCACCAGGCGAGCGCCGCAAATATAACCGGGGGCAGATAATCCCACATCCGCGCGCTACCAGACCGGCTGAAGCCGGACTTTTTCCGGCAGCGTGTTTTTCCGGACCGGAAGGAAATACAGCTTCAGGAAAGTTGCGCCCGCCGCAAGAGCGAGGCCTTTTGAATGTATCCAGCCAAGGACGCCGCGGCCTTTCACTTCGTCAATCCTGTCT
Source organism: Hyphomonas sp. (assembly GCF_013823385.1). Classification (GTDB taxonomy): domain Bacteria; phylum Pseudomonadota; class Alphaproteobacteria; order Caulobacterales; family Hyphomonadaceae; genus Hyphomonas. Next base: position 46,314 of record NZ_PNMA01000005.1, read on the forward strand.
GCAAGGGTGCGCAAGCGCTCAAGCCCCCTGCGGAAAGCCGGGGCTTCAATGTCGATCTCGACCGGGAAAACCTGGCGGGCGATCTCATTGGTGAGGCCGAAGACCTTGTAATCGTACTCTGTCGGGTCAACGCCCAAAGCGGCGTGGAAGGCGGGCCGGCGATGGTCGCGGACATACATGGTGGCGTAGACAGCCAGCAGGAAGAAGCGGATCCAGTAGAGGTTTCCGCCCTTCAGGAGGGTGGGGTCTGCCCGCATGATGAGGGCGAAGGCCTCGCCATGGCGGAACTCGTCATTGCACCACTGTTCGAACCATTTGAAGATCGGGTGGAAGCGCAGTTCGGGATGCTTCTCCAGCTGGCGGAAGATGGTGATGTAGCGGGCATAACCGATCTTCTCGGAGAGATAGACCGAGTAGAGAATGTATTTCGGCTTGAAGAAGGTGTATTTCTTCTTGCGCGTCAGGAAGCCGAGATCGACGCCGATACCGAAATCCTTGAGGACGAAATTGATGAATCCGGCATGGCGGGCTTCGTCGCGGCTGAGATATTTGAAGAGGGCGGCCATGTCCGGATTGCTGACCTGGCGGGTGATCTCGCGGTAGAGCACGCAACCTGAGAATTCAGACGTCAGGGAACTGACGAGAAAATCGACAAACTCTGTGCGCAGCTCCCGCGGGAGGGTGTCGAGGATATTGTCGAACTCGGTGGTGCGCTTGAAATGGGAGCGGTTGGGATCAGCCGCCATCTCGGCAATCAGCGCGTCCCACTCCTCGCGGACGGGGGAGATGTCCATCGCGTCGATGGCGTCAAAGTCCGTCGTGTAGAAACGCGGGCTGAGCATGGTTTCCTGGAGGGCCAGGGAGTTGGTGTCGAAGGCGCGCGGGGGCGCCTCAAGGGCGCGCATCTCATCGGCGGTCAGTGTGGCGTCCATAGTGGTCATCGGTCAGACCCTCCCATCGCTGAAGCTCACTTCGTAAAGTTCGGTGAGCAGAAACATGGCGTGCAGGCGGGTCAGCGCCCGCTCGATAAAATTGGCGCGCGTGAGCGTGGCGACGCGGCGCAGGACGAGGCGCTCGCCGAACGGTACGGAGACGGGCGCGCCGTGGACATAGACGCGGTCACCGATGCCGGGCTGAAGGCCGCCATCGAGTTCGACATGCGCTTCCAGGGAATCAAAAGTGTGCTCGATGCGGAGCGTACACGGAACAGTCAGCTTGCGGGGGATCATCGCGCGGCCCTCCCCTCTTCGAAGAGGCGGGCAAATTCGGCAACATTATCCTTGCCGAAGGCGTCGAGGCTGATCCACTGGCCGGTGGCGGGATCTTCCAGGATGAAGCGGCCATTGCCGGTAAGGTGAAGGGAAAAGGGCGGGCCCGCGCCGATGCCATCCCGGGCGCGGTCCAGCGCCAGGGACCGCAGCGATGTGCGCACGAAGCCGCCGGTTTCCGGCGCCCATGTGTGGACGACTGCCCCGGTATCGGCATCAATCGCGAGGATTTCCCCGCCTTCGCCATCCACAAACTGGAAGGAAAGCGTATCGACGGTGAGCGGGCGCCAGTCAGACGTGTGGGTCGAGCCGGTGAGCCGGACCACGGACACACCCAGCAGGGCGAACACGACCAGGGCGGCGCAGGCCATCAGCAGGGCCCTGGGCGGGCGGCTGTCATGAGCGTGCGGGACGGCGGGCGCGGCTGGGGCGGGCATGATCAAACTCCTTAGGACAGGCTGGGGGCGGCTGCCGGTGGCAGGGAGGGGGCGGCTTTTTCGCGCGCCGGGATGGCGCTGATGCTGACCCGGTCTGGCGCATAGGTGGCGATGGCACCGGCGAGCACGCGGGACACGGCCGTCACATCCTTGAGGCAGCGCAGGACAGGGCGCGGACGGGAAAAGCGCAGCGGCCGGGCATGGGGCCAGAGGCGCAGATAGCTGAGGCCACCGGAGGCGGACAGGACCAGCTGGACATCGCCCTTGACGCGGCCATGACGCTGGAAGTCTGCCGAGGTGATCTTTTCAAATGGCAGGTTCACATATTTGCGGATGGCGACGCCGTAGCGGAGCACGACGCGGCGCGAGGTGATCGTATAGACCGTCGAGCGGGCCATGGCCCAGGCCAGGAGGAGGATCAGCCCCCCGCCGATGGCGAGCCCCATGAGCGAGCTGATCAGTATACCGGCAATCTCGCCCGGCGCCCCGGCCGAAGCCGCATTGGTGGCGCGCCAGGCGCCCACGGCGAGGAAATAGGCGAAGACGAAGCGGATATGGAAGACATGAATGGCGAAGGCGGCAATGTCCGGGCTGCCCTGCCAGAGGAGGCGTTCGCCTTCCGGCAGTTTCTCGGGAAGGCCGCGGACGGGCTCGCCCTTCTCGTCTTCTTCATCATGAAAGCCGATCATAGCAGGGGCTCCAGGCGTTGGGGCGTGGCGTAGAGCGTGCCGGCGCCGTAATAGGCGCTGACCATGTCTTCTTCCAGCCGGGTGATCTGGTCGGGATTGCGCAGTTTGGGAACGTCCGCAAAGTGGACGGCCTTGATGGCTTCCACCTCCACGCGGCGGCGGCTTTTCGAGATGTTGCAGAACGGCACCGGCAGGAGCACGCGCTCGCCCGTACCTGTCAGCGTAACCTCGAAATAGCGGATGATCGCTTCGGCCCGGTCAACCCAGAGATCTGTCACCGTGCCGGCCGTGACGCGGTCGAGGCCGACGACGGGAAGGCCGCGCGGATCCAGGTCTTTCCCGGAGACGGTATATTCCGGGTGGAGACGATAGGGCTCGATCCGGTTGGAGCCGTCCCAGTTGAGGTCGGGCTCGTCCAGACGCTGGGCGTAAGAGCCGGGGCCGACGGCCGAGGTCATCGGATCGCCCTCAGGCTCCATCGGCGCGCCCGGCCAGGGAGCCGTGCGGCGCAGGGGATGGGCGCGGGTATCGGCCGGGCCATAGCTCATCTCGATCGAGCCTCGGCCATTGGGGAGGTTGAAGGTTTTCTTCGGCGGGAAGAAGAAGATGCCGGCGCCCTCGGAGCGGCCGGTGGTGTCTTCCTCCAGCGGGTAGCCTTCTCGCGCGCCTTCGCGGAGCAGATAGTAGATCAGGATGAAAAAGAAGATCGTGAACGCCCAGAGGCAGACATCCACGAGATCTACGCCATTTACGAATTCACCACGGAATAACATGAGCGGTCTCCTTCAATGGACGGGTCAGCCTGGATAGGCTGCCAGACCAAACTTTGTGGCTTGGGGTGTGGAACTGGTGAGAGAATGGCGGGCGAGCGGGCCAACCACAGCGAGAGTTGCAAACAGGAGGAAAATTTCGAGCACATAGACCGTGGTGTAACCCGCGGCCGGACCGGCGAAGGCGGGGCCAAGATGGCCCTCCGCCCCCAGACGGTTGATGATGTCACGCAGCGCGCCGCCGAGGGAGACGGCAACACCGGTGGCCGTGGCCGTCACCGCGCCCCAGGCGCCCAGCGCAATGCCGCTTTCATGGCGCCGGGCAATGGCCATCATGGCTGTCAGCGTGCCGACGGAAAAAAGACCGCCGCCAAAACCGATCAGGAAGGCCCCCATAAGGAACACGCCCATGACACCCATGGGTTCCGCCAGGATGATCAACGCGAAGGCGGCAATGCCCGCAACCGCGCCGAGGCCGGCAAGCCGGTGGGGCTCCCCTCCCCGGCTGAGCTGGCGGGAGCAGAGCGCAAAACCGAGCAGCGCGCCCAGCGCCCAGAGGGCCGTGAGCCGGGTGGTTTCCGACACGGTCATGGCGAGCATTTCAGCGCCGTAGGGCTCCAGCAGCACGTCCTGCATGCTGAAGGCGGCGACGCCGAGGCCGGAGGCGGCCAGAAGGCGGGCGGTGGTGGCATCGGCAACGAGGCGGCGCCAGGTTTCGCCGAAAGCGGGGCGCACGCGGGCGGGGTCTGTCAGCGCGCGGTTGCGGGTTTCCTGTTTCCAGAGGGCGATCAGATTGAGCGCCATCGTGACGACGCCGGCGCCCTGGATCACCTGGATCAGGATCATGGTATTGAAATCATGCAGCAGCCAGCCGAAGACGATGGAGCTGACCAGCATGCCGAAGAGCAGCATGATATAAAGAAGCGCGACCACGCGGGGGCGGGTTTCATCCGTAGCCAGATCGCTGGCCAGGGCGAGACCGGCGGTCTGGGTGATGTGGATGCCGGCGCCGACTAGGAGGAAGGCAAGCGCGGCGCCTGCCGGGCCGACCCAGGCCGGGCCGGTGCTATCCCCCGAGAGGAGGATCAGCGCGAAGGGCATCAGGGCGAGGCCGCCGAACTGGAACATCGAGCCGAACCAGATATACGGGCCGCGCCGCCAGCCGAGGACGGATTTGTGCATGTCCGAGCGGTGGCCAATCAGGGCGCGCAGCGGCGCGAACACCAGCGGCAGCGCCACCATGAGCGCCACCAGCCAGGCGGGCATGCCGAGCTCGACGATCATGACGCGGTTGAGGGTGCCGGTGAGCAGCACCATGGCCATGCCCACCGACACCTGGAACAGGGAGAGCCGCAGCAGCCGGCCGAGCGGAAGCGTGTCGCTCGCCGCATCGGCAAAGGGCAGGAAGCGGCTGCCAACCGCTGTCCAGACCTCTGAAATGGGGCGGCGCTGGGGCTTCATGCGCGCACGACCTCCATGGCTTCGGAGAAATAGAACCCCGAACTGATGCGCTGGCGGCGGGCCACGCGGAAGGCGCCGCCCGAGGCGCGCTCGATGCGGCGGGCGAGGCTGGCGCCGGAAACGGGAATGATGGCCGGGGCGCGGTCTGACCGGGGGAAAAGCTTGCCAGCCGCATGCATGGCGCTGAGCAGCGCGGTGCGGGGGGCATGGGTGAGGATCAGGCTGCGCCGGATGCGCGGCAGGATGCGCGAGACCATCGCTTCCATATCGGCTTCTTCATAATGGATCATGGAATCGAGGGCGACGGCATGATCGAAGACGCCAAGGTCAGGATGGGTCATGTCCCCTACCCGCCAGGTGATGCGCGGTATGAGCTGGGGATCGGCGAGGCGGTTTGCGGCGATCTCCACGAGCGGGCCGGCGATGTCGATGGCGAGGACTTCTGCCCCCCGGCCCGCAGCGGCGACCGAGAAGGTGCCCGTGCCGCAGCCCGCATCGAGCACGGTTCGGCCGGTCAGGTCTTCGGGGAGCCAGGAGAGGATGGTTTCGTGCATCGCCTCACGCCCCGCCCGCACGGCGGCGCGGATGCCGCTGACAGGGGCGGCGGAGGTGAGCTTTTCCCAGGCAGCCGCAGCGGTGTCGCCGAAATAGGTCTGCAGCTCCATGCGCCGGGTGTGGTAGGCAGTATCCATCAGTCAAACCCCAGAAAATCGAAAATTTCGCGGTCCTTCATCGGGATCGCATCGACAGGATCGCTGCCCAGCCAGAGCGCGGCAGCCAGGCGCAGATATTCTTCCTGCACGGCGGCAAGCTCCGGCGAGGCATCCATCTCGAAGATGGTGGACTTCTTCAGGCGCGAGCGGCGGATGACATCAAGGTCCGGGAAGTGGGCGATGCGGCGCATGCCGGTGGCGTTGCAATAGCGGTCGATCTCGTCGGTTGCCTTGCTGCGGTTGGCGATGACGCCGCCGAGGCGGACAGCATAATTCTGGGACTTGGCCCGGATGGCGGCCATGATGCGGTTCATTGCGAAGATCGAGTCGAAATCATTTGCCGTCACGATCAGGCCGCGTTCGGCATGCTGGAGCGGGGAGGCAAAGCCGCCGCAGACCACATCGCCGAGCACATCGAAGATGACCACATCGGTGTCTTCCAGAAGGCGATGCTCTTTCAGGAGCTTGACCGTCTGCCCGACGACATAGCCGCCGCAGCCTGTGCCCGCCGGCGGGCCGCCGGCCTCGACACACATGACGCCGTTATAGCCTTGAAAGACAAAATCTTCCGTACGCAGCTCTTCGGAATGGAACTCGACCGATTCGAGCACATCAATGACCGTCGGCATCAGGCGCTTGGTCAGCGTGAAGGTGGAATCATGCTTGGGATCGCAGCCGATCTGCAGCACGCGCTTGCCGATCTTGGAGAAGGCCGCCGAGAGATTTGACGAGGTGGTGGATTTTCCGATGCCGCCTTTTCCGTAGACGGCAAATATCTTGGCATGGCCCGTATCGAACCGGGCATCGAGCTTTACCTGCACGCTCCCCTCGCCGTCTTGATGGCGGGCACCGGGCCTGTTGAGGGTGAGTGAGGTCATGCGGCGGCTCCTTGTGCGGGGAAAATCCCCTCGAGGCGGTCTTCGATTTCTGCGCTGGCGGCATGGAGCGCGGCGAGCGTCTCCGGGTCCGGCGCCCAGTAATTGCGTTCCGACGCCTCGATGAGGCGCCCGGCCACCTTTGCGGTGGCGGCGGGATTGAGTTCCATGAGACGGCGGCGCAGCGCTTCATCCAGCACGAAGGTCTGCGTCATTTCCTGGTAAACCCAGGAGGCAACCTGACCTGTGGTGGCCGACCAGCCCATTGTATTGGTGACCTGGGATTCGATCTGGCGGACGCCCTCATAACCGTGGCGCAGCATGCCTTCATACCATTTCGGGTTCAGCGTGCGCGTGCGCGTTTCGAGCGAGACCTGTTCTGCCAGCGTACGGACGATGCCATCGCCGCGCGTCTGGTCGCCGACATAGACTTTGAGTTCTTCGCCCCGCGCGCGGGTGGCGGCGCGGGTTATGCCGCCCAGCGTATCGAAATAGTGGTCAATGGTTGTGAGGCCCGTCTCGACCGATTCGAGGTTCTGATAGGCAAGCTCCACGTCTTCCAGCAGGCTGCGGAAAACATCCGGCTGGGCGGTGGGGATGCCATTGCGGCCATAGGCGAAGCATTTGCGGTGGGAATAGGTGTCTGCGAGTTCGTCTTCCTTGTCCCAGGCGCCGGACGTGACCAGCATGTTCACATTGGCGCCATAGGCGCCTTCGGCATTGGAGAAGACGCGCAGAGCGGCGGTTTCAAGATCCACGCCGAAGCGCTGCTGGCAGGCGAGCGCATGCGCGCGGAGGAAGTTCTGCTCCAGAGGCTCGTCCGCGCTGGCAGCCGCGAAGGCGGCTTCCGCCAGCATGCGCACCTGAAGGGGTAGAAGATCGCGGAAGATGCCAGACAGCGTGACCATGACATCAATGCGGGGGCGGCCGAGGGTTTCAAGCGGCACCAGCTCGGCCCCGCAGAGCCGGCCATAGGAGTCAAACCGGGGGGCCGCGCCCATCAGCGCCATGGCCTGGGCGATCTGGGCGCCTTCGCTTTTCAGATTGTCCGTACCCCACAGAACCATGGCCATGGCAGACGGAAGCGCGCCGGTATCGGAGACGTGACGGGCGAGGAGCCTGTCTGCCTGGCGGCGGCCATCGGCGAGCGCAAAGGCGCTGGGCAGGCGGAAGGGATCAAAGCCATGAATGTTGCGCCCGGCGGGCAGGATTTCGGGTGTGCGGATAAGATCGCCGCCCGGCACAGGCGGGATATAGCCCGCCTCCAGCGCATGCAGGAGGGCGGGCAGCTCATGATCTTCCGTCATCAGGCGGCGGGCGCGGGAAAGACGGGCAAGCCCAGGATGGGCGGGGTCGATGCAGAAACGCTGCGCAATGGCGGCGGGCGCCTCTCCCTCGGCGATGGCGCGGATAACCGGCTCGCTCAGCGCGGTTTCCCCCGGCCCTTCCGGCATGGCGGACAGCAGGCCCTGCATCGCGGCCCGGTCTGGCGCCCGCCCGGCCACATGCAGGCCTTCGGGAATGAGCGCGCCTTCAATCTCCATGAGCCGGAGACGGATCTTTTCAATAGCTGCCTGCGGCGCCGGTGCGGGTGTCTCGCCGGCAAGGTCCAGCTCTGCGGCAAGGCTGAAGATCAGCGCTTCGAGATCGGCGCGCTCAGTCTCCCGGTCCGGCGCGAGTTGGCGCCAGCGGTTGATCGTATCGGAGAGATCCGACAGGCCCTTATAGAGGCCGGCCTCGGCGACGGGCGGCGTGAGATAGCTGACGATGGTGGCATTGCCGCGGCGCTTGGCGATGGCGGCTTCGGAGGGGTTGTTGGCGGCGTAGAAATAGATGTTCGGCAGATTGCCGATCAGATAATCGGGCCAGCAGCTGCCGGAGAGGCCCGCCTGCTTTCCGGGCATGAATTCCAGGGCGCCATGGGTGCCAAAGTGGACGACAGCATCGGCTGCGAAATCTTCCCGCAGCCAGGTATAATAGGCGGCAAAGGCGTGCGTAGGGGCGAAGGCCTTCTCGAAGAGGAGCCGCATCGGGTCGCCCTCATAGCCAAAGCCTGGCTGGAGACCGACAAACACGTTTCCAAACCGCGCCCCGAGAACCAGGAGGGAGCGGCCATCCGTCAACTGACGGCCAGGCGCGGGGCCCCACTGGGCTTCAATCTCGGCCAGGCGCGCTTCACGGCGGACATGGCTTGCGACAGGAATGTGGACCGCGACATTGGCATCGGTTCCATACTGTTCCCGGTTTCCCTCCAGCAGCGCGTCGCGCAGCGCGTCCACGCTGGGCGGAACGTCGACGCGGTAGCCATCGCGCGCCATGCCGGCGAGCAGGTTGTGCAGCGACTCAAACACGGCAAGATGCGCGGCGGTTCCTGCGGCGCCCGAATTGGGAGGAAAGTTGAAGAGCGTGATGGCGACCTGGCGATCGGCAGCCGGCTTCCGCTTCAGCGCGGCCAGCCTGGCGGCCCGGGCCGCCAGCATCCCTGCCCTTTCGGGGCATGCCTGCATCCTGCGGCCATTCTCGGCAAACTGGCAGTTGCGGCTGCATCCGGTGCACTGCGTGCCGTGATCGGCGCGCCCGCCGATGACGATGGACCCCGTGGCGCCATCAAGCTCCGGAAGGGCGACCATCATGGTGGTTTCAACGGGGGTGAGCCCTTTGGGATTGGCGCCCCAGTCTGACAGGGACTGAAACTCCGAGGCGGCGGCGCAGATATACGGCACGTCCAGTGCCTTGAGCGTGTCGACGGCGGCCTCCGCATCATTGAAGGCAGGCCCGCCGACGAGGGAGAAGCCGGTGAGCGAGACCAGAACGTCAATCGCCGGGCGGTCGCCTTTCATGAAATAGCGCCGGATGGCGCTGCGCGCGTCCAGCCCGCTGGCGAAGGCGGGAATGACGCGCAGCCCCTGCGCCTCCATCGCCGCGATGACGCCGTCATAATGGGCCGTGTCGCCTGATGTGATGTAGGAGCGCATGACCAGAAGGCCGACGGTAGGCTGACCGGCCGGCGCTTTCGGCAAGGCTTCCAGCCGCTCGGCAATGCGGGGCGAGATGCGGGGATGGTAAAGCCCGGTTTCGGCGTATTCTTCCGGCGGCTGAGGATTGAGGGTGCCGCGCAGATGCGCGCGGGGGCCGGCGGCGTAGCGGTCAATGAGGTAGCGGACGGCATTGACGATGTTCGTTTCCGACCCGGCAAGCCAGTATTGCATCGTCAGGAAATAGGAACGGACATCCTGGGCCACGCCGGGGATGAAGCGCAGGATCTTGGGCAGGCGGCGCAAGGTGCGCAGCTGCTTCTCGCCGGCTTTGGCCTTATCTCCGGACCCACGCAGACGCTTCATCAGCGCGATGGGGCCAGAGGCGGGCTTTGACATGTCGAACCGGTCAAGCCGCGTGAGCTGGACGACTTCAGCCGCAGACATGCAGCCGACAATCGCGTCGCAGGCCGGCCGCCGGGCCAGAAGGTCCGGCATGATGGCGCGGATATGGTCCTCAAGGAACAGCATCGAGGCGAGGATGAAATCGGCAGAGGCGATATCGTCCCTGGCCGCCTGCAGGGCGCCGGGCTTGCGGTCCCACTCCGAGGCAGCGTGGAAAGCGAGCTTCAGGCCCGGGATCTGGCGGCGCAGCACGTCTTCGGCGCGGGTTATCGCGGCGCCAAGATGGGAATCCAGCGAGATGATCACGACACGGACTTGTGTCTGGTTCCGGGGGGCGCCACTATCGGCCATAACGCGCCTTTGCATCGTAAAGGATGTCGAGGGTGACGGTGTCGAGCATCTGATCCCGGGCAAAGGCTTCGGTATTGCGCCGGGCCTTGCCGCGCACGAAGAATGGGATCTTCTTCAGTTCGTTTTCCGCGTCATGGGTCCAGACGAGGGTGGGAACACCCACTTCCAGCGCAGCTGGCGCGGTTTCCTGCGGCACCGCCGCATGGCCACCCAGATGGGACGCGCCGGCTTCATCATGAAATTCGAAATCATCCCGGAACATGCCGAGAAGATGTTCCTCCAGCCCCATCAGCAGCGGATGCACCCATGTGTCGAAGAGGACATTGGCGCCCTCAAACCCCATCTGCGGGGCGTAGCGGGCGGGGAAATCCTGCACATGGACCGGCGCGGAGATGACGGCGCAGGGAATGCCGAGCCGCTTGGCGATATGGCGCTCCATCTGCGTGCCGAGGATGAGTTCGGGCTGCAGCGCCGTAATGGCCGCTTCCACTTCCAGATAGTCATCCGTAATCAGAGCTTCCACGCCATGAGCAGCGGCAGCTTCGCGGACCGGGCGGGCAAATTCACGGCTGTAAGTGCCGATCCCCACGACCGTGAAAGCAAGTTCTTCCGCCGCCACCCGGGCGGCGGCGATGGCGTGGGTGGCGTCCCCGAACACGAAGACGCGCTTGCCGGTGAGGTAGTTGGAATCCACCGAGCGCGACCACCAGGGGAGATTGCTCAAATAGTCCGACAGGTCGGGCGCCGGAACACCCGCGAGCGCGCAGACTTCGGCGACAAAGTCTTCCGTTGCGCCCACACCAATCGGAATGGTGCGGGTGTAGGGCTGGCCGAACTCTTTCTCCAGATAGCGCGCGGCGGCTTCGGCGATTTCCGGATAGAGGACGACATTGAAATCAGCCACGGGCAGGAATTGCAACTCGGACGGCGAGGCGCCCAGCGGGGCGACGATGTTCACGGCAATGCCGCAATGGGCAAGAAGACCCGTGATCTCGCGCACATCATCCCGGTGGCGGAAGCCGAGCGCCGTGGGCCCGAGAATGTTGCAGACTGGCCGGCCGGCGCCGTTCTTCTTGGGCCGCAGCGACGGCTGGGCCAGCCCCCTGACCAGCCGGTAAAAGGTTTCCGACGCGCCCCAGTTTTCCTTCTTGGAATAGGAGGGCAGCTCCAGCGGAATGACCGGCACATCAAGGCCAAGCGTGCGGGCAAGGCCGCCGGGATCATCCTGGATCAACTCTGCGGTGCAGGAGGCCCCGACAATGATCGCTTCGGGCTGGAAACGCTCGACCGCATCGACGGCGGCGCGCTTGAATATCTCGGCCGTATCGCTGCCAAGATCCCGGGCCTCGAAGGTTGTGTAGGTGACCGGCGGGCGCTGACCGCGCCGTTCGATCATTGTGAAGAGAAGATCTGCATACGTATCGCCCTGCGGCGCGTGGAGGATGTAGTGCAGGCCGGTCATCGCGGTGGCGACGCGCATGGCGCCGATATGCGGCGGGCCTTCATAGGTCCAGACTGTAAGCTGCATCAGACCGCGAGCCTCCCCTTCCGCATCAGGGGCCGGGCGATCAGCTCGGCGAGATCGCCTGCCTGGTCGTAGCCCTGAATGGGTGTGAATACGAGTTCGATCGACCATTTGGTGGTCAGGCCTTCCCGCTCGAGCGGATTGGCGAGGCCCATGCCGCAGACCGATACGTCTGGCCGCGCAGCGCGGCAGCGGTCCATCTGGCGGTCGACATCCTGCCCTTCGCTGAGCTGGACATCCGCGCCGAGCAGGTCGAGCTCAGGCTTCATATGCGAGGCGTGAAGATAAGGGGTGCCGACTTCGCAGATTTCCATGCCCGCCTCGCGCGACAGGAACCGTGCCAGCGGAATCTCGATCTGTGAATCAGGGAAGCAGAAAAGCGATTTGCCAGACAGCAATGGCAGATAGCGCTGAAGACTGCGGGTGGCGCGGGCACGCGGCATATCGGTGACCGCCGCAAAGCGCGCGGCACTGACACCCCAGGCATCTGCCGCCGCCTTCAGCCAGGCGGTGGTGCCTTCAGCCCCCAGAGGGAATGGCGCGGGCAGATGCACGGCGCCCCGGTCTTCCAGGGCGCGTGCGGTATCCTTCAGCCAGGGCTGCGCCAGGAGGAAGCGTGTGCCAGGGCCCACGGCGGGCATCTCGCCAGCCTTGCGGCCCGGCAGGAAGCTGACATTTGCAATGCCAAGCTGCTCAAGCAGCCTGCAAAACTGGTCTTCCACGACATCGGCCAGCGCGCCGGCAATCAGCAGCGAAGGCGCGCCGGGAAGCGTTTCCGGCAGGCTGGGCACAAGGGCCGCCAGGCAGGCATCTTCCCCTTGCGTGAAGGTCGTTTCGATGCCGCTGCCGGAGAAATTCAGGATACGCACATGCGGCGCGTGTACCTGAGAGAGCCGCTCGGCAGCGCGGCCAAGGTCGAGCTTGATGACCTCCGAAGGACAGGACCCGACGAGGAAGAGCAGGCGGATGTCCGGCCGGCGCTCCAGCAGGCGCGCCACGGTGCGGGCGAGTTCCTCATTCATGTCGGCCATGCCGGCCAGATCGCGCTCTTCAATGATGGCAGTGGCAAATCGCGGCTCGGCAAAGATCATCACGCCCGCCGCCGACTGCATGAGATGGGCGCAGGTGCGCGAGCCGACGATGAGGAAGAAGGCATCCTGGATCTTGCGGTGGAGCCACATGATCGAGGTGAGCCCGCAGAAAACCTCCCGCTGCCCCCGTTCGCGCAGCACAGGCACAGACGCAGGCAAGTCACCAGGGCGCATCGCCCCTGCGCGCGGGAGGAGGGTCGTCATGACGCCGCCTCCATTCTGGCGACAGGCTCAAGGCGCGCCAGCCGGAGCTTCCAGAGGAATTGTCCAGCATTGATGACGTAAACGAGATAGCCCGCGAGTGCGACCCAAAGCTGGGTTTCAGGCGACCCCATCCGGCCGAGCAGCATCACGATGTAGGCCGTATGCAGAGCAATGACGATCATGGAGACGGCATCTTCCCAGAAGAAAGCCGGAGCAAAGAGATGCTGTCCGAAGACTTCTTTCTCCCAGATCGCGCCAGTGATCATGATGGCGTAGAGGCAGAATGTCTTCAGAACCACGGAGGCCGTCGCCATGGCGAGACCGCTGCCGGTGAGGAAATAATAGGCCACCAGACCCGTGCTGCAGAGGAAAACAAGAAACTGTATCGGCGCAAGGATGGCCTGAACCAGGGTCCAGCGTGAGGCGTCGCGGCGCAGGCGTTGTTCGCGCGTATAAATCGCCACACTCCTCCCCTGTCTGATGGGTTGTTTCAACATGGCGCTCTGAACCGCCGCTCCCATTCCCTGTTTATCGGAAGAACATATCAGCGAGCGGCAGAGTGTCAACGAACGTTTACGTCAATTTGAATTTACAAGTTCGCGCTTTACAGATCGCTCAATAAGAGAGAGAATGAGATGCAAGCCAAAGCGGAGCTGGAAGTTCCGTCTGGTCGAGGACTATAATGCCCTGCGGACCCAAGTACGCGCCAACTGAAACGCCAAGAACACAAGTCAGGGCGCGCCTGCCAACTGCCTCCCCGGGTCTCGCTTCCTCCCCAGCGCGCGCTCGTTCTGGAATGATCGAGCAGAAATTCAAAAAATGTTTCTACACGGACGGTTCGTGTGGTTTCAACTCGAAGGATGTTCAGAAGCGGCGATCACAAGCCCGCACTGCCCGTCCATTATTGGGAGGCACAAGTGTCATTGGAACGCGACAGGGAGAGCACCACCGGAAACTCCGGAGGCAAGGAACTCGCCAGCTTCGGTAACCTGATAAATTACTGGGCGCAGGGCCCGGGAGGCCAATCGGTGCGGGCTGAGCAGGTGTTCACCGCCATACAGGCGGAGATCATCCCGAGGCTCGTCCTCGCCAGGCAGAGTTATCAACGAACCCGCCCTGCCCCTTCGCTCTTACCCCACCCCATTTCGGACGCCGACAGGGAAGTGTTCCTTGAGCATGTGCTGCAGGGCGGCGCCGCCGAAGCCGCGGCGCTGGCCAGGGGGCTCATTGCGCGCGGCACACCTGTGGAGTCCGTCTTTGTCGATCTTCTGGCATGGTCTGCGCGGCGGCTCGGCGAATACTGGACTGAAGACCTCGCCACCTTCACCGACGTGACCATCGCCCTCTGCCGCCTGCACGAGATCCTTCATCAGGTCAGCGAGGCGAGCGCGCCCTCTTCAAAACAGGCGGCGCTCTCAGCCAACTCCATCCTGGTCAGCAGCGCGCCGGGCGATCAGCACGTGTTTGGGGCACTCATGGTCGCCGAAAGCTTCCGCCGTGACGGCTGGTTCGTGCGCTGCGAACCGGGGAGCGACGCGGATACGCTGCGCACGGCGGTGGCCAGGGAATCGTTCAATGTCGTGGGGCTGTCCTGTGCGTGCGACCGGGACCGGTCGGACCTTTCGGACACGATCCGGACACTCCGTACAAATTCCATCAATCCGGAAACCATCATTATGGTTGGCGGACGCCTGTTTTCCGAACATCCCGAGCTAGCCGGAGAGGTGGGCGCCGATCTGCTGGCTTATGACGGGGCATCGGCGGTTGAATTGGCACGGAATAGGTTGGCAAACACGAAGGGTGACTGCTAAGGGCTTATACAACCGTAATTTCAGCTTCTGGAAAAAGACATGGAAGCCACGTCGGACCAATCCCCAACCAGACTGCCTTTTAGAGACGCAGAAGACAGCTTTTCGGGCCTGGATGCCGATACTATTGCCGCTTTGGTGGTCAATGCTTCCGACATTGCCCTTATCATCGAAGACGGCCGAATCAGGGATGCATCGGTATCCCTTGAGGACCTTCGCCGGTCCGGCGTCGTGGAAAGCTGGATCGGCAAGGAATGGGCCGATACGGTCACGGTGGAAAGCCGCCCCAAGATTTCAGCGCTCCTGAGCGGCCAGGGCTCTCAGCCCTCCCAGCCCGCCCGCCAGGTGAACCATCCGACCGGGGGCACCAAGGAACTGCCGATTGCCTATCGCACCGTTGCCACCAAGCAGGGCAACCGGATGATCGCCCTTGGCCGGGATCTGCGGACGGCGGCCGAGCTGCAGCAACGCCTTCTCAAGGTGCAGCAGGAGCTTGAGCATGATTATGCCCTGATGCGCCAGGCGGAGGCGCGGTATCGCACAATTTTCCAGGCCGTCAGCGAGGCGATCCTGATCGTGGATGCCGACCGGTTGACCGTCGAGGACGCCAATCCAGCCGCCGCAACCCAATTGCAGATCAGCCTTGAAGATATCGCCCAGGGCTCGCTGACCAGCCTGTTTGATCCCTCCAGCGCCCGCGCCCTGGAACGCATGATCGCGCAAGCCGCCGTGAACGGACAAGCCAGCTGTACGACCGTGACCGGACGCAAGGGCGAAAAACTCAAAGTGCTCGCCGACACCTTCCGGCAGAACCGCGAGATCCGGGTGATCTGCCGCATTCTGGACCGGAAGACCAATACGATCATTCCGGAAATGGCGGGCGCGCCCCTGCTCAGCATTCTGGAAGACCTTCCCGACGGCTTTGTCGTTGCCGATGGCGACCTGCGGATCATCACGGCCAACAAGGCCTTCATCAACATGACGCAGCTGATGAGCCGGTCTGCGATTTCCGGCGCGCGGCTTGCCGATTATCTCGGCCGGTCGACGACCGATCTGAACGTCCTGGTCTCCGCAATCCGGACAAACGGGTCAGCGCGCAATTTCGCCACCCTCGTGCGGGACCGGTTCGGGACCGAGGAGGAAGTTGAGGTGTCGGCCGTCAATTCAGGCGAAGACGGGCGCGCGCTTTACGGATTTTCGATCCGCAATGTCGGACGCCGGCTGAATACGGAGCCGCCGATCCGGGAAGAACTGCCCAAATCGGTTGAACATCTCACGAGCCTGGTTGGCCGGATGCCGCTCAAGGACATTGTGCGGGATTCAACCGCCCTGATCGAGCGGCTCTGCATCGAAGCGGCGCTTCGTCTGACCGATGAC
Organism: Hyphomonas sp.; assembly: GCF_013823385.1. Classification (GTDB taxonomy): domain Bacteria; phylum Pseudomonadota; class Alphaproteobacteria; order Caulobacterales; family Hyphomonadaceae; genus Hyphomonas. Next base: position 62,263 of record NZ_PNMA01000005.1, read on the forward strand.
AACCGCGCCTCGGCAGCCGAAATCCTCGGCCTGAGCCGCCAGGGGCTTTACTCAAAGCTGAACCGGTTCGGCTTCGAGGACAAAGAATAATCTGATCTGATTTTGTCAAATCGAGTTGACACTATTGAGTGTCAATCTTACGATTTCTCATGGTCAGGATGCCTGCAACCGCCGTTGGAAACCGACTGCCGCAACCCGCTGCAGTTCTGGAACTCTTCAAGCCTGTCACCTGGTTTGCGGCGATGTGGGCCTATATGTGCGGCGCTGTTTCGAGCGGCCAGCCCCTCCCGGGAAATCTTCACCTGCTGCTGGGCGGCATGTTGCTGGCGGGCCCCATGGTCTGCGCCTCCAGCCAGGCGGTCAATGACTGGTTTGACCGGCATGTCGATGCGATCAATGAACCCGGCCGGCCAATCCCCTCCGGCCGCATACCGGGACAATGGGGCCTCTATCTCGCTATCCTCTGGTCCGCGCTGTCATTGCTGCTGGGACTGGCGCTTGGCTTCTGGGCATTCATGGCGACGGTTGCCGCCGTTTTCCTGGCCTGGGCCTACAGCGCCCCGCCGCTGCGCCTGAAGCTCAATGGCTGGTGGGGAAATGCAGCTGTCGGCTTTTCCTATGAAGGCATAGCCTGGCTGACCGGGGCCGCCGTGATGCTGGGAGGCCTGCCGAACGGTTTCATTTTCTTCCTCGCCATCAGCTATTCGATTGGCGCCCACGGGATCATGACCCTCAATGATTTCAAATCCATCGAGGGCGATCAGCAGATGGGGGTTCGCTCACTGCCCGTACAGCTCGGACCGGCACGTGCCGCAAGGCTTGCCTGTGTCATGATGGCCATACCTCAGATGGCAGTAATCCTTATGCTGATTATTCTGGGCAAGCCGGTGCATGCCGGTATCATTACCGGTCTTCTGGGCGCGCAGGTCTGGCTGATGGGAGCCCTGCTGGCCGACCCGCGCGGCAAGGCTATCTGGTACAGCTCCACAGGGGTCACGCTTTACGTGCTCGGCATGCTGGTCAGCGCCCTTGCCATTGCCCCCTGGAGCCTTTCATGACCGCAGCCCTGCCTGCATCAAACTTCGGCTGGTTTGGCATTTTCCGGCTGGGGCTTGTGCAGACTTCTCTTGGCGCGATTGTCATCCTCATGACATCCACCCTCAACCGGGTGATGGTGGTCGAGCTTGGCCTGGCCGCCGCCATTCCTGGCCTGCTGGTCGGCCTGCACTATGCTGTGCAGCTCTCCCGCCCCCGCTGGGGCTTTGGCGCCGATACCGGGGGGCGGCGGTCTCCCTGGATCCTTGGCGGGATGAGCGTCCTGGCAGCCGGCGCGGTTCTGGCATCGATCTCGGCGGCGCTCATGCAGACAAGCCTTGCCGCCGGACTTGCCCTTTCCCTGCTCGCCTTTGGGCTGATAGGGGTGGGTGTGGGCGCCGCAGGCACGAACCTGCTTGCCCTGCTTGCCATCCGCACGCCGCCAGAACGCAAAGCGGCCGCCGCCGCCATTGTCTGGATCATGATGATCGCTGGCTTCATTCTGACCGCCGGCATTGGCGGGCAGTTGCTGAAACCCTTCACCTTCGAACGGCTGATCCTCGTGACTGCAGGCACCGGCATGTTGGCAGTGACCCTCACGGGCCTGGCTCTGTTCCGGCTCGAACCTGCAGCGCCGGCGCGCCCGGCCTCCCCTTCCCCAGAGCCCCGGTCAATCGATTTCCGGGCGGCCTTGGCGGAGATATGGGATGAGCCCGAAGCGCGGCGGTTTACGGTGTTCGTTTTCGTGTCGATGCTGGCCTACAGCGCGCAGGACCTGATCCTGGAGCCCTTCGCCGGGATCGTGCACGGATACAGCGCCGGCGGCTCCACCCAACTTGCTGGCATACAGAATATCGGCACCCTGATTGGCATGATCGCTGTGGCGCTGGCCGGAACGCTGGCTGGCAAGTCCCGCCCCGGCTTCATGCGCGCCTGGACGATCGGTGGGTGCCTGGCCTCGGCGGCAAGCCTTCTGGCCATGGCCATCGGAACCCAGACGCTCGGCGCCAGTTGGCCCCTCCTGCCAAACATTCTCGCCCTTGGCGTGGCCAATGGCGTTTTTGCCGTATCCGCCATCGGATCCATGATGACGCTGGCCAGCACGGGGCGCGCATCCCGGGAGGGCACAAGGATGGGCCTGTGGGGCGCCTCGCAGGCCATCGCCTTCGGCCTCGGGGGACTTGCCGGGGCGGTGTCGCTTGATGTTGCGCGCCTGATCTTTGCAGACGCTGTTTCGGCGTTTTCGATTGTGTTTGCGGTCGAAGGCGCGCTGTTCGTAGCGGCGGCCGGCCTGGCTGCGCGCCTGACCTATGGATCTCGTGATACCTCGCGGGTGCCCCTGCTTCCGGCAGGCGAATTCCGGCTGGCTGAAGGGAGAAAGTCATGAGCCCGGCATACCTGGAGACGCCGCACATTTTTGATGCGGTCATTGTGGGCGGCGGGCCTGCGGGCGCGACGGCGGCGCATGATCTGGCATCGGCCGGGCGCAGCGTGCTGCTGCTGGATAAATCCGGCCGTATCAAACCCTGTGGCGGCGCCATCCCGCCGCGCCTGATCGAGGATTTCGACATTCCCGCAAGCCTGCTTGTGGCGCGGGCAAGCCATGCCCGGATGATCGCGCCTTCTGGCCGGAGCGTGGATATGGCCGTGCAGGGCGGGACCGTGGGCATGGTGGACCGTGAGCATTTCGATGAATGGCTGCGGGAACGCGCGGCGCAGGCCGGGGCGCAGCGCCGGGACGGCTTCTTCACCCGCTTTCTGCGCGATGAAGACGGCGTCGCGGTTGTCGAATATGAGCCCAAGGAGGGCGGCGCGGCTTTACGCGTGCGGGCACGTTGCGTGATCGGCGCAGACGGCGCGCGCTCCCGCGTCGCGGCCCAGGCCATTCCGGGCGGCGGCGAGACACGCTGTGTCTTTGCCTATCATGAAATCATCCGTTCACCCCAGCCGGGTGAAAACGGCTTTGATCCGGATCGCTGCGAGATTTATTATCAGGGCCATCTGTCGCCTGATTTCTATGCCTGGATCTTCCCTCATGGGGATACGGCCAGTGTGGGCGTCGGCAGCGCGCGGAAGGGATTTTCCCTGCGTGACGCCATCCGTACCCTGCGCAAGGAAACCGGGCTGGAGGGAGCCCAGCTCATCCGGAAGGAAGGCGCGCCGATACCGCTCAAACCTCTCAAGCGCTGGGATAATGGCCGGGATGTCATCCTCGCCGGGGACGCCGCAGGGTGCGTCGCGCCAGCCTCTGGAGAGGGCATCTATTATGCCATGCTCGGCGGGCGGGAAGCGGCCAGTTCGGTGAAGGAATTTCTGGAAACCAACAATGCCCGCGCGCTGGCCGGAACCCGCAAGAGATACATGAAGGCGCATGGCCGGGTGTTCATGATCCTGGGGATCATGCAGCATTTCTGGTATCGCTCCGACAAGCGCCGGGAGGGATTTGTGGCCATGTGCAATGACCGCGATGTCCAGCGGTTGACCTGGGACGCCTATCTCAACAAGCGGTTGAGCAAGCCGGACCACATGGCACACCTGCGGATATTCCTGAAGGACACCGCACATCTGCTCGGCCTTTCGCCAAGCCGGCCCAGGGAATCGTGAGCCTCGCAAAGCATCGCTGGCGGCCTCTTCTGATTGCGGCGGGCGCAGCGCTTCCCACAGCTTTTGCCGGCGGATCCATGACGAAGATCGACGCCTGGTACCGGGGACTTGAAAAGTCTTCTCTCAATCCGCCTGACTGGGTGTTCGCACCGGCCTGGACCCTCATCTACACGCTGGCTGCCCTTGCCGCAGCGGCGGGATGGCTCAATTACAAGGTTGTTGAACTCAACGGACCCTTCGGCGCAGGATCATGACGATCACCCCCGCTCATATCGATCTGATCATTCTTGCCGTAGGCGGAGAGTTTCTGCTGTTGGCCTGGCTGCTCCTGCGGGCGGGGGCGCGCAGCTGGATCTTGCCGGCCTTCTGGTTTCTGGCGAGCGGCGCCCTCCTGATGGGCGCGCTTCGATTGGCACTTGCCGGCAGCAGCAGCGGTGTGATCGCCCTTCCCCTGCTGGGCAGCCTTGTCACACATCTGCTGCTCATCCATGCGGCCTGGCAGCGCATAAAAAAGGCCAGGCCCTGTGAGCGGACCTGGCCAAGTTTGGGATAGCTGAGAGGTTTCAGCTACTTAGAAGCGCGCAAAGCCATTCTCCGCGCCCCACAGGAACCAGTTATCAACAACCGTTCCGGTGAGCAGTACGCCGATCCCGCCGGTGATCGGGCAAAGGATGGCAAACCACCAGGCCCAGCGGTGGATCGACTCCATCGAGGCATTGAAGCCCATCGTCCAGCGCCAGAACAGCGCGGCCCGCTCCGAGGCTGTCCCCCGGTCCGTGATCTGCTCGATCTCACGCTCACCGCCATACCGGCCAACCGCCAGAATGGTTGCCGCGTGCATCGCGAACAGAAGCGCTGACCCGTAGAGGAACGCAATCGAGAGCATGTGGAAGGGATTGTAGAAAAAGTTCCCGTAGAGCAGGGACAGATTGTTCGTCCAGTCCAGATGCGAGAATATCCCGAAGGGCACCGCCTCCGACCAGCTTCCCATCATCACGGGACGGATGAAGCCGCAGACCAGGTAAAGCCAGATGGCTGCGGCAAAGCCCCAGCAGATATGGGTTCCCAGGCCAAGCTGGATCGCGCGCCGGTAAGATCGCACCCACCAGAGAATGATGGAAGACGTCAGGAAGAAACCCGCCATCAGCCACCATCCGCCTTCATGCAGGGGCATGAAGAGGGTGAGTCCATGTTCCGGAAGAGGCTGATCAAGTGACAGCCAGGGCAGCTGGCCAAAAAACTTGATCGGATCCCATCCCACACTGGCCCACATGTTGAGACCGATGATCTCGATCGCGATGAACCCGCACAGAAGCGAGGCAATGCCCGACCAGCCGAGATAGAGAGGCCCGATCTGCGCATCCCCAATCCGCCCCAGAAGGTGGCTTGTCGACGTGATGCGATAGCGCGGCTCGTCTCCGGGGCCCTCAACCACACCGTAGTCGATATGGCCGCGGACCTGGGTTTGGGTGAAAATATTCTGATAGTCTGTCATCGGACTGGACCTTTACATGCGCCAGATCGGGAAGTTCTTCCACGCATTCCACCAGTCGATCCAGGAGCCCTCATAGAAGGGGCCGGAAATGACAATGCAGATCGCGCTCCATATACCCGCCGAAAGGGCAAGGAAGAGGCCCACGCGGTGGATGCCGAGGGTGCCCACCGAATAGCCGATGAAGTCGCGGAAGAACGCGTTCTCGTGCTCGGGGGTTTTGACGGTTTTTCCGCGGCCGGGATTGGTGGCCGACAGGACGAGACCGCCATGCAGGGCCAGAGCGAGTGTGGTTGTGAAGAAGAAGGTGATCGCCACCATATGGGCGGGATTGTAGTGAAAGTTTCCGTAGGCATAGCCCGTGTTGGAAACCCAATCGAGATGGCTCATGATGCCATAAGGAAACCCATGACCCCACGCCCCCATCAAGAAGGGCCGTATGACCACCAGTGTCACATAGGCAAATATTGCCACGCCAAAGGCAATCGGAACGTGCAGACCCATGCCGAGCTTCCGTGATATTTCGACTTCACGCAGGGCCCAGGAAACAAATGCGCCGATGGCGCAGATCGTTACGATTTGCCAGATACCCCCGTCCGCCATCGGAGCAAGTTGCAACCCATACTCTATGGGTGGCGGATCAATGCTGATAAGCCAGGGGTTCCAAGTGTCCTCCATCGAAGCACCAAGGAAGATCAGGGCTGTTCCCAGGAAGGCGAAGAAAGCGGCAGTTACGCCGAAGAATCCGACATAGAAGGGGCCGATCCAGAAATCGAACAGATCTCCTCCGAGCAGCGTTCCGCCGCGGATCCGGTACTTTCGTTCAAAATTTAGTAGCGCCATGTTGCAGCTCCATCCTCCGGCGCCGCCCGCTATGCTGCTGCGGACTTCAACGCCCCAACTCGAATTGCAAGTGTATTCCGGGCGGATGGTCAGCCACCCGCCCGGAACGCTGTCAGGCTTGCTGAACCGGGGCTTCGACTGTCAGCTCTGCCACAGCTGTCGGCGCAGTGCCGAGCCAGTTGAAGCGGGGTGAACTGAGCAGAATGAAGTGAATCAGCAGCGCGAGCACGAAAAGAAAAACAGATAGAGCCACCAGCACGCGCCGGGGATCGAAAAGGAGCCAAAGTCTCCACATGTCTCAGTCCTCCTATCCTTTGAGACTTACGAATGATGTCGCAAGTCTCAGCCCATCTTCAATCATGGCATATCCGCCGGGTCCGGGGATCCAGGGTCGCCATGACCAGACCAGGGCGTGAGCCACAATTGCAATCAGTGTAAAGAGCAGGAAGCTCATTACAAAGATCTTGTGGAACTCTTGGGCCTCGGATGCCGTCAACCCTGTCAGCGACCCAGTCCTTTCATTTGTATTTTCGGCCATTCACAATCTCCGTTCATGGTCCTAGGTCAATGACCGCAGCAGCACCCTGCCGCGGCCCAATTGACGCCCGGTTTTCCGGAACGCCAAAAGCTCTTCAATTCCACTCAACACGCTCCGCTAACGGAACACGTAAAACCATGGAACGATGCTGTGGGTCAAATCAGATGCCTCGGCGACAACTGACATCCCTCTGCGGCGTTCATTGCCAGGGCTTCCAGGAAAGACTCGTCCTGCGAGCGCGGTGAGCAGGAGAACAGGAAACAGAAGGCGCTTCATGAAGGCCATGCTGCGTTTGTCGCGTTCCCGCCAGTCCAGTATGTCTGCGCTGCGAATTTCCATGATGTTCATCTCCTCCTTGAGCCAGGCGCCTGTATTCAGGCCGCCCTTCCCCTTTCAATTTCCAACACTGTGCGGGTAACAAGATCTGCCGTAACCCGGCCTTCGGCGTGTTTGGCTGCGGCCGCCTCCGCATGATCCCTGATCCGTTTGGCGGCCGATATCCGTGTCAGGACGGATTGGCGCTCCAGATAGTGATCCAGGGCTTCGCTGGCCTGATCATCCCAGACAACCTGCGCCGCCATGACGCGCGCCGGCGTCGCATCAGCCATGTCGAGACTGGTTCCCAGCGGCAGGATATTGAACAGCGCGTCAAACAGGGCATTGCAATATTCCTGAACGATGTAGACCGCCCCGGAATATCCCATGAAGGGCGTGCCCGTATGCCGGCGTATCAGCGCCCCTGGAAAGGACGCCGGAACCCAGACCGATTTGGCGCCGACTTCCTGAAGATACATTCGTTCATTGTAGCTGCCGAACACGACGAGCGGAGGCGCCGCATGAATGGCCGCGCGCACTTCATCATTGTTTGTCTTCTGACCGGCCGATCGGGTGAACCCGAAAGCGCAGCTGATGCCGAGATCATTCTCCAGGAAATTACGAAGGCCCTTGGCATGCGTCTCATTGGCCACAATGCCGAAACTTGCCGTGGCAAAGAAATCCTGGGTAACTGACCGCCAGAGATCCCAGAGCGGCTTCAGGGTTGAATGCTTTTCCGCTTCAATGAAGGGCTCCGGATCAAGCCCCGTCAGCTCGCCGAGTGTCCGGAGGAAACGCGTCGTGGAGTGTAGGCCGACCGGGGCCTGCAGATAAGGCGTTTCCAGCGCTTCGCAGAGCGCGCGGCCAAACTCCCGGTACATACAGATATTGACGTCTGCATTCAGGAGATTTCGCACTTCGGACACGTGGGCGCCCAGCGGAAAGACCAGATTGACCTCTGCCCCAATGCCTTCGACGAGCCGGCGGATTTCGGCGAGGTCGGAAGCAAGGTTGAACATCCCGTAGGACGGGCCGATGATGTTGACCCGGGGCTTTGCGCCCTCTTTCCGCGCAGGCTTCTTCGGATTGCGGCCTTTGGTCTGGGCGAACTCTGTCCACAGCCAGAGGAGCGCGCGATCCGCGCTCTGCCACTGATCCTCATCAATTGTGCGCGGAAGGAAGCGCTGGATGTTGGACCCTTCCGGCGTCACCCCGCCCCCGATCATCTCTGCGATGGATCCGGTGACCACGACCGCCGGCAAGGCTGGATCCAGCACCGCGCGCGCCCGCTTCATGGCCGCCTCGGTGCCATGCTGACCAAGTTCTTCTTCGCCGAGCCCGGTAACGACGATTGGCAGCTCATGCGGCGGCAGAGCATCCGTATAGTGAAGAACCGACGTTACCGGCAGGTTCTCGCATCCGACGGGTCCGTCGATGACAACCTGAAGGCCCTTGATGGCGGTGAACACATACACCGCGCCCCAATAGCCCCCTGCCCGATCATGATCCTGTATCAACATCCTGTGGGTGCCTCCAGATTGGCAGCCTGGCGCGCACGCGCCGCCAGTTTGCGGTTCTGATGGGCGCGGAACTCGGCATGGGCTGCAGGCTTTCCCTGCCAGATGCCTGCGGTATCGCCTGTGCCGACGCCTTCGAAGAAGGACTTCATCTCGTCAAAGCGCGCCTGTCCCGCGATGGCTGAATTGACCACGTCTGCCAGAGAGCCCGCGCCTGCAGGCCCCATCAGGGGGCGCGCGGAAATGAGATTGGTGAAGTAGAGCGCCGGAACAGCCGCTTCCTTGGCCTTCTGCACAATGGGCGTCGTGCCGATGGCCAGATCGGGGCGGAACTCGTGGAATGCGGCAAGGTCCTGTTCAAGCGAGGCCCGGAACTGGATGTGTACGCCTTTTGCCTCAAGCCATTCGCGGTCTGGGTCTGACCAGCGCGTCCTGGGGAGGGCCGTGCCGACATAGCGGACATCCGCGCCGCTCTCGATCAACAGCCGCGCCACGAGAAGCTCGGAACCTTCGTATCCGGAAAGTGTAATCCGCCCCCGGATCGGCTTGGACGCAACCGCGCCAGCGATGATACGCCCGAACATGTTGCGGGCAGCGTCAATCCTGGAGGCGGGCACGCCTGCGGCTTCCCCGATGGATTTGAGCCAGGCATCCGTGCCTTCAGCGCCCACCGGCGCGGAGCCTACAATTGGCCTGCCAGCGGCCTCGAACTCCCGAATGGAGGCTGTATAGAAGGGATGGATCGCCGCAACCACGGCGCCATCAAGCGCAGTGTAAAGCTCGCGCCATTCGCGCGTTGGCACCACGGCGCCGGCGGCAAGCCCCAGAGGCTCAAGCAGGCGGCCGATCACAACCGGGTCTGCCGGAAACATTTCCCCCAGAAGCGTGACCTTGGGCAGGTTGGCGGTATCGCCGGATGCCCGCCGGACGGGACCCGCCTCAGCCTCCTTCCGGGCGTAGGACAGCATCGCTGCTGCCAGAACGTCCTTTGCCTCAGCGTGCGTGGGCACACCAAAGCCCGGCACATCTATGCCGATGATGCGGACGCCGTTGATTTCATCCGGCAACAGACGGAGCGGAACCCCGGATGCTGTCGGCACACAGAGATTTGTTATCACGATGGTGTCGTATTTCTCGGGATCTGCGGTTTTCTCGACGGCTTCCTTGATGTCTTCGAACAGCTTTCCCGTGACCAGGGTTTCGGAGTTGAAGGGGACGTATCCGACCGATCGTTTGGCGCCATAGAAATGCGACGTGAATGTCAGACCATACACACAGCAGGCCGATCCCGACAGAATTGTCGCCGTCCGGCGCATACGCAGGCCAACCCGCAGCGAGCCAAAGGCCGGGCACATGCTTTGAGGCTGGTCGTGCGGCCCCTGGGGATAATCCCTCGCATATCCGTCGAGCAATTCGCTGTTGCCAGCCGCTGCCGCGGCCTTGCGCAATTCGTCCTTACCCGCATGACATCCGGAGGCTTCCGCCGGCGCCGATGCTGGTTCAGCAGGGGCCACCTTCGGCGGCGCCGCGCGGTCCCGGTTCTGGAGAAGTGTCACACGCTGGCCGGCCATGGAAATCAAAGCTCCTCGTAGATGACTTCGAGGGAGCGTTTCTCAACGAGCTCCACCCCACACATGTCAGCGAATGTCGCGGGCTCAAGAATGATGTCGCCGCCGGTGTCCTTGGAGGAAAACAGCGACAGCAGGCCATCCTGTACCAGCGGCGCAGGCCTGTTGGGCACGGAGGTTCCGATATTCTCCGCCAGCTCTGAGAAAAGCGCGCCCCAGGGAGACGAAGCCGTGCCGACAATCTGGTAGTTGGCAGACTTGCGGCGAATGTCTTCATTGGCCGGAATTGTTGCGAGCACCGGGATCCCGACAGCGTTGGCAAAGGCCGCCGCCTCCCCCGTTCCGTCATCCCGGTTGATGACCATGCCGGCCACGCCGACATTGCCGCCCATCTTGCGGAAATATTCGACGGCGGAGCAAACATTATTGGCCACATAAAGCGATTGCAGATCGTTCGATCCCACGACGATCACCTTCTGGCACATGTCCCGCGCGATCGGCAGGCCAAAGCCCCCGCAGACGACATCTCCCAGGAAATCGAGCAGCACATAGTCAAAATCCCAGTCATGAAAGCCGAGCTTCTCGAGCAGTTCGAATCCGTGAATGATGCCCCGTCCGCCGCAGCCCCGGCCCACTTCGGGGCCGCCCAACTCCATCGCGAACACACCATTCCGCTTGAAGCAGACATCGCCAATGGTGACTTCCTCACCTGCAAGCTTCTTCTTTGAAGATGTTTCGATGATGGTGGGGCAAGCCTTGCCGCCGAAAAGGAGCGAGGTTGTGTCCGACTTCGGATCGCAGCCAATGAGCAGGACGCGCTTGCCCTGTTCGGCCATCATGCAGCTGAGATTGGCGAGGGTGAAACTCTTGCCGATGCCGCCCTTTCCATAGATCGCTATGATCTGTGTTTCTTTCCGGACGGGCCCGGATACTACTTCTTCCGGCTCGATGGCCGCCTCGGCGCGCAATGCATCATCATACGTGTCCTGAGTATTATGAAGTGTGAACCGGATATCATCAGCCATGGAAACCATCCCAATTAAGTATCATCTTGAGGCAAGCCGGATCAGAGAACGCCGTGCGATAGGCTTCCCCTGCATCTTCAGCCGCCAGGCTATGGGTAATCAGTCCTGCGAGAGAGAGCGAACCCTCCGACACGAGGGACAAGACCGCCACGAGATCTTCCGGCCGCCATTCTGCGGCAATCCGCAGGCGCATTTCCTTCATGAAGGCTGCCGGAAACGCAAATGAAGGCCGCTCAGCGTAGAAGCCGGCCAGAACAATCTCAGCTCCGCGCGCGCAATGGGGCAATACCTTGTCGATGATGAGCGCATCGCCGCTGAGATCGCAGACGGATCGATAGGTGCGGCACGGATCATCTTCAGGCGAGATCACATTATAGGGCGCGGGTTGCCGGCGGGCCGGATTGGTTTCCCAAACCACAGGCCGGTCACCCCCGAGCGCAATTACGATCCGAGCCGCAAGACGGCCAAGGACGCCGTGCCCCACAATAAGGTCCGGCAGCCCCTGCCCCGCAACGGCGTGATGGGCCGTTGCCGCCAGCGCAAGCAGAACGCCCTCGCGGGGATCAGCCAGATGCACCGTATGCGCCCGGCTTCCCGCCGTGATCAGATGAGAGGCGGCGCCTCCAAAAAGCCCGCTGGCCGCACGAAAGCAGCGCGCGCCTGGAACAAACACGATCTCGCCGATCCGATCGGGCGCGTCCGGCGCACAAATGATCCGTCCGATCGCCTCATAGCCCGGCACCAGTGGATAAGAAAGACCGGGAAAGGGCGGCATGTCGCCTGACCACATCAGACGCTCAGTACCGGTACTAATTCCCGACCAGAAAACTTCCACAGCCACATCGCCGGCTTCCAGCGCTTCCAGTTCCAGGCGGGCAAGGCGTACCGACCGGTTGCCATCGAACAGCACAGCCTGGGCACATCCGGGAGGCTTCATCCGCGCGTCCAGAGACACTGCCGATGCGGGCTGAGCGGGACGGAACCCGCGAGAGTCGAAGACGCCCGTTTCCATATGTGTAACTTTAGTTGGACATATTAAAGTGTCAATCTTAATTTACGAAAACCGAGATTGACACTCGGGCTGGCCCGGCGAAAGCCGCGTCACCGCGCCTCGATCGCGCACGTCAACAGGGGCGCGCGCGTCCGCCTTGTGACGATTTTCGTGAACCCTGCCCGGCGCAGCATGGCGGTGATTTCGTCAGACGTCCTTGGCCGGCCGCGGCCCATTGCCCAGAGATACATGCCGAAATATGCGTCCCCCATCCTTGCTGCGCCGCGCGCATTGGCCATGGGTTCGGCCAGCACCAGGCGCCCAGACGGCGCCAGGGCCGCCCGGATATTGCGCAAAAGGCGCTCTGCAGGCTCATCATCATGATCATGCAGCACACGGATCAGTGTGATCAGATCTGCTCCGTGCGGCAGGGGCGCGGCGTGAAAATCAAGACCAAATGTTTCCAGGCGTTCCTCCAGAGGACTGCCCTTGAACCTTTGCCTCGCCTGCACCACGACTTGTGGAAGGTCTGCGAGGCGAAGCGCCAGATGGGGGAAGCGTGTTCCCGCTCTCTCGAGAAAAGCGCCTGCGCCACCCCCCACATCCATCAGGCATTTGCTGCGTCCCATCCTGGCGACCCGGATCACTTCAGCCCCGATCAGCGCCTGGGTTTCCGCCATCAGGGCGGAGTACGCACCCGCCGAGTCCGGCTCAGCTTCAGCGCGATACGCCCAGAACTGTCCAAGCTCTGTTTCCGCGGTCCGCAGGCGCAATCGGCCCATAATGTCTTCAAGGTCGCGGTAGAGGACCTGATGATGACGGATCATCGCAAAGACCGAAGGGTTGCCGAGGAGCGCCGCCCCCATTTCTCCGATCGCGAACCGGCCATCAGATTGCCTGCGCAGGAGCTTGAGCGATGCGGCTGCCAACATCAATCGTTCAGAACCAGGCACGCCGAGACCTGATGCCTCGGAAAATTCTTCGGCTGAAAAGGCGCCTTCGCAGGCCCGCCGGATCAGGCCCGTTTCCACCGCAGCCGCAAGGATCTGGGAATAAACAAATCCCGCCACAAGATCGAAGCTTTCAGCCGCCTTGCGGTTCGCCACAGGCCGGGTGAGCGGATTGCTGACGGCAAAGGCCTGAAAGGCCGGATCGGCAATCAGACGGTTTTTCCAGGCGGCCAGCCGGTCCGACACACTCATCCCGGCCTCCCTGGTCCCGTCGCAGCTCAGGCGACGCGCTGCATCAGGCTCTTGGGGACCAGCCTTGCCGCCTGCGCGGCCACGATCTGCCTGAGGAAGGGAGCGCCCGCACAATCAGGAACAGCGGCAGCGGCGGCCTCAACCGATTGGCTGAAGAGCCCGAAAGCGCCCTCAAGCCCGAAGGCTTCGACCGCGCTCGGCCGGCTGTGAGCCTGGTCCTGCCCCGCCGGTTTGCCCAGAACATCTTCACCGAGCAGCACATCGCGCAGATCATCGGCGATCTGATAAGCTTCGCCCAGACGGATGCCAAGCCCGCGCCAGCGGGCGGGGTCTGCCCCTGCCGAGGCGGCACCCGACATGGTCGCGGCAACAAACAGCGCCGCTGTCTTGGCCTGATGATAGGCGGTCAGATTGATAACTGGTTCGCTTTCCCAGGCCTGGCCGGCAACGATCCCGCGGGGCGATCCCGTCATTTCGGCAAGGATGCGGCACAGCTGCAGGCAGGCCAGCGGATTGCGGGCGCCCTCCCTGACAAGGGTTTCAAACGCCATCACAATCAGCGCGTCTCCGGCAAGGATCGCCATCGGCTCGCCGAATGCTGCGTGCACGGAAGGATTTCCGCGCCTCAGCTCGGCGGCGTCGAATGCCGGAAGATCGTCATGAACCAGAGAGCCGCAATGCATGAGTTCGATGGCAGCGCCCGCCGCAGCGGCAAGCGGCAGACAGTCCGCCTCACCACAGGCGGCGGCGACCGCAACACATAGCCGGGGGCGCACCCTGGCCCCGCCGGGAAAAACCGCATGATGAATGGCTTTAGCCAGCAAGGGCGGGGCTTCACCCGTGGAGGCAAGGCTTACCGAACGCTCAAGCACCCATTCGATCAAAGCATCTGTATCCATGAGCGGCCTCCATATGTCATAGTACCTTGTCATATTGATGTGTCAATTTATATTGACGCCCATGGAGCACTGAATGACCGGGCTGACCCAAGGCATCGCCGCAGCAGGATCAGGTCTGTTTGACCGGAGCGTTCCGCCGAAAGGGTATGCCTGGTGGTATATCGATGCCATCAGTGATGATGGCGAGTTTGCCCTGACCCTGATCGTCTTTGTCGGCAGCGTGTTCTCTCCCTATTATGCCTGGTCCGGACGGAATGATCCGCTCAACCACTGCGCCGTGAACGTTGCGTTATATGGCCGGCGCCACCGGCGCTGGGCGATGACGGAACGCGGCCGCCGCCGGGTCCGTCTCGGTCCGGATGAAATCGCGATCGGCCCGAGCCACGTTCACTGGGACGGAACGAGCCTTACCGCAAACCTGCGCGAAACCGGCATGCCCCTGCCCCACGCCGTCAGAGGCAGGGTGCGCCTGACGCCCAGGGTCATGAATGATCGCTTCTTCGCCATTGACCGGGCCGGAGCCCATCAATGGCGGCCTGTAGCGCCGATGGCCGATGTGGAGGTGAATTTTGACGCGCCGGCCCTTTCCTGGCGGGGCACCGGCTATTTTGACATGAATTTCGGAGACGCCCCTCTCGAAGACGCTTTCCGTTACTGGGACTGGTCGCGCCTTCATCAGAAAAACGGGATCACTTCGCTGAGCTATACGGCCGATCTTCGCTCGGGCGAGCAGACAAGCCATGCGCTCCGCTTTCATCCTGACGGGCGGCTCGAAACTGCCACGCACCCACCGCCTACCGATCTTGGAGCAACGCGCATCTTCGGTATCCGCCGGCGAACGCATGCGCTCGACACCTCCCCCATGACCCTGGGCGCAACCCTGGAAGATACGCCCTTCTACAGCCGCTCCACTCTCAGTACACGGATAGATGGGCAATGGGCGTCCGGCGTCCATGAAAGCCTCGATGCTGACCGTCTGCGCAAGACGCTCGTCAAGCTGATGCTGCCTTTCCGGATGCCGAGACGCGCCTGAACCCGGCTGGCCTAGTCAGGCATTTCGGCAGACCGCGCCGCCTCTTCGGCGGCCCTCGTCTTCTTGATGGCTTTGTCTGTTTGCCACAATTCCCACAGGCCCCAGGCAATGGCGGCCCCGCTGAAAACGACGAGTTCCAACAGGAAAAGGGCGTGAAACTCCGGCATGGGATCCGCCCTATTCCATCACCGATCCGGTTTCCCGGCGGCGTTCCATCTGCAGGAAAAGATCCATCACCCACGGCCATCCGGCCAGGCCGTCCACCACCGGGCGGCCAGGAAGGGGGCGGCGGGCGACCGCCTCAATGAGGAAAAGGCCTGCCCTGTCTGTCTCGAACGAGCCGGCACCGGCCGGTTTCAGAGTGAGGGCGCGCAAGGCAAGTTGCAGCTTCCGGTTCTTGGAAACGGCCGCGCGCTGGCTGACGGAGTCAAACTCCTGGGCGGCGATCACCCGGCCAATATCCTGATAAATCAGGGCAGCTGCACGGATCGCGGCCCGGCAGTCCGGACGCAGATAGTCTGTCCCCGCAAGACCGGAGATATAGAATGTATCGGCGGCCCGAAGGAGCCTCCGCACCAAGGCCCGGATCGTCGGGTCCGCTGTCTCCGCCGCCAGGATAGCCGCCCGCGAGATGCCGGCCTGCATGAGCCAGTCTTCCGGAAGATAGCAGCGCCCTGCCCTTGCATCCTCGCCAACATCGCGCGCGATATTGGTCAGTTGCATGGCAATGCCGAGGTCTATGGCGCGGGCAAGCGCCACAGGCCGCCGCTCGCCCATCACCAGCGCCATCATCACGCCAACTGTGCCGGCGACCCGGACGGCATAGGCTTTCAGATCCTCGAAGGACTGATAGACCCGGCCCTCCGCATCCCAGGCAAAACCTTCCAGCAGAGCCTCAGGCACCGCGCGGGGAATCGCATACTGGCCGATAACCCAGGTAAACATCCGGTCCACAGGATTGTTCTCCGGCCGCCGGGCATAGGCGCCTGCAAGACGGCGCCGCAGGATGGCAAGAGCCGCCTGCGGATTGCCGCCTTCATCGATCCTGTCGTCGGCGACCCGGCAGAACGCATAAAGCGCCCGCGCGCCCTGGCGAACATCGGCAGGCAATATCAGGGAAGCGGCATGAAAACTCTTAGACCCCTCGCGGATCAGCCGGGCACATTCTGCAACATCTCCGGAAGCGGGCAGGTGATCAGGCTCATCGGGCAGCGAGTGTGTCCACATGGTTTGACATTAAGACCTGTCTGAATGATTTTCGCAAGCGCGATGCGAAGACAGGTGATCATAATCGGCGCAGGCGCCGGCGGGCTGGCGGCCGCAATCCGCCTGTCCGCCGCCGGATTTTCCGTCACCCTGCTGGAACGTCATGGCCATGCCGGCGGCAAGATGCGGCGGGTTCAGGCGGGACCCGCCCAGATTTCCAATGGCCCAACGGTTCTCACCTGGCGCCATATCGCCGAGGATCTGCTGCGCCAGGGCGGGGCCCTGCCCACAGACGAGCCGCTGTTTCTTCCCTGCGAGCGGCTTGCGCGGCACGCATGGCTGGACGGCACGCAACTCGATCTTTTTCCGGATCCGGACGAGTCGCGCCGCGCCATATGCGACGCTTTCGGCCAGAAGGAGGCCGAAGGCTTCCGGCGCTATTGCGAAGCGATCCATTTCATGACGGACACCTTGCGGGACAGTTTCATGCTGGCCCCGAAGCCAGACCCGGTTTCCCTCGCTCGCCGCATGGGGCTGCATAATCCTGCCGCGCTGCTGGCGACGCGGCCTTTCAGCCGGCTGGCAAGCGAGCTCAGATCCTTCTTCAACGATCCCCGGCTGATCCAGCTGTTTGGCAGATATGCCACCTATGTAGGCTCGTCGCCCTTTCTGGCGCCCGCAACGCTGATGGTCATCAGCCGGGTTGAGCAGGAAGGTGTTGCCATCGTGCGCGGGGGCATGCCGGCTTTGGCGGGCGCTCTGCTTGCGGCCGCCGAAAGGCTCGGCACGGTTTTCCGTCCGGACACGTCTGTTCGCTGCATTCTGACAGACGGTGGCCGGACAACCGGCGTGCAGCTCGCCGATGGCGAGAGGCTTTCCGCAGATATCGTCCTCTTCAATGGCGACGCTGCAGCATTGAGCGCCTCCCTGCTGGGCAGCGCGGTCCGGAAGGCTGCCCCGCCCCTGCCCCGGAACCGGCGCTCTCTTTCGGCCATAACCCTGTGCGCCCACGCCCAGACCAGAGGATTTCCGCTGGACTATCACACCGTGCTCTTCGGCAATGACTATGCAGACGAGTTCAATGCCGTTTTCCAGCGCCGCAGGATTACCGCTGAGCCGACAGTCTATATCTGCGCTGAGGACCGTGCCGGCGGTGTACCATCTGAAAAGGAGCGCCTCTTCTGCCTGATCAACGCCCCGGCTGATGGGGATTTGAAGGCCCCCTGGTTTGACGCCGATGAATATCCCGGCTGGCTTGCCGGCTATCTCGGCAGGTTCGGGCTGGAGGTGGAGTTTTCCCGGGGCGCGACGGTCCTGACCCGCCCGGAAGAGTTCGCCCATGATTTTCCGGGCGCTGGCGGCGCGCTCTATGGCGCGGTCAATCATGGGCCGTTCGACAGTTTCCGGCGG
This sequence comes from Hyphomonas sp., assembly GCF_013823385.1. Taxonomy (GTDB): domain Bacteria; phylum Pseudomonadota; class Alphaproteobacteria; order Caulobacterales; family Hyphomonadaceae; genus Hyphomonas. Next base: position 79,941 of record NZ_PNMA01000005.1, read on the forward strand.
CCCGCTTCCCGGTCTCCGGTCAGAGGGCTTTATCTCGCGGGCGGCTCTGCCCATCCGGGCGCAGGTGTGCCCATGGCGCTTGTGTCGGGCATGCTTGCCGCAGACGCCATCTGTCAGGATACGGATAGAGCCGCGCCGGGCTGATAGGCGGCTGCATCGGGCAGGAGGTCAGCGACAATCTTGGCTGAAGACAACACCCCCGGCAGCCCTGCCCCCGGGTGAGTGCCCGCCCCGACCAGATAGAGCCCGCTGGCCTCTTCACTGAGATTGTGGGGGCGGAACCAGGCGCTCTGGAACAGTTTCGGCTCAAGCGAGAACCCTGCCCCCAGGGGAGAAAGGTAGCGTGTTTCAAAATCGGCAGGGGTCACGAAATGCGAGGAGATAATCTCCGCGCCGAGCCCGGGAAGAACGGTGTCTTCAAGTCTGCGCTGAACCCGTTGCCGGTAGGCTTCGCCTTCGCGCGCCCAGTCGGTTCCCGATGCGAGATTGGGAACCGGGCTCAGCACATAGAAGGCGTCGTGGCCCGGCGGGGCAAGCGACGGATCGCTCGCAGTCGGGCGATGCAGGTACAGGCTGCAATCATCGGCAACCGTCTTGCGGATGAAGATATCGTCGAGCAGCCCCCGATATCGCGGGCCCATCAGAATGGTGTGATGGCCAACCGTTTCAAACCGGCGGCGCGTGCCGAAATACCAGACGAACAGGCCCATTGAATAATCCGCAGCCGCAATCTTGCGATCGGTCCAGCGCTTTCGCGGCGCCTCTGACATAAGCCGGCCATAGGTCCAGCCTGGATCGGCATTGGAGACAACGATATCGGCCTCCAGGCTTTCACCGCTTGCCAGTTTCACGCCGCAGGCTTTTCCGTTCTTCGTCAGGATTGTCTCGACTTCGGCGCCGCAGCGTATTTCGCCGCCATTTTCCCGAAGCACCCGCACAAGCCCGCGGATCAGCGACCCCATACCGCCCTCGGCATAATGGACGCCGAATTGCCGCTCCAGATGCGCGATCAGGCAGTAATAGGCCGTCGTGGTGAAAGGGTTTCCGCCAACCAGCAGGGGATGATAGCTGAACACCGTCTTGAGATGGGGATGCTTGAAATAGCGGGATACCATTCCGTAGACGGACCGGTATCCTTCCAGCCGCACAAGGTCTGCCATGGCTGCGGCTGTAAACGGAATGGAATGGAACGGTTTGTCGGCCAGCGCCTCGAATGCCACCGAATAGATGCCCGCGCTTTTCTGCAGGAAGCGCTGGTAGCCATCCACATCTTCCGGTGAAATCCGGGCGACTTCGGCAAGCATGGCGGCCGGGTCGCCGCTGTAGCGGAACACTTCGCCATCGGCAAAACGGATCGTGTAGAAGGGATCGCACGGCCGGAGAGTGGCATCGTCGGAAAGTTTCGCGCCTGCGGATGCCCACAACTCTTCGAGCATGAAAGGCGCCGTGATGATCGTGGGCCCGGCATCAAAGGTGAACCCGTCCTGCCGGAAAACCGAGGCCCTGCCGCCAGGGGCATCCAGCCGTTCGAGCACGGTGACCCTGTATCCCTTCCCGGCAAGGCGGACGGCAGCGGCCAGCCCGCCGAAGCCGCTGCCGATGACAACCACCCGGGGAGCGCCCGTCGCAGGGCCTTCAAAGCTCCGGAAATCAGATCCGTCCATTGGAGTTTTTCCCGCCCTTCATGGAGTAACCGTTGGAGTTTTTTTGTCCTCGCGCCCGGCCAGTTCGCGCCGCGTTCGCCAGACACCATAAACCGCCAGACCCAACGCGACCGGCACCGCCAGACCCATTGCAAACTTGGGGTCTACAGCCACGCCCAGCGCCGCCAGCCCCCCTGTAAAATACCCGACCACTCCCACCATGTAATACGTGATCGCCGCCACCGAGAGGCCTTCAACCGTCTGCTGAAGACGCAACTGCAGCTCCGCCCGCGTGTTCATGCTTTCCAGAATCTGCCGGTTCTGCAGCTGCAACGCCTTGTCCACCTTGGCAGACAGAAGCTGGGCAGCGCGGTCGACGCGTTCGGACAGGGCTGATTGCCGGTTTGATATCGAAATGCAGGTTTCCATCGCCGGCGCGAGGCGGCGCTCGGTAAACTCGTGGAAAGTCTGCATGTCTGCGAGGCGCACTTCCCTGAGTTCGCCAATGCGCCGCTGGACCAGGGCATAATACGCGGCGGCGGCCCCAAACCGGAACTGGGTCTGGGTGTGGCTTTTTTCGATGGCGGCCTCCAGCGCGGTAAGGCGGTTGAGAAGGCGGGCTTCATCATCTGTGCCAGCGAGCGTCATGGCGTCAGTGATTTGCGACAGTTCTGCCTCCCAGGCGGACAGTTTAGGGACCAGCGCCTGCGCGACCGGCAAAGCCAGCAGAGCCATGATACGGTAGGTTTCGATCTCCAGAAGCCGTTGCACGATGCGCCCTGCATGCCACGGCGTCATGTTCCGGTTCAGCAGCAGAAATCGTGAAAAACCATCTGCATGCAAACGGAAATCCGTAATGGTTACGCCCGCGTCTCCGGCAATTGCTGCGCCGATGAGCGCATTTGCACTGAAATACTGTTCAGAAAGGGCGCCGGGCGCGGGTATTTCGCCTTCGGCGGGAAGGAGGGCCGCATGGGTTGCCACGATAAGCTCCCCTGGAAGGGATTTGAGCCAGTCGGCCGGCGCCGCGCTGATTGCCGAGGGAGAAAACGCGTCGCCATTCCTGGCCGGCACAATAAAGGTATACCGGGTGAACTCCGTATGCCGTTCCCAGATCAGCCGGAAATCTTTCAGGTCAACGCTGTAATGCTTGACCCCGGGCCCAGGCGGTGTTGCCCCGTAGCGGCGCGTCAATTCGGCGACGACCTGCTGATCCTTGTCGGAATAGGGCCAGCTTGTTGTCAGCGCGATACAGGACAGCTTGACCCCTCCGATGAGCGGCTCCGGCGGACGGGCGTGCACCTCGTTGCTGAGATGGAAACGCTGCTCATGGTTTTCCGGAAGCGGTATCATGCCCGGGCTCTTTTTCCCTCGAACTGACGATCTCCGATCAGGGCGAGGAGTGCCTCGAAAATGCGTTCGGGATCTTCTTCATGGGCTAGATGCCCCAGCCCTGTCAGTGGCAGATGGTGAACGCCCTTATAGCGGCTGGCAAACTCCGCTGCCTCGGCTGGCGAGACTGCCTGATCAAGATCACCGGTCATCAGCGCAAGCGGGTACGGCGCGCGGCGGATGTCTCGGTCTATGTCCGACACGTCCCAACCCGCCATCATCCGCAGCGTTCCCCGCACATGTGCGGGATTTGCAAACAGCTTTGCGTAGATGCCAAGATACGGTTCTGACGGGGTCGATCCTGTCGACCGGATCAACCTCGCTATGCGGTCCCGGTCACAGGCGCGGCGCGCAATCAACCTTGCCATCAGGGGGCTGACGGTCATGGCTCTGGCAATAAACGGCCCAGCAAGGCCTGCCATTCCACCAAGTGGGCGCAGGGCGGCATTGAGCCCGATAACGTAAGCGGGCGGCTGCGCCAGATTTGCGGCCAGCCGGATCGCGATCGCCGCCCCGGCTGAGTGCCCGATGAGGATATCTGGCTGAAAGCCGGTCTGGCCGATAAGCTGGCTCAGCCCGGCGGCCATTCCCGGCAGCGATGTCTCTGCCGCCTCCGTGGCGCGCGTGAAGGCATGGCCGGGCAAATCCGCAGCCAGAACATCACATCTGGCCGCAAGCAGCGGGAACAACCCCGCCCAGGAATGGGTTGAGGCGCCGGTTCCGTGGATCAGCAGAACCCTTGGACCTGCGCCCGCCCGCTGAATGTGCCAGCGGCAGGCGCCAGCATCCACAAACCGGCTGAACCGCCGGTTGGGCCAGTTTGCGCCGTCCGTATCCCAGACAAGAGATGGGGTCATTCAGCGGCCCTCAACTCAGCAGCGTTTGCCTGACAGTGTCGGAAACCGACTTCCCGTCAGCAAACGGCAATGGACGATAGACCGCTCCCATTTCGTCGCTCAGACGCCGCGCGTCAGCGTTGGGGCGGCGTGACGTATCCAGAAACAGGATGGGCAGGTGTGCACCTTTGAGCCGGCGCGCCATCCGGCTGGCGTCCGCGCCGCCCCCTTCGCGCCCCCCGGCCCCATCCAGCCCGACATTGGCCTGGCCATCTGACAGGAAAACAATATAGGGGCTGCGCCGCCTGCGGAGTTCCTGCTCGCTCATTACCTGCGCGGCGGAGATACCCGCTGCCAGCGGCGTGCCGCCGCCGCCGGGAAGCCCGGCGAGCGAGCGTTTGACGCGCGTGAGGGAGCGTGTCGGCGGGAGCAGAACTTCCGCCGACTGACGGCGGAAAGCGAGAACCGCAACAGATTCGCGGCGCGCATAACAGCCGCCGAGCAGAAACTCCACCGCGCCTTTGGCTTCGGCAAGGCGGTTCATTGCGGTGGACCCGGACGCATCCACCGCAAAGATGACTACCGCTTCAGACCTGTGCCGGAATCGCTTCAGCCGGAAATCCGCCGCCCGGATGGCAATCGGCGCGCCGCCTTCCCGGCGCGGCCTGATCTTCTGCCAGGGCGCCGCGGCCCTCAAGGTCGCGATCAGGTCAAGGCGTCCCTGCCGCCGGGGGTCGCCTGCGCGGGCATCGATCCTCGACCCACGCTGCCAGGAGTCCACCATTTCCCCGGATTTGCCACTCGCCACTTCACCCTTCATTCGTTTACGGACTTTTTTGCCCCTGGCCGCAGCGTCAATCTGCGCCGAAAAGCGGGCTGCTGCGACAACGAGTTCTGCCAAATCGTCTACAGACTGACCATCCCGGCCCTTGTCCTGCCCCTTGGCCTCATCGGGAGGCGGCTGGGGTGGCTGGTCCATTTCCATTTGCGGCGCGGCACGCGCACCAAGCACGAGGCTTGCTGCCAGCTCGGCATGGGCCTCCTGCACGCAAGGCTCGCCGGAAAGCGCTGCAAGGCCGCGCATGCTTGCGCATGCGAATGCCAACACTCGCGGATCGCCAATGCCGAGCGTCTCGCACGCCACTGCCATCGCTTCAATGAATGGGTCGGGCAAATCCACACCCGGCGCGCGGGCCCTGGCCTCACAGATATCCTTTGCAGAGAAGAGAGGCGCCCATTGCGCCGGAAGAAAAGCGCCTGGCAGGCGGAAGGCAATCCGGGCATTCAGGATCTCTGGCACCGCTTCACTCGCATCGGCTGGATCCGAAAGCAGGAGCGCGGCGAAGGTTGAGGGTGTACTGCAGGACACCCCCTCTCGCTCTGTCATGACTATGGAGCAATCAAGGGCCCGGCTGATCTGAGCAGCGGTCTGGCGCGGCAGGCGCTCCGCCATCGGAATAACGAGGCAGCGGCCATCAGCGGCCGAAAGCAGCCCCGGCTGGATCACCGGCCTGCCCACTGACAGTGTGGCGGCAAGGTCGAGACCGCCCAGGAGCGCATCATCCGAAATGCCGGGCGGCAGACGAACCGCGCGCCCGCCGCCCGTCATCCAGCCAGAGAGTTGCTGAGTGAGATGGGCGCTTGCGTCCGGCGACGCCGCCTCGACGAGAACGCCGCCCAGCCGGGACGGCATAAGCGCCGCAAGGGCCAGCATATAATCTGCCCGGCGGACCATCTCGGCTTGCAATGCGGCCAGCGATTCCCGGCAGAGCCCTTTTTCAGGAACGGGAGCGCCGGCGGAGATCATGAGACGAGAACTTCGGTCATCGCCCGCTCGACCCTGACGGACGCATCCGTGTCGTCGAGCGGATCCTTGCGCAAGCGGTGACGAAGAGCAGACACCGCAACGGACCGCAGGGCAGCTTCGGTGACCGTATCTTCCCCATCCAGCGCTGCGCGGGCCCGCGCGGCGCGAAGCAGCGTCAACTCCCCTCGCAGCCCGTCTGCGCCCAGCTTGCAGCAAAGCTCGACCGCCTTTTCGAGAACGGCTTCGGGCACTTCGACCCGGCCCATGGCGCCACGCGCCTGGACAATCCGGGCACGAAGCTCCTCTGTCGCCTCCGCCCAATCCTCTACAAAATCATCCGGGTTGCGCTCATAGGCGTCTCTTCGCCGGACGATCTCGATACGTTCCTTCACTTCAGCGGATGTCCGCACATCCACGCAAAGGCCAAACCGGTCCAGAAGCTGCGGGCGCAGATCCCCCTCCTCCGGATTGCCACTGCCGACCAGCACAAATTTGGCAGGATGCCGGACGCTCAGCCCTTCGCGCTCCACCACATTTTCCCCTGACGCAGCCACATCCAGAAGAAGGTCGACAAGATGGTCGTCCAGCAGATTGACTTCATCGATATAGAGGAAGCCGCGATGCGCCCGCGCCAGCAGTCCGGGTTCGAACTGCTTTTCGCCATGGCCTAGTGCGCGTTCAAGGTCGAGCGCGCCGGTGACACGGTCTTCCGTTGCACCGAGAGGCAGGTCCACCACGGGCGCGGTCATCCGGCAGGTCGCCCTGCGGCCTGGCTTGGAGCAGGCTTCGCACATTCCGTTGCGTGCGCCGGGCGCACAATTGAAGCGGCACCCTTTCACGACATCAATGGCAGGCAGCAACTCTGCAAGAGCGCGGATGGCGGTAGATTTTCCCGTACCCCTGTCACCGAGCGCCAGCACACCGCCGATCGACGGCTCGATGGCCGCCATGATGAGCGCGTCCTTCAACGCCTGCTGGCCTACAATGGCAGCGAAGGGAAACAAGGTCACGAGCCCGCCTTTCGTCAATCCAGATTGACACCAGCGTACGTCAAGTTTTGAAACAAAGAAAGCCGCCTGACGGGATCAGGCGGCTTTAATTTTTCCAGCTTGATCGGATTATAAGGCGTCAGGTCGGATTTTTGAGATAGGCAATCACGTCTGCACGGTCTTGAGGGTTACGCAGTCCGGGGAATGCCATGATGGTTCCTGGAATGTAGGCCTGCGGATTTTCCAGATACTCGAACAGGTTTTCCTCTGTCCACACGACATCAGAATTCTGGTTTGCCGCAGAGTATTTGAACCCCGGAATGGTGCCAGACTCGCGCCCTACAATCTGGTAGAGAGAGGGGCCAACATTATTGCGACCCTCCTGGACGGCGTGGCAGGTCATGCACTGGGCGAAGACGCGCTTGCCCTTGACCGGATCACCGGTATACGCCGCGTAACCTGTAGCCCCCGCAGCAGGCACTGCCGCTTCCGTGGTCTCAGGCGCCGCTTCCGGAGCCGCTTCAGCCGGTGCGGGGTCAACAGCGGCAGGCTCGGCCGGGGCCGTTTCCGCCGGGGTGGCAGCCGGGGCTGCCGCAGGCGCGGGTGTTCCCGTATCCGATCCACCGCAAGCCGCAAGAATGACTGCCAGGCCGCCCAAAGCCGGGACCGTCAGTCTACGTATTAAAAGGCGCATTTCGTTCCTCCGTTATTTCCTCATTACCAATGAGAACTAGGTTGCTCTGTTCTGCCGCCAAGAAGATGCTGGCAATTAAATGCGATCCCTCCAGAAGCGAAGCGCGTCTGCATGGCGATGCAGGTAGTGGCGCAGCCAGACAGCGTACCGATCGGGCCGGACGCGGGCGTCCTCCTCCAGCGCGTCCAGCGTCACCCAATCAATATCCTCGATCTCGTCTGTGTTGGGATTTGGCGGCGCAGAAGTGCGCCCAAAAAACAGGTGGGGAATCTCATTTTCAATCATCTGATTGTCGAGCCGGGCGGTGTAGCGGCTCTTGAACCCGTAAACCAAGCGCACCTTGAGGCCCGTTTCTTCAGTGAGCCTGCGTCCTGCAGCCTTCGCCGTCGGCTCTCCCGGCCTGGGGTGACCGCAGCAGCTGTTCGCCCACTTGCCGGCAGAATGATATTTGCCGGACGCACGCTTCTGGATAAGGCACTCTCCGGATGAATTGAAGACGAAGATCGAGAAGGCCCGGTGGAGCAAGCCATCCTCGTGGATCTGAAGCTTTCCACCATGGCTGAAGGCCCGATCGGCTTCATCGACGAGAATTACTTGTTCAGCCTGGTCGTTCATCAGAACGTTCTCCGGAACGTTTTGATGAACATGTTCATTGACACCATAAAGTGTCAATTGGTTTTTACTATTCGACCGTCCAACCGCGTGGCGTGCGGCGGGCTTCCAGCGTAATGGCGCTCTCGGCCATTGCCGATGCTCTCGAAGGGTTGCCCCGGCGCGCCGCAGTGAGCCGCATGGCGATGGCAGCCGCCGCCAGGGTGATGCCGGCAATCGCCGTGACCAGGGCCACAAGGCCTGCCACCAGCACCAGCATCAGCCCCGCAAGCACCTGAACGGTGAGGGCAACGCCCACCCGCAAGGCGGCGAGCAGGCTGGCAATGGGATCAGAAGGGGCGCGTGTCTGTACCATGTATGTCACTTTCACCCTTCAAGATGGCGCGATGATGGCGGAGCGTCAACGCTGGTGAGGCAATCTGTGTGCCAACCGGGGCAGCAGGGCTAATCCTGGCGCACCAGCAGTCCTCGTTCGGCCCGGATCTGCGCATAAGCCGCCGTGATCGCCGCCGCCTTGGCATGCACGCTGGTCTCAAATTCCCTCGGCGCGCCCTTCTGGACGATCAGGTCCGGATGGTGGTCTGCCATCAGGCGGCGATAGGCCGAGCGGATCACCGGAAATTCAGCGTCATGGGGCACGCCCAGGACATGATAGGGATCGTCCCGGTCCGGCCCCAGATGGCTGGCGCGGATGCGTCGGAAGGTGGCTTCGTTGAAGCCGAAGGCATCCGACACCGTACGCAGATAGGTCATCTCCGGCTGGGTGATAACGCCGTCAGCGCCCGCGATCTGGAACAGGCCATCGAGCACGCCTTCCAGCAGGCATGGCCGGTGGCTGTAGCGCCGGCCAATGCGGCGCGCATAGGATTCGTAGCCCTTGACCGTCTGCCGGGCGAGATTGAACACGCGGCGGACATTCTCCGCCTCTTCCGGCGGGGCACGGAAGACGCGGGCAAAGACCATGATTTCCTGATCGGTGACATGGCCATCGGCCATCGCCATCTTGGCACCGAGGCCGACGACCGCAGCCGTGAAGCCGACATCATTAGGATCTGGCGCGCAGCCGTCTGGGCCCGGCTCCGGGTCGGGATCAGGTCCGTGGTCGAACAACCGGCGACCGCTATCGAGAAGAGTGGTCCATAAGCTCATGAGCAACCTTGAGTATAGCAGCCCTTCCCCGGACTTGGACAGAGACCGTTTCTGACAAGAGCGTGAAGTAAACTCATGCATCCCCCGGTATACGGGCACCGCTGGAGATGGTTGCACGCGGGCAGATCATTAAAGTTCGGTCATCAAGTGAGCCATTTCATATACGGCTCCGTATACGAAATCAGCTGAGGAAGACTTCAGCGCGACTTTTCCAACTGACAGGACCGACGACCCATGAAGATGTTTGCCTCCGCAGCCGCTGCTGCCCTTCTGATCGCCCTTCCCGCCGCCGCGCATAATCATGGCGACAAGCCCGCCGCCGAAAAGGCGGAGAAGGCCGAGTATGCCAAAGCGAAATCCGACATCGTGGACACCGCCGCAGCTGCCGGTTCCTTCACCACCCTGCTGGCCGCCGCCGAAGCCGCCGGACTGGTGGACGCGCTGAAGGGTGAAGGCCCGCTGACCGTGTTTGCCCCGACCGATGAAGCCTTCGCGAAACTGCCAGAAGGCACGGTCGCCTCCCTGCTGCTGCCGGAGAACAAGGACCAGCTGGCCGGTATCCTCAAGCTGCACGTGATTGCGGGCAAGGTGAAATCGAAAGATCTCGCTGGTCAGCAGATCGAGGCAGAGACGCTGAACGGCACCGTCTCGATTGACGGGACCGACGGCGTGACCGTGAACGGCGCGAAGGTGATTTCCGCCGACATCAAAGCCTCCAACGGCATCATTCATGTGATCGACACGGTTCTGCTGCCGGCAGGCTGATCTCCCCCTTCCTCCCAAACCCCTAACCTCGCCTGGGCAGCCCTTCTGCTGCTCAGGCCTTTTTTTGCCGGGACCGGGCCGGACGAAAATTAACCATTTTGAAAGAATCCCGGCTTGCTCCGGGAACGAATCTTTCCGCGCGCCGTTTGATCTTCATCGAACAGAAAAATCCACCCCGTGCTTGCCGGAGGATTGAAGATGAAGACCTTTGCCGCCGCTGCCCTTGCCGCGCTGATGATCAGCCCGGCCGCCTTTGCCGACGCTGACCAGGCCGCGCCCGCCAGCGCCAGCCTGCAGCTTGGCGCTGCCCGCGCCGTGGCCGCCATGCCGGCTCCCAAGGGAGAGCGCGCGCTGGAGAAGGCATCGAAAACCGGCCGTTTCAACACGCTGATGGCGGCGATTGATGCCGCCGGCGTCCGCGATGATCTGGGGCAGATGGGCACCTACACCTTCTTTGCACCGACCGACGCAGCCTTCGAGAAACTACCCCCCGGCGCGATGGAGCGCCTGATGCGGCCGGAGAACCGGGACCAGCTGATCAGCCTGCTGCGTATGCATGTGGTGGCGGGCGAAGAACTGACGGCTGAGCGGATGCGCGGCCTGCAGATCACCGCAGAAACGCTGAACGGCCCGGTCGCGATTGACGGAACCGATCCTCAGACCGGTGTGTGGGTCAATGCCGTAACCGTCAGCGGACCGGATATTCGCGGGGCTGACGGGGTGTTTTTGGGCATCGACACGCTGCTGCTGCCCGCAGGGTGACCGGCGCCCATCCGCCGGCGGCCGGGAGGCATTAAAGCTTGGTCATATCGGGGAACCTGAAGGCGGCTCATCCGTCTTTAGCACAACATGTTCAATTCAGTTTCTCAGCCAACGCCCGGAAAGGCGCGATCCATGAAGAGCCTTCTTCCGCTTGGTGCAGCCTTCCTCCTTTTGACGCTGCCTGTGATGGCGGCGCCGCAGACAGAGGGCGAGGCGCCCGCGCAGGAGCGCGCGAGCATAGGTAATCAGCCCACGAATGATCTGATTGATGTGGCCAACCATAGCGGCGCCTTCCGCACGCTGATGGAAGCCGCCGCTGCGGCCGGGATTGAAGACGACCTGCGCGGAGAAGGCCCGCACACGATCTTTGCGCCGACCGATGCGGCCTTTGCCAAACTGCCCGCCGGCACAGTTGACCGGCTGATGGAGCCGGAAAATCGCGGCGAGCTGGTGAGCCTTATCCGGATGCACGTGATTGCCGGGGAAAAGCTGACGACGGCCGATCTTGCCGGGCAGCAGCTGACGGCGCAGACGCTGAATGGCCCGCTGGCGATTGATGCCTCCGACGCGATCACAGGCGTCCGCGTCAATGATGCCTCCGTGACGCTGACCGATATTGAAGCTTCGAATGGCGTGATCCACGCCATCGATACCGTTCTCCTGCCGGCCAACTAGGCTGAAGGGAGAGTACCCCCGTGTGTGGGCCCCGTCTGGAATTCAACTCCAGGCGGGGCTTGGTCGGAAGGGCTCAGTCTGCTGCCGTTGTGGTGTCAGACACGATCTGCCACTCGCCGCCGGCCTTGCGCAGGACAAGCGTGTAAAGGCCCCAGGGCTGTTTGCCCTGCCAGTCGAGCTGCCATTTGCCATGGGCGATGGCAGCGTCGGCCGAGAGAATTTCGATTTCGTGATCGCTGGTGGTCAGCGTGCCCATTTCGGCGCCCGTGCCATAGCGCGCCTTGTAGCGGGCGAGCGTTTCATCCCAGCCGCGCGTGATATTGCCGCCCGAGGCAAAGCGCAGGTCCGGCGAGCGCAGATAGCCGGCCATGAAGCCTTCGATGTCGCCCCGGTTCCAGGCGGTGTCCTGGGCTTCGAGCAAGGCGAGGATGGCGGCTTCATCATCAGCGCGGGCCGCCGGGCTGACACCGGAGGTGGCGCAGGCGGCGAGCAGCAGAAACGCCGCGCCCGCCAGCACGCCAGAAAATGCGCCTGAAAGTCTAGTTGGTACGCTGAGGATCATGGTCATGCGCCGGGCTTTCCAGTTCCTCGGTGGGCTGCTCGTCCGTATTCCCGTAGCTGGCAGGTTGCGGGGCGGGCTCCTGATAGGCTGCCTGCTGCGCAGCGGTGTCTTCCTCAGGGCCCGGATCAAAGGCGGCGGGCGTGAGGTCTGCAACCTCGTCTTCCTCATACACCTCTTCTTCCTTCTTGCGGCCAAGGCCGAAGAGGCCGCCCTTGCCGGCCGGTTTTTCCTTCTCCGCCTTCTCCGCCTTCTCTGCCCGGCGGCGACCCAGCGGCCCGCGCGCATCGGCATGGCGGTCATACTGCATGGAGTAATATTCCCAGGCAGTCATCGTCAGCGGGCGCGGGGTCAGCGCCAGCCCGTAAAGGCGCAGGCGCTCAACCACCTCATCGCGCAGATGCATGCCGGGGAAGGCATCGGCGCGGAAATTCTTCGCCTTCATCCAATCACGCACCGACCAGCTGCGCACCCGGCCAATTTCGGCGGGCAGCGCGCCCTTGTGGACTTCCCAGATATAGAGCGCCGCGATGCCGTTGATGGCAGCGTCCATCGCATCGTCCAGCTCGGTCTCCGGCGCCCTGCCCTGGGCGAGGACGGCGCGCAGGCCAAGCTTGCGGGCCTCCATCTCCTGATAGGTGGAGCCGAGCACGGCAATGCCGTTGCGGTTTGTGTTGATCAGGGACCGGTTGACCCCATCGAGCTGCGGGCTGCGGATCGGCAGCAGCACATCCGGGCCGACGCCGGGATGGTGGGCGACCTGCGACAGCTCGCTGATCATCCGCTGCAGGTTGATGCGCAGCTCATGGGCAACCCCTTCCAGCGCCGAAGCGCGGCCAGCGCTCGCCTCTTCTCGCATGCGCCAGAGATTCCAGGCCACAAGCGTCAACAGGGCGATGGCCAGGGCCAGGCCCCCGGTCAGGAAAGTATAAAATTGTGCTTCGCTCATTCTGAGTCCCCCTGCGACTAGGCCCGAAAGGGGCAGCGCGCGCCGGGCAAGCGCCAAGCGTTACCAAGTTCTAAACGCCGAGCGCGCGGCCTGCAATCGCCTGCAGCTTATCAATCATGACAGGATCCCGTAGCTGCGGCGCCGTGATCAGGGCAGAATCCAGACAGGTTTCAATGCCCTGCGGCGAAGGTGTACGTGGCGTACCGTTCAGACGGCCGGCCAGCTCCAGGATGGCGCGCCGGGCAAGCACGGTATTCTGCGCCATGATTTCAAGTACATCGGTGACCGTGACGGCCTCGGTATCGGCGCGCCAGCAGTCATAATCGGTGACCATGGCGAGGGTGGCGTAGGGCAGCTCGGCTTCCCGCGCGAGCTTGGCTTCGGGCATGTTGGTCATGCCGATCACATCGCAGCCCCATTGCCTGTAAAGGCGGCTTTCAGCGCGGGAGGAAAAGTGCGGGCCTTCCATGGCGAGATACGTGCCGCCGCGATGCACGGTGCCGCCAGCCGCTTCCATGGCATCGGCTGCCAGGGCCGACAGGCGGGCGCAGACCGGCTCTGCCATCGAGACATGCGCCACAAGGCCCGCGCCAAAGAAGCTGGAGGCGCGGGAAACCGTGCGGTCAATGAACTGGTCCACGGCGACTGTGTGGCCCGGCGCATAAGCCTCCTGCAGGGAGCCGCAGGCGGAGATCGAGAGGATGTCGGTGACACCGGCCATCTTCAGCGCGGCGATATTGGCGCGGTAGGGCACGTCACTGGGCGACAGCCTGTGGCCGCGGCCATGGCGCGGCAGGAAGACAAGCTCCACCCCGCCGATCCGGCCGGAGACGAGGCTGTCGGACGGGGCGCCCCAGGACGTTTTGACCTCTGTTTCGCGCCGGTCTTCCAGCCCCTCCAGCGCATAGAGGCCGGAGCCGCCGATAATCCCGAGTTTCCAGCCGCTCATGCCGCGCTCCCCTGCCCTCAGAACCATCTCCGCATGCCGATGGGCGGTGGCGAGCGGGGGTTGGGCGTTGTCAGCTCAACATCCGGCGCCAGGAGGTAGCCAAGACCGGCATAGAAGTCGATCAGGCGCGGCTGGTCCGCGCGGATGGCAAGCTGGGCGCCTGCCAGGGCCTGCGCCCGGCCCATTTCTTCGAGCGCCTCGAGGATCCGCGCGCCATAGCCGCGCCCGGTGAATTCCGGCAGGATACCGATGCGTTTGACTTCCATCCAGCGCCCCTGCCCCTGCGGGCCGGGCACGGGAACCCAGCGGCCTGACCCGATGGGTATCTCCCCTGCCTCGAGGATCACGGCGCCGCCTTTGGCGATCTGGGCGGCGACGGTTTCGGGCGTTTCGCGGAAGACCGTGGATTCGGCCGAAACCCGGCCTGTCCAGATGCGGCGCGTCAACGCCTCAACGAGAAAGCCATCCGAAGGGGTGGCCCTGCGGATGGCTATCGGTAGGTTCATGCTGGACGGGTGAGGCTAGTGCTCAACCTTCCGCCAGATCTGCTTGTAGGAGAACCACAGCAGCGTGCTGAGGATCAGCAGGAAGACCATGGTGCCAAGGCCCGTGCGCTTGCGCGCCTCAAGCTTGGGCTCAGCCGCCCATGCCAGGAACTGGGCTACGTCATAGGCCATCTGCGAGGTCGTGGCTTCAGTACCATCGGTATATTCAACCCGGCCATCGGGCAGCTGTGGCCCCATCGCCAGGAAACCGCCCGGCGGTCTGTGGCGCGGATCGCCCTGGAAGTTGGGGGTCGTGTCACCGGCCATGTAGGGGTTGTAATACTGTCCGGCAGGCTGGATCAGATAGGCCGGGCCGTGATCAGGCTTGTAGCTGCCGAGCTTTTCGAACTTCGACATGTCGATAACGGTCTGGTAGATCGTCTCGCCATTCTCTTCGGTGATGAGGTCTTCATACAGCGAGAAGTCCGGATAGCCGGTCATCAGGCTGTAGATATAATCAGCCCCATAGTGCCGGGCCTTGACCATCACCGAAAGATCCGGCGGCAGGGCGCCGCCATTGGCCGCGCGGGCGGCCGCATCGTTCGGGAAGGGCGAGCGGAAACGGTCTGCCGGCATGGCCGGGCGGAACTCGTATTCGCCTGCCTCATTGGGCTCGGCATTCATGACTTCGTTCTCGGCCGCCAGCGCCTTCACGAACGGGTTGTCGTTCGGGTTGGGATATGCCGGATCGTAGAACGGGCCGCCGGGCTCACCAAGGTTGCGGTAGCTCAGCAGTTTCATGCCGTGGCAGCTGGAACAGACCTGTTTGTAGACCTGATAGCCGCGCTGGACGGACGCCTTGTCATACTGACCCGTGACGCCTTCGAACGGCCAGCCCGCTTCAGGGCCGTGCGGGTGCTTGGCGCCACCTGCGGCATGGGCGAGGCCCGCAAAGGCCAGGCCAGCAAGACCGGCAGCGAGGATGCGGAAGGTTTTCATGTTCTTTCTTTCCCCAGCTTGCATCTTACTCAGCCGGCACCGCGTTGCCCGTATCCTTGGACTTACGCTTGAGCACGGATTTATGGATCGATTCGGGCAGAGCCTTCGGCTTCTCGGTCAGGCCGATGAAGAACAGGGCCACAAAATAGCCGAAGTACAGGAATGTCAGGATCAGCGACAGGTGGCGGAAGGCGAAGGTCGGTGCCGGAACAGCCGAGAGGCTGGGGTTGGCACCGGCCGGCAGGCTGGCCATGAAGGCCTTTGCCTGCTCGAAGGCTTCTTCCCCGCCTTTATAGCTGGCCGTCGCAGGGGCGCCTTCGACCGTATAGCTGACCACGAGGCTCGGATCGCCCTGCAGGGCCGGGATCACCGCGTCATCCGGGTTCGCTGCGCCGCACCAGCCGAGCAGGAAGCAGACCACGACAAAGCCGAAGAAGAACTGACGGGCCACCGGACGGTAGCGCATCGATTTGACCTTCGACGTGTCGAGCCAGGGCAGCACGAAGAGGACGGCAATGGCGGCGAACATGAAGATCACGCCGAGCAGTTTCGCGTCGATCGGGCCGAGGTCGAAGGTGATGGCGCGCAGGATCGCGTAGAAGGGCAGAAGATACCATTCAGGCACGATATGGGCCGGCGTCACCAGGGCGTTGGCCTCGATATAGTTGTCGGCATGGCCCAGAACGCCCGGGGCATAGAAGACGAAGACAGCGAACATGATCAGGAAGATCACAATGCCGAAGGCATCCTTCACCGTGTAGTACGGGTGGAAGGGCACGGTGTCTTTCTCGACTTCCTTCACCTCAACACCGGTCGGGTTGGTGTTGCCGGGAACGTGCAGCGCCCAGACGTGCAGGACGACAGCGCCGGCGATCATGAAGGGCAGGAGATAGTGCAGCGAGAAGAAACGCTGCAGCGTCTGGTTGCCGATCGAGGGACCGCCCATCAGCCAGGTCTGGATGCTTTCGCCGACCAGCGGGATGGCACCGAAGAGGCCGGTGATCACGTTCGAGCCGTGATAGGACATCTGGCCCCAGGGAAGCATGTAGCCGAGGAAGGCGGTGGCCATCATCAGCAGGTAGATCACGCAGCCGATGATCCAGAGCACTTCGCGCGGCGCCTTGTAGGACCCGTAATAGAGGCCGCGGAACATGTGGATGTAGACCGCGAGGAAAAACATCGAGGCGCCGTTGGCGTGGATGTACCGCAGGAGCCAGCCATAGGGCACGTCGCGCATGATGCGCTCGACCGAAGCGAAGGCGCCATCGACGCTGGCTTCGTAGTGCATGGCCAGGATGACGCCGGTGATGATCTGGATGGCAAGGCAGACAGCCAGGATCGCGCCAAAGATGTACCAGTAGTTCAGGTTTTTCGGCGTCGGGAAATTGATCATCGTGTCATTCGCGAAGCGAATGATCGGAAGACGGGTATCAAGCCAGCGCTCAAAGGCTGAGTTCGGCTTGTAGGTAGACTCATGTCCGCTCATCTAAAGGTATCCTTCTCAGAGGGAGATGTTGACGACCGAGTCGGAGACCCAGCGATAATTGGGAACCGGAAGATTCTTCGGCGCAGGACCTTTGCGGATGCGGCCGGAAGTATCGTAGTGCGAGCCGTGGCAGGGGCAGTACCAGCCGCCATAATCACCCGTATTGCCCTGAGAGGGGCCAACGGGCACGCAGCCAAGGTGGGTGCAGGAGCCGGAGGTGACGAGGATCGCCTTGTTCAGCGTGCCATCGCCTTTCGGACGAAGACGGGCTTCATCCGACTCTGGGTCCGGCAGGATCGAGATGTTGACCGATTCGGCGGCAGAGATTTCAGCCGGCGTGCGGTGGCGCACAAAGAACGGCTTGCCGCCGATCAGGATGCGGATCTCGCCGCCCAGCGGAACCTTGGATACGTCGACGTCCAGCGCCGAAGCCGCGCGCGTGTCAGCGGCCGGATTCCACTGGTCCACCAGCGTCCAGGCGAACATGGCGGCACCGCCGAGGGCTACTGAACCTGTGGCGATATGAATAAAGTTGCGGCGGTCTTCATCGACCGCCTCGGCGTGGGTCTCTGTCGTCACGTTTCTATCCGTCCCTGGTGCGTGGCGTTAGCCGCTGTCTTTACTAAAGCTGCGCGGGCCGCACATTGCGGCAAGTGGGCGCGGGGCGCGGCAGAAACGGCGCGTCCTGCCCCCAGTTGGGTGAGGGCGTTACCGCCGTTCCGCCCCTGTGACAACTGGGGACTTGCGAGGCAAAGGCCTAAAGCGCAACAGTTTGGCATGATCAGCGACACTCAGACTGCCGAGTTTACGGCGCGCAAGGCGCGGGCAAGCGCCTGGTTCCGCGCCCTTCAGGAAGATATCATTGCCCGCTTCGAGGCGATTGAAGACGCTGCCCTGCCCCCACTTTATCGCGGGGAAGCGGGGCGATTCGAATTGAAGCCCTGGCGCCGGGGCGATGGCAGCGAAGACCTGGGCGGGGGCCGGATGGGCCTGATGCGCGGGAAAGTGTTCGAAAAGGTGGGGGTGCACTTCTCCGAAGTGCACGGGACTTTTTCGGAAGCCTTTGCCGCCCAGATACCGGGGGCGGACAAGTCTGGCGGGCAATTCTGGGCAAGCGGGATTTCGCTGATTGCCCACCCCCTGAACCCGCGCGTGCCAGCCGCGCACATGAACACGCGAATGCTGGTGACCAGTGAAGCCTGGTTTGGCGGGGGCGGCGACCTTAACCCACTCCTCGCCTATCAGCGCGATCAGAGCTTTGAAGATACGGTGGATTTTCATGCCGCAATGAAAGCGGCCTGCGATACCCATCCCGGCGCCGATTACGCGCATATGAAAGACTATTGCGATACCTATTTCCACCTGCCCCATCGCAACGAGCCGCGGGGCACCGGCGGCATCTTCTATGACCGGTTCAATACCGGCGACTGGGAGGCCGATTTCGCCTTCACCCAGGAAGTCGGCCGGAAATTTGCCGATATCTATCCAGCCCTCGTCCGCCGGCGCATGAGTGAAGCCTGGAGCGAGGCCGAGCGGGAGGCTCAGCTGATCCAGCGCGGGCGGTATGTGGAGTACAATCTGCTCTATGACCGGGGCACGACCTTTGGCCTGAAGACCGGTGGGAATATCGAGAGCATTCTCTCATCCATGCCGCCGGTGGTGAAATGGCCCTGAAAAATCAGACTTTTTCGCAAGACCGGCGGAGCCAGGCGGCGTAGACTTCTTCGGTGATTTCGCTGGCGGCCAGCTGCAGCGTGTAGGCCAGACGCTCTGCCATCGGCGCGGCCATCTTCCAGCCATTGGCCTCCAGGAAAAGCAGCGCGGCGAGGAAGCCGATGCGCTTGTTGCCATCCAGGAAGGGGTGGTTCTTGATGAGGCCGCCCGCATAGAGCGAGGCGAGCGTGAAGAGATCCGTCTCGCCATAGGACCAGGCATTCAGCGGCCGGGCCACGGCGCTTTCAAGCAAGCCGGGATCGCGCGTGCCAGGAAGCCCGCCATGCAGCTCAATCTGCCGGTCGTGTAGACGCACCAACAGATCCAGCGGCAGCCAAACGGGCTCGCTCATTTCGCCAGCGCCCGCAGGACCTCGCGGTTCTCCTCCATGATCCGCTCGGCCATCTGCATCAGCTTGTCGACCTCTTCATCGGAGATGGAGAGCTTCACGCCGGTTTCAGTGGGAACGACATCCAGCGTGTCGCCCTCTTTCACCTTCAGCTGGTCCAGCACTTCCTTGGGCAGCACGACGCCGAGAGAGTTGCCGATCTTGCGGATTTTCAGCTTGGTCATGGGGGCCTCCTGATGGAATAACATGCGTTATAACATGGGGGCGCATTTCTGGGAACCAGGGGCGCCCGGCGCGGTCATCTGGCAGCCAATTCCGGACACCTAATGGACACTTCCGGACAGTTTCGGACATTCCCGGACAAAACCGGACACGCCCCGCGTCACTTCAGGCGCGAGAGGAGGTCTTCGCGGGACAGGCGGAAGCCGGATGCGATCCAGGCCTCTTCCAGGGTGTGGAGCCGCTTGCCGATGTCGGGGCCCTTGAGCCCGGCGGCGAGGGCATCATCGCCGCCGATGGGGAAGACCGGGCGCGTCCACGCGGACTTGTCCTGCAGGATTGGGGCGAGCTTGTCCTCTCCCCCGCTGGCCGCCTCGATCAGGGCGCGGTCGAGCACGGCCTGGGGGGTGAAACGGTAGAAGGCTTCCCGCCGGGCGCTCTGGCCGAGGCCGAGCATGTGGCCGAGGGCTGGATCGGCCCAGGCGTGAAGCCGGGCGGCTTCCTGATTGGAGAGGCGCAGGGCGCTGGCCGCCTCCGACATGTTGCTTGGGCGGCGGGGCAGCATCGCCATCAGGCGCTGCATCGGATCTGCGGCCAAGCCATGGGCGGCCTCGACTTCGATCAGCCCCGGCAGAAAGGCCGCTGTGGCGCCCGGCAGGAGGATGCCCATCACGCCGGCCTCTTCCATCGCCATCAGGGCGGTTGACGGGTCGGGGGCCGCGAGGGTGCGCTTCAGCTCCTTCCAGATCCGTTCGGCGGCAATCTTCTTCAGGCCTTCGCGCTGGCGGGCGCAGGCCGCCTGACCGGCCTCGTCAATGCCGGCGCCGTACCAGGCATTGAAGCGGTAGAAGCGCAGGATGCGCAGATAGTCCTCGATCAGGCGCTGATCGGCCTCGCCGATGAAGATGACGCGCCCGGCGATGGCGTCCTCGATCGAGCCGGGGACGACTTCGTAAAGCTGCCCCTCCGGCCCGGCATAGATGGCGTTCATACGGAAATCGCGGCGGGCGGCATCCTCTGCCCAGTCTTGCGTGAAGGCGACCACGGCGCGGCGGCCATCGGTTTCGACATCCCGGCGCAGGGTGGTGACCTCGATGGGCACGCCCTTGTAGAAGGCGGTGACGGTGCCGTGTTCGATGCCGGTGGGGATGACGCGGATACCGGCAGCCTCCAGCGCGGAAACGGTTTCAGGCGGTGTCAGCTGGGTGGCGATATCGACATCATCAGCAGGCAGGCCGCGCAGCGTGTTGCGCACCGACCCGCCGACATAGCGCGAGGCGTCTTTGCGGGCCGCTTCCAAAGCGGCCATCACGGCCCGGCTTGACGGCGCCTCCAGCCAGTCTGCCGTGATCCGCTCAGCTCGGGTCATCGGCAGGCGGGGTCTCGGCGGGCTTTGCCGGAGGGGTGAGGCGTCCGCGCTGCAGACCGACATCTTCGGTATGGCGCTCGCACGGATAGGTGCGCTGGGGGATCAGCTGGCCGTTTTCAAAACGCGCAGGCTCCACACACATGTCACGCTCGCGCGGCTCCAGCGCGATCAGCACGAACCAGGCGATGGTGGCCAGGCCGAGGCCGATGGCGAACAGCATCTGGATTGGCCATTTGCGCTTGCCAGCCTCTTCGGCCGAGCGGGTCGCAAGCGTGTAGATGCCGAACACGAGGAAAGGCAGCGAGAATATGAAGACTTCAAACAGCAGGCGTCCGGCCATGTCGGTGCTTTTCCCCGCAACTCTTCCAAGGCTTACATAAGGCGCTGAAGGAGTTTGAGAAACCCTGAAGGGGGCGGCGGGGCCGGCATAAGGCGCTCAACGGCGCTCAATTTCGTGCCGCGCCGCTTCCACCAGAAAGGCAGACCGGGTCAGGCCACGCTCGCGGGCAGCCGCATCAATGGCCTTCAACATGCCTTTGTCGAGGCTGATATTGGCGCTGACCTGACGGGCTTCGTTTTCGATGAAGGGGACAGAAATAAGATAGCCGCCTTGCAATATCGCCCGCCGGATATCCGGGTCCGCAGTCATTTCAGCTGCGGAACGCGCGAGCGGCGCAACGCCGCCTTCCAGATGCAGGGCCAGCGCTTCAATGGCGTTTTTCATGATGTCTTCTTCAACGTCAGCAGCGGAGAAGCAGCCGGGAACATCGGGAAAGGTAATGCCGAAGGCAGAGCCTTCCTCTTTTTCCACGAGGGCGAGATAGCGCTTCATATGTCATTCTCCTCTAGCCATCCTGCCGCTCTGGCGATGGCACGGGCCGTGCCTGTCGGCAGGTCTTTCTTTGGGTGCGGCACCGTCAGGGTCTGGCCGTCTTTCGTAAACTGATGGTGGGAGCCGCTGGTCCGGGCGAGTGTCCAGCCCTCTTTTTGAAGGCGCTGGAGAATTTTCCGGCTGTTGCGCTCTATCCCCATGCGCAGAATATTGCGCATAGAGAGTCAAAAATCAACTATTTTGCGCAATTATATGCGCAAAATGATCAGTCACTTTCGTAGAGGGTCTGGTAGAGGCGGCGGATGATGCCGGCGGTGACGCCCCAGATACGGTAGCCATTATACGGCATCTCGTAATATTCGCGGTGGATGCCTTTGTAGAAGGCCGTGCCGGTCTGGTAGCTCTTGGGGTTCATCAGGAGTTCGAGCGGCGTCTCGAAGATGGCGGCAACCTCGCCCGGCTCTGCAACGGGCACGAAATCATGCGGCAGCAGGCCAACGACCGGGGTGATGCGGTAGCGCGTGCCGGTGATGTAAGGCGAGGCCTTGCCCAGTACATCGACCTCTTCGCGCCGGGCGCCGACTTCTTCTTCGGCCTCGCGCAGGGCGGCGGCCACTTCATCCAGATCAATCGGGTCCACCTTGCCGCCGGGCAGCGCGACCTGGCCGGCATGGTCTGCCATCGTGGTGGGGCGCAGGGTGAGGAGCGCGGTGGGGCCTTCCTTGCGCGGGATGACGCCGAAGAGGACAGCGGCCGGGCGGATGATGGCGACTTCCTCGGGTGTGAGGAAATCCATGTCGCCCATTTCGCTGAGGCGCCCCTGCCCCGCAGGCGGGTCGAGCTTGGCGGTGACGCGCTCTACAAAGTCATCAAGGTTGCGAAAGGACATCGGGGGCCTATGCCGCAGGACCGAGCGGAAAGAAAACCCCTTTGCTCCAGACGCCGAGCAGGTTCTCGTTGTCCGGGGCGGGCTCGGCCAGCTCTACCAGCTCATAGAACACAGGCCGCGCGATCTTGGCCTCGAGGCGGCCGCGCACGAGGACGTAAGGCGCAGGCTCGCCCGTTTCGGGGTGTGTTTCGACGCGGATGGGGCGGTCCGGCCCGGCAATGCTTACGTCGCCCACCGTGGTGACGAAGCCGATTTCCTGCTGCCGGCCCGGCGTGCCCAGCACATCCATGCGGCCGGCCAGGAAGGGCGCGTCTTCGACATGCACGATCACTTTTTCGTATGGCGTGACGAGGAAAGTCTGCCCATCGCCGTCCTTGCGCAGGATGCGGGCGAAGAGTTTGACGAGGCTGGCGCGCTTGATTTCGCCGCCTTCATGCCACCAGCTGCCATCGGCGCGGATTTCCATGCCGATATCCTTCACCCCGGCGGGATTCCATGTCTCCACAGGGGGTAACTCAGCACCAAACTTGCCTTCCGGCAGGATGGCCTTAAGCGTTTCCTCAACGCTCAGAATTGTGCCGGGACTGGATGTCACATCTTTCTCCGCCAAAATGACGCCTTAGACATAGGGCTGATAGCCAGAGACGTGAAGCCGGAGGCACCTCTACACATGGCCGATACCACAGTGAACACCGAAAGCCCCGTAGCCGACGCAGAGGCCGCCGCCGAAGCCCTGGGCCGGGTGAAGGCCGAGATCGGCAAGGCCGTGTTTGGCCAGGAGAAGGTGGTGGAGCTGTCGCTCGCCGCCGTGCTGGCCGGCGGGCATGCCCTGCTGATCGGCGCGCCGGGCCTCGCCAAGACGCGGCTGGTAGAGGCGATGGGCACCGCGCTGGGCCTGGCCAATCAGCGCATCCAGTTCACGCCTGACCTCATGCCGTCTGACATTCTCGGCTCCGAAGTGCTGGACGAGAGCCCTTCGGGCGAGCGCAGCTTCCGCTTCATCAAGGGGCCGGTGTTTACCCAGCTTCTGATGGCCGACGAGATCAACCGCGCCTCGCCCCGCACCCAGTCTGCGCTGCTTCAGGCGATGCAGGAGAAGCATGTAACCGTGGCCGGCGCCCGGCACGATCTGCCCGCGCCCTTCCATGTGCTGGCCACCCAGAACCCGATCGAGCAGGAGGGCACCTATCCCCTGCCCGAAGCCCAGTTGGACCGGTTCCTGCTGAAGGTGGACGTCGCCTATCCTGACCTCGACACCGAGCGGCGCATCCTGATCGAAACGACCCGCGGGGGCGAGGCGCCGGTGAAGGCGGCGCTGAACGCCGCCGAGCTTCTGAAGATCCAAGCGCTGGTGCGCCAGATGCCGGTGGGCGAGAAGCTGGTGGCGACGATCCTGACGCTGATCCGCGAGGCGCGGCCGGAGCAGACATCGGATGCGCGCGTGAAGCGGCTGGTCGATTGGGGGCCATCGCCGCGGGCCGGACAGGCGCTGATGCTGGCGGCACGCGCGCGGGCGCTGCTGCGCGGGCGGCTTGCCCCGTCGATGGAGGATATTGAGGCGCTGGCTGATCCCTGCCTCGGGCACCGGATGGCGATGCGCTATGACCCGACCGGGGACGCGCCGAAACTCAGTGAGCTGATCAATGATCTGGTGAGGAAGGCTGCATGAGCTTTCGTTTTGCTGCGGGGGCCATCGCGGTTCTTGCGGCATCTTGCAGCGCCACGCCACCGTTCCCGGAGGCAGCGCCGGCGGTAAGCCGTACCGACGCCATTGCCTGCAACGCCGTTCTCCTCAGAGCGGCCAATGAAGCCGACGCTCTGGCCGAACGGCGAGTGGAGCGGATGATGGTGATGCGGTTTGCCTCCTCTGAAGCTATGCAGGCCTATGAAGACGAAACACGCCGCCTGCGCCTTGCTGCGCTGCGTATGGGAGCCGCAATAGTGGACATTTCCAATGCCGCAGGCATGGAGCCCGATTATCGCTATGCGCCCGCCCATGCGATGGATGAAGAGAGCGTGTGGAGCTTGATAAAATCAGGCGATGCTTGCGCGTCAGAGCTTTTGAAATGACCCCTGCCGCCGACCTTCGCGCAGAGGCCGAGAGCCTGGCCCGGCAATTGCCGGGGCTGAACTTCAGGGCGGAAGCTTCTGAGGCCGCGCATATCGGCTCGGCCGGGCGGCGGCGCGCGGGGACGGGCGAGAATTTCTGGCAGTATCGCCGCTTTACCCAGGAAGACGCGCCGGGTCGGATCCACTGGCGCCGCTCGGCCAAGGGCACTGATCTTTATGTGCGCGAGAGCGAGCTGGAGACGGCGCGCACGGTCTTGTTCTGGGTAGATGACGCGCCGGGCTTTCGCTGGAAGGGCGCGGGCGACCTGCGCACCAAGGCGGAAGAAGCCACCCTCCTGATGCTGACGATGGCGATATTGATGTCCAAGGATGGCGAGCGGATTGGCGCGCTCGGCTCTGGCCGGACACCCAGCTTTGGCAAGCGCGCGGTGGACCGGCTGCTGGACGATCTCTCGCGCGGCACCAAGGGGCAGTTTCCGCCCCCACCCAAGGCGAGCGCGACGATGGTGGTGGCGTCTGACTTTTATGATCCGCCCTCTGAATGGCAGGCACGGCTGGGGCCGCTTGCCGGGCGCTGCCCCGAGGGCGTGCTGCTGGCGGTGTCGGCTCCGGTAGAGATTGCGTTTCCCTTTGAGGGGCGCACGAAACTCTCCCGACCCGGCAGCGGCGAGGAGCGCATTCTTGGCCGGGCCGAGACGATGCGCGAGGAATATATGCGCCGGTTTACCGAGCAGCGCGAAGCCCTTTCCAGCCTTGCCGCGCGGATGGGCTGGGCGCTGGTGACGCATGTGACCGGCAGCCCCGCGCTGTCCGGTGCCTCGCGCCTGAAGGCGGAGATTGAACGCTTCGGAGTGGCGCGGTGATGAGCAGAATATCTTCTGCCAAAGCCCCCTCTCCCTTTAGGGAGATGGGGTTGGGGGTGAGGGAGACGCAACGCTTCCCCATCACGCGACAGGTGTCGTTCTTTCCGAACGATTCGCGCAGAACCGCGCCGTCGCGCCCCCTCACCCCTACCCCTCTCCCCCAAGGGAGAGGGGATGAAGGACGGGTGGCCGCACCATGACAGCCATCGGACCTTTCCTGCTGGGCGCGCCGCTGGCGCTGTTTGCGCTGCTGGCGCTGCCGCTGATCTGGTGGGTGCTGCGGGCGACGCCGCCCGCGCCGAAGGAGGCCGAGCTTCCCTCGCTGCGCCTGCTGGAGGGGGCAGAGCCGGTGGAAGAGACGCCGGCACGCACGCCCTGGTGGGTATGGCTGATCCGTACACTGGCGGTGATTGCGGCGATCCTCGGCCTCTCCCAACCGGTCTGGGCGCCGGGGGCGCGGACGACCGAGACCGGCGGCGGGCCGCTGCTGATCGTGATCGACAATGGCTGGGCCTCTGCGCCGCGCTGGAGCGAACTGACCAATGCGGCGAGCGCCACGCTCGACGCGGGCGACCGCGACGGGGCGGTGCATCTCTTGCTGACCGCGCCGCGCCAGCTGAATGTGGACCCGGCCGAGCGCCTTTCCCGCGCCGACATGGCCAAGCGCCTCGCGAGCCTTGATCCCCAACCCTGGGCAACCGACCGGGCCGATGCCCTTGCCCAGCTGGATGCCTCAAAACTTGTTCCGGCACGGATATTCTATGCCAGTGACGGGCTGGAGACTGAAGGTGGCGCGGCGTTTGCGGCAGCGCTGGCCGCGCGCGCGCCGCTGACCGTGTTTGCCGCCCCACCCGAAGGCCCGGCCGTGATCACCGGGCTTTCAGCGCAGACCGATGCGGTGACCGTGCGCCTGGCGCGGGCGGGCACGCAGGGCAGCGCGCGGGCCTTTGTCTCGGCGCTGACGCAGGACGGCTCGGCGCTTGCCTCTGCCGAGGCGGTGTTTGCCGACGGCGAACGGGAGGCCGAGGCGCAGTTTTCCATTCCCGCCGCCGCCCTCGCCCGGATCGCGCGCTTTAATGTAACCGGGCGGGCGGGCGCGGGCACGGTATGGCTCTGGGATTCGGCCGAACGCACCCGCCGGGTTGGCATCGTCGACACCGGCACGGCGGCCCAGCCGCTGCTCTCCGACATGCATTATATCCGCAAGGCGCTGGAGCCATTCGCTTCGATCTCCACCGGGGATATCGAGACGCTGGTGGCGACGGCGCCGGACGCGATCATTCTTTCCGATGTCGGACAGATCCCGAAGGCTGATACCGAGCGGCTGACGCAGTGGGTGGAAAATGGCGGGGCGCTGATCCGCTTTGCCGGGCCACGCCTTGCCGCGCAGGGGGATGATCTCCTGCCGGTGGTGCTGCGCCGGTCTTCCCGCGCTATTGGCGGCGCGCTCGCCTGGGAGGAGCCGCAGGGCCTCGCCCCCTTCCCCGAGACTTCGCCCTTTGCAGGCCTGCCCGTGCCGGGCGACGTACGCGTGCGCCAGCAGGTGCTGGCGCGGCCCGAGCCTGACCTGGCGCGCAAGACCTGGGCGCGGCTGACTGATGGCTCCCCCCTCGTCAGCGCCGACAGCCGGGGCGACGGGACGCTGATCCTCTTCCACATCACCGCCGGGCCGGACTGGGGGGATCTCGCCTATTCCGGCGTGTTCGAACAGATGCTGCGCCGGGCCATCGCCGCCGGGCGCGGCGAAGCAGTGGAGGATGGCGACGGCACCTATATGCCTCAGCTTTCACTCGACGGATTTGGCCGTCTGACGCGGGCGAGCCCGAATGCCGCGCCGGTCAAGGCTTCCGAATTTGCCGGGTTGAAGCCCTCCGAAATCCATCCGCCGGGACTTTACCAGGGACCTTCCGGATCGCGCGCGCTGAACATTGGCGCAGGCGCCGCGCCGCGCCTGATGACGCAATGGCCAGCCTCGGCACGCCTGCTAGGGGACGCCGAAGCGCGCTCCCTGCGCCTCGCCGGGCCGATGCTG
This sequence comes from Hyphomonas sp., assembly GCF_013823385.1. Taxonomy (GTDB): domain Bacteria; phylum Pseudomonadota; class Alphaproteobacteria; order Caulobacterales; family Hyphomonadaceae; genus Hyphomonas. The sequence continues at coordinate 107,028 of NZ_PNMA01000005.1, forward strand.
GCGATTGCGGCGGGCCTGCTGGCGCTGGACCTGTTCATTGCATTGTTCGTGGCCGGACGGCTGCGCGGGCTGACCCGCCGGGGCAAGGCGGCGGCCAAGACGACGGGTGGCGCGGCCGGCGCGCTGATCCTGGCTTTTGCCTTCCTGCCGGGCGATCCGGCCGAGGCGCAAGGCTATGAGTTGCGCCCGGATGGCAGCTATCGCGCGATCCCTTCACCCTCGACCCGCGTGGTACCCCTGCCCGCCGGCAAGGCGAGCCAGAAGGAAATCGAGGCGGCGCTCACGATGCGGTTTGGCTATGTCGAGACCGGCGACCGCGCGCTGAACGAGCGCACGCGGGCAGGCCTGCGCGGGCTTTCCAACATTCTCAACATGCGCACCTCGGTGGAGCCGGCAGAGCCACATGCGCTGAACCTGGAAACCGACGCGCTGGAGCTTTATCCACTGATCTTCTTCGTGGTGCCGGAAAATGCCGCGCCCCTGTCAGACCGGGCGGTGACGCGGCTCAACGCCTATCTGCGCGCAGGCGGGGCGCTGGTGATCGATACGCGGGCGGGCGGCGACCCGGCCGCGCAGACGGATGTTTCCCGGCTGGAAACCCTGCTGGCAGGCCTCGACGCGCCGCAGCTGCAGACCGTGCCGGACAATCATGTGCTTTCCCGCAGCTTCTATCTGATCAAGGATTATCCGGGCCGGTTTGCCGGACGGCGGCTCTGGATCGAGAAGACGGGCGAGCCCGGCGCCACGCGCGGCGACGGCGTCTCGCGCCTGTTCATTGGCGATGCTGACTGGGTGTCTGCCTGGGCCGTGGATGAGAATGGCCGCGACCTTTATTCCGTTGACGGAGGGCCCCAGCAGCGCGAGACCGCGCGGCGCTTTGGCGTCAACCTCGTGATGTATGTTCTGACCGGAAGCTACAAGGACGACCAGGTTCACATTCCCGCGCTGCTGCAGCGCCTGGGCGAGCCGCAGAATGGCACGCCCGAGCCACGCCTGCCCGGCCGCGTGCTGGATGGGGGGCCGCAATGACCGAAGCGGTGCGCCTCAGCCTTGAGCCTTTCCTGGGCTGGCCCCTGATCTGGGCGCTAATCGCGCTGACGGTGGCGGCATGGACGGCGTATTTTTTCCTGCGCGGGCGGGCCTGGCTGACGCGGGCGGTGGGCCTGCTGGTCGTATCCGCCGCCCTGCTCAACCCCACGCTGGTGCATGAGGAGCGTGAGCCGCTGCCGTCTGTGGCCGCGCTGATCCTCGACAAGTCCGAAAGCATGCAGTTTGGCGAGCGTGACCGGGCGGCGGCCGCTGCTTACGAAGCGCTGAAGGCAAAGCTCGCCGAGGATACGAGCCTGGAAGTGCGCACGCTGGAGACGAGCCCCGGCGACGATGGCACCTATCTTTATGGCGCGCTGGAAGGTCTGATGGCGGACGTTCCGCGCGACCGGATTGCCGGGGCGATCCTGGTGACAGATGGCCAGGTGCATGACCTGCCCGACCCGGCGCGCGTGGAAGCAATCATCGGCCCGCTGCACGGCGTGATCGCGGGGGACGAGGATCTGGGCGACCGGCGGATCGAGATCGTCAATGCGCCGAATTTCGGCATTGTGGGCGAGACAGCGACCCTGATCGTACGCGCTGAAGACCCGCGCGGCGGCACGATGGACCTCTCTGTTTCACTCAATGGTGGGGCGCCCGAGCGCGTGCGCGTGGAGGCGGGCAAGGATACGCCGGTGCCCATCGAGATCGAGCGGCGGGGCGAGAACATCGTCGTGATCGAGGCACCGCCCGGCCCGGAGGAGCTGACGCTGGCCAACAACCGCGCGGCCACCTCCATCGCCGGCGTGCGCGACCGGCTGCGGGTGCTGCTAGTGACGGGCAAGCCCAACCAGGCAGGGCGCGTGTGGCGCGACCTTCTGAAATCCGATCCGTCCGTGGACCTCGTTCACTTCACCATTCTGCGCCCGCCCTTCAAGGTGGATTATGCGCGGCCTGACGAACTGGCTCTGATCGAGTTTCCGACCGAGGAACTGTTCGAGCAGAAGCTCGCCGAGTTCGATCTCATCATCTTCGACCAGTATGAGCGCCAGGGCGTCATCACGCAGGCCTATCTTGCCAACATGTCCCGCTACGTGGCCGATGGGGGCGCGCTACTGATCGTGGCGGGGGAGCAGTTTGCCGGGCCGGCAAGCCTTGCGCGCTCGCCGCTCGCTTCCGTGCTGCCCGCCTCCCCCACCGGCGTGATCCGCACCGGCGAGTTCGTGCCGCAGCTGACAGGGCCGGGCAAACGCCATGCCGTGACCGCGCCGCTGGACGGGCAGCAATGGGGCGGCTGGATGCGCTATATCGAGGCCAATGCCGTGGGCGGCGATGTGCTGATGAGCGGGCCGGACGGGCGGCCACTGCTGATTGTTGACCGCGTGTCGAAGGGGCGCGTGGGGATGCTGATGTCTGACCAGATCTGGCTGTGGGCGAGCGGGCATGATGGCGGCGGGCCGTTTGCCGAGCTGATCCGCCGCGTGGTTCACTGGATGATGAAGGAGCCGGAGCTGGAAGAGCGCCGGCTGGCCCTGACCATCGAGGCCGGTGAAGCCAAGATCGAGCTGCGCACGCTGCTGGACGCGGCCCCGCCGCTGGAGGTGCAGACGCCGGAGGGCGAGGTGCTGACCCCGCGCTGGCGCGCGGCCGGGCCGGGGACGTTTACCGCCGAAGCGCCGGTCGAGGAGCTGGGCATCTACCGCGCGCGCTCGGGCGGGCTGGAGGCGATTGCACTGAGCGGGCCGGAAAACCCGAAGGAATATGCCAATCTCGAATCCACCACGGCGCTGATCGCGCCGGTGGCCGCGGCAACCGGCGGGGGCGTGTTCCGGCTGAATGAGGCGGGCACGAACATTCCCGACATTCGCCGGGTTGGGCCTCGTGGCAATGCCGCCGGAAACAACTGGCTGGGCCTGCGTGAGCGGGGGGCGTATGCTGTGCGCTCCTCCACCAGCCAGGGGCTGGTGCCGGGCATTCTGGCGGCGGGCCTCTTGGTGATCTTCCTGCTGCTGGCCTGGCGGCGCGAGGGGCGCTGAGGCCCCTTCTCTGCTCTAGGGCGGAAGCGCTGCGCCTGCCTGCTTCATCCGCTGGCGGACCATCCAGATGAGGATCAGCGGCGGGATGGCGGCCAGCGGGCTCAGCGAGAAATAAAGAGCAAAGCCGCCCATGGAGGAGCCGGACACACCCTGCAGCGCGGTGACCCCGAGCCCGGCAAAGCCGCCGAGGAAACCGCTGAGCAGAGACATCAGCGAGGAAAGCAGGGCGAATTGCGCGGCGGTGGCGATGGGATTGGTCAGGCGGCTGGCCCAGGCGACGATGGCCGCCATGGCGAGGCCGCCGCTGAAGCCTTCCACCACAGTGACACCCGCCCAGATGAGCTTCGAGCCGCCCGACAGGGCAAGGATGCAGAAACCGAGATTGGACAGCGCCGCGAGCGTGACGCCGATGGCCATGGCCGCCACCGTGCCAAAACGCAGGCCGATGAGCCCTGCGGCCACCACCCCGCCCAGCGTGGCGGGAAAGCCGATGGCGGTGCGCATGCCGGCAATCTCGGCGGTGGAAAAGCCAAGGTCTATATAAAGGGGCCCAACCATCGGGACGATCAAGCCATCGGGCAGGAAGAACAGAGCAATCAGCGGCAGGAAGACATAGAGGTTGCGGCCATGATCCTGCCAGAAAACCTTCACGGGACGGACGAGCGCGCCGCCGACAGACGCAAGGCCCGTCATCGGCTCGAAATGGCGCGGTTTCTGGGGCTCGCGCGCCAGCAGAAGCGCTGACAGGCCTGCGATGCCGCCGAGCGAGGCAAAGGCATATGCCATCTGCCAGCCGACGATGCCGGAGGCGGCCAACAGCGGCACATTGCCGAGGAAATAGCCCGAACGCAGGCCGAGGATATAGGCCGAGGCCATCAGATCCTGCTCTTCATCCCGCGCGCTTTCGATGCGCCAGGCATCGACCGCAATGTCCTGCGTGGCGGCGGCAAAGGAAGTGAGCATGGCAAAGCCGGCAAACACCGCGAGCCCGCCGGAGGGCCCGGTGAACGCCATGCCGAGAATGCCGAGGGTGACGAAGATCTGCCCAAGGAGCATCCAGGAGCGGCGATGGCCGAGCCGCTTACCGATGATGGGCAGCCGGATCCAGTCCACAAAGGGCGCCCAGAGGAATTTGGCGGAGACGAAAATTCCGACCCAGCCCATGAAGCCGATGGCGGTGAGCGCGATGCCTTCCTGCCGGAGCCAGTAGCCGAGCGTGACCCCGACCATCACCGGCGGCATGCCCGTGGCAATGCCGAAGACCATCGCGATGGCGACCTTCGGCTGGCGGAGTGATCCCAGAACTTCGCGCAGGCCGGCCTGTGGCCGTACCGGCTCGTCCTGGCCGGTCACAATGTCGGCCATACTTCCTCCCGAAGCGCAGCCGGCCAGCCCCTCGCCTCATGGGCGGGCGAGGTTTTTATGTGCGGTCTTTTGCGCTGGAGAAGAGTGTGTCAGCGGCTTTGAAAGCCTGCAAGCAGAAATCAGGGCGCCGTGACGAGGCCTTCGAGCAGGCTGGCATCACCTGCCAGATCGCGGATCATGACGCGCGACGGGTCCTGAGGGCCGGGGAAAGTCAGGCGGCCGCGCGGGGCGACGGTGAAGCCAACCTTGCCGAAGAGGCTGTGGGCACCGATCAGAATCGCAGCCGGCCAGCCAGCTTGCCTGCCGGCCTCGAGCGCGGCTTCGGTAATCTTCAGGCTGAGGAAGCTGCCGCGATAGGCCGGGTCCACGGCGACCGGGCCATAGAACAGCGCCGGCATGCGCGCGGGCCCGACGACCAGTGGCCAGACGCGGCAAACGCCGATCACTTTACCGTTGTCGAGGGCAACACGGTTCACCTCCGGCAGCGAGTGGGAATACTCGCGCAGGCGCTCTGCCGTCTTGGCAAAGTGGCCAGGGCCGAAGGTGACATCGAAGAGGGCTTCGATCGCCTCGGCATGCTGGCTGGGGGTTTCCGGTACAATCTCGATCATGGCGGCGCGCTCTAGGGCGCATTTGCCCGCCCCGCAAGCGCCTTGGTGTGAACGCCCGCCTGCCTTTGGTTTACGCCGGGCGGAAGCGCGCGTCGCGGTTCTCCAGAAGGGCGTAGGCGACATGTGCCTTCAGCGCTTCGGTCACGGCGACGGGGTCTCCGGCCAGCACCTCCGGCGGAATGGTCTCGCCAAAGGTCATCCGGAAACGGGCGCCGCGCTTGTTGAGGAGTTCGTTGAAGAGGGTGATGTCGCGCAGCTCGCCCGAGAGCTGAGAGAAAAGGTAGAAAAGATCGGAATTGCGCGCATCGAGATTGAGCGGGATGACCGGGGCGCCCTGCTTGCGGGCGAGGGCGACCACGGTGGGAAACCACGCCTTCTCGATCATCTGGCTCCCTTCCCTCCGCGCGAGCCGGCCGGAGGGGAAGATGACGACGCATTTCTCCTCGGCAAAGGCGGCGGCCGCGCGCTTCAGGGTTTCGCGTGTCTTGGCGGGCGAGCGTTTCTCCGCCACCCATTCGACCGGGATGATGACATCCTCAAAGCGCGGATTGACCCTTATCGCGTCCGCATTGGCGAAAAAGACGATATCCTGGCGCTTCTGTTTCAGGAGATCCCAGACGGCGATGCCGTCGGCGAGGCCGGTGGGATGATTCGCGGCAATGATGCAGCGGCCCTGCTGCGGCAGGCGGTCGAGGCCATCGGCGGAAATATTGAACGCCAATTGTTTTGAAAGCCGGTCAAAACTTTCTCTTCCCGTCAGCTGAACGAGCTCATCGGCCATCCGGCGGGCCTTTCCGTAACCCAGGATAGAATAAAGCAGCGGCCGGGCCACCGGCCAGGCCGGGCTGGCGCGCAGGCGGGGGCAGCGTTCCTGGATCAGCACATCGACGATATGCGTGTCATTGCGCCCTGCTTCGGGCAGAAATGCCGATTGTGCAGCAGGCGCAACAGGATGGGGGACCGGTTCGTCCGTCATAGAGCGTGAGTTTCCTTCCACCCCAAATAGGTGTGCGGGAAGCATAGAGCCGCCCGGCGAAATCGGAAAGATGGAGGTTTTTCGCGGTCGCCAGCCCTGAAATCCATCGGAATTTCAATACTTCGGAAAGTTTCGCTTTACCAAGACGCAAGACGAGCGTGGCATTGTGAACATCAGACGGGCAGCGGCTTAACACCTCTTACCCCGCTGCCATTCAAAAACATCCAATGGGGTTGAGTTTCATGAAGGTGCTTTGGATCGAAGATCACGAGCCGGTGCGTACGATGCTGGCGCATGCAGCCGACAAGGCCGCGCGCGCGCGTATTCCGGTGGATCTTGTCATGGCGGAAGGCCTGCTGGCCGCTGAGCGCCGCCTGCGCCTTGAGCGCTTTGATCTCGTGATCGTCGATCTGCAGCTGCCGGAAACCGGCGATGATGTGGATATGGCGGTCGCCCGCGTGGCCAATATGGGCAAGCACCGGATCGCGGTTGCCTCTTCCCGGCCGGAGCGCGACGAGGTGGTGTCTTCGGCAGCCCGCTGCGGCGCCAACATCCACCCGCAGGCGGTCTTCAAGGCGGGCCTCAACTTCAACCGCTTCATCCAGCGCCCTGAATCCTTCGAGGATTTCCTGCTGGAACTGATGCCGGCGGCCGGCGCGCGCAGCACCGTTCGCGCCGCCTGACGCGGCTGGGCGCTTGCCGCCCCATGGCCAGACTTGCTAAGCCGCCCGAAGGCCCTTCGGGCGGTTTTTACATCTGTTGGGAAAGACAAGCGGCGCATGGCAGACATCTTTTCCTACCCGGCCACACTGTCACTGATCGTGCTCAACGTGTTTGCCAGCCTGATTGCGCTGCGCAGCCCGGCCTTCAACGCGCAGAACATCCTGTGGGTCGGCCCGATGCGCGACCAGGGGGAATGGCACCGGCTGATCAGCTCGGGTTTCCTGCATGTGAACGGGTTTCACCTCTTCATCAACATGTACGGCCTCTACATGTTCGGCCCGGTGATCGAGCATGTGCTGGGGGGCGTGAACTTCCTGATCATCTATCTGGCCGCGCTGATCGGCGGCAGCGTCTGGGCCTATCTGTGGAACCGGTCCAATCCGGAATACCGCGCGGCGGGCGCTTCGGGCGCGCTATCGGGTATCATCCTGGCCTTCTGCATGATCGCGCCCTTCTCCACCCTCTTGTTTCTGTTCATCATTCCGATGTGGGGCATCGTGTTTGGCGTGGCCTTCGTGGTGCTGAGCTATATCTTCTCGCAGCGGGCCGACCGGATCATTGGCCATGAGGCGCATCTGGGTGGGGCGGTGGTGGGCATCGTGACAACCCTGCTGGTGGCGCCGGAAGTGTGGACGCGCTTCATGGCGCAGGTCGCCCAGAAGTTCGGCTGAAGGCGGCAGGGCAATGGGCGGTGTGCGCGCGAAGTATGAGGCGAAGGTGGCGAGCGGCGCGCTGTCGGTAGACCCCGCGCAGGCCGAGGCCGCCAATATCCTGGACGAGTTGGCAGCGCGCCTGGCCAATCCGCCAAAATCCGGCCTGTTTTCAAAGCCTCAGCCGATCCGCGGGGTGTATCTCTGGGGCGGCGTGGGCCGGGGCAAATCCATGCTGATGGACCTGTTCTTCGGCGAGGCCGTGACCCGGCCCAAGCGCCGGGTGCATTTCCATGAGTTCATGGCGCAGGTGCATGAGCGCCTCGGCATCTGGCGCAAGATGACGGACGCGGAGAAGAAGCGTTCGCCCTGGCGGGTGAAATCGGCCGGGGATGACCCGATCCCGCCGGTGGCCAAGCAGATTGCGGCAGAGGCGAAGCTGCTGTGCTTTGACGAGTTTCAGGTGACGCAGATTGCCGATGCGATGATCCTGGGGCGGCTGTTCGATCAGCTGTTCCAGAGGAATGTGACGGTGGTGGCGACGTCCAACCGCCACCCGGACGAGCTTTACAAGGATGGCATCAACCGACAGCTTTTCCTTCCTTTTATCAAGGAGTTGAAGGAGCGCTGCGCGGTGCTGGAGCTGGTATCGGCGCGCGATTACCGGCTGGACCGGCTGGTGGAGGCGCCCGTCTGGTATGCTCCGCTGAACGCCGCCAGCGCCGCCGCGCTGGACAAGGCCTGGGACCGGCTGACGCTGGGGGCCGAGCCGCAGCATTGCGTGCTGACGGTGAAGGGCCGCAAGCTGGAGGTGAGCCGCGAGGCCGCCGGGGTGGCGCGGTTTACCTTCGAGGAGCTGTGCGCGCGGCCGCTGGGCCCGATCGACTACCTTGCAATTGCTGGGACTTTTCACACGGTGATTCTGGAGGGCATCCCCCTGCTCTCTCCGGACAAGCGGAATGAGGCGATGCGCTTCATCAGCCTGATCGACGCCCTCTACGAGGCGAAGGTGAAGCTGGTGGCGAGCGCGGAGGCAGAGCCGGGCGCGCTTTACCCCGAAGGGGACGGAGCGTTTGAATTCGAGCGGACGGCGAGCCGGCTTTTTGAGATGAGATCGAAAGATTATTTAAGCCTCGAACGCCAGGATGTTGATCTGAGCTGAATGCTTTGAAAAACAAGGACATTTTTGGGACTTTCCGGGACCGGGGCGGGACAGGCCGTGACACCGGATGGACAAATCCGGACAGTTTTGGACAAATCCGGACACTTCCGGCACGGTGATGGCCACAACTTGCACTGCGCGGACGGTTTCTTACATTCCCTTCAGGACCGGCCCCAAAGTGCCCGGCCCGGAGCAGACAACACGAAGGTGTGAACCCGGCGGGAAACCCTTGGCCGGCCCTCTTCCACATGCCTGCCGCAATTCCTATTTATGCATCTGCGCGATGAATGAATTGCGCGCGCCTGGAGGCGACGCCGCCGCTGAGCGGGGCTAAGGTTTCAGGTGAGCCCCAAGGATGGGAACAGGCCGCCGCTCAAGGACGGGGCCGGTTCCGAGAAGGAGGAATGAACATGGCGAATGCGAACGCAAAAAGCTCCGTTGCCCTCAGCCCCGAACAGGGCATGAGCCGGTATCTGAGCGAAATCCGCAAATTCCCGATGCTCGAGAAGAATGAGGAATTCATGCTGGCGCGCCGGTGGCGCGACCATGAAGACACCGAAGCGGCCGAGAAGATGGTGACCTCCCACCTGCGCCTGGTGGCGAAGATTGCCATGGGCTATCGCGGCTATGGCCTGCCGATGGCCGAGGTGATTTCCGAAGGGAACGTCGGCCTGATGCAGGCGGTGAAGAAATTCGATCCCGACAAGGGCTTCCGCCTCGCCACCTATGCGATGTGGTGGATCCGCGCGGCCATTCAGGAATACATCCTGCGCAGCTGGAGCCTGGTGAAACTCGGCACCACGGCCGCGCAGAAGAAGCTGTTCTTCAACCTGCGCCGCCTGAAGGGCGAGATGCAGGCGCTGGAAGAAGGCGACCTGAAGCCCGAACAGGCCCGGCTGATCGCCGAGAAGCTGAACGTCACCGAAGACGAAGTGTATTCGATGAACGGGCGGATGAGCGGCTCTGACGCCTCGCTGAACGTGCCGATGGGCGCGGACGGCGACATGGAATGGCAGGACTGGCTCGCCGATGACGAGCCGGGCACGGCTGAAACCTTCGCCAACCGCCAGGAACTCGACGCGCGGATGGACCTGCTGACGCAGGCGATGGAAGACCTTTCCGAGCGCGAGCGCCACATCCTGACCGAGCGGCGCCTGATCGACGAGCCCAAGACGCTGGAAGAGCTGTCGGAGCAGTACAATGTCAGCCGCGAGCGCATCCGGCAGATTGAAGTGCGCGCCTTCGAGAAGCTGCAGAAGGCGATGAAGCGGATGGCCAAGGAACAGGGCCTGCCTGTGGGGGCGTGACCGGCGCTTTCCTTTTTGGAGATTGTCTGAAGCCGCGCCTCCTCAAAAGGGGCGCGGCTTTCCAATTGGGTTGAACTTTCCCTTGAAGTGACATATATGTCATGCACATGCTTAGGAGATTAGGGGCATAGCCCCGCCGCGTTCACGATGGTTATGCGGGGTCTCTGATGCGGACAGAACATTATGTGGATGAAGACGGCGAAGACCAGTTCGGCAAATCAGTTGATGCGCTTTCATCCCGTGCAAGACGGCGCGTATTGGCTGCCATCGAGCGGATGGAGGACGGCAATTTCGGCGACTGGAAATCACTGGGCGGCCAGTTGCGGGAGCACCGGATACACGCTGAAGGCGGGCTGAGAGTTTATTACGCCATCCAGAATGACGAAATTATCCTTCTGCTGATTTCGGGCATGAAACGTTCGCAGGACAGAGACATCAGGATCGCGAGAGAAAGGCTGTCGGATCATGAAAACAGACAAAAATAGAATTGCCCCTTCCCGCGCTCATCTGGACTATCTGCGCGAGCTCTATGCCAATGATGAGGAAGCAATCGGCATGCTTGCCTATGCCCTGGAACAGATCGCGGCCGGGCAGGACGAAGAAGGCAAATATGCCCTTCGCAGCCTCATCAAGGGTCGACTCGGATTTGAAGAACTCTCGCGCCGCACGGAAATCCCGGCGCGCAGCCTCAACCGTATGCTCTCAAGCGAGGGCAACCCTTCGCTCTCGAACCTCTCCCTGATCATCCGGCAGTTGCACGCCGAGCTGGGCGTTGAACCCAACTGGACCCTCACCGCGGCAGCCTGACGGGCTTCCCCCCGGAACCTCTCTCCCTGCTCCGGCGTTGATCGGGAAAGGGAAAGAGGTTTCACAATGTCATTCAAGCTTGTCATTCCGTTTCTGGCCGCCGCGCTTGGCGCGGGAAGTTTTGCGTTTGCCGACCCGCCCCACCGGCACGGCCATGACCTTCCCCCCGGCCTTGCCAAGCAGGGGAAGATACCGCCCGGCCATGCCAAGAAGATGTGGCGCAAGGGCGAGTATCTGCCCGTGCATTACCGCGAAGTGTATGTGCGCGATTACCGCTATTACGACCTGCGAGAGCCGCCGCGCGGCTACCGCTGGGTGCATGTGGATCAGGACGCCTATCTCGTGGAGATTGCCAGCGGCCTGATTGCCGAAGCGCTGGTCAACGCGCTGTCCAACTGAGGCGGACGCCCCCAATCCTGGCGGGCGCGCCCCGCCGGGAACCGGAGACGGGACAAGCGCGTTGCCTCTTTCAGAAGAGGAGCTCAAGACCATGTTTGTCCGCCCCATGATCATTCTGCTGGCTGGCGCCGTGGGCGGAACGCCTGCCATGATGGCCGAGCCGCCCGCGGCAGGCGACGCCGGCGCGCCGGAAGAATTGGCCAGCGCGCTTCCCGGCGGCGACGATTTCGACCAGGGCGACCCGCCGCTGATCAGCCGCGACCGCAGCCTGATGTGGGGCAAGGGACAGCGCCTGCCGCCTCAATTCCGCCAGGCCGAATTCAGGGACTGGAAATCCTACCATCTCACGCCGCCGCCCGAAGGCTATCGCTGGGTGCGCGTGGATCGCGGGGCTTACCGCGTGGATATGCGCGATGGCTATATTGCCGAAGCGGTGTTTGGCCTGCCCGGCGGCTGAAGTGGCGGGGCGGCGCTATTCATCCGCCCGCGCATCCTGCATCGTGAAATCATCGACATACCAGGCGCCGCGCTGGCGGACCCAGACGACTTCGACCAACCGCTGAACATTATTCAGGAAATCTGCTTGGGCGAGGCAGGTGACGAAGTCCCCTTCCTGTTCCTCCGTGCCGCGATAGGAATGGGCGGTACAGCCCGGCTTTGTGATGAAGAGGGCGCCGCCGGTTTCAGCAATCTGGGCATTGAGGCGGGCAAGCGCTTCGGGGGAGAGCCGGGCACCTTCTGCCAGGCGGGGATCGCCCGCCGGCGCGAAGCCGCCCTCCGCCGTGACCGAGAGGATCAGGGCGCGGGTCGGCTCCACCCGCTCCAGAGAGCTGGCGAGGAGGCCGCCGAACAGCCAGGCGCAGCCGGCAAACATCAGGACCATCAGACCAAGGAATACCAGGGCCGTTATTTTCAGCACCCTGGGAAAGCGCACGGGCGGCCGGCGAAGACGGTGGAAGACTTCCGGCTTCGGACGATCCGGCAGGCTCATTGCGGCGCGGGCTCAGGCGCTTCTTCGCCCGCCTCGATCCGGTCGAGCTTTTCGGCCTTGTCGATCAGCACTGTATTATCGCTGAAATGGGTCTGGAAATCGAGGAGTTTCCAGGTCTCGTCCTCCCGCACCCAGCGCACGGCGATGGTGACGGGGGAGAGCTCTGCCTTTGCTGCAAGCGTGCAGTTGGCGAAGGTGCCCGACTGGGCAGGATCGGAATGCGCGCTGCTGACAATGTTGCAGGCGGCGGGGGTGAATTCCGACACCTTGCCGAACTGTTTCATGAACCGGTTCAGCGAATCGAGCGAGGCCTGATCGACCCCGGCGCGGCGGGCATAGACCGGATCATCCGCAGGCGGCAGACCTTCGGCCATGAAGCGCTGGGCGAGCATCTCTGTGGCGGCGTTGCGGGCGGTGACGGCCTTGTAAAGATCGATGCCGCCCTTGACGCAGCTGCCCAGAACATAGAGGAGCAGCGCGCCGCCGCCGATGATCCACCAGAGCCGGCGCGACTTGCGCGGGGCTGGCGTTTGCTCATAAGGCTGCGTAGCGTCCGGCTCCGACATTTTCCCCGCTCCGTAAGGTTGCCCGAGAGACAAGCAGATGAAGCCCGAACAGGCAATACGCATTGAGCGCCCCGATGACCCGCGCGTGGAAGCCTATGTCTCGATCCGCGAGCGCGACCTGACGGGCGGGCATGGCGGGCGGTTTATCGTTGAGGGCAAGGTGACGCTTGAGACGCTGCTGCGGCGGGGCCGGTTTGAAGTGGAAAGTCTCTTCCTGTGCGAGACGCGGCTGGGGCCGCTTCGCGATCTCCTGGCGGAAGTGCCGGAAGGCGTGCCGGTGTATGTGGCCGCGCAGGGCGTGATGGACGCGGTGGCGGGGTTTCCGATGCACCGGGGGGTGCTGGCGTGTGGACGCAAGGGGGCGAGTGTTCCGCCTGCGGAGTTTCTGACCTCGCGCGCATGCGGGTCTCTATCCTTCGACTTCGCTCAGGATGAGCCCCGCTGTTCGACGTTGTTATTGCTGTCAGAGCTTTCCAATCATGACAATGTGGGGGCGTGTTTCCGCAATGCGGCGGCGTTTGGGGCGGACGCTGTGCTGCTCGACGGCGCGTCCTGCGATCCGCTTTACCGCAAGGCGATCCGGGTGTCTTCCGGGGCGGCGCTGTGGCTGCCTTTTGCGCAAGGTGGCACGGGGGCCGGGCTGATCGCGGCGGCGGAGGCGGCCGGGCATGAGGTGTGGGCGCTGACGCCGCGCCGGGATGCCGAGCCCCTGCCCGCGCTCAAGGTGCCCCCGCGCGTGGCGCTGCTGATGGGGGCTGAAGGGCCCGGCCTGCCAGCGGAGATGATCGCGCGGGCGCGGCCGGTGCGTATTCCGATGACGGAGGGGTTTGACAGCGTGAATGTGGCGACGGCGGCGGCGATTGCGCTTAGCTCTGTGTTTGCGGGGCGGGGGTGAAGCTGACCTAGCTCATGGTGAGCGAAGTCGAACCATGGGCGAGCGTGGGGAGCCCGCTCTATCCTTCGACTTCGCTCAGGATGAGCTCAAATGCGGAGCGCCCCACAAGCAAGGCGCAGGCGCAGCGGCGCTGAGCCCGAAGGGCTCAGCAACAGCCGCGATCCCGGCTCAATCGGCGGCGGAGCCGCCTTTGGCCGGGATGACAGTTTTTAAGGAATTAAAAAACCCTTGGCCGTTCGTTGCGGTCTACGTGGAGGCCGCATTCGGTTTTCTGCTGGCCGGCCCAGCGGCCGGAGCGGGGATCGCTGGGGTCGGCGGCCGGTTTGGTGCAGGGCCAGCAGCCGATGGAGGGGTAGCCCTGCGAGACCAGCGGGTGGCGGGGCAGATCTTTTTCGGCGAGGTATGCGTCGACATCCGCCTGCGTCCAGCTGGCGAGCGGGTTTACCTTGTAGCGGCCATCGGCATATTCAAATACCGGCAGGCTCATCCGGGCGCCGCCATGGAAGCGTTTGCGGCCCGTGATCCAGGCGCCGAAGCCTTCCAGCGCGGGTTCCAGCGGGCGCACCTTGCGCAGGGCGCAGCAGGCGTCGGCATCGGTTTTCCAGAGCATGTTCTTCGGATCGAGCACCTTGCGCTCGGTCTCGGAAGGGGTGATCTCGCGCACGCCGGTGAGGCCGAGGCGGGCGATCACCTCGTCCTTATAGTCCAGCGTCTGGGGGAAATGCATGCCGGTGTCGATGAAGACGATCGGCAACGAGGGGTCGACCTCGGCAATGAGGGCGAGCATGACGACGCTTTCGGCGCCAAAGCTGGACACATAGGTCAGCTCGCCGGGCCATTCACGGGCAATCGCGGCCCGAAGGATATCCTGCGCAGAGGCCTGGCGCAGCTCGCTGTTGAGGCGCGCGAGCCGGGCTTTGGGCTCTTCTGGGATCTCGGTTTCAAAGGCCATGGGCCGGGGCCCTTCCTGCGGGTCAGCTGCGTCTGCGGAAGGCCGGGACCGACGGGTCTGCTGCGGGCTGGTAAACCACGCTGTATTCGTTCAAGGCTTCCACCACTTCAGATAGGCCAGCGCGGCGGGTCTCGTAAGCATCGAACCCTGAACGGTGCATGTAGAATATCTGATCCCTCAGCACATGGCCGACCGCGCGCAGCTCTCCGTCATACTGATAGCGGCGGCGCAGGAGCTGGGCATGGCTGTAGCCGCGCCCGTCGGTGTAGCGGGGGAAATCGACCTCGATGAGGGAAAGCTCCCCTAGATAAGGCTCCAGATCCTCGGCCTTGTCGGCAGGGGCAAGGCGCACGCCATCGGGCAGCGGGCCGTTCTCCTGCCCCTGTTTCAGGGCGAGGAAGCGGCCAAGGCTGACAGAAAACTTGCCCGTTTCCGGCAGGGCTTCGCCATTAGCCACGAAGGTCCACTCATTGGCGATCTCTGCGCCGTTCTTAATCAGCGGCATAGAGCGCCTCCTGGAAGGGCTGGTGGCCGAGGCGTTCCAGCGTGTCGATGAACTTCTCGTCCCTGGACGTGCGCTGGGCGCGGTAGAATTCCACGACGCGGTGGATGGCGCCGGGCACTTCTTCAGCTTTCAGGCCAGGGCCAACGATATTGCCGAGGGCGGCTTTCTCGTCTGCGCGGCCGCCGAGGAGGATCTGGTAGAATTCCTCGCCCTTCTTGTCGACGCCGAGGATGCCGATATGGCCGACATGGTGGTGGCCGCAGGCATTGATGCAGCCGGACACGTTGATGTGCAGGCGGCCGATATCTTCCTCATAGGCGGGGTCTGCGAAGAGTTTCGAGACTTCCAGCGAGACCGGGATCGAGCGGGCATTGGCGAGGTTGCAATAGTCGAGGCCGGGGCAGACGATCATGTCGGTGATGCGGCTTTCGTTTGCCGTGCCGAGGCCGGCGGCATCGAGGGCAGCGTAGATTTCCGGCAGATCATCCAGCGCCACATGCGGCAGGATCAGGTTCTGCGCATGGCTGACGCGGATATCTCCGTGGCCGTACTTTTCGGCCAGGTCTGCGACGAGTTCCATCTGCGTGTCGGTCGCGTCGCCCGGCGCCACGCCCTGCGGCTTCAGGCTGACGGTGACGGAGGCATAGCCGGGCGCCTTGTGGGGGTGCAGGTTTACCCGCGTCCAGCGCGCGAAGGCCGGGTCTGCAGCTTTGGCGGCCTCCAGGCGTTCGGAGACGGCGGGTTTGGCGGCGAGCTTCGGCGGGGCGAAATAGGCATGGATGCGGGCGATTTCGTCCGCCGTCAGCGCAATCTTTTCGTGCGGGCGCTGGGCGGCGTATTCTTCCTCGACCTGACGGATGTATTCGGCTTCGCCGAGCTCGGTGACGAGGATCTTGATGCGAGCCTTGTACTTGTTATCGCGGCGGCCATAGCGGTTATAGACCCGCATGACGGCTTCCAGATAGTCGAGGATCTCGCTTTCCGGCACGAAGGGATTGACCAGCGTGGCGATGACGGGCGTGCGCCCCTGCCCGCCGCCGACCCAGACTTCAAAGCCGGTGACGCCGTTCTTCTGCAGGATATGCAGGCCGACATCATGCACGCGGATGGCGGCGCGGTCATGCTCGGCCGCGGTGACGGCGATCTTGAACTTGCGCGGCAGGGCGGCAAATTCGGGATGGAAGGTGGACCACTGGCGGATGATCTCGCACCAGGGGCGCGGGTCGAGGAGTTCATCCTGCGCGGCGCCGGCGAAATGATCCGTAGTCGTATTGCGGATGCAGTTGCCCGAGGTCTGGATGGCGTGCATCTCGACCTCGGCGAGCTTTTCCAGGACGTCCGGAATGTCTTTCAGGGCGACCCAGTTGAACTGGATGTTCTGGCGGGTGGTGAAGTGGCCAAAGCCGCGGTCATAATCGCGGGCAACCTCTGCCAGGCGGCGGAGCTGGACGGGGCTGAGTTGGCCATAGGGAATGGCGATGCGCAGCATGTAGGCGTGGAGCTGGAGGTAGACGCCGTTCTGCAGGCGCAGCGGCTTGAACTCGTCTTCCAGAAGCTCTCCGGAGAGGCGGCGGGCCACCTGGCCGCGAAACTGGGCGACGCGCTCGGCAACGATGCGGGCGTCGAACTGGTCATATCTATACATCAGACTAACAACTCCTGCGCATGGGGGATGCCCAGCGCGACTTCTGTTCTCTGCACCCAGTTTGCGACAGCCGGATAAAGGCGCAAGTCAAAGCCGCCCTCATGCGCGACGCGCGTATAGGCGACAAGGGCGATATCGGCGACCGAAAGCGCGTTTCCTGCAAACCAATCGCGGGCTGTGAGACGCTGTTCCATGACGGCGAGCGCGTTGTTGCCGCGCACCAACAAAGCGGGGTCGATCTCGGTGTCGGATTTTTTCAGATAGTGTTTCTGGAAGCGGCGCACGGCGATGGCGGTTTCATGGGAATACTGTTCCCAGAAGAGCCAGCTCATCGCTTCGGCGCGCGCAAACGCGTCAGCCGGGATAAGGCTGGAACCTTCGGCCAGATAGAGCATGATGGCGTTCGACTGGGGCAGAACGCGGCCATCGGCCCAGCGCGCCACAGGCACCTGGCCGGCGGGGTTCATGGCGAGGAAATCGGGCGTGCGGGTTTCACCCTTCACCACATCGATATCCACCCAGGTATAGGGAATGCCGAGCAGGCCGGCGGTCCATTTGGGTTTCAGGCAATTGCCGGAGACGGGATCTCCGTAGAGGGTGAACCCGCCGAGATCAGAGGCTGACATCAGACGGTTTCCTGCGTGCTTCCGGACGTGGCGAGGCCGCCAGCGGAGAACTGCGCGCGCAGCGATTCGCGCAGGGTTTCCCGGCCGGTGATGGCGCCTTCTGCGGTGACTTCCATGAAATAGGGATCGGTGACGAGACCTTCCTGCTTCAGCGCGCTGGCGAGCGCGGCTTCCGCCGCGTCGCCCGTGAAGACGCCGAGCTGGGTGATATCCTCCGTCCACGATCCATCGGCCTTCAGCCAGACGGTTCGGCCGGTGGCGGTTTCCCAGGCGGTGATGGATTTGGGGGTTTCGGGCTTAAGCTTGGGGCGAACGGAAGTCATGCGGCGGACTCCTTGAAGGTGTGCTGGCGGGCGTCCGGGCTGAACCAGGCGAGGCCGGAGGCTTCGGTGACGATGGAGGCGATGCGGCCCTGCTCTGCAGGAAGGCCGGCAACCTCGCCGATGATCAGCAGCGCCGGGCCGGTGATGCCTTCTTCCTCGACCAGGAATGGCAGCTCAGCCAGCGTGCCGAAGACGCGCAGCTCGTCAGCCCGCGTGCCATTCTCGATGACGGCGACGGGTGTGGTGGGCGCGCGGCCGGCGGCGATGAGTTTTTCGGCAATTGCCGGGGCGGTATCGACGCCCATGAAGACCACAACTGTCTGCGCCGGGCGCGCGAGGGCCTGCCAGTCCAGATCGGGCACGCCGCCTGCCTTGGCATGGCCGGTGACGAAGGTGAGCGTCTGGGCATGGTCGCGGTGGGTGAGCGGCACACCCGCAGAGGCGGCACATCCGAGGGCGGAGGAAATGCCCGGCACCACATGCACCTCGATGCCTTCGGCGCGGACGGCTTCCAGCTCTTCCCCGCCCCTTCCGAAGATGAACGGGTCCCCGCCCTTGAGGCGCACGACGCGCAGCCCTTCGCGGGCAGAGGTGATGAGACGCTCATGGATTTCGGTCTGCGGGACGGAATGATCGCCCTTCGACTTGCCGACCGGCACGCGGGCGGCGTCGCGCCGGATAAGGGAGATGATCTCCGGGCTGACGAGGCGGTCATAATAGACCACATCGGCTTCCTGGATGAGGCGCAGGGCCTTCATCGTCAGCAGCTCCGGATCGCCGGGGCCCGCGCCAACGATATGCACCACGCCGCGCGCGCGGCCAGAAGCGCGGGCCTGCTGGCGCAGCAGGGCTTCGGCGCGCTCAAGGTCTCCGGCATAGGCAGCCTCTGCGGCGGGACCGGAGAGGGCGCGCTCCCAATAGCGGCGGCGGGCGGATTTGTCGGGGATGGCCTCGGCCACAAAGCCGCGCAGCGAGCGAGCGAGCGCGGCGAGGTCTCCGATACGCTGGGGCAGCAGCGCTTCGAGCTTGGCACGGATCGCCTTGGCGAGTACCGGCGCAGCGCCGCCCGAGCCGATGGCGGCGACGATCTCGCCCCGGTCAAGGATCGAAGGAACCGTGAAATCGCAATCCTCGGGATGGTCGACGACATTGGCCGGGATATTGCGGGCGCGGGCGGCGGCGAGGGCCTCGGCCCGGTGGGCGGGGTTTTCTTCGGCGATGAGGGCGAGGCGGGCGCCTTCAAGGGCAGCGGCGGTCTGGCTGCGCGGGAGGGTGTCCACCCAGCTGTCAAACTCGGCCGCCAGCCCGGCCTCGTCAAAGCCGCCGACAAGCACGGCCTCAGCGCCCGAGGCATGGAACAGGCGCAGCTTGCGCGCCGCTTCCTCACCGCCGCCAAAGACGACGATCCGGGCACCTTCAAGGTTAAAGAAGGCCGGGAACTGGCGCATGGGCGCTATCTTTCTTATTAGTGACACTACAAGGACGGATATAGAAAACCTCCTTGACGCTTCAGACGCAACGGGCAACCCCTACAGCGATCATTTAGAGAAACTATTCATGTCTGACGCCTCCGATCGCCTTCCCCCACTCAACGCGCTGCGCGCTTTCGAGGCAGCTGCGCGCCGCCTGTCCTTCACCCAGGCGGCCGAGGAGCTGAACGTTACGCCCGGCGCGATTTCCCAGCAGATCCGCCAGCTGGAGGACTTTGCCGGCACGCCGCTGTTCAAGCGTACGGGGCGTTCCGTTCTGCTGACCGACGCGGCGCAGGCGAGCCTGCCGCTGGTGCGTGAGGCGTTCGAGCGGATTGCCGAAGCCGGCCGCGTGATGCAGGCCCCTGCCCGCAAGGGGCGGGTGATGATTTCCTCTGCCCCCTCCTTTGCCGCCAAATGGCTGGCCCCGCGCCTGGAGCGGTTCCAGCAGCAGAATGAAGGCATCGAAGCCTGGATTTCAGCCGACATGTCGCTGACCGACTTCAACACCGCCGATGCCGACATCGCCATCCGCTATGGCCGGGGCAATTATGAGGGGCTGAAATCGGAAAAGCTGCTCGACGAGATGGTGCTGCCGGTCTGCTCGCCGCGCCTGCTGGAAGGGCCGAACGCCATCCGCAAGCCCGAGGACCTGCTCCATCACACGCTGCTGCATGACGAAAGCTCCGAGAATGACCCCTCCTGCCCCGACTGGGCAAGCTGGCTGCGCGCGCATGGCGTCAGCGGCGTGGACGGCAACCGGGGGCCGCGCTTCAATCAGGGCATTCTGGTGATCGAGTCGGCCGCCGCCGGCCGGGGCGTGGCGCTCGCCAAGCAGGCGATTGCCGCAGCAGACCTCGAAGCGGGGCGCCTGGTGGCGCCATTTGCCAACGGGTCGATCCCGATTGATTTTGGCTATTGGCTGGTCTGGCCAAAGGGGCGCCACCTCTCGCCGGATGTGCGCGCCTTCATCAAATGGATCAAGGAAGAAGCCGCCGGGACAGAAGTGGTCGGCGTTTAGGCTTCCGGCCTAGAGCGCGGCGTCCAGCATCAGGAAAGCGGCAAGGCGCGGGCTGGCATTGCGGCTGGTGCTCTGGGTCTGCTCCAGCGCCGCGAGCGCGTCGGCACGCTCAAAGCGCACGAATTGTTTGGCCATGTCCATCAGGCGCGGATCCCCGCGCAGGCGCTGGACGACCCGGTCAAACTGCTTGCCGCCCTGCTCGATAGTCGCGGCGTGGCGATCCTTCTCGCCGCGCTGGGCCGCTTCGGCGATACGGCGCTTGGCTTTCGGCTTGAAGGCATCCGACAGCGGAATGCCGGAATTCTGCAGGCGCTCCACCACCGCTTCAGCAATCGTTTCCCGGTCTGCCTGCGGCGGGGCCTGATCCTTGCTGATATCGGAGATGATTTCGCGCCAGGGCGCCGGGCCGCTGCCATTGCTGTGGCTGTGGCTGTGGCCGTTGCCGTTGTGGCCGTTGTAACCGCCTGAACCATTGCTGCCGCCATTGGAGGACGGGGTGGGCGCATAATCCGACGCGCGGCGGCGCGGGGGTTCGGGCGGGGTATCATCATGCCGGCGGCGCAGGGTGACCGGCGGGGGATCCTCATTGCGGGCGGGCGATGCCGGCGCGGGCCGGGCCGAGATGGCCGGCAGAGGATCGAGAATGTCGTGATCTCCCCCCGCACGCGCTGCGGCGATCATGGCCTCGGCACTTGCCTCGAACAGATCGTCATCGACGCTGGGGCGCGAGGGCGCTGCCGGCGGCGTCATCGCGCTATTTCCGTAGGCGGAGGGACGCGGGGATTGGGCGGGCCCATTCTGGAAGGGCTGGGCCTGCTGGAAAGGCTGAGGCTGCTGGGGCGCAGAAATCGGCGTACGGACGGCTGGCGGCGTCAGCGGCGCGGAAGCGGCGGCAGACCCAGCGGGCATATAGGGCCCGGCCAGACGGTCGAGCGCTTCGCTTTCAAGACGGGCGGCAAGGCCGGCGGCGCGCAGGGCATAGGCCGCCTGCTCGCCGGTTTCGCGCAGCTTGGTCAGCGAGCGGGCGGCTTCTTCGGCGGCGGCGCGGGTGGCCGCATTGATTTCGGCATTGGCATGGCGGGCGCCCTCGATGGCCGAGGAAACCGCATTCTTCAGCGCGTCGCCCGTGGTGGCGGCGGCGGCGGCGGCCACTTCGCTGGCGCGGACGGCCGCGTCCACCGTGCGGCGGGAATGTTCGAGCTTGTCCTCGACGCGGCTGATCGAGAAGGTCAGCGCTTCGGTGCGGCCGGAGGCGTCGCGCGCCAGATCGTCGAGCGATTCCATGCGGCGGGTGAGTTCTTCCCCGGCATGGTGCATGGCGATGAGGCGCTGCTCCAGCGCGGCATCGGCACGGCCGACTTCCTCGCTGGCGGTGCGCGCGGCGGTGACCATCAATTGCGCCTGGCGCGGAATGGCTTCGTTCATGGCGGTGACCTGCGCGCGCAGATCCCGCGCCAGGGTTTCGAGCGCATGACGCTCCTCACCCAGACGTTCTGCCAGGTCGCGCGCATTGTCTGCCGCCGCATAGGAAACAGATTCAAGCCGCAGCCGCTCATCCCCGATCTCGCCCGCCATCGCCTTCATGGCAGAGAGGGCGTGGGCCATCGCATGGTCGATCTCGGCGGCGGACTGTTTCATCTGTTCGGCAAAGGTGATGCCTTCATGGCCCGCTTCCCGGGCCGGGGCCATCAGGCGCGCAGCCGCTTCCAGCACCAGCGCATTGGCCGCTGCCGCCCGGCGATTGGCGCGGGCCATCTGGCCGGCCGCCACCATCAGCAGGGCGGGGATGACGGCGCCAATGGCCGCCGCGACGATCAGGGCGGGATGATACTGGCTGACGAAACCGATGCCGCCCAGCCCGATCAGGGCGGCGCCGAGACCGGCGAGCCAGAGAAAGGCCGAGACATAAGCGAGCGTGACCATCCAGCCGCCACCATGTTGCGCAGTTTCAAAATTCTGCGAGGCCTCGTGTCGGACGAGGTCGTCCCGGCCGGACCGGCGCGCAGAGGGGGCTTCCGTCATATTATCTGTATAACCCGCCTTACGGGTTCCTGCGAGTGCTGATTGCACGCCGGCGGAGGGCTAATGCCCTGTTTTTTCGAGTCAGGGCAGCAGGAAGAGGGTTACCGATGAGTCACCCTTGTCCTCAGGTGCCTTTTCGGGGGTCTGCGGAGCAAACTGCAGGCCGATCAGAGCGAAGATCGCGGCCAGCACAAGATTGCGGACGAAAATCAGAAATTCGGTCATGATCGTAAAACCCAAAGGCGCGTGGCCGTTTTTACCCTTGCGGCGCTATTATCAGAAACAGGCCGGCCCGGCAATCCGCCGGGGTTGAAAGAATCTTTCTGACGAGACGGGGTTAACGCCCTGCTAACCGCGCCAGATCAGGCTTGCCCGGCCCATAGGAGCCCCTGATGCCCGCCGACACTCCCCTGCCCGTTCTGGACCTCGATCACCTGGCCGCCATGACGGGGAATGATACCGCCCTCTCACTGGAAGTGATCGGCATCTTCCGGGAACAGGCCCAGCTCTGGTCGCGCCTGCTGGACCCGATGAGCGAGGCAAGGCAGTGGGCCGACGCGGCCCATACGCTGAAAGGTGCGAGCCTCAGCATCGGCGCATTGAAGCTGGCAGCGGCCTGCGAGCGGGCAGAAAAGGCCGGCCGGGGCGAGACCGCGCCCAGCAAGGCGCATGCCTCGGTGCTGCTCAGCGATGTGAAGGAAGCCCTTGGCGAGACGCTGGAAGCGGCCGCCCGCGCTGCTTACGACTTGGCCTCTGCAGCCAGGCGCAGCGCGTCATAGCTTTCAAACTCATAGGCAATGCAACGGTCGATCAGCGTGCGCCAGACAGGCTCCGCTATCGCCGGAGAAAGGCCGTGTTTTGCGCATTCAGCCTTCACCTTGGCGATCACATCCTCGATCCTTGCCCGGTCATGCACGGCCGCACGGGCGCCCTTGATGCGGGCGGCAGCGTCCATCATTGACTGGCGCTCAGCCAGGATCTCAACCAGCAGGCGGTCGATCCGGTCGACCTCATAGCGGACATCCGCCATCGTCTCTGCGGTGTCGGATGTGTGCTTGCGTGCGTCGGAAGTATAGGTCGTCATGCGGCCTCTCAGCTCTTTCGCCCTGCCCTATATGGGCATCGGCCCCGCCGCAAGGGAACGGGGCGCTGCGCCGCAGCTTCAGGCCTTGAGTTTTGGCAGCCCGGTTTCCGCCCTCAGCCGCGCGATCATGGCGGGCACGTTGCGCCCCGCGATATAGCCCCAGGGGGTCTGGAAGGCGGTCGCCCCGATGGCCGAAAGGTGGGGTTTCAGACGCACCTTGTCCCGGAAGAGGGTCAGCAGCACGGCGAAATTATTGTGGGCAAAGCCCGCTTCGGCAAAGGACAGCTCCGGCCCGGCGGTGAAACGTTGCCGGAACTGGTCATCCAGTCCGGCAATCTCGGCCCGCAAGGCATCGGACTTCACCTTTTCGCGGAAGGCGGCGACTTCGGCCTCATTGTCATTCATGGCGGTCTGGTAGAGCCATTCCTCGATCCAGGCGCGGGCCTTCAGCGCCAGGAAGGACGCGTTCGGCGCCCCGTCCATGGCATTTTCCGCCGCCGCGTGCATTTCCCCGACGCTGCCATGCCATTTGGGGGCGAGATAATTCATCCGGGCCAGCTCGGCGAGCACGTTGGCCTCGCCCGTGGCGCGCAGGTCTGCCGTGGCCGCTTCAAAGCCGCCCGCCGGGGCGCCGGTCAGCATCATGGCGCGGAAGCGGAAGCCGTGCAGCGCGCTGTCACCGGGCGTGGCTTGGGCAGCTGCCTCCAGCAGGTCTTCGGCCACGGCGGCCATCTCGGCCATGTCCGTCACCTGGGCATCGCTGGTGCGGTCTGCGGTGGCAAAGCCGCGCAGCCGGTGGGCCCAGACATAGTGCAGGCCGCCGGCAAGCGCATAGAGCGCGGGATGGCCGCTGAGCGGGGGCAGCGGCGCGCCGATCTCCGAGACCTGCCCCAGCCCGTCGAGGAAATGCAGCCGGTCTGCCGGGGCAAGCCCGGCATAAAGCTCCGCCAGCTCCCGCCCCTTCCCGGCCTCCAGCAGGGCAAGGCTCGGCAGGACATGCCGGTTGCCCTCGGTCAGATCGAACGCGGCTTTCTTCTTCCCGAACAGTCCGAGCACGGGCCTAGCTGCCCGGTTGCAGCTTGTCCTGCGTCCTGGTGTCGAA
Organism: Hyphomonas sp.; assembly: GCF_013823385.1. Taxonomy (GTDB): domain Bacteria; phylum Pseudomonadota; class Alphaproteobacteria; order Caulobacterales; family Hyphomonadaceae; genus Hyphomonas. Next base: position 131,294 of record NZ_PNMA01000005.1, read on the forward strand.
GTCGCTGGCGTCATGGCGTTCCCAGAGCTGGGATTCCGGCTTGCCGAAGGTGCGGTTGACCATCCGGCCGCGCTGCACGGCGGGGCGTTCGGCAATCTGCTTCGTCCAGCGCTGGACGTTCTTGTAGCTCTCCACTTCGAGGAATTCGCCCGCCTCGTAGAGGATGCCCAGCGCGAGGGCGCCATACCAGGGCCAGATCGCCATGTCGGCAATCGTGTATTCGTCGCCCGCCATATATTCATGCGCGGCGAGGTGGCGGTCGAGCACGTCCATCTGGCGCTTGGCTTCCATGGCATAACGGTCGATGGCGTACTGGATCTTGACCGGGGCGTAGGCATAGAAATGGCCAAAGCCGCCGCCCAGGAAAGGCGCCGATCCCATCTGCCAGAACAGCCAGCTGAGGGCCTCCGCACGCTTGGGATACGCCTTCGGCAGGAAGGCGCCGAACTTCTCGGCCAGGTACATCAGGATCGCGCCGGACTCGAACACGCGCACGCCCGCCTCGGTGGAACGATCAAACAGCGCCGGGATCTTGGAGTTGGGGTTGATGTCGACAAAGCCCGACGAGAACTGGTCGCCATTGCCGATATTGATCAGCCAGGCGTCATACTCGGCGCCCGAATAGCCGAGCGCCAGCAGCTCCTCGAGCATCACAGTGACTTTGACGCCATTGGGCGTGCCGAGCGAATAGAGCTGCAGCGGGTGCTTGCCGACGGGCAGGGCCTTCTCATGCGTCGGCCCGGCGATCGGGCGGTTGATGTTGGCGAACCGGCCGCCCGCATCCTTGTTCCAGGTCCAGACTTTGGGCGGGATATAATCTGAATCGCTCATGGCGGTCCTCCGGTGGGATCTTTGTCTTGTTCTTCCAAGGTCATGTTTAAACGGCATTTTACAAGGCCGAAACCTTCAAGCGCGCGATCAACCCTTGCCGGCACCGGCAAAAGGCCATACGAGGGGGAGCTGTTTCGTAACTAACGGAGTTTCATATGAGCCATCCCCGCCCGTCCCTGGCGCTTTCGGGCGCGTTTACGGAAGACCATGCCAAGGCCTATGATACCCAGTTCTCCGCGCTGAGCGGAATTCAGGCCTGTCTCCACCTTCTGACCGATGCCTATCTCAGCCAATTGCCGGAAGACGCGCGCATTCTGGTGGCCGGGGCGGGCACGGGCGCCGAAGTACGCTACCTTGCCCCGCGCCATCCCGGCTGGCGCTTCACGCTGGTGGACCCCTCCGCGCCGATGCTGGCCATTGCCCGCCGCCATGCCGAGGCTGAAGGCTTTGCAGAGCGCTGCAGCTTTCACGAGGCCTATGTTTCGGAAACGCCGCTGGAAGCCCATGACGGCGCCACCAGCCTGCTCGTGTCCCATTTCCTCACCGATGCAAGCGCCCGCCAATCCTATTTCGCAGACATCGCCGCCCGCCTGAAACCGGGCGCACGCTTCATCAATGTTGATCTGAGCACGGATAATGATGGCCCCACCTTCGAAAAGATCATGGGCCTCTGGACGGATATCTTCCGCCTTGCGGGGCAGACGGAGGAAAGCCGGGCCAATTATCGCAAAGCGTATGGCAAGCAGTTTGCCGCCCATGGGCCCGGCGAGGTCGCCCAAATGATTGAGGCGGGAGGCTTCACGCCCCCCGCCCCGGTATTTCAGGCCGCGCTGATCCGCGGCTGGACGGCGACGCGCGCCTAGACTTCCAGCAGCATCCGCTCGGGATCTTCCAGCGCCTCTTTCACGCGGACGAGGAAGGTCACCGCTTCCTTGCCGTCGACGATGCGGTGGTCATAGCTGAGGGCAAGGTACATCATCGGCTTGATGACGATCTGGCCATTGCGGACAATCGGGCGGTCCTCGATGCGGTGCATGCCCAGCACGCCGGACTGCGGCGGGTTGAGGATCGGGGTCGACATCAGCGAGCCATAGATGCCGCCGTTGGAGATGGTGAAGGTGCCGCCCTGCAGGTCGCCGATGGTGAGGGCGCCGTCACGGGCTTTCTTGCCGAGATCGGCAATGCCCTTCTCGATGGCGGCCAGCGACATCTCGTCAACACCGCGCAGAACGGGCGTGACGAGGCCCTTCTCCGTGCCGACGGCGACGCTGATGTCGTAATAGTTCTTGTAGATGATGTCCTGGCCATCAATCTCGGCATTGACTGCCGGAACTTCCTTCAGCGCGTTGGCCACTGCCTTCACGAAGAAGCTCATGAAGCCGAGCTTGATGCCGTGGCGGGCCACGAACACATCCTGATACTTCTTGCGCACATCCATGATGGCCGACATGTCGACATCATTGAATGTCGTCAGCATCGCGGCCGTATCCTGGGCTTCCTTCAGGCGGCGGGCGATGGTCTGACGCAGACGCGTCATCCGTACACGTTCTTCACGGGGGCCAGTTTCGCGCGGCGGCTTTGCAGCGGTGTCGGACATGGTCGAGGAGCTTGCTTTCGGTTGATTGACGTAAGCCAGGGCATCAGCCTTGGTGGCGCGGCCATCGCGGCCCGTGCCGGGAATTTCGGACGGGCTGACGCCGGCCTCGGTGGAAATGCGGCGCACGGACGGTGACACCGGGCGGTCGCCCGTGGCGGCGGGTTGAGCCGCCGCTTTCGGGGCTTCAGCCTTGGCCGGCGCCTCGGCAGCCTTTGCCGGGGCCGCGCCGGAGGCGCCGATCCGGGCAATGACGGAACCGGGAGTGACCGAGTCGCCTTCCTTCACCAGCCATTCGAGGATAACCCCGTCAGCCGGCGCGGGCACTTCCAGCGCCACCTTGTCGGTTTCGATCTCGGCGATGGTCTCGTCTTTCTTGACACTGTCGCCGACCTTCTTGGTGAAGCTGGCGATCGTGCCCTCGGCAACGCTCTCCCCCATCACCGGAACTTTGACATCCGTGGCCGCGCCGCCAGAGGCAGCGGCGGCAGGCTTGGGTTCCGCCTTGGATTCGGCCTTTGCCGGCTCCTTGGCCGGGGCGGGCTTGGACACGGACGCGCCCCCCGCATTCAGCCGGCCGAGCACCGCGCCGATATTCACGGTATCGCCTGCCTTGGCGACGATCTCCGACAACACGCCGTCTTCAGAGGCCGAGACCTCGACGGATACCTTGTCGGTTTCAAGTTCGACGAGGACTTCGTCCTTCTTCACCGCGTCACCCGCCGATTTCAGCCATTGGCCGACGGTGGCTTCGGTAACGCTTTCGCCGAGTGTGGGAACAACGATGTCTGTCATGTGTCGTGTCCGTCTCTTCTTATGGATTATCAGGGAGAAACGATCCGGTCATCGACCGGGTCGGGCGAGAGGGCTGTCTTGATCAGGTTGGCCTGTTCGGCCTGGTGCTTGGACAGGAGGCCCGTTGCCGTTGCCGCAGACGGCGGGCGGCCGGCATATTTCGGGCGCGGCTGCTTGTAGCCGGCCTGCGCGGCGCACCATTCGATCTCGTCACGGATGAAGGTCCAGCCGCCCATATTGCGCGGCTCTTCCTGGCACCAGACAAGCTCGGCCTGCGGGAAGCGCTTCAGTTCGGTGATCAGCGACTTGCGCGGCACCGGATAGAACTGCTCGACGCGCAGCAGGTAGACATCGTCCTGGCCGGAGGCTTCGCGGGCCTCGAACAGGTCGTAATACACCTTGCCCGAACACAGCACGACGCGGCGCACCTTGTTGTCCTTGGCGAGTTTCACCTTGCCTTCGCGGCCGGGCGTTTCGGCGTCATCCCAGAGGATGCGGTGGAAGGTGGACTTGGTGTTCATGTCGTCCAGCGTCGAGGTGGCCAGCTTGTGGCGCAGCAGCGATTTGGGCGTCATGATGACCAGGGGTTTGCGGAACTCGCGGTGAATCTGGCGGCGCAGGGCGTGGAAATAGTTCGCCGGGGTCGTCAGGTTGCACACCTGCATGTTGTCTTCGGCGCACATCTGCAGGAAGCGCTCGAGGCGGGCTGAGGAATGCTCCGGGCCCTGACCTTCATAGCCATGCGGCAGAAGGACAACCAGACCCGACATGCGCAGCCATTTGCGCTCTGCCGAGGAGATGAACTGGTCATAATAGACCTGCGCGCCGTTTGCGAAGTCGCCGAACTGGGCTTCCCAGCAGGTCAGCGTGTTCGGATCGGTCAGCGAGTAGCCGTATTCGTAGCCGAGCACGGCTTCCTCGGAGAGGAGCGAGTCGATGACCTCATACGGCGCCTGGCCGTCGCGGATATGGTTGAGCAGGGTCACGCGGTCGCCGGTCGTCTGGTCGACGAGATGGCTGTGGCGCTGCACGAAGGTGCCGCGGCCACAGTCCTGGCCGGAGAGACGCACCGGGAAGCCTTCGTCCAGCAGGCTGGCGAAGGCCAGATGCTCGGCGCCGCCCCAGTCGATGTCCTTGCCGGTTTCGTAGCTCTCGCGGCGGCGGGCGATCACGCGCTCCACCGTCTTGTGAACGTCCACGCTTTCCGGAATGCGCGTGATGGCGTCGCCAAGTTCCTTCAGGCGCGTCTTGGACACGCCGGTCTTGCCGCGGCGGTCATCGTCCAGCGGCAGGCCGAAGCCCGACCATTGGCCTTCCAGCCAGTCTGCCTTGTTGGTTTTCAGCGTCTTGCCGGCCTCGAAGGCGCGGTCGAGGAAATCCTCGAACTCCTTCACCTGCGCGTCGACATCGGCTGCCGTCAGCAGGCCTTCAGACACGAGGCGCTGAGCATAGATTTCGCGCGTGGACGGACGATCCTTGATGACGCGGTACATCACCGGCTGCGTCATCGTCGGGTCATCGCCCTCATTGTGGCCGAAGCGGCGGTAGCAGAACATGTCGATGACGACATCTTTTGCAAACTTCTGCCGGTATTCGGTGGCCACCTTTGCGGCATAGACAACCGCTTCAGGATCATCGCCGTTCACATGGAAGATCGGCGCCTGCACCATCAGCGCCACATCCGACGGATAGGGCGAGGAGCGCGAATACATCGGGCTGGTGGTGAAGCCGATCTGGTTGTTGACGATGAAGTGGATCGTGCCGCCGGTGCGGTAGCCCTGCAGGCCCGACAGGGCGAAGCATTCGGCCACGACGCCCTGCCCTGCGAAGGCAGCGTCCCCGTGCAGCAGCAGGGGCAGCTTGTGCGAGCGGTCGAGCTTGCCGGTCTGGCGCGATTCCATGAACTGCTTGGCGCGCGTGCGGCCGAGCACGACCGGGTTCACCGCTTCAAGGTGGGACGGGTTCGGGTTCATGGTGAGGTGGACGACATTGCCGTCAAACTCACGGTCAGACGAGGCGCCGAGGTGGTATTTCACGTCGCCCGAGCCGAACTCGCCGGCCCCTTGTGTCGAGCCGCCCTGGAATTCGTGGAAGATCTTCTCGTAGCCCTTGCCCATCACGGCCGCGAGCATGTTGAGACGGCCCCGGTGGGGCATGCCGACGACGATCTCGTTGACGCCGAGGGCGCCGCCGCGCTTGATGATCTGCTCCAGCGCCGGAACGGCCGCCTCGCCGCCATCCAGGCCGAACCGTTTGGTGCCGGGATAACGCTTGTGCAGGAAGCGCTCGAAGCTTTCCGCTTCGATCAGCTTGCGGAGGATTGCCAGCTTGCCCTCGCGGGTGAAGGCAACGCCCTTGTCGGGCCCTTCGATCCGCTCCTGCAGCCAGGCTTTCTCTTCCGGGTCGGAAATGTGCATGAACTCGATGCCGAGCGTCGAGCAGTAGGTGCGCCGCAGGATGTCCAGCATCTGCGCCGGAGTGGCGTGCTCGAGGCCGAGATAGCCGTCGATATAGATGCTGCGGTTCATGTCTTCGGGGCCGAAGCCATAGCTGGCCGGGTCAAGCTCGGGCTGGTCGCCGAAGCCGGAAAGGCCGAGCGGATCGAGCTGGGCGGCCAGGTGGCCCCGAATCCGGTAGGCGCGGATCATCATCAGGGCCTTGATCGAGTCCGTCACCGCGCGGGTGACTTCCTCGGCGCCCAGCGCGGGGCTGGCGGTTTTGATCTTCTTTTCGAGCTTGGGCTCGATCAGCGCCCAGTTGCCGTCAAAGGCGGCAATCTGCTCGCTGGCGGCCGGGCGCGGCCAGTCATTGCGTTTCCAGCTGGCGCCCTTCGCGTTCTGGGTGGCGCTTGCAGCTTCATCGCCGAGTTCAGCGAAAAAGGCGCGCCAGCTCTCAGGCACGGAATTGGGGTCTTTGGCGTAAGCCGCCTGCATCTGTTCCAGCCAGTGGGCAGAGCCCCCGTACAGGAACGCAGTATCCAGCATTGCCGCATTGCCCGTGCTGCGGGGACCATTCACCGGGCTGCCATCGTCGGCCATTTAATGTCCATCCTTCCAGAGTTGCCGCCCCCGGCGACTGATATAGGGACGGACCGTACCCCCTGCCCCTACGTGAAGCAGGTTATGCTGCAACGCCCGCCCCAGGAATACGCCGGGAGCGGGCGTCACGAATCTATAACACTATAAGGTCTTTCTAACCCTTTAGCACCTCGACAAGTGTGGTGCCGAGACGGGCCGGGCTGGGGCTGACGCGGATGCCCGCCGCCTCCATCGCCGCGATCTTCGACTCTGCATCGCCCTTGCCGCCGGAAACGATCGCGCCGGCATGGCCCATGGTGCGGCCAGGAGGCGCTGTGCGGCCCGCGATAAAGCCGGCCATCGGCTTCTTGCGGCCCTTCTTGGCCTCGTCGATCAGGAACTGAGCGGCTTCTTCTTCGGCAGAACCGCCGATTTCGCCGATCATGATGATCGATTTGGTTTCATCGTCGGCCAGGAACATTTCCAGGATGTCGATGAATTCGGTGCCCTTGACCGGGTCGCCGCCGATACCGACCGCGGTGGTCTGGCCAAGGCCAGCATTCGTGGTCTGGAACACGGCTTCATAGGTCAGCGTGCCCGAGCGCGAGACGATACCCACCGAGCCCTTCTTGAAGATGGAGCCCGGCATGATGCCGATCTTGCACTCATTGGCCGTGATGAGGCCGGGGCAGTTGGGCCCGATGAGGCGCGACTTGGACTTGTTGAGCTTCGCCTTGACGCGAACCATGTCCATCACCGGAACGCCCTCGGTGATGCAGACGATCAGCGGGATCTCTGCGTCGATGGCTTCCTCGATGGCGGCAGCTGCGCCAGCCGGCGGAACATAGACCACAGACGCGGTGGCGCCGGTCTTTTCCTTGCCTTCGGCGACGGACGCGAAGATCGGGAGTTCCTGGCCGTTATCGGCCTTCCACATCTCGCCACCCTTCTTGGGGTGAATGCCGCCCACCATCTGGGTGCCGAAATAGGCCAGCGCCTGATTGGTGTGGAACGAGCCGGTGTTGCCGGTCATGCCCTGTGTCAGGACTTTCGTGTTCTTGTCGATCAGAATGGACATGGAACTTAACCCCGCACCGCTTTGACAATTTTCTGGGCTGCATCGTCGAGATCGTCGGCCGGAATGACGTTCAGGCCGCTCTCGCGGATGATCTTCTTGCCGAGATCGACGTTGGTGCCTTCAAGGCGAACCACCAGCGGAACCGACAGGTTCGTTTCCTTCACGGCTGCGATCACGCCTTCGGCGATGACATCGCATTTCATGATGCCGCCGAAGATGTTCACGAGGATGCCCTTCACGTTGGGGTCCTTCATGATGATCTTGAAGGCGGCCGCCACCTTCTCCTTGCCGGCGCCGCCGCCAACGTCACAGAAGTTGGCCGGCTCCTCGCCGTAGAGCTTGATGATGTCCATGGTCGCCATGGCCAGGCCTGCGCCGTTGACCATGCAGCCGATGGTGCCGTCGAGGGCGATATAGGCAAGATCCCATTCAGCCGCTTCGAGTTCCTTGGCGTCCTGTTCGGTTTCGTCCTTCAGGGCCTGAACGTCGGGATGGCGGAACAGCGCGTTGCCGTCGAACGAGACTTTCGCGTCGAGCACGCGCAGATGGCCGTCCTTCATGACGATCAGCGGGTTCACTTCCAGCATCGCCATGTCTTTCTCGACAAAGGCTTTGTAGAGGATCGGGAAGAGTTTGAGGCCATCTTCTGCTGCCGTGCCGGTCAGCTTCAGGGCGTCGTTGATCTTGGCCGAATCAGCTGCGGTCACGCCGGTCAGCGGATCGATGCCGAGGGTCAGGATCTTCTCAGGGGTCTCATGGGCGACCTCTTCGATGTCCATGCCGCCTTCGGTGGAGACAACGAACGAAACTTTCGAGGTGGAGCGGTCAACCAGGATCGAGAGGTAGAGTTCCTTCTCGATGTCGGCGCCATCTTCGATGTAGAGGCGGTTGACCTGCTTGCCGGCGGCAGAGGTCTGGGCGGTGACGAGGTGACGCCCAAGCATCGCTTCGGCATGCTTTTTCACGTCTTCCTTGTTGAAGGCGAGGCGGACGCCGCCTTTTTCACCGGCTTCCGGCTCGATGAATTTGCCCTTGCCGCGGCCACCTGCGTGGATCTGGCTTTTCACGACCCAGAGCGGGCCGGGGAGCGTGTCGATTGCCTTCTGCACATCGGCGAGCGAGAGCACAGGCACGCCTTCTGCCACAGGCGCCCCGAAGGATTTGAGCAGCGCCTTGGCCTGGTATTCATGGATGTTCATGGAGTGGTTTCCCTGTCCGGCCTCACGGCCCGCCAGCATTCCGCCGGTTACCGTTTCCGTTCCTCTTTGACAGGGCGGCTATATACACGCCTGAAATGATGCTGCAACAGGCTGAGTACCAAGTCGCGTACTTAGCTTTGCTCTCCTTCCGTGGGGTCACGGGGCATGATTTCAACGCTCGCCAGCGGGCTGGGCAGGATGGGGCCACGCTCCCCTGCCGGGGGAGACTCGGCCGGGGCGCGCTGGCGAACCCGCACGATCATGTAGAGCGCCAGCAGGCCCAGCATTACGCCGGCAAACCCAAAGAGCCCGACCGCGCCCGCCAGCCGCATCACGACACCGGAAATCAGCGGCCCTGCAATCGATCCGGCGGCCCAGACAAATAACAGGCCCGACATCACCTGCGGCACCTGTCCCTGCGGGGTGCGGTCAATCGCATGGGACACGCAGATGCCGTAGAAACAGAGCGCCCCTGCCCCCCAGACACCGATCAGCACCAGCACGCCGGTTTCGCCGATCACCGCGCCGAAGACGGCAATCAGGATGGCCGCCGCCCCGGCTATGCCGGTCAGCCCCGCGACAACCAGCCGCCGGTCGATGATGTCGGAGAGACGCCCGGCCGGCCATTGCACGATCAGGCCGCCGATCCAGGCGATGGCAATGGCGATGGCGGCCGCGGCCGTGCCTCCGCCTGCCAGCTCGAACTTCTCGAAATAGACCGGCAGCAGCGCCAGCGTGCCGGTATTGACGAGCCCGGCGCCAACCACCCCGATGACGGCGGCGGGCGCAATGTCGAACAACTGGCCGAGCGGCATGGCTTTCCGGTCTGGCGGCGGGGGCTCTTTCAGCTTTGTCAGGCAGGTTGGCACCAGCGCCAGCGCCAGGAACAGGCCCGCCCAGATATACGACCGGCTGTCGAGCGGGGAGAGCCCCGCCAGAAAGAACGGCCCGACGATCAGCGAGAGCTTGGCGGCGGTGTGATAAACGCCCATCACATTTCCGCGAGACCGGGCGGGCACCGCCTCCCCCAGCCAGCTTTCGATGCTGGTGAACATGTAGGCAAACGCCACGCCCTGCAGCACGCGGATCAGCGCCCAGAACGGCGCCTCCTGGATCAGGGCCAGCGAGAGAATGCCCGCCGCGCTGACCCCCGCCCCGGCCGCGAAGAGACGGATATTGCCGACCAGGGCGAGCGCCCGCGGCGAGGTCCACGCCCCCAGCATGAAGCCGGCCGCATTCATCGCCGCAACAAATCCGATCAGCGAGGCATCAACCCCCAGCTGCTCAAGGCCGAGCGGCGTCAGGATGCCGGTCAGCCCGCCCGCCAGCTGCAGGATCATCACCGACAGGATCAGCGCAAGAACGGAGCGGGTGTCGGTCATGGCCTCGTCTCGGCGGGCCGGGCAGCGGCGCGCGTCTTACTCTCCGGCGGCACCCCGGAATGGCGCAACCACTTCATTCACGGTGTCGCCGGTGTCGCTCTTGATGGCAAGACGGACCGTACCGCTTTCCCAATCAATTTCGATGGCGCCGAAATTGTTGGGGGCATAGCCCGGCCCGATCTGCGCGCGGTCCACCTCATCAGAGGTATCCCGCATCGAGACATTCATCGAGGAGGCGGTGATCTCGTAGGCGGGATAAGGCAGCGCGGCGTCGTCCTTGTAGAGGAAAGCCGTGTGCCGGTCGCCGGAAACGAACACGACGCCTTCAGCCTCGGTTTCGGCAATCAGACGGTAGAGCCGCTCCTGCTCTGCGGGCAGGCGCGACCAGGCCTCAAAGCCATGGCCGTCAGTCGTCATCACCTGGATCGAGGAAACGATGAGGCGCAGGTCAGCCTCTTCCTGAAGCTGGTTTTCCAGCCAGGTCCACTGGTCATTGCCCAGCATGTCCTGCCCTTCAGAAGAAGACGGAACGTACCGCTCCTTACCTTTGGCGCCCCATTCGTCGGTGGGTTCCAGCGGCGAGCGGAAGAAACGGGTGTCCAGCATGATGATCTGGACGCGCTGACCTTCAGGGCCAAAGCTGCGGGCGTAATAGGTGCCCGGCCAGGCGCCGACATCCTGATTCTCAAGACCCCAGAAGCGTTCATGAATCCGCTCGGCCAGGCGGCGGAACGGGAACTCGCGGCCCGCATCATTGGCGCCGTAATCATGATCGTCCCAGGCCACCATCATCGGGTGCTTTGCGCGCAGGGCCAGGAATTCGGGGCGCGCGGCCAGATCGCTGAAGCTCTCGCGCAGCTCATCCAGGGTCGCCTGATTGCTGATATAGGCCCGCCCGTCCATGTCGCCGTAGACATTGTCGCCGATCATCAGGAAGAGGTCGGCGTCCTGCGCGGCGACGGTCGACATCGCAGTCCCGTCCGGCGTCTCTTCATTGAAGCAGGAGCCGACAAGGATGCGGGTGAGCACATCCTGATCGCCGGGCAGCGGGAGACCTCTGGGCGCGCGGGGGAAGAAGTCATCCGGCAGCGTGCGATAGTAGAATTCCAGTGCAGCTTCGGCGCTGGCGGGAGACAGGAGTTCGTCCGGCAGAACCGCTACCTGACCGGTGACCAATCCGGCAGCAGGCGCCGGCGCCGGGGTTTGACACGACGCCAGCGCCAGGATGGCGGCTGGAATGACCGAAAGTGTTCGAAACTGTCCCATTTTGTCCTCCTGATGACCCTCGGAGGAACTGTAACGGCGCTTTGTGACAGGTTTAAAGCCCCGATTGCCTCACACGGCAAAGAACAGATGCCACATCAGTCTTCCGGGCAGGAAGCTGAACAATCCGGCCACCACAAGCCCTCCGACGAAGAGGCCGGTCATTTCCTTACGGTGTTTGGAAATGTTCTTCCGCCGCGCCGCAGCCAGCCCCATGGGCAGCACGATCATCGTCCAAGCCGACAGGGCATGGATGAGGCTGAACCCGCCCGGATTGATGCTCTGCAGGAAGAAGGAGCTGATCGCCGTGATCGCCATGGCCGCCACCCAGACATAGCCAAGCGTGCGATGCATGGCCCGCCCCTTCACCCCTGCCAGCAAGACGCAACCGATGGCGAAAGCCAGTAAGGCTCCGCCCACATGCGCCTGCAGCACCAGCGGGGATTGCAGCAGCGGTGCCAGATCCACCCGGACCCTGACCGGCCCCTCCCCTTGGAGCATCACATGGCTGAGCCCCCAATAGACGCCCAGCGCAATGGCAAAGACGATCTTGTTGGGGTGGCGCTGGCGCAACCGGCGAAGCGGGTTCTCGCGTTGGGCGGCGGCGATCGAAATCATGGTGTTGGGCTCCAGAAGCAGAATGTTTGGGTTGGATCAGGGCCGCCGGGCATGCCCCTCTGGCTCTGATGCCACCAATCTGCCGCCCCTCGCTGGCGCCGCCACAGCGCGTGCGTGTCCGGTCTGGAATCCTTCGTGAAATGCAGCCAAAACAACTCACGAAGCGCGAAATGCGAGGGGATTTTCGGTTGGGAAACGCGGGTGACTGGACACGGCGCCTCCGGGAGATCGGCATATATGCCGTGATCGGCGCGTTCCTGACGATCATCAGCCCCTATAACGCTTCGGGGAGCCTGCCGCTCTGGGCGGCCTATCTGTACTGGACCGGCCTTGTCCTCACCGGCGGCCTCTCTGCTGAGACGACGCGGACCGTCATGGAACGATCTGGCCAGAAGGTTCCGGTGCCGGCCATGATGGCGATCATGTCGGTGACATCCGCCCTGGCGGTCACGGCCATGATCATCCTCCTGGAAGCCGTGATCTCGGGCCGGGCTATTCCGCCGGGCTATCTGCCCCGCCTGTTTGGCCTGGTCTGGGTCCTCGCGGCAGCGGTGACCGCTGTGGGCTTCATGATCGAGCGCACGGTGCTGGCACCGGTGACTGAGCCAGTGAAGGGCGCCAGCCCCGAGGAAACCTTCCTCTCCCGTCTGCCGGTAAAGTATCGAACGGCAAAACTTTATGCCGTCAGCGCGGAGGATCATTACCTGCGCATCCATACCAGCCATGGCGAGGAGCTGATCCTTATGCGGCTGGCCGACGCCATGCGCGAACTGGCTGGGGCAGATGGCCTGCAGGTTCACCGGTCCTGGTGGGTGGCGAAGGATGGCGTGCGCGACACCCGCAAACTGGGTGGCAAGCTGAGCCTGGTGCTTCTTTCAGGCAAGGAAGCCCCCGTCTCACGAACGTTTCAGGCGGAGGTAAAGGCGGCCGGCCTTGCCGCCTGACCCTACATCGTGACGCCGGTGACCGGCTCGCTCGACACGAGCAGCTGTTTCACGAACTCTATATGGCTGCGCAGGCGGTAGAGATCGTCGGTGTAGGACAGCGGCACTTCCAGCTTTCCCACCTCGATCTGCAGACGCTCGAGCTGTTTCTCGACGCTGAGCCGGGCCGCGCCCTTCGGCAGCGCCCTGCCCTGCGCCTCAAGTTCCCGCAGATCCTTGTACCACACGTAAATCTTCCGGCGTACGCGCCAGCGATAGATGGGCGGAGCAGCCCGCACCAGCGGGAAGGCCAGCGTCAGCAGCGGGATGGCCAGCACCCAGGCCCGGTCAAGAAAATTCGCCACGCTGAACGGGAAATACCGGCGCAGGAATGACGGGCCATCCTGATAATAGCGGGCGACCTGCTTGCTGACCGGCAGATCCACATTCGTCATGTTCGGAAACTGGCCGCCCTTGTTGAAGAGGCTCGGCTCGGAATGGATCAGCATCGCGGTATCCAGCAAGACTGCTTCAATGGCCGGGTGAATGTCCTTGTGAACCGTCAACTGCGCAATGGCTGCCACCAGGGGCACGTCTTCGGAGGGGATGTCGGCGCCGACATCGATCACTCCGCGGATCAGCGTTACCGCCGAGAGGGACTCTTCTCGCCGGGCCAGCGCTTCGGCCCGGTCGAAGGGGAGAAGCCGCACCTCTGCGGACCGCATCAGCGCCTGGATATAGGCAGCCCCCGGGGAGGCTGCAAAGGCGGCCGCGTCGATCTCGCCAGCGAAAAGCGCCGCCTGGGAATCCGTGCTGCCGAGCGACTGGCGCGCCGCCTCTGGCCAGACACCGCCATATTGCTGCTGGATCGACTGCGCGAGGGCCCGCGTACCAGAGCCTTCCGCCCCGATCGACAGGCGCGCATCGCGCAGATCCCCGAAACTTTCGGCCGGGTAATCGGCGCGGACGAATACCCAGAAGGGCTCTTCGAAAATGCCGCCCGCCGAACGCAAAAGTTCGGCATCCTTGCTGTTGGCAAGGCCGCCCTGGACGATGGCGATATCCACCTCTCCGGCTTCCAGCATCCGCAGATTGTCGATGGAGCCCTGGGTATCGATGAGGTGGACCTCAATCCCCTGTTCTTCGAGCAGGCGCTGATATCGTTCGGCATAGGCGTAATAGGCCCCGCCAGGGGCGCCGGCAGCAAAGCGGATGGATTTGGGCGGGGCGGGATCCATCGCCGACAGCGCCCAGATGAAGCCGATCAGCGCCACGGCGATCAATGGGCCGTAGATTTTCCAGAAGTCCCTGCCCGGCATTCGTCGTCCTGTCCCGCTCATGCTGACACCCCTGTTCCAGCAGGCGTCATTAGAACCGGCAACGCCGCGAGTGCAACTGCCGAAGCGGTCAAAGCCACGCTTCCGGCCTGGGATCAGGCCTTGTGATAGGGCGTGCCGGCAAGGATCGTCAGGGCCCGGTAGATCTGTTCGGCCAGCATCGCGCGCACCAGCCGGTGGGGCCATGTCTGCACGCCGAAGGCCAGCGTCTGCGGCGCGGCCGTGCGCACCTCCGGCGAATAGCCTTCAGCACCGCCGATCAGGAAACAGGCGTCGCGCATCCCATCGTCTCGCCAGCGGGACAGGCGGGAAGCAAAGGCATCGGATGTGAGGTTCTCCCCGCCCTCGTCCAGGCGGATGATGCGCGCGCCTTCGGGGATACGGGCAAGCAGGCGGGCGCCTTCGGCTTCCATGCCGCCGCCGCTGGCGACTTCGGCTTCTTCGGGACCGCGGAATCCAAGACCGCGCGCCATGGCAGAGGCGCGGCGGAGATAATCATCGGTGAGGTCGCGCTCCGGCCCGTCCTTCAGACGGCCGACGCCGAGTATCTGGAGGCGCATGCCTCAGGCCGGGCTGGCGCGGTGGACCGGCTTGTCGGAAACCCAGATCTTCTCGAGATTGTAGAATTCACGCACTTCAGGACGGAACAGGTGGACGATCACGTCGCCGGTATCGATCAGCACCCAGTCAGCATTGGGCATGCCTTCGACGCTGGGTTTGCGCCCGGTGAGCTTTTTCACTTCCTCGGCGACATGCGTTGCCAGCGCCGCCACATGGCGGCCCGACCGGCCAGAGGCGATGATCATGAAATCGGCGAGAGAGGATTTGCCCTGAAGTTCGACCAGGATCAGGTCTTCAGCTTTATCGTCTTCAAGGACTTTGCAAAGCGCATCAGCGACCGATCTGATCTCTTCGATCGTAACGCTTTTCGGGGGCTGTGCGCGGGATGTGGCGGATGACAGGGCAAGGGCTCCTTTGGCTACTGGGCCTTGAAACTATCATGCAAGGCCGGTTTCAACCAGCAAAAAGCCCATAGGGACCGATCAGGACAGCTATCCGCCCGCCTGCCCGCCTCTCAAGGCTTGCAGCCTCGTTCAGCAGGGATACAGGGAATTAAATATAGTTTGCCGGAAAATCGCCGTATCTTTCGGCAATGTAATCGGAAAATTCCGCCGCCATTCTCAGGAACCCTCATATGCGTGCCCCTTTCCTCCTTCTTCCGCTGATTGCCCTTCTCCCGCTTTCCAATTGCGCGGTGGCCGCTGTCGGGGCCGTGGGCGCTGCCGGCTTTGCAGCCTCAAAGGACCAGACGGTCGGGCAGACCATCGATGACATCGGCGCCTCCAACGAGATCAAGGCCCGCCTCTTGTCGGAAAGTTCCAGCCGGTTCGGTGAGGTGGCCGTGGAAGTCTCCGGTGGCCTGGTGCTGCTGACAGGCCGGGTTTATTCGGCCGAAGACCGCACCCGCGCCGAAGGCATCGCCTGGACATCGGTTTACACCCAGGATGTCGCCAATGAACTGGCCATCGAGCAGCCGGGCGGCTTCTTCGCCAATGTTGCCGATGAGCTCATCAGCGCCAGGGTCCGCTCGCGCCTGATCGGCTCCAGCACGGTGAAGAGCATCAACGTCAATGTCGAAACCTATAATGGCGTAGTCTACCTGATGGGCATCGCCCGCTCTCCGGAGGAACTGCGCAGGGCCGCGGAGGAAGCAAGTGTGGTTGGCGGGGTGAAACAGGTGGTTTCCTATATGCGGCTGGTCGAGGACAACCGCCGCCCTGCTGCGCCGACGACGCAGATGCCCGTTTCTCCTTCTCCCTCTTACCAACCGGTGCCGGACACGTCATATGACAGCCAGGCGCTGCCGGAACTCCGCGGCGCAAGCTATTGAGCCGGAAGCGGGCGCAGGGGCTCAACGCCCCTGCCCCTCCTTCCGGGAACACCGGAAGGGACTGACGCGTGACGCTTCGCATTGCCATCCAGATGGACCCGCTGGAGCGGGTCAATATCGACGGGGATACAACCTTTGCCCTCGCCGAAGTGGCGCAGGCGCGCGGCGCGAAGATGTTCGTCTATGGTCCCGGCGACCTTTCTTTCCGCGAAGGCCGGGTAATCGCCTGGGCGCGGCCGGCAAAGGTTCAGCGCGTGCGCGAGACGCCGGGTATCTTCGGGGCCCACCAGAAAATCGACATTGCGCGTGACGTGGATGTCGTCCTGATGCGTCAGGATCCGCCTTTTGACATGGCCTACATAACGGCCTGCCACCTTCTGGAAATGGTCACCAACCAGACGCTGGTGGTCAATGATCCGGCCGGAGTGCGCTCCAGCCCGGAGAAGATCTTCCCGCTGCTGTTCCCGGAAATCATGCCGCCGACGCTGGTGAGCCGTGACCGGCAGGTGATCGACGCTTTCCGCGAAGAATACCGGGATATCATCGTCAAGCCGCTCTATGGCCATGGCGGCGCCGGCGTCTTCCGCCTCAAATATGATGATTCCAACCTCGACTCCCTGCTGGAGCTGTTCTTCTCCCGCTCGCCCGAACCGGTGATGGTGCAGGCTTTCCTGCCTGCGGTTTCTGAAGGCGACAAGCGCATCATCCTGATCGATGGGGAACCGGTGGGCGCCATCAACCGGCGGCCAAAGACCGGACAGGTCCGGTCAAACCTGGTCGTCGGCGGGACCGCTGCAGCCACCGAGCTTTCCGGCGCGGACCGGAATATCTGCGAAGCCATCGGGCCGGAATTGCGCCGCCGGGGGCTGACGCTGACCGGTATCGATGTGATCGGGGGGCGCCTCACTGAGGTCAACGTCACCTCGCCCACTGGCTTGCAGGCCCTCAAGCGGCTGTCAGGCATTGATGCGGCTGCCAAATTCTGGGACGTTGTGCAGGCAAAGCTTGCTGCCGGCTGACGCCTGCGCCATTTACGGAGAATGATCATGAAACCGCTGACCGCCGCGCTTCTCTTCTCCTTCGCCCTTGCTGGCACTGCCTGCTCGGACCCGGCAAAGTCCTCAGCTGAGGCAACCCCGGCCGCGCCCGTGGAAGGGGAAACACTTCCCATCGACACCGCCACGGCAAGCGCCGGGAGCGAGCTCAGCGGCACGCTGAACCTCAATATCGGCCAGCCGCAGGACAGCGGAACGCGCCTGCTCGGATCCGGCGGCCTTGGCGGCTCCGGTCAGGGCAGCACCGTGCTGGGCGCGGGCGGACTTGGCGGCGGCAATTTTGGCGAGAGCCTCGATCTCGGCATCAATCTCGATGAACTCGCAGATCCCTCAGCCCCACTGGCTGATCCTACCCTGCCCATCAAACCTTCCGATGAAGACGAGATCGTCCGCCTGCCCAACTGAGCGCGGACTACCCGCCCCGGCTGAGTTCCTTCAGGCGATAAACAAGCTGCAGGGCCTCACGCGGCGTAAGGTTGTCCGGATCGGCTGCCGCCAGCGCTTCAATCACCGCTGAGCTTTCCTCGGAAAACTCCGGGGCCGGATCTTCGGCGACCATGGCAAAGAGCGGCAGGCTTTCTGCGGCCGCAGGGCCTGCCTCCAGCTTCTTCAGGATTTGGCCTGCGCGCGTCACCGCCGAGCGCGGCAAGCCGGCAAGCCGCGCCACCTGCACGCCATAGGAGCGGTCAGCCGGGCCGGGCTGAACCTCATGCAGGACGATCAGTTCCTGCTTCCATTCGCGCGCCTTGAGCGAGGCATTCGCCGCTGCAGGCAGGCGCCCGGCAAGGTCTGTCAGCTCATGATAATGGGTGGCGAAGATGGCGCGGCATCTGTTCGTATCGTGAAGATGTTCGGCCGCCGCCCAGGCAATGGCGAGGCCGTCCCAGGTGGCCGTGCCCCGGCCTACCTCATCGAGGATAACAAAGCTTTCCGGCGTTGCCTGATTGAGGATCGCTGCGGTCTCGACCATTTCCACCATGAAGGTAGACCGGCCACGGGCGAGATCGTCCGAAGCGCCCACGCGGGAGAAGACCCGGTCGGCGAGGCCCAGCCGCAGCGAGGCGGCGGGAACAAAGGCTCCTGCCTGCGCCAGGATCACCGCGAGCGCCGACTGGCGCAGATAGGTCGATTTACCCGCCATGTTCGGGCCGGTAACCAGCAGGAAGCGGGCGCCTTCATTTCCGTCCGCATCCAGAACAAGATCATTTGCGGTAAAACCCTTGCCTTCCCGGCGCAGCGCCGCTTCGACCACCGGATGGCGCAAACCCTTCGCCTCGAAGACCGGGCGGGGATCAAGCTGCGGACGCACCGCGCCAACCTCTGCGGCCCACACAGCATGGCTGGCTGCTACATCGAGTTCGGCCAGCGCAGCGGCGATGATCGCCAACGGGCCGGCAAGCTCCTCTACTTTGCGGCAGAAGGACTCAAACAGTGCTATCTCGCGCGCCCTGGCTTCATCTTCGGCCCGGCTGATGCGGCCGGCCAGATCGGCAAGCTCATGCGTGGAAAAGCGCACGGCGCCTGCCATTGTCTGGCGATGGATGAAGTCTGACGAGAGCGGCGCGCGCAGCATCGGATCGGCCTTGGCCGCCGGCACCTCGATGAAATAGCCCAGCACATTGTTGAATTTGACCTTCAGCGCAGAAATGCCCGTCTGGTCAGCATACTTCGCCTGCAGCTCCGCAATCACCCGGCGGCTGCCATCCCTCAGGGCACGGACTTCATCCAGCCCCGCGTCCCAGCCCTCAGCGATGAAGCCGCCATCACGCGCCAGCATCGGCGGCGCTTCAGTCAGCGCGCGCAGCAGGTCTTCGGCAAACGCCCACACCGAGGGCGCGCCCGTGAGGCCCAGCGTCTCTGCCACATCGGCCAGACGCGGGGGCAGCCCCTGCCCCAGGACCGCCGCCGCCTCAGCGCCCGAGAGCACAGCCTTGGAAATCGCCAGAAGATCACGCGGGCCACCGCGCCCGAGGCTGAGGCGCATCACGGCGCGCTCAAGATCAGGGGCCGCCTTCAGCCGGGTGCGGACATCTTCGAGCAGGCCAGTATCGCCAAGCAGGTGGGAAACGGCATCATAGCGGGCTGTGATCTCCGCGATGCTTCTGGAAGGGCGCGCAAGCCGGGCGGCAAGCAGGCGCGCGCCGGGCGCTGTCACCGTCCGGTCAATCACCGCCAGCAGCGTGCCTTCGCGCCCGCCGCTGATGCTGCGGTCGATCTCAAGGCTGGCCCGTGTGGCCGGGTCGATCAGCAGGAGGCCGCCCGCATCGGGCCGGCGCGGGGCGCGCAGGCGGATCGGCGCACCGGCCTGGGTCAGTTTAACGTAATCAAGCAGCAGCCCGGCAGCCGCTAGCTCCACCCGGCTGAACTCACCGAGGGAATCGAGCGCAGCAATCCCGAACACTTCCTTGAGTAAGGCTTCGCCGGTTTTGGCGCTCGCCGCGCGGCCGGGACGTTCGGTAATCGGCGCGCTCAGAAACCCGCGCGCTTCCAGAATGAGCGGACGGTCGGCATCTTCCTGCGCAATCACCAGCTCGCTCAGCGGCCAGGCAAGCAGCGCCTCGCCCAGCCGCGCTGCCGGGATGGCGGTCAGATCAAACGCGCCGGTTGAGACATCACAGACGGCGAGGGCCGCCTCCCCCGTTCCGGCAAAGGCAATTGCCGCCAGCGCCTGCCCCTGCCTGGCGGGCAAGAGAGCATCCTCGGTCAGCGTGCCGGGCGTCACGATCCGCACAACGCCGCGCTGGACGATGGATTTGGAGCCGCGCTTCTTCGCCTCTGCCGGAGTTTCGATCTGCTCGCAGACCGCCACCCGGCATCCGCCCTTGATCAGCCGGGCGAGATAGCCCTCTGCCGCGTGATAGGGCACGCCCGCCATCGGAATGGGCTTGCCGTCATGTTCGCCGCGCGCTGTCAGGGTGATGTCCAGGATACGGGCTGCCTCTACGGCATCGTCGAAGAACAGCTCGTAGAAATCGCCCATGCGGAAGAACAGCAGCGCATCGGGATGCTGTGCCTTGATCGACAGATACTGCGCCATGAAGGGCGTCGGTTCTGCGGCGGCGGGAGGACGGGCGGTGTCTGGCATGGCGCGGCAAGCTAGCCCGCATCCAGCAGATTCGCAAAGCAGTGCGGCACCTGCGCACGCCATTTCACTGTTGGCAGGGGCCCCGGGGCGGCCTAGACGGGGACTGATAGAGACAACAACAACAAAACAACCGTCCGAGCGAACCTGAGATGACCACGCAGCGCCCGAGCTTCACTGACCAGGAAGCCCTTGATTTCCACTCCCACCCGACGGCCGGCAAGATCTCCATGATCCCGACCAAGCCGATGGGGACCCAGCGCGACCTCTCGCTCGCCTACAGTCCCGGCGTGGCCATCCCCGTGCTCGCCATCGCGGAGAACGCTGACAGGGCTTATGATTACACCTCCAAGGGCAACCTTGTGGCGGTGATCTCCAATGGCACGGCAATCCTCGGGCTCGGCAATCTGGGGCCGATGGCCTCAAAGCCGGTGATGGAAGGAAAGTCTGTTCTTTTCAAACGCTTCGCAGATATCGACAGTTTTGACGTTGAAGTTGACACAACAGATGTTGAGGACTTCATCCGCACGGTGCGCAATATCGGCGCGACCTGGGGCGGCATCAACCTGGAGGACATCTCCTCCCCCGCCTGCTTCATCATCGAGAGCCGCCTGCGCGACGAACTCGATATTCCGGTCTTCCATGACGACCAGCACGGCACGGCCATCATCGCCGCTGCCGGCCTGATCAATGCCTGCCACATTACCGGGCGCGAGCTGAAGGACGTGAAGGTTGCGGTTTCCGGCGCGGGCGCCGCCGGCCTGTCGGTCGCCGGCCTCATCCGCCATCTGGGCGTGAAGCGCGAAAACATCCTGATCTGCGACACGGGCGGCGTGGTCTATGAAGGCCGCACCGAAAAGATGGACCAGTTCAAATCTGCCTTCGCGGTCAAGACTGCGAAGCGGACCCTGGCTGAAGCCATGGACGGCGCCGATGTGTTCCTCGGCCTCTCGGTCAAGGGCGCGGTGACCAAGGACATGGTCAAGTCGATGGCGAAAGACCCGATCATCTTCGCCATGGCCAATCCCGACCCGGAAATCACACCGGAAGAAATCAAATCCGTCCGCAGCGATGCCATCATCGCCACCGGTCGCTCCGACTATCCCAACCAGGTCAACAACGTTCTGGGCTTTCCTTATATTTTCCGCGGCGCCCTGGATGTGCGCGCCCGCGGCATCAATGAGGAAATGAAGGTCGCCTGCGCCCGCGCGCTGGCAGAGCTGGCCCGCGAGGACGTGCCCGATGAAGTGGCCGCCGCTTATCATGGCGCGCGCCCCAGCTTTGGCCGCGAATACATCATTCCGAGCCCGTTCGATCCGCGCCTGATCAGCTTCATTCCGCCCTTCGTGGCGCAGGCCGCGATGGATACGGGCGTGGCCCGCAAGCCGATTGCCGACATGGACGCCTATCGCCGCAGCCTCGTGCGCCGGGCTGACCCATCGGCGGCCTTCCTGCAGGGGGTCCAGGCCCGCGCCCGCGAGACCCAGCGCCGCATCGTGTTTGCCGAAGGCGAAGAGCCCGCCGTTGTGCGCGCCGCTTTCAGCTTCAAGAACCAGGGTCTTGGCCATCCGATCCTGATCGGCCGCGAAGCCCAGGTGGAGCGGGCGATGGAGCAGATGGGCATCCCCCTCGGCTCACTCGACATCATCAATGCCCGCCTTTCGGACAAGAACCCGATCTATGTGGACATGCTGTATGCCCGCCTGCAGCGGCAGGGCTATCTCAAACGGGATGTTCAGCGCCTCGTGAACCAGGACCGGAACGTGTTCGGCAGCTGCATGCTGAAGAATGGGGATGCTGACGGCATGGTGACGGGCGTGACCCGGAATTACGATGCCGCCCTGAAAGACGCTATGCTGGTGCTGGACCCGATCGGTGGCCAGGCCGTTATCGGCATGTCGATGGTGATCAATCTCGGCAAGACGATCTTCATTGCCGACACCAGCGTGCATGAACTGCCCGATGGGCCGACGCTGGCCAATATTGCGCTGGAGGCGGCCCGCGCGGTGCGCGGACTTGGCTTCACCCCGCGCGTTGCCTTCCTCTCCTACTCCACCTTCGGCAACCCGATGGGCGAGCGCGGAGACCGCGTGCGCGAGGCCGTTGCCATCCTTGATCAGTGCAAGGACGTTGATTTCGAATATGAGGGCGACGTCAATGCCGATGTGGCGATGAACCCGCATCACCGGCTGATCTACCCCTTCTCGCGCCTCAGCGGCCCGGCCAATGTGCTGGTCATGCCGGCCATCCACTCCGCCTCGATTGCAACCAACCTGCTCGAAGCGATGAGCCGGGCCACCGTGATCGGCCCGATGCTGTTCGGTCTGGAAAAGCCCGTGCAGATCGCCTCGCTGGGCGCCACGGTCGGCGACATCGTGGACCTTGCCACCATCGCCGCCTACGATACCGACCGCGTCTAAGCGCCGGAGAATTCAGACTATCAGGCTCCGGTCTCGCTCAGCGGGACCGGAGTTTTCTGTCTGGCCATGCGCAGCCATTCGAGGAGGGACAGCACAACCGCGACCCCGCCGAGCCAGAAGGTAACGATGAACACGGTATAATATCCGTGGCGCTCGATCATTTCGCCCAGCCAGGGCCGCCCCAGCGTGCCGATCAGCATGGTCAGCGAGCCGAGCAGCGCATATTGAACGGCAGCAAAGCGCGGGTTCACAACCGATGTGAGGTAAGCCACAACCGCAACGCTGGCAAAGCCGCCAGCGATGTTTTCGCCCCCGATCGCCAGCATCAGTCGCGCCATCCGGGCGCCTGCCTCGGCGCCCTGCCCTTCCGGAGAGATCGACGCGGCCCAACCGGCAAACACCCGGATCGGATCTGCGAGCCTTGTCCATTCCAAGAAGGCATCAATTGCCATGCCGCCGCGCGCAAGGTCTGCGAAGAGAAGATTGGTGGCTGCGGCCAGAACAGCGCCGATCACCAAGACGGGCATGCGCCCGATGAGGCTGATGATAACGACGCCGATGGCTGCGCCCGCCATTGTCATCAGAACGCCAAAGAATTTCGAGGCCACCGCAACATCTGCCATCGTGTGGCCGATCGCTCCATAGTCCGTACCGAGATAGAAAGGATAAGCAAACGCCCCCCAGACCGCGTCGGCAAACCGGTAGGTCAGCGCCAGCAGCAGCACCAGAAGCGCGCCCCAGCCGAGACGGCCGATCATTTCCATCAGCGGGTCAAAGATGGCCCGGAAGAGGGAATGCACGACACGTACTGCCCGGCTGTCTCCGGCCTTGTCAGGCACGGCAATGCCCGGCGTGCGCCCATGGCGCCACAGAAGGTAAGCGGCCAAGGTGGCTGGCACCATAACCGTCAGGATCACGATAATCGGCCCCTGCTCGCGAACAAACGCGCTGCCAC
This sequence comes from Hyphomonas sp., assembly GCF_013823385.1. Classification (GTDB taxonomy): domain Bacteria; phylum Pseudomonadota; class Alphaproteobacteria; order Caulobacterales; family Hyphomonadaceae; genus Hyphomonas. The sequence goes on from NZ_PNMA01000005.1 coordinate 154,734, forward strand.
TGGGTGGGGGCACCTGGGTGAGCGAGGCAAAAACATGCCAGGCAATCATAAGGATGGCGAGGCCCCATCCAGCCGCTACAAAAACCGTGAAGATACGCAAGGGCTTTTCCGGCACCGTCGCCTGAAAGCTTTCACGCGCCTCAGCGGGCTTGCCCGAAAGCTCTGGCTCCGGCGCAATGAACGTTCCGGAAATTGCCAGCACCATCATCAACGCGATCAGGCCATAGACCATCTGCCAGCCGATATACTCGGCCAGCAGCAGCGCCATGAAACCGGTAATGAAAGTCGAGGCGCGATAGCCGAACTGGTAGAGCGCGGCCATCAGATCCTTGTCTTCATCGCTGCGCGCGACCTCGATGCGCCAGGCGTCGAGCACCGTGTCATGCGTCGCCGAAAGCAGCGCCACGCCAAGGGCAACCAGCGCGATCAGGCCAATCTGGCTCGCCGGATTGGAAAAGGGCAGGATCAACAGCAGGACCGCAATCGGCACCTGCAGCGAAATCAGCCAGGTGCGCCGGGGGCCAAGAAACGGCTTGGGATGGCGCGCCACCTGAAAGGCAGGCGACCAGAGATATTTGAACGCATACCCAAGCGTGATGAGTGACAGTGTGCCGATGGTTGAAGGCGTCACACCCTCCACCGTCAGCCAGGCATTCAGCGTGCCAAGTACCGCGCCAAAAGGCAGGCCGGCGGCCAGCGAAAGGAGCAGCATCGCCGCCATGCGCCGGTCGTTCAGGGCCCGCAGCGCGCGGATGAAACGCGGCGGCTTCTTGGCCTCAGCCGCCAATACGGTCTCTGTCATGCGGCCCCCGCAACGGCGCCGGAGCGGCCTGTCCAGCGCAGGGCCAGACGGCGCAGGGCTTCCGCGTCTAGTGGCTTGGCAGCGACGCCGTCGGCGCCTGCGTCTCGCGCCCGGCGCTCGATATCGGGATTGATCTCGGCAGAAACCGCGATGATCGGCCCGGGGAACCCCTCGGCGCGCAAACGGCGCATCGCTTCAAACCCATCCATGACCGGCATTCGCAGATCCATCAGCACAAGGTCTGGCTCCATCCTGGCGGCAGCCTCAAGCGCTTCGCTGCCCGTTGCCGCAACTGTTACGGTAAATCCGGCCGATTCCAAGGCACGGCGCGCAATCAGGGCGTTTACAGGATTGTCATCTGCGATCAGCACGCGGCCCGCCCCGGCGATAGCTTCCTGCTCCTCCACCGCATCTGCGCCGGACCGCGCCAGCAGGATGCGTTCGGCCACCGACCCCATACGCAGCGGGCGGACAAGCCAGCCGACGCAGCCAAGGGCGCGGAAGCGGGCGATGGCACCCCTGTCTTCCGGGCGCAACACGACCAGGGAAGCCGCCCGCCGCGCGAGCGCGGCAACGATCCCTTCGGGAAGGTCGGCCCCGACGAGCAGGACATCGATCCCCTCTGGCAGGGGCGCCGCGCCGGTATCGACGAGAAACACCTCGGCGCCCATCGCGGCCAGGCTGGTGCAGAGAGCCAGGCTCGTCGCGGGGGGCACTCCGGCAAGCCCGACCCGGCCCCCGATCACCGGCAGCGGCTCCAACGGTGCCGCCCCAGACCTTTGCAATGGAAGGAAGACGCTGAACCGCGCCCCCTCCCCCAGCGCAGAGACGACTTCAATGCGCCCGCCCAGAAGGTCTGTCAGGCGCTTGACGATGGCGAGGCCAAGGCCAACCCCCCCATCGCGATACGCGTCCCCGGCGGCAGTCTGCCGGAAAGCTTCGAATAGGCGTGCCTGATCGGCCGGCGAAATGCCCGGCCCGGTATCGCGGATATGAAAGGCGAGCCCGCCGGGCACGATCTCCGCATCGACCAGCACCGCGCCGCGCGTGGTGAACTTCAGCGCATTGCCGACAAGATTGAACAGTATCTGCCGGATGCGGCCCGCATCCCCCAGAAACCCCGGCATCGGCGAGGGCAGAGACCGCACCGCCAGATCGAGCCCGGCCGCATGAGCGCGCGGGCTCAGCAGTTCGACCACCTCCCCGCAGAGGCGCGCCGGGCAGAAAGCCTCCGCCTCGATCTCGACGGCGGATGCGTCCAGCCGGGCATAGTCGAGCACATTGTTGAGGAGATCGAGCAGCCGCGCGCCGGAAAGCCGGATGGTCTCGGCATATTCTCGTTGCGCGGGCGAAAGCTCGGTCTCCAGCAGCAGGGAGACCGTGCCCAGAATGCCATTGAGCGGCGTGCGGATTTCATGGCTCGCCGTGGCGAGGAATGTCTGTTCCGGCGTCTCGGCGCCGTCCGGGCGGGGCGTATCCTGGGTCATGGGCCGGCAGCCTAACGGAAAGCCTTAAGCAGAGGCTTAACCGTCTCTCTCTTCTGAAACCTATCTGGCAAGCGCGCCGGCGCCCGGCTGGGACGCCTCCGCCACCGGGCGGTGCCGGTAGCTGAGCGCTTCAGCGAGGTGTACGCGGCGGACGCCGTCTACCCCATCCAGATCGGCAATCGTCCGCGCCACTTTCAGGACGCGGGTGTAGCCGCGCGCGGTCAGCCGCAGCTTTTCCGACGCCTCCGACAGGAGCGCGGCGCCCGCAGTATCCGGCATTACAGCCTTGTCCAGCGCCCCGGCCGGAATATCGGCATTGACCGGGCGCAGCGTCTCACCGAGGCCGCCAAGACGCTCCGCCTGTACCGCCCGCGCCTGCGCCACGCGCACGCGCACCTCCGCCGAACCTTCAGCGGGCGCCGGCAAGGCAAGGTCCATCGCCGTAACCGGCGGGGTTTCATAGAAGAGGTCCACCCGGTCGAGGAAAGGCCCGGAAATCCGCGCCTGATAATCGGCCGCGCAACGGGGCCCGCGCGAACAGGCCGCCGCGCCGGGTCCGCCCCCGCACCGGCAGGGGTTCATTGCGGCAATCAGCTGAAACCGCGCCGGATAGCGCACATGGCGGTTGGCCCGCGCGATCATCGCTTCGCCCGCCTCCAGTGGCTGGCGCAGGCTGTCGAGCACCTGGGAGGAAAATTCCGGCAGCTCGTCCAGAAACAGGACACCGTGATGGGCGAGCGACACCTCGCCCGGCTTGGCACGGATGCCGCCGCCGACCAGCGCCGCCATCGAGGCTGAATGATGCGGCGCCCGGAACGGCCGGGCACGTGACAGCGCCCCGCGCTGCAGGAGGCCGGCAATCGACTGGATCTGCGAAACTTCCAACAGCTCCCGCGCAGACAGCGGCGGCAGGAGCCCCGGCAAACGCTGGGCCAGCATCGACTTGCCGGACCCCGGCGGGCCGCAGAAGAGAAGATTATGCCCCCCGGCGGCTGCAATCTCCAGCACGCGCTTGGCCCCTTCCTGCCCCTTTACATCGCGCAGGTCCGGGCCGGAAACCTCTTCCTCCAGCTCTCCCTTTTCAGGCGGGCGCAGCACCGCGCGGCCGGAGAAATGATTGATGAGGGCAATGAGGCTGGGTGCAGGGAGAATGTCGCCGCCCGACCAAGCCGCCTCTGCCCCGCCTGCTGCCGGGCAGATGAGGCTGAGCCCCATCGCTTCGGCCGCCATCGCGGCGGGCAGCACACCGGCAGTTACCCCGAGACGCCCATCCAGTGACAGCTCCCCCATCGCGGCGTAACGTGCCAGCTGATCCTGCGGGATCACCCCAAGGATCGCCAGCAGGGCGAGGGCAATGGCAAGATCATAATGGCTGCCCTCCTTCGGAAGGTCGGCCGGCGCGAGGTTCACGATTACACGTTTTGGCGGCAGCGCCAGGCCAAGCGCCATCAAGGCGGCGCGCACCCGCTCCCGGCTTTCGCCGACCGCCTTGTCCGGCAGGCCGACCACATGAAAAGCCGGATTGCCGCCCACCAGCTGGACCTGGACATCGACCGGCTGGGCCTCAACGCCCTCGAATGCAAAGGTTGTTACCCGGCAAACCATCCCGCGCGCCCCTTCTCCCAACTTGGAAAAGGTTAACACGATGATACGAACAAAGAAAGAACAAATTTAACCCGCCAGCGCAGCGCCCTCAACCGCGCCGAGCGCGGCGCGGAGCACGTCGAGCCCCGCCCCCTTCTTCACGCCCTGCTCCGAGAGGATGCGCCGCCATTGGCGCGCCCCGGGCTGGCCGGCAAACAGGCCGAGCATATGCCGTGTCATCGCATGCAGGCTGACGCCTTCCGCGAGGCGCGCGGCGATATAGGGCTCGTAGGCCCGTACCGCGTCTCCCGGCGCCAGGGGCGCGCCCTCACCGAACAGCGCCGCATCCACCTCTCCCAGAAGGCCCGGCGTCTGATAAGCCGCCCGGCCGAGCATGACGCCATCGAACACCTTGGCGTGCTCCCGGCACTGATCAATCGTCGAAATACCGCCATTGAGAATAATGACCAGCTCAGGCCGCGCCGCCTTCAGCTCTGCCACGAGACCATAGTCCAGCGGAGGAACCTCCCGGTTCTCCTTCGGGCTCAGCCCCTTCAGCCAGGCCTTGCGTGCATGTACGGTGAACACGGAGCATCCGGCCGCCGAGACCTTGTCGACAAAGGTAAACAGTGTTTCGCGCGCGGGTAGATCATCAATCGCGATCCGGTTCTTGACTGTCACGGGAATCGAAACCGCGCCGCGCATCGCCGCCACACACTCGGCCACCAGATCGGGCTCTGCCATAAGGCAGGCGCCAAACGCGCCCGATTGCACGCGCTCGGACGGACAGCCACAATTGAGGTTCACCTCATCATAGCCAAAGTCCTCGGCAATCCGCGCCGCTTCAGCCAGCTTGCCCGGCTCCGACCCGCCCAACTGGAGGACAAGAGGGTGTTCAACCTCACTATAACCGATCAGCCGCTCCCGGTCCCCATGGATCACAGCGTCCGCCGTCACCATTTCCGTCCACAGCAGGGCGCGCTTCGTCAGCGTGCGATGGAACGCCCGGCAATGCCGGTCGGTCCAGTCCATCATCGGAGCGACTGAGAATCTATAGTCTTGTTTTTTCAACATTTTTTATGTACTATCAAGGGACTAAAGCACGAACATGTGCAGTCTGTGTGCACCGATTTGCACCCTTTTGTACCGGATTTGATCTGTCTGTGCACATGGAGCGCACATAAATGTCGAGCATTTTTAGACTTCCAAAGGGTGATTGGCGCGCCCAGGTGAGACGCAAGGGTCGATATGTCTCCCAGAGCTTTGTGCGCCGCAAGGATGCTGAAGAATGGGCGCTCAAGATGGAGCGCCGGGTCGACCGGGGTGAAAGCGTCTCGAAGAACATCCCGGATGATCTCTCGACCTTCTCTCACCTGATCGACCTGCACATCGCAGACATGCTGGAAGTCGGCAAGGCATTGCGCCGGTCCAAGACCTACACGCTCGAAAAGCTGAAGGAGAAAATTGGTACTGTCAGGTTCGACCTTCTCGACCGTGAACGGATCATCCAGTTCGCGCGTGAGCGCCGCGCCGAGGGCGCAGGTCCGCCCACCATTTCGGCTGATATCTCTTATATCAAGACCATCCTCATCCACGCCTCGGCGGTCCACGGCATATCTGTCAGCCCCGAGCAGGTTGACCTTGCACGCGTCGCCCTGAAACGGCTCGGCCTTGTCGGCAAGGCGCAGGAGCGCGACCGAAGGCCAACGCAGGAGGAGATTGACCAGCTCATTGCATACTTTGATAGCAACTCCCGGCAGAAGTCTCCGATGTCACGGCTTGTGAAGTTCGCGGTCGCGACGGCGATGCGCCAGTCGGAGATCTGTTCCATCGAATGGCCTGACATGGACGAACGCCGACGCACGGTGACCGTCCGTGACCGCAAGGATCCGCGTAACAAGGACGGCAATGACCAGCGCGTACCGCTCGTTGACCTGACCGGATATGATGCCTGGGAGTTATTGATGGAGCAGCGCCGGAGCACGACGAACAAGGGACGTATCTTCCCCTACAATCCCCGCTCCATAGGGACTGCGTTCCACCGGGCCTGCATGGAACTTGGGATTGAAGACCTTCACTTCCATGACCTTCGCCATGAAGGCACCAGCCGCCTCTTCGAGGCCGGGTTGCAGATTGAGCAGGTTGCCCTCGTCACCGGTCACAAGGACTGGAAGATGCTGAAGCGCTACACCCACCTCTCCCCCGACACGATTGTTCGCATAGCCCGGGACAGGAAATTGGGATGACATGTGCCTGGATATGCCGCTCGTGCGTAGCTCCGAAAGTCATTTGTCTATAAATATAATGACAAATTTCGAAATTAGTCTATATTTTTATAGACATAAAAACTATATTCGTCTATATATAAGTAGACAATATCGTCGAAACCGTCTGCATATATATAGACAAATGAGCGTCAAAGACACGGCCCGCCGCCAGATTGCCCGCAAGATCAGCGAGTCAGCGCGCAATCCCGCAAACACATTGAGAACCCCGCCTGGGGGCTGGATTGCCAATGTTCGCAAAGCCCTCGGCATGTCCGGAACGCAGCTGGGCAAACGGCTTTCCCTGACACGTGGGCGCATTTCGCAAGCCGAGCTTGCCGAAGCCGAGGGAGGCGTGACGCTCCGCACGATGCAGGACATGGCGGAAGCCATGGGCTGCCGATTTGTCTATGCAATTGTCCCGGCGAGCGGCGAGTTGGATGACCTCATCGAAGCTCAGGCTCGCCGAAAGGCGACCAGGATCGTCAGCCGGGCCGCGACACATATGGCCCTTGAACAGCAATCGCTTAGTGCGGAGCAGAACAAGGCTGAGATTGATCGGCTCACCCGCGCGCTCGTTGCCGATCCCCCTTCTCACTTCTGGGACTAGCCATGAACGGGATCATGGATGAACCCGAAGGCGCGACGCCGCTCGATCCGGATGAACTGGAAGGTTTGAGACAGAAGCACATCACCACGCGTGGAGAGCTGAACGAACTCGAACAGGCCAATATCGAAACCGGGCTGCTCTGGCTCGCCGGCAGGCGCCAGACCGCAATCCTGACAGACGAGTTCCTGCGGGAGCTGCACAGGCGCCTGTTCGGCGATGTCTGGCGCTGGGCGGGCACCTACCGGCTGCGTGAGAAGAACATTGGGATCGATCCGCGCTTGATCAGCGTTCAGGTCCGCCAACTCCTGGGAAACGCGCAGTATTGGGCGGAAAACAAAGTCTATGCACCATTGGAAGCTGCCGCCCGGCTCCACCACGAACTTGTCAGGATCCATCCGTTCCCAAACGGAAATGGCCGTCACGCGCGCATCAGCGCAGACATTTTCCTCGCTGAGGCATTTGATCATCCGCCGGTCGACTGGGCGCGTGGCGCCGACTTAGCGAACAACAGTGCAAGGCGCACCGCATACATCGCTGCGCTGCGAGCAGCGGATGCGAATGATTTTGATCCCATACTGAACTTTGTGAATGCCTCGATGTGATGACGCAAAGTGGTAGCGTCCGGCGATATCCATCTCCGTTGATTCTGGTCACGGTATCCATGTTCACAACGGCAGGTGTTCACACCACCGAGGCTTTAATCCCATCCGGAGGAAAGTTCAGTGGCAGGCCGCGACATCGAGCAACTCATCGCGTTGGGCATCCTGCAAAAAGACGAAGCTGGCGGGCGCAGCACATCCTACTCGCCAGGCGCAGAATAGAGATCCTCCCGATGCCGCTCATCCAAAGACAGAATCAAGGTTGACGATTCTTGAAGCGGCGTTCATTCCGCCGCCTCCACATAGCAAGGCGGCATGAACGCCGCGAGCAGGATGGCTTTGCGGCAGCTAGCACTACCTGGAGCGCGCGCAATCAATCGGCGCTGAGTACTGACGGCTTGCTTCGCCTCAGACCTTTGCCTTGTTCAGCTCACGGAGAAATGGACTGCGGCACCACTATTTTTTCCGGAGCCGAACCCCATGCGCATCGCCGTTCGTGAACTCGATGCCTTCTTTGGCGAAAGCCTTGGTGATTGCGCTCAAGGTCGAAACCTTTGTCGCATCCAGACTACCTTCCATCCTCTCCAAGCGTTTGATCGTCTCGACGGACAGCTCCGCCCGTCTGGCGAGTTCCGACTGACTCCAGTTGAGCATCGCTCGGGCAGCTCGCAATTGCGCAGGGATCATAACTACCCTTTTTATGTCTTTTGTTGCACTATTTAGGTTGACACTTTCAGGGCGTTTCATTACCCATAAAGTGTAACGCCATTGCTAACAGATTCTGGTCGCGCGGACCAGTTTTCATGCACGCCTTCGGTTGTGCACGAAGTCATCGCCGACCGGGCTGACCGCACGATCAGACAGGCAGCCGCAAGCGCACGTTTTATCCGCCCGAGTGCTGCTCGGTTTTAAATGATGACTGCCAAAAGTTCGCAGGAGAATTCAGATGGCAAGGAAAGCATTGAACAAGGCCCAAGAGCCGCCGGAGCCAGCCAGAACATTCGACGACATCAGCTCAGACGCCGGGGATGCCCTGATTGATCTTAGCGGAGCACTGACGGCCGGCAGGGCCCTGGTGGACCTCACACTTGCTGATGGGGGCTCCGCAGATGCTCCTGTTCTCTACAAGAGACTGAACGCCTTGGAGTTCGTGCTGCGCCAAGCAGGTCGTGCAGAAGACATCCTGTGGGTCGCTATCGACAAAATGAGCATGTCATTCGAAGAGAAGTAGTGTGACCACGTTTCTCAAATCGCTCAGTAGTCACTCTCCAGAATTGATGAATGGCGCATCGCAAACGCAGTCACCTTCTGATCACAATAACTAATCTCCATCAACTCTACCCCCAGCTTTGTGCAGATCCTTTACGCGAAGGCGCCAACACATTTGGAAGAAACGGCACCGGTTGCTTGGACCAATCCTAGGGTCAGCTCGATCCTGACGCGGGCCGATAGGCGAGCAATCGAAGGGCGTTCCCTACCACCAGAAGAGTAGAACCTTCATGCACGAACACAGCAGGGCCGATCCCAAGGCCCAGCAATGTAGCCGGAATGAGCACCGCAACGATACCAAGGCTCACCCAGAGGTTCTGCCTTATAATTCGCCGCGTCGAACGACTAAGCCCCACAGCAAAAGGCAAGGTGCGCAAGTCGTCTCCCATGAGTGCCACATCCGCCGTTTCGAGAGCAACGTCCGATCCTGCCGCCCCCATCGCGATGCCGACTGTTGCATTCGCCATCGCCGGCGCGTCATTGACGCCGTCTCCCACCATCGCCACACCGCGACCTGCTGAGAGCTCTGCAATCTTTCGGACCTTGTCTTCTGGCATCATGTCGCCAAATGCCACGTCCAACCCGACATGTTTGGCAACCGTATCGGCAACAGCCTGATTGTCGCCGGAAATCATCATCATACGGGAAACACCCAACTGCCGAAGCTGCTCAATGACAGGCCCAGCTTCCGGTCTCGGCGTATCCATCAGGCCGATCGCTCCAAGGAAGCGTTCCGCCTTGAGAACGACCATCATGGTTTGCCCTTTTGCCACCATATCGGCCACATCTGCGGCCAGTTTTGACGGCATCTCGGGCGTATCAATGCCATCAAACATCGAAGGCTTGCCAATGATAACAGTCTCGCCGTTGACCGACGCCGATACGCCGCGTCCGGTAAGGCTCTCAAACTTTTCGGCAGTGAAAGGCCTGCTACCTAGGCGCTTCTCCGCATCACGTGCAATTGCGCGGGCCAGCGGATGATCACTCAGAGCTTCGACGGCGAGCGCTATCCCGAGCAGCTCGTCTTCAGAAACACGCTCATTGAGAGTGATATCCACCAACCGAGGCCGTCCCTCAGTAAGCGTGCCGGTCTTGTCGAAAGCGATGGCATCCAGAGCGCCAAGCGACTCCAAGGGTGCGCCGCCTTTCACAAGCACACCGCCGCGAGCGGCGCGCGCCACTCCGCTCAGAACCGCACTGGGTGTCGCGATTGCCAAGGCACACGGACTGGCGGCAACCAGAACGGCCATCGACCGATAGAAGCTCTCGCTGAAGCTTTCATCAAATACGAGCCAGCTGAATGAAACGACCAATGCCAGCAGTATTACAGCCGGCACGAAGATCTTCTCGAACTTTTTTGTAAAACTCTGAGTAGGTGACTGCCGGGTTTCAGCCTCACTCACCAATTTTACAACACGGGCCAGCGCTGTCTCGCTTGCCAGACGCGTCACCTTGATTTCAAGACTGCCGGATCCGTTGATCGAGCCGGCATAAACCCGGTGTTCAGACGGGACATTGTCGGAATTTTGTTCCGCAACCGGAATAGGTCTCTTGTCGACGGGAACACTCTCACCTGTTATTGGCGCCTGATCGACGCTGCTCTCTCCGGCAATGACGACTCCGTCCGCAGCCAATCGCTCATTGGAGCGCACGATCACGATGTCGCCCAGACCCAGCCTTGCGACCGGGATTTCTTCCTCACGGCCAGCACGTCTAATACGCGCCGTCTCAGGAGCGAGTTTTGCCAGAGCTGTAATCGCGTTGCGCGCACGGCTCATTGCATAATTCTCAAGCGAATGCCCGATACTGAACAGGAAGAGAAGCAAAGCACCCTCTGCCCACTCCCCCAGCAGGGCGGCACCAGTTGCAGCAACAAGCATCAGAAAGTCTATTTCGAACTGCCCCTTCACGAGCTTTCCGACGACTTCCCGGAGAGCGTAGTAGCCTCCAAAAAAATAGGCCATGACATAGCATGTCAGGCTGAACATTTCCCCAGAACCGGCGAACACCTTGGGCACAATCCAGCCCACCAGGAGCAACACGCCGCACGCAAGTGAAAACACCAGCTCAGCGCGCCCGGCCAACAAGCCATTGAAAAAATCGCTGTGAGCGTGATCATCGTTGTGTGAACTAGACATTCTCATTCTCCGCTAGGCCCCGCGGGTCGCCCTTCTGGGACACTCCGTACTCTGAACGCTTCTCTTGCCACCAGATCTCCTTAACCTAGTGGCCGCCGTGCGCTTCGCCATGCCCGATTTCAATGTCACTGCACCGCACACGCGCGCGCTCCTGGCCTTCTGAATTCCTGGTCGTGAAAACCGTGTCACTGAGTTTCACAACCTCCAAACTGATCGCAGGTTTTGACTCCCCGGAGGCCGTGAGGGGAAGATCATTGTGCGTCATCGTCAACGTGCTGCCGTCCATGGCCCAAACTCCAAGCGAATGCAGATCTCCGCTTTCTGAGGTGAAGATCGCGACCACACCGTCAGACATGAACAGCGTGAGAGGGCCACGTGCACAATTAGCAATATCATCGCCGCCAACCCATACGCCGACAGGTGAGGAAGCAGGCTGAGCCTGCGCCGCCAGAGGTGCGAAGCCTGTACCGAGAAGTGCAAACATGTATGCGAGTTTCATAGTGCCATTGTCTCCTGATTGATGAGCCCCAGCTGAATGAATACAGATCGGGCCAGCTGAACACTTGAGATGCAGACAGGCCGGAAGCGACTTTGCTACCGGCCTGCCGCCATGTGAAAGTTTACTCCTCCAGCCCCTCTGATCTGTACCGCATCGTCCTTGAAGCAAACGTCGGCAGGACAATCAGAGTGAGCAGTGTTGCTGTAATTAGGCCGCCGATCACAACGGTTGCGAGAGGTTTCTGGACCTCAGCGCCAGCACCGTGTGCAATGGCCATCGGGATAAACCCGACAATAGCGACCATGGCTGTTGTCAGCACCGCCCGAAGTCTGCTGGATGCCCCCTCAAGCGCCGCCTCCATTGGAGACTGGCCTTCCTGCAACCTTTCCCGGATTGCCTGCATCAGTACGAGACCATTGAGGGTCGCAACACCCGACACCGCAATGAATCCGACTGCAGCAGAGACCGAAAATGGCATTCCACGCAGCCAAAGTGCCAAGGCTCCCCCAACAAGAGCCAATGGGACACAAGCGAAGACAAGGCCGGCCTCGCGGAACGAGCCCAGTGCCATGAACAGCAGTACACCGATCATGACAAACACTGCAGGTGTCACTACACTGAGCCTTTGCTCCGCACGCTTCAGGTTTTCAAACTGGCCACCCCATTGAATGGAGTAGCCGGCAGGCAAAGTGACAGCCTCGGCAACCTTGGCCTGTGCCTCGGTCACAAAGCCACCCAGATCCCTGCCTCGAACGTTGGACTGGACCACCATACGGCGGCTGCCATTGTTGCGGCTGATCTGATTCTGACCCTCGGCCACCTGAATATTGGCGACGGATGACAAAGGCACCACAACGCCGCTTGCCGTGACAATTGGCAGGGACGCCAGGACTGCAGGGTCGTTGCGGTCGTTTTCCGAGAGACGAACCATCACGTCAAAACGCCGGTCTCCTTCGAAGATCTGACCTGCCTCACCTCCGCCAACTGCAATGCTAACGACCTCGCTGACGTCGGCTGCTGAGAGACCAAAATTGGCTGCAGCAAACCGATCCACTGAGATCGTAAGTGTGGGCATGCCTGACGCCTGCTCAACCCGCACATCAGCTGAACCATTTATAGACCGCAGTACGGCGGCCACCTGGTCTGCAGAGCGTTGCAGCTGCGCAAAATCATCGCCGTAAACGAGAACGGCGAGGTCCGTGCGCACACCCGAAATGAGCTCATTAAACCTCAGCTCAATCGGCTGACTGAACTCATAGGCATTGCCAAGCTGTTGGGAGGCTGCCTTGTCGATTCGCTCAATCAGCTCCTCTTTGGGCAGCTTCGGATCCGGCCACTCCTTCCGGTCCTTCAGCTTGATTACCGCGTCGGAGATATTGGGAGGCATTGGATCAATAGCCGCCTCAGCCGTACCCGTACGTGCAAATACGGTTTCAACTTCCGGCATTTCCAAGATGGCACGCTCAAGAGCGGTCTGCATGATCTTCGATTGCTCGAGAGACGTCGATGGAACGCGCAGAGCCTGCATGGCGATGTCACCTTCGTCCAGGGTCGGGATAAATTCCCTGCCCAGGCTCATGAACGCAGTGGCGCCCACAGCGAGAGCGGCAATCGCCGCGACAAACACTGTCACGGGCCGATCAACCGTCTGCCGTATCACCGGCACTATGCCCCTGCGAGCAATGCGGATGAGGAAGGTTTCATGCTCTTCGGCTTCACCCTGCGCGTTGATGTGAACGTTCTTCGGCTCCCGCACCATCAAAGCTGTCATTGCGGGCACGAAGGTGAAGGAGAAGATGAAGGCACCGACGAGGGCGAGCATGACTGTCGCACCCATCGGAATGAACGTCTTGCCTTCCACGCCTTCCAGCATGAGCAGTGGTGTAAAGACCAGAAGAATGATGATCTGGCCGAACGCTGCCGGTTTGATCATCTTGCGTGCAGCCGCGCCAGCGACCTCCAGGCGTTCCCTGGCCTTGAGAGTACGTCCCAGCTCTACTCGTTTCTGACCAAGCATCAGGAGCGTATTCTCGACAACGACAACAGCGCCATCGACAAGCAGACCGAAATCCAAAGCCCCGAGGCTCATGAGATTTCCGCTTATGCCGAACTTGTTCATCCCGATGACCGCAAAGAGAAAGCTGATCGGGATCATCAGAGCTGTAATTGTTGCTGCACGGATGTTTCCGAGGAGCAGAAACAGGACCGCGATGACCAGAAGCGCACCTTCGGTAAGGTTCTTCGCGACCGTACTGATAGTAGAGTTCACAAGAACACTGCGGTCCAGAACGGGCTCAGCCACAATACCCGGTGGCAGGCTGGCGCCAACTTCCTCCAGCTTCTGTGCCGCCGCCTGAGCCACTGTCCGGCTGTTGCCACCAGCAATCATGAGGGCGGTGCCGACAACGGCCTCGTGACCATCATGGCTGGCAGCGCCGAGTCGAGGAGCCTGACCAACAGCGACGGTTGCGACATCAGCGACGCGGATAACCAATCCGTTGCGATTGGCTACTGGAGCCTGGGCAAGGTCTTCAGTCGTATATGCAAGCGCATTGCTGCGTACCGTCAACGCCTCCCCTGCTCTCTGGATGAACCCGGCACCGGATTGGGTATTGGCCCGCTCGAGAGCCTGTACCAGTTCAGCAAAACTCAGTCCGTAGCTGGCAAGTCGCGCAGCATCCGGCTGTACGGCATACTCCTTGACATAGCCTCCATTGACATCAACCCCGGCAAGGCCCTTTGCCGTGCGCATGCGCGGCGTGATGATCCAATCCTGTACGGTGCGCAGGTAAGTCGCGCGGTCGAGTTCAGTCGCAAGACGATCACCCTCCGGCGTCAGGTAGGCACCGTCCGATTGCCAACCCGGCTGCCCGGGTTCTGCAAGCTTGCGCCCAGTTTCCTTCTCAAAATCGACTGTCCACATCAGGACTTCGCCGAGCCCCGTCGTGATGGGCGAAAGAGCAGGCTCCACACCTTCAGGCAAGCTTTCCCTTGCCTGTGTCATGCGCTCGGATACCTGCTGGCGCGCAAAGTAGATATCGGTCTGGTCGGTGAATATTACCGTGACCTGACTAAACCCGTTCCGAGTGAGAGAGCGAGTGCTCTCAAGGCCGGGAATTCCAGCCATCGCCGTTTCCAGAGGGAAGGTTACCTGCCGCTCCATCTGTTCAGGCGCGAGCGCCGGAGCGACCGTATTGATCTGAACCTGCCGGTTGGTGATATCCGGGACAGCATCAATTGGGAGGCGCAGGAGTTCAGACAATCCGAACCCGGCGACCATAAGCGTGATGAGTACGACGAACCAGCGGAACTGGACCGACGCCTCAATGAGGGATTTGAACATCGGTATCTCCTAGTGTGCGTGGTCCGCCTCGCCTTTGGCGAGTTCGGCCTTGAGAAGGAAAGCATTCTTGCCGGCAATTTTCTCACTGCCGGTAAGTCCCTTGACGATCTCGGTTCGGCCACTGGCCTGACGACCGAGAAGGACCGGAACTGCCTTGAAGCCTTCTTTGGTTTGCACAAATACTGCAGAACTACCGTTCACGGTCTGCACGGCGTCGCTGGGAACAAGAATACCCCCATCACTGCCCCCGGTGACTATCGACCCGGTCACAGGTGACCCGGAAGGAAGCAGCTTGCCCCCCTCTGCACGTGCGCGAACAATAGCAGCACCGCTCTGTCCTGCTCCCGCGTCGGCGGCAATGCCGGTCACAGTCGCATTGAATTCACCGGCAGGACCAGTGACCCGCATCGTGGATCCGACCTTCGCAGAGCTGACGAGCAACGGAGGCGCACTGAATACGAGTTCAACGCGCTCCGGATTGGTCACCTCGGCAACAACGCTGCCCTGTGCAAGAAAGCCACCTGGCCCCACCTGAACAGAACTGACCACGCCCGAAATGGGGCTGACAATCCGCAGTCGCCCGGATGCGTCCGGCTTTCCCGCTGCTGCCGCGCGCGCTTCAGCCGCCCGCGCTACCGCGTCAGCACTTGCCGACTCCGCTGTGAGCGCTTCGACTTCCTGACGCGCAACAATGCCCTGATCGTAGAGGTTCTGGCTACGTTGAAGCGCCTGGCGTGACGCCTGTGCCAAGGCACGCGCGGCATCTACGTCTGCTCTTACGGCGGCGGCATCACCACTGATGACGATCACCAGAGGCTGCCCCGCCTTGACAGAGTCCCCCGGCGCAACAAGCACGCGCTCAATCAATCCATTTACAGACGCGCCAACCGCCGCCCTTGCATCAATCATCGGGGTTACCCGGCCGGAAAGACGAGTTTCTGCGCCCCCACCAAGCGAGATGGATACGACTTCAATCCCGGCAGCCTGCATTTGGGCTGGCGTCAGGTGAACAGCGCCTTCCTCATCGCCCTCCTCCCCCTCAGCATGACCATGGCCGTCATCCTCCGCCTTTTCTGCAGGCTCAGGTTTTTCGTCGTGGTCATGGTCATCATGGTCGTCGTGAGCGTCTGCGTTTTTGTCGGCTGCAACAGCGCCAGCACTCTTCTTTCCTTCGCCATCATGGTCATGATCGTGCTCGTGTTCATCCTTGGCAGGACTGTCCTGCGTCACTGCGGAAGCGTCCTGACCGGAACCGCATGCCGCGACACTCCCGAGAAGCACCACGGCGGCTGCCGCGCTCATCAGGAAGTACTTGTTGGTGAAACCTGCTGGTTTGGTCATTTTTGATCCCCTTCAAATGGAGTGCGCCCTTCAAGTCGGGCAAGGTCTATTTCTGCGCCAGCGCGGGCAAGACGGGCATCAACCGCCGCCGTCCGCGCACTGATGAGTGCTGACCGCGATGTAAGGAGTTCGAGTTGCGAAATGCGACCGGACTCAAAGCCAATCCGGGAAAGCTGGTAGGCTTCTTCTGCGGACGCGACCCCGGCATCTGCGGCGGAGACACGGCTGGCGGAAGCTTTTAGCCTGGCAACGGCTGCTCCCTGCTGGGCGCGAACATCCTGTCGTGCTGCTTCGAGCCGAGCTTCCGTTGCTCGCAATTCCGCTTGGGCAGCCTGAATGTTCCCACGGTTTTGATCAAAGAATGGAAGTGGCAAACTGAAGCCAAGCGTGAACGATGTTGCATCATCCATTTGCGAACGGCGAACACCGACATTCGCCGTTACGTCGGGGCGACCGAGCGAGCGCTCGACCCTTATACGCCGCTCTGCTGCCAGCCGTTCCGCTTCGGCAGCCTTGATTGCCGGCGCTTGCTCATTGGACGGAGCAGTCAAGACTTCCGTCCGATCAAGAAGGCTATCGGCTACAGCGGTCACCGGAGAGGACAGCATGGCCATGACCGTCAAACTCACAAAGGCTGCATCCATATCTGCACGCGCTTCATCAAGCGTTGCCCGTGCCGATGCAGCCTCCGCTTCGGCCTGAACCGCGCGGAGCCGAGGCTGGCGCCCCTCCTCCACCTGAGCGAGCGATGCGTTGGTGTCTGCGAGCGTAAGTTCCAAGGCCTCTTCAGCGAGCTGGAAACGGCGCTGCGCGGCCTCGGCCTCGGCATAGACTGTTGCGAGCCGTCCGACAGCGTCTGTAACAGCAAGATCGCGCCGGACAGCTGCTGCATCCGCTTCAGCCCGCGCCGCGCCAATACGAACGCCGCGACGATTCCAGAGCTCAAGATCCTGCGACACCGAAAGGGTTGTTTCTGCGTTGCTGAACCCGGAGTAAAGCCCGGACCCGAGCACGTTCTCCGTCTCTATCCCGATGATAGGGTTTGGGCGCGCGCGCGCCTGCAAGACACGTGCACTGGCAGCGTCCTCCAGCGCAGCCGCTTCACGGCTGGCTGGGGCCTGCTCTATCTGCTCAACGAGCTGCGCGAACGGCGGAGCCGGTTCAGCCCATGCGGGCCCCATGGTTGCGGCCATCAGGCCCGCCCATGCACAGCTCACCGCGAGGCGCGGTGGCCGCATAATTTTGAATGACATGAAATTCTATTCCCAGAAAGTTGACACGAGAAGACAGCGCCGCACATCGCAGCGCAGCAATCGCGTCAGGCTCTGGGGGGCCTCTCAAGGCCATCTGGTACAAAGTGTGACCAGCTACCTGCGTACCCAATTCTGGGCATTCCTGCGTCCACAATCAGAAGCGCAAATGCAGTATCACTATCAACACGCCAAGCCATGTTGGTGTGGCTATGACCGTGGTTGCAAAGACCGTGCTTCGCCTCGCTGTCACCATGAACGCGAATGCCAGCATCCGCCCTTTCATCGGCAACCACTGCATGTGCCTGCTGGCCACCTGACACAGCTTCGGAAGAACACGCCAAGGCATCGGCTGCCGGTGCAATCACCAGGGTAGCCGCAATCATGACAATAAGAGCCATGAAAATGTTGGGCATTTTATCGAAGAACGCCATGTTCCCGATGACCTTCACAAAGACGAGTATATCGGATGTAGCACTTCATTGGTTAGCTTTCAATTTAACCGATCTGCTTCAATTCCGCACAATCAATTCATTGTCAGAGACTGGCATCTGATTGCTTACGCTTCATCTATGCGGCCTCCGTGGCGCCGTCCGAACCATCGTCCCACTTTCGCGACACACCGCTCGTAGGCATCCCCGTGTGCTGCCGTCAAAGCCTCCTCCTCGATACGGACTTGCATCATTGTCAAAGTCCAACCGGCCGCCAGGACTGCTGCGGACATAACTGTGGGGCTCCAAAGAAGTAGCGCGATCAATGCCAAGAGCAGCCCAACGAAAACCGGGTTGCGCGACCAGCTAAACAAGCCATGCGTCACGAGTTTGCCGAGCCCCTCTTCGGGCACGCCCACACGCCATGACGTTCCCATCTGCGTCTGAGCGATAGCAACAATTGCTACAGCCACAGCGAACAACACGGCAGAAAGCCATCTGACAGGTGCGGAAGAGGCCCAGTCCGCTCGTCCAAGTACGTCTTCCCAGTGCGGGACCTGCCAAGCAATTGTTGCAAGAACCAATGCGGAAATCACTGTGATCCGCCAAATCCGCTCCGCGACACCTTGGATCTCCGCATGGCGGCCAAAGCTGTAGGCATCATGGCCGGTATGACGCTTAACTGTCCTAAGCCGCAGCGCTGACATTCCGATGATCAGCATCAACCCTGCAATTGGAATCCATGACGGGGGCATTCGAGAACTCACGATTGAACGCCGCCGTCCTAAATCCTCCAGTAACTAGAGGATCAAGCGCTATTTGTAGTTTTTCCTCAAGTCGTTTCACACGAGTATTATGCTAATTCATGCTGGGGCTTTCTCGCGAACTCTCAATTGCGGATGCAGAATAGCTGCGCCATATCCCTAGCCTTGCAGATATCTGCAATCGTCGAATTCTGGTCAATCGCTGCCAAGGGAGTTGGCCGATGTTCACCATTGGTGAAGCTGCTCGGAAGACAGGGCTCAAGGTGCCAACGATCCGATTTTATGAGCAGGAAGGCCTTATCAAGCCACCGGCGCGGACAGAAAGCGGGCGCAGAGTGTACTCTGATCGTGACTTGCGCCGCCTGTCCTTTGTTCGGCACGCTCGCAAACTCGGCTTCGAGTTACCCGATATCCGTTCTCTCCTGAACCTAGCTGACCATCCCGAGCGCCCCTGCCATGATGCAGATCGTCTGGCACAGCAAAACCTCGAAGCCGTACGTCAACGGATAGAACAACTTCGAGCGCTTGAGCACGAACTAACTCGAATGGTGAGCTCCTGTGCTGGCGGCACCTCTGCGGATTGTCAAATCATTGAGTCGCTGAACGATCACACTCTCTGCTCTCGCGACCACGCTTGACGCGTCGTTGTCTCCGGACATGATTCTGGAACTCAGCCCGCCAGATCGTCCGATTGGGATAGAGTTCCAAAGCAGCTCAACAGAACTGATGCACTGGGACGATATCTTGCCGCGGCTCACCCACCTTTGCGCCCTGTAGGGCGTACTACCTCCACGCTCGCTCGCAGCACCACTTCTCAGGTCACGATGGAGTGGTCGTCACGAACGGCATCTGCATACCTCTCCTGCGTTACGCAGTACCCGCCCGCCTGCCGCAGATACGCTGAATCACAAAACCATGAAGAGCACAGCCCCCCGCCCGCTTAGAAGATGGATACACCGTCAATGCAGAACAAAGTCAGGTAGCGTTCGTCGGCACCCCCAAAAGGGATGGCGCCAGCCGAAGCTGCAGCAAATGCTACGGGATGCGCAAAACCCGGCGTCTCGAAGCCGTACAACGGGCGCCGAAAAATCGATGTGCAGACAAGGCGTTACCCAAGGGGTGGCGCCATTGCTTTTATCTTGCCCTACCGGGTCCGCCACCAACCCTGTTGCCGCTTACTGCACCGCATTGCGCGAACTTGCGGCGTCGCACATTTCTAAACGTCTGTAGGCCGCTGGAATCCATCGCCCTATTCTCAGACAATTGCTGACAGAAACACAATCATCAATCAGCTGAAGTGTGAGGCGCCCAAGGACTGCTAAAGCTCCTTCAAAGGGCAAAGTTTGCACAAGGAAT